>SVLT01000012.1 GCA_015067845.1 Oscillospiraceae bacterium
TCTACGCAAGATACTCCTCAGACAGCCAACGAGAGGAAAGCATCGAGGGTCAGCTTCGAGAGTGCTACGCTTTTGCCGAAAAGCAAGGAATTTCAATTTTCGATACCTATATTGACAGAGCATTATCAGCAAAGACAGATAATCGACCGGCATTCCAACAGATGATCAAAGACAGCTCCAAGCAGAAGTTCAATGTGATCATTGTCTGGAAGTTAGACCGATTCGCACGAAACCGATTTGATTCAGCCCATTACAAAAATGTGCTCAAAAAGAATAAGGTCAGAGTGATCTCGGCAACTGAAAATATATCCGAGGGTTCGGAAGGTATCCTGCTCGAATCAGTGCTTGAAGGTATGGCAGAATACTACTCCGCAGAGCTTGCCGAAAAGGTCGGACGTGGTATGACCGAGAATGCGCTGAAATGCAAGTTCAACGGCGGTACAGTCCCCATAGGATATACCATCAACAAAGATCAATTCTTCGAGGTGGATCCCGTTAAAGCACCTTACGTGGTACAAGCTTTTGAAGCATACGCCAACGGCAAGACAATCAAAGAGATCGTGGATATGCTCAACACTAAAGGGCTGACCACTTCTCTCGGTTCGAAAATCACCATCAACATCGTCACGGACATGTTAAAGAATCGACGGTATATTGGTGAATATAGGTTCCGGGATATTATCCAAAAGGATGGCATACCGAGGATCGTACCACAAGCATTATTTGATAAGGTGCAAATTGAGCGTGAAAAGAACAAGAGAGCCACAGCAAGGCATAAAGCCGAGGATGACTACTTACTGACTACCAAGCTGTTCTGCGGCAAATGCGGTGCTTATATGGCCGGCGAGAGCGGCACAGGCCGAAGCGGAGCAGTGCATCGCTACTACAAATGCAACGGTGCCAAATACAAGCACACCTGCGATAAAAAGACAGTTAAAAAGGACTGGATCGAGGACATCGTTATCAAGTACACCCGTGAAATGATGATGAACGATAATGTGCTTGAGGATATCGCCGGTATCGTATTCGAAACTTTCAAAAAGAGAACCCTGTCATTCAGTTATTAAAGCAAAGGCTCAGCGAAACGGAAACAGCATTAAACAATCTACTCAAGGCAATAGAAGAAGGAATTATTACTTCAACAACGAAACAGAGAATGCTCGAACTGGAGAAGACAAGAGATGAGATAAATTTGAAGCTCATCAAGGAAGAGATGAAGAAGCCCACCATTACAAAAGAGGGCTTAATACTATGGTTGAAGCAAATTCAGGCCATGAACTTGGAAAGAAGGAACACAAACAAAGACTGATTGACATATTTGTAAACGCTGTATATCTTTACGATGACAAATTAGTCATAGCGTTTAATTATAAGGAAGCAACTAAAACTGTAAGCCTCAAAGAGGTAAACGGTTCGATTATAGAATGCTCTGGTGCACCAATAAAAAAGCACCCCACATGGGGTGCTTTTTCTGTTTTAAACAGGGTCTAGCAGAGCATTCCACCATCAAAATCCGCCCAGAAAGCTTGCACTGCGTTCTCGTACCCTTGGGGATCGGTGAGGTAACTCATGCCGTGCTCTGCCCCGGGGACGACGAAGAGCCGTTTTGGTGACGCGCAGGCTTTGTAATTCTCATAGGTCATTTCCACAGGGACAAAATGGTCCTCCGTTCCGTGGACGAACAGAACCGGTACCTGGCATCGGGCCAGGGACTGGGGGCAGGAATCCGCATCCACAGCCATGCTCAGCCGCTTTTCCGCCAATTTTCCGGCTGTGCCGCCGTATACCGGGTAGGCCAGCCGCGCCTGCTTGGCTACATGCTTCCAAATATCTGTGGTGGATGTGAAGCCGCAATCGGCCAGGATCCCCCGTACATTTTGGGGCAGCTCCAGTCCGCCGGCCATCAGCACGGTGGATGCACCCATGGAAATGCCGCACAGATATATGGGTATCGTTCCGCCAAATTTCTGATTCACCCAGTTTGCCCAGTCCAGGCAGTCGTAGCGTTCGGTCAAGCCAAACCCCATATGCTCACCGCCGCTTTTGCCCTGTCCACGTTGCTCTGCGTAGAGGACGCTGCAGCCGTTCTTCCGAAAGAAATCCGACACCATTCCGAAATCGTGATCCCATGCGGAACGCCATCCGTGCATGGCGATGACAACTCGCTTTGGAGCAGAAACGCTCATCCAATGCCCCAAAAGGGGAGTGCCGTCCCGGCTTTGAATTTGGATGATTTCGTGGGGCCGTGCGGCCAGATCTTTTCCGGCATCGGCCACCTTTTGCAAAAGCGCGCGGTCGATGGTGCTGCCGGACAGCCGTCGCTCCGCACCGGGCGGATGGGGCGGCTTGTCCCGATCCAACGCCAGCCGCACCAGATAATCTGCCGTCCGGTACCGTGCAGACTCCGCAAGTGCCATCACGGCGGCGGTGATACCCGAGCCGATGAGCATGATTTTTTCTCTTTTGTTCATCCTATCGCCCCCGAAAAACGGTTTTGTATGTATCATACCGTTTTTTTGGGGCGTTTATTCTGAAATTCAGGAGAGTCCTTTCTCTATGGCCCGGGCGATTCGTCCCTTGACCAAATCCGCCAGTTCCACAGTTTTCAAAGAGGCGTACTCCTCGTAGCGGATGGGCTCCAAGTAGTACATTTTCACCGTTACCGGGGCAGAGCCTTTTTGATCCAGCACCTTGAAGCTGTCGATAAATGCCACGGGAATGATGGGGCATTTTGCCTTGGCCGCCGCACGGAAACTGCCACCGTGGAATTCTCCCATCACGTTGCCGTTTTTGCTTCGTGTTCCCTCGGGGAAAATCAGATAGTTCCGCCCGGACTGCACTTCCTTGATCACATTTTGGATGACGGTCAGAGACTGGCGCACATCTTCCCGATCCATGTCGAAGGAAAGGGTACTCTCCAAAATCTGCTTCAATACAGGAACATTTTTCAGCTCCTTTTTGTACACCGCACCCAAGGGCCGGTCACAGGTGGCGGCAAGGGCCACCACATCAAACATGCCCTGGTGGTTGGCGTAGAGCATGAAGCTGCCGTCTTGGGGGATGTTCTCTTTTCCGCAGACTTGCAGATCGACATTGCCCGTCTGCACCACCCAGCTCATGATTTTTTGCACATGGGCCCATCTTTCCGCTTCCGGATAGCGTTCCGGATACTTGGCATATCGGCACAGCTTCAGGTATGCGCCCGGCAGCCGCCAAATATTTCTCAATACGATCAAAGCCAAACGATTCATATGCGTTACCTTTTCAAATAAAGAATTTCCGGGCCATGCTGTGCCGGGCAGGACGGCAGATCGCCAAGAACAGCAGCAGTCCGCCCAAAAGGCCCAGCGCAATCAGAGGGTACAGGTACCAACCGATGAATCCCACCGAGGGGAAGGTGATGGAAAGCAACAATTCCAGCACCGGCATGAAAGCGGCCAGCGCCAGGATGGCACCGCCGAAGACATACAGCCGTCCCCGGCTGATATAGCGGCGCAATACGATGACTGTTGTGATCAGAAGCCCGATAAAGCCGGTGACCGGGAATGCAAAGCTGAGAAACCATCTGCCGCCGGTGGCCAGGTTGATATAGAGCAGATACAGTCCTGCCGCGGCGAAATCACAGGGCACGAATATCACCGGATTGGGCTTGGGAAACCATAGGGGCAGTATGATCACCACATAGCTCAGAAGCAAGCCGCCGATAACATAACCGGCCCAGGTGATGCCGCCGCCGATTTGCAGATCACACACCAGACTGACGCTGATGGCCAGCAGATAGGCTGTGGTGATGATGAACTGCATCATCAGGGAATTCAGCTGAGGGCCGGGGCCCAGACCTTCCGGGTAGAGGGGCTCCGCAGTGCGGGGAGGGAAGTCCGGATGACAGACGACCGTCTGGCATAAGGGACAGCGTTTTTCGGTGTCGGAAAGCTTGACACCACAATTCACACAGTACATAGTAACTCCTTTACAGTTGGTCGCCGTTGCTTTCCACCTGTACCGGCAGACCCAGATCCCGCAGGACCTGGCAGAAACGGGCTTCCAATTCACTTTCTCGTACATTGCGGATGAAGTTGATATACAGGGTATCCCCAAAGGACAGCACACCGCAGTTGTGTGGCGCGGTGGCCTGAACGCCAAGGATGAAGTCCATGCGCTCCACATAGGGCATCATTTCCTCAGGGAGTGTGACCTTGCCCAGATTGGAAAGGCTCAGACAGGACTTGCGCTCGCCCACGGCATTGAATACCGCTTTCATCACAATATTTTTGATGAACAGCGGCATGAGCTTCACAGCCAGTATCCGTTCGCTGGCCACATTGGTGGCAATTTTGGTACTCATATATTTAGGCGTGATCTCCAAGCCCATGCGGTGATGGATGGCTTTGCAGATCTCTCCAAATGTGAATTCTCCCAGCCGGGGATCGATCTCCGGCGTGACATAAAGGGCGAAATTCCGCAGTGACCGGCTGGGGAAGACGGAGCGCAGATTCACAGGCAGCAGCACCCGTATGGGCTTGCGCCACCGCGCATCCGGCTGACGGGACAACTGCATCTGCTGAATGGCCTGCATCATGACCGCACCCAAAAACACCGTCAGACTGACACCGTATTCATGGGCTTTTTCCAAGGCCTGCGCCACGGGAACGCGAATGCAGGTCAAATGGAGAAAACCGTCCGGCTCCGGAGTGCCCCGCAGCCGCCAGGAATCGTTTTCTTTCCGGCTGGCCTGCACCCGTCCGGCATATTTCTGGAAGCTGTCCTCCAATTCTGCCTGAGAGGGCTCTTCCAGCCGACCCAAAACACCCTGCTGTGCAGGAATATGAATTCCGTGCTTTTGCTGGAGATACTCCGCCAAAAGGGTTTTCAGGAAGATCATGGCACCGGAGCCGTCCGTCAGGGAATGGAAGACCTCAATGGCGATCCGACGGCGGAATACCACGACCCGCAGGGCGCATTTGCTGATTTCTTTTTTGGACATCCGGGGCAGGGGATAGCTCAGCTCCTCCCGGATCTGGGGCGGGGTCTTCACCTGTTGCAGATAGTACCAGAATGCGCCACGGCGAAGCCGGGCGGCGATGGAGGGAAAACGGCGCACCGTTACATCCAGGGCCGATTGCAATACTTCCGTATCCACAGTCTCTTTCAAGGTGGCGGAGAGACGGAAAACATTGCTCCAATTCTCGTTCCGGGCGGCGGGGTAGATCTTTGCCGCATTGTCCAGAGGCATCCACCGCAGCTTTCGTTCCTCTGCCAGGGTGCGGCTGAGAAAACGGTTCAGAGTGACAAAATCTGTCCGGTCTTCCTCCAAACCGTACAGAAGATACCCGTGCCAACGCTCCGGTGTGACCACCAGATGGCTTTTACACCCGGCGGCAAGGAGCTTTTTGTGCAGGTTCTGTGAATCGCTGAGCAGAATCTCATCCCCACCTGCGAAGATCAGAGAGGGGGGTAAACCCTCCAATTCTCCCAGCAGGGGAGAGACGAAGGGATCTTGGGGATTGGTAGTGTAATTCTTTGTAAAAGAGTCCAAAAGGGCGGCGTTCATGGATGGGTCGGACTCCCGGTTGGTCTCATAGGAGTCCCCGGAGGCGGTCAGATCCACCCAGGGGGAAATGGCCACAATGGATGCCGGCTGGGCCATGCCCAGCTCTTTCAGCTTCAAGCACAGGGCGTAGCAAAGACCGCCGCCGGCACTTTCGCCGCACAGGGTGATATGCTTGGGGGAATATCCCTTGGACAGGAGATATTCATAGGCCGCCAGCGAATCTTCCAGCGCGGCGGGATAGGGATGCTCCGGTGCAAGGCGGTAGCCGATGCAAAGTACCCGAACGCCGCACTCCACCGCCAGGGTAGAAGCAAATCCCCGGGCATATTCCAGATCACCGCAGGTATAGCCGCCGCCGTGAAGATACAGGATAACGCCCTGACGGCGTTCGTCCTTGGGAAGCACCCAGGCGGCTTCAAAGTTTTCAAAGGGATGGTCGTGGATCAACACATTGTTGCGATGATGGAAAGTCATCAGTTCGCCGATCAGGTTCTGTCCCTTGCGGATGGTCTCCAAAGAACAGCCATTGACAAAGGGCTGTAGTTTGCTGATTTGATTGCGTACGGTTTTTGCGGATAACGGCATGGAAACCCTCCTTTCGTGGATCGATACTATTATTTTACCACAGAAATGGAAAAAAGTACAATCTACTTTTGCTTTTTTTAACCCTACCGGCAGTAGAATTCCTGTAACCGCGACAAAATTCGCCGCATAGGCTGTGCAGGGAGGGATGGAATATGAAAAATGAATGGCTGATTACCTTTCGTTCGGTGACCTTTGCGCAACGGGGGGAGCGGGTGCTTCGAAATAATCGCATTGCCTGCCGGATGCAGCGCACGCCCAAGCATTTGACGGAGCGTGGATGCGGATATTGCCTGCGGCTTCCCGGCGTAGACGTTTCCGCGGCTTTGGAGCTCCTGCGCCGGGAAAAGCTGCTGTATGAAAAGGTATATGCGGTAAAAGAAGACGGCAGTACCCAGGAGAGAATGCCATGATCTATCTGGACAACGGCGCGACTTCTTTTCACAAACCGCCCCAGGTGTTGCAGGCGGTGTGCCGGGCGATGCGCACCTGCGCCAATCCCGGCCGGGGCGGTTACGGTGCTGCCATGGAGGCCGGACGGGTGGTGTACCAATGCCGGGAAGAAGCGGCCGCCCTTTTTGACTGTCTGCCGGAGCAGGTGGTGTTCACCGGAAGCTGTACCCAGGGGCTGAACATGGGCATCCGTACTCTGGTAAAGCCCGGTGCAAGGGTGCTCATTTCCGGATTCGAGCATAATGCGGTGACCCGGCCTCTGCATCTGCTGGGGGCGGATGTCCGGGTGGCCGGGAGAAAACTGTTTGACCCGGACGATACACTGGAAGCCTTTGAACGGGAATTGCGCAAGGGCGTGGATGCGGCGGTGTTTACCCATGTGTCCAATGTGTTCGGCTATATTCTCCCGGTGGAGAAAATGGCAGAGCTCTGCCGGCAGCACCATGTGCCGTTTATTATCGATGCGGCCCAGTCCGCCGGGATGTTCCCAGTTTCATTGAAAGAACTGGGGGCGGATTTCATTGCCATGCCGGGACACAAGGGCCTTCTGGGCCCTCAGGGGACGGGGATCTTGCTGTGCGGCCGCCTGCCGGATGTATTCTTGGCCGGGGGAACGGGAAGTGAGTCTTTGCAACAGGAAATGCCGGAATACCTCCCGGACCGGGCGGAAGCGGGTACACTGAATGTGCCCGGCATCAGCGGTCTTGCCGCAGGCATCCGCTATATTCGTCGACAGGGTACGGATGCCATATTACAACGGGAGCAGCAGATGGCACAAAAGTGCATCCGCCTTTTGAGGAAATGGGACTATCAGGTATTTTCCGGGGAGCATCAAAGCGGAACGGTCTCTTTCGTGCCGAAGGGGGACTGCGAGGAGTTGGCGGAACAATTAGGGTCGTTTGGGATTGCTGTCCGGGCGGGACTGCATTGCGCGCCCCTTGCCCACGAAAGCGCCGGGACGCTGGAAACGGGAACGGTGCGTATCAGTTTTGGCCATGACGCAGATTTTCGTCAAATATTGGCGCTTACAGAAGCATTTGGAAGAATAAATGACTGAGAATTAAAAAATTTTTGCGAAACAGTATTGCTATCACAGGCCAAATCCGCTATAATAGAACGGATAATAGGCTTGGTATAAAGTTTTTTAGAAAAAGTGGATTACAAGGGCAGAAAAGAGGAGATGCGGGATGATGAATACAATCGAAACATTGTTCCAACAACTGACCAAAATGCAATGGTCGGACTATCTGGATATCGCCATTGTGGCATACCTGGTGTACCGGCTGTTTCCGTTGGTTCGGGATACGGGCACAAAGCAGATCGCAAAGGCGATCGTGGCGATTTTGCTGGTTGCATGGTTGACGGATCTGATGAATCTGTACACGCTCAGCTTTATTCTGGAGCAGTTCTTACAGATCGGATTGATCGCATTGGTTGTTTTGTTCCAGCCGGAGCTTCGCCGGATGTTGGACCATCTGGGCAACATGAAATTTCACAAGTTTTTCGGCGTGGAAAAGACCGGCCCGGAAATGGCACCCATCGTCGCCCAGACCGTGGCGGCCTGTGAAGTGCTGAGCCGTGAAAGAGTTGGCGCGCTGATCGTATTTGCCCGGGATAACCGGTTGGACGAATACATCAAGACCGGCACCAAAATCGACGGTCAGGTATCTGACCAGCTGTTGCGGAACATTTTCTTCCCCAAGGCATCTCTGCATGACGGCGCGGTGATCATCCGCGACGGTCGCATCACAGCCGCAGGCTGTGTGCTGCCCCTGTCTTCCAGCAACCGGCTGAATGCGGATCTGGGTACACGGCACCGTGCCGGTGTGGGCATGAGCGAAGCATCGGATGCGGTGGTGGTGATCGTCTCGGAGGAGACGGGTACCATTTCTGTGGCGGTGGGCGGCATGCTGAAACGGCATCTGGCCTCCCAGACCCTGGAACGCCTGCTGACCAATGAGCTGTGCCCGGAGGAAAATACCGATCAGGACAACCCCGTGCAGCGCCTGAAACAGAAATTCCGCAAAACCGGCAAGGAGGAGCGCAAATGAAAAGAAAAATCGTTTATGGCCTCCTTGCGGTACTGATCTCCTTCGGCCTTTGGATGTATGTGGTCACCGTGGTCAACCCCGAGTGGGAGGATACCTTCTACAACATCCCCGTGGTTCTGGAAAATGAGGAGATCCTCAACGAGCGCGGTCTGATGCTGGTGTCTGAGGATACCCCGAAGGTGACACTGCGACTGTCCGGTAACCGTGCGGACATGATCAACCTGAATTCTTCCAATATCACTCTCCGGGCAGACCTTTCCCGGATCTACAGCGCCGGCGAGCAGACCCTGACATACAGCATCGTCTATCCCGGTGATGTTCCCAGTAATGCCTTTAAGATCATCAGTCAGACACCCCAGCAGATCACCTTGAAGGTGGTGGAGCGCAAGTCCGTTGCCGTGGATGTGATCCCGGTCATCAGCGAGACGGATGCAGGCTATGTGGCGCTGGAAGATGAAATTGAACTGAGTCATGAGAAGATCACCGTTGCCGGACCTGCGGATGTGATCGATCGCATCGCCAATGCAGAGATCAATATCGACCTGACCGGCCAGCAGGGTACGGTCAAACAGCAGTTTGATGTGATTCTCCGGGATGTGGACGGCAATGTTGTGGAGAACAAGTGGGTCAAGGCAACGCCTGAGACCATTGAATGTACTCTGAAAATTCAAAAAATCCAAGAGGTTGAAATTGCCGTAGAGGTTCTGGAAGGTGCCGGATTGACCGGTGATCAATATACCGTGACTTACTATGACCAGGAAACCGGTGAGGAGATCAGCGGACCGATTGGGATTTCCGGCAGTGAGACCCAGCTGACGGTTGCCCAGGGCGCAGGCATTTTGCGCGACAATAAGCTGTTCTTTGATACCAAGATCGACCTTGGTCTGACTGCGGGCACGCAGACGGAAAACGGTCTGGAAATCGTGATCAGTGACCTGAATATCGGAGATCTGCTGACACCCTATGAATTGGTCAATCATTCGGAGATCAATGTGGTTCAGGTGGTCGTCAGGATCCCCAAATTGGCCACCAGAAGCATCCGAATCACCAATATCGAACAGCTCAATGTTCCCCAGGGTCTGAAAGTGGAACTGAAAACAAAGTTCCTGGAAGTGATCATGAGAGGGCCGGATTACCAGTTGCAGTATATCAAGGAAGCGGATATTACCGCCCAGGTTGATTTTTCCGATGCAACTGTGGACGGCGACGGTAAGTTTGTGGCAACTGTGATTTTTACCCGGTATAATCAGAGTTTTGTGGTGGGCAGCTATGTTGTGAATGCAACAGTGACCCCGGCATAAGTACAGGAGGACAGAGGTTTGATCAAGAGTATGACCGGTTACGGCCGGGCGGTTGCCACTGTGGGTGGCAGAGAATTTACAGTGGAATTGCGTTCCGTGAACAATCGCTATCTGGATTGCACGGTGAAGCTGCCCCGGGCACTCTCCTTTGCGGAGGATGCCGTAAAGCAGGCGGTGAAGGCATCGGTTTCCAGAGGTAAGGTGGATGTTTTCGTCACCATGAAATCGGAAAATGCCGATGATACCACCATCACATTAAACAAGACCGTTTTGGAAGGCTACCTCACCGCTATGCGCCAGATGGTTGCAGAGTATGAGGTGCATGACGACATCAGCGTGTCCACAGTGTCCCGACTGCCGGAGGTCTTCTCGGTGGAGAAGCCCCAGGTGGACGAGGAACAGCTGCAAAAGGATCTGATGGATGTGGTCGCTCAGGCCCTGGCGGGATATGATGCAATGCGCTGCACGGAAGGACAGGCGTTGGATGCTGACCTGCGCAGCCGTGGCGAGACCATTTTGGAGCTGGTAGCCCAGGTGGAAGCCGGCAATGCCCAAACGGTGATCGATTACCGGACCCGTCTGGAAAATAAGCTGAAAGAAGTGCTTGCTGCCACCAATATCGACGAAAGCCGGATCCTGACCGAAGCGGCTATCTTTGCTGACAAAGTGGCGGTGGATGAGGAAACGGTGCGTCTGCGCAGCCATCTGGCACAGATGAACGAGATGCTCACCTCCGGCGGCGCGGTGGGACGGAAATTGGACTTCCTGCTGCAAGAGATGAACCGGGAAGCCAACACCATCGGCTCCAAGTGTACGGATGTGCGCCTTGCCCGTATCGTGGTGGACATTAAGGCGGAGCTGGAAAAGATCCGGGAACAGACCCAGAACATTGAGTAAGAGGTTACTATGAAGCTGATGAACATTGGTTTTGGAAGCATGATCGCCGCATCCCGATTGCTCGCCATCGTCACACCGGATTCCGCGCCCATCAAGCGGCTCGTCCAGGAGGCAAGAGACCGGGGTATGCTGATCGACGCATCCTACGGACACAAAACAAAAACCGTCCTGCTCATGGACACGGATCATGTAATACTGTCTGCGGTAGAACCGGAGACCCTTTCAAAACGCTGGACAGAAAAATGTGACGAGCAAGGGGAGAAATCATGATGGCAAAGGGAAAACTGTTTATTATTTCCGGTGCGTCCGGTGTGGGCAAAAGCACCGTGCTGAAAAAGGTCATGGAGGGTCGGAAGGATCTGCAATTTTCCGTTTCCGCCACCACCCGTGCTGCCCGTCCCGGTGAACAGGATGGTGTGCATTACTACTTCGTCACCCACGAGCAGTTTGAGAAAATGATCGCAGAGGATGCGTTTTTGGAGTACGATGCCCATAATAATAACTATTACGGCACCCCTGCCCAGCAGGTGGAGGACAAGCTGCAAAACGGCCATGTGATCTTGGATATTGAGCCCGTTGGGGCATTCAATGTGCAGAAAAAGCGGCCGGATGCCACGCTGATCTTTATTGAAGCTCCCTCGTGGGAAGAATTGGAGCGCCGGCTGCGTGGCCGGGGCGACACCTCGGAGGATCAGATCGCCATGCGGCTGGAACGGGCCAAATGGGAATTGGAGCAAAAGCCCAAATATCATCACATAGTTGTCAACGACGAGGCTCAGGCCTGCGCCGATCAAATTTTACATATCATCGCTGAGGCGGATATGAAGTAATTGGAGGAAAAGAATATGTTGTACCCCCCCGTAGCAGATTTGCTGAAAGATGTAAAAAGCCGTTACCTTCTGGTGAATGTGGTTGCCCAGCGGGCACGCCAGATCGCGGAAGAGGCTGAGGAATTTGGCGAGGAACTGACTGAAAAGCCTGTGACCCTGGCCATTCGTGAAGTGGCTGAGGGCAAGCTCACCGCCACATTGAAGGAAGAATACGCAGGATAACAAAAGGAGGAAAGGGCCATGATCGGGAAAATTGCTGTTTCTGCGGCGACTTTTGCCATCGATAAGCCCTATTCCTATGCCATTCCCGTGGGAATGGAATTACAGCCCGGTCAGCGGGTGATGGTGCCCTTTGGACGGGGCAACCGCCGATGCGAAGGCGTGGTGCTTGCCGTGGAAGAAGGAAGCAGCCAGGGGCTAAAGTGCGTTGAGCAGGTTCTGGATGAGGTGTCTTTGCTTTCAGGCACCATGCTCCGCTTAGCGGCCTTTCTTCGGGAACGGTACTTCTGTACCTTTTACGAGGCCGTCCGGGTCATGCTCCCGGCTGGCTTGTGGTTCAAGGAAAAGAACACCTACCGGCTGACGGAGGATCTGTCCTGGAAGGACAATCCGCCCCACCGGGAGCATGCTCAGGAATTTCTGGTCTGTATGGAAGACCTGGGCGGACAAGCGGATGAATCGCTGCTCAGAACGCTGGTTTCCGAGGATGAGGAATTCCGGGGCGTTTTGCAGTATCTGCTGAGAAAAAAATGGATCGCCGGCAAGACAAGCCTTTTGCGTCAGACCCGGGATAAGACGGAGAAAATCGCCACATTGGCATCTTCTGCGGAAGAAGCCATGGAATTTGCGTCCCACCGCCCCAAGTCTGCGGCCATGCAGAAAAGCGTGCTGGAACTGATGTGCGGCTTGGGAAGCGTGTCCGTCAAGGAGCTTTGCTACTACACCGGCGCCAACACCGCCACGGTCAACCGTCTGGTGGAGCTGGGCTATCTGGTGCTCACGGAGAAGCCGGTTTTGCGATGCAAGGAAATTCGCCCTGCGGTTCTGGACGGCCCGTTGGTGCTCAGCAATGAGCAGCAGCAAGTGTTTGACGGCCTGAATGAGCAAATGCACCAGGGGAAGCCGGGAATTGCCCTGCTTCACGGTGTTACCGGTTCCGGCAAGACGGCCATTTATCTGAAACTGATCAGCCGTTGCCTGGATGAAGGGAAAAGTGCCTTGCTTTTGGTTCCGGAGATCGGTTTGACCCCTCAACTGCTCAGCTTGGTGGCGGCGCATTTCGGGAATCAGGTGGCAGTTCAGCATAGCAGTCTTTCTGCCGGTGAGCGGAACGACCAATGGAAACGCATCGCCGCCGGAGAAGCAAAAGTGGTGGTGGGAACTCGCAGCGCGGTGTTTGCACCCAGTTCACAATTCGGCGTTATCATCATGGACGAGGAGCAGGAACACTCCTACAAGTCCGAAAATGCCCCCAGATATTCCGCCAAAGAGGTGGCTATCTGGCGTGGCGCATATGAAAATGCCCTGGTGGTGCTTGGTTCTGCCACACCGTCCGTGGAGAGTATGTTCCGTGCCAAAAACGGCGATTATCAACTATATACATTAAAGAGCCGCTTCGGCGGACGGGCACTTCCCAAGGTGCGCATCGTGGATATGCGGGAAGAACTGAAAAACGGAAACGACTCCGTTTTCAGCTATGACCTGAGGGAAGCCATCGACAAGACCCGCAGGGCAGGGAAGCAGAGCATTCTGTTTCTGAACCGCCGGGGCAACAGCCGCGCGGTGGTATGCGTGGAGTGCGGCGAAGCACCCGAGTGCCCTCGTTGCAGTTCCAGGCTAACCTATCACAGCGCGAATGAACGGCTGATGTGCCATTATTGCGGTCATTCCACGCCTGCTCCGGATCGTTGTCCCGGTTGCTCCGGCCCTCTGAAACGGGTAGGCACCGGCACACAAAAGGCACAGCAGGAATTGCAGGCGCTGTTTCCGGATATGGAGATTGCCCGTATGGATGCGGATACGGTCAACGCCGTGAATACCCACGAAAAAATGCTGGATCATTTTCGGGACGACGGCGTTCCGGTGCTGATCGGCACGCAGATGGTTGCAAAAGGACTGAATTTCCCGGATGTGACCCTGGTGGGCGTACTGGATGCGGACCGGGAGCTGTATTCCGGTTCTTACCGGGCGGCGGAAAATACCTTTAACATGCTGACCCAGGTGGTGGGTCGTGCCGGACGGGGCGATGCCCCGGGCGAGGCGCTGATCCAGACGGTGGTGCCCAACCATAAGGTGATCGAGCTGGCGGCCAAACAGGATTACGACGGCTTTTTTGAATTGGAGCAGGAAATGCGCCGTATTCAGGAATGTCCGCCCTTTGGCGATCTGGCAACCATTACATTTTTGGGGCAGGAGGAAGCAAGAGTGCTCCGGGGCGCGGCAAAATTCCGGGACAGCTTGCTCTCTTGTCTGAAACAGCCGGCATATTCCGGTGAAAACTGCCGTACATTGGGCCCTGCGCCCTGCGCGGTACCAAAGATCAATTATAATTTCCGTTACAGACTGACCCTGCGGTGCGGGATGACAAAGCCTTTGCGTCAGCTGATCGCCCATCTGCTCCGGCAGTTTATGCTGGATAAGGAGAACCGGGGCATCAGCGCCTTTGCGGATGTGAACGGATTGGATGAATAGAAAGGAAAGTCATGGGTATACGAAAGATTTTGGATGACAAGGATCCGGCCCTGCACAAGGTTTGCAAGCCGGTTGAAAAGTTTGATGCAAAACTGCATAAACTGTTGGATGATATGGCGGAAACCCTGGAAGAAGCCAACGGCGTGGGTCTGGCGGCTCCGCAGGTGGGTATTCTCAGACGGGTGGTCATCGTGGACACCGGGGAGGAGATCCTGGAACTGGTGAATCCGGAACTGGTTGA
Source organism: Oscillospiraceae bacterium (assembly GCA_015067845.1). Classification (GTDB taxonomy): domain Bacteria; phylum Bacillota; class Clostridia; order Oscillospirales; family Oscillospiraceae; genus Faecousia. The sequence continues at coordinate 14,598 of SVLT01000012.1, forward strand.
GACCGATGGCGAGCAGGAGGGTCCGGAGGGCTGTCTCAGCGTGCCCGGGAAGTACGGCCTGGTGAAGCGGCCCTACTACGCAAAGGTGCGGGCCCAGGACCGCAGCGGCAACTGGTTTGAAGCTGAGGGCGAGGAGCTCATCGGCCGCTGCTTCTGCCATGAGCTGGATCATCTGGACGGCATCCTGTATACCCAGGTCATGGAGCGTTTCCTGACCGAGGAGGAGCTGGAAGCCGACGAATAATTCCTTTTGGAGGAAGCAAAATGCGCGTTGTTTTTATGGGTACGCCGGACATTGCGGCTACCTGTTTGAAGCAGATCCTGGCTGATGGATTCCAGGTGGTTGGTGTGTATACCCAACCGGACCGTCCCAAAGGCCGGGGCATGAAAATGGTATATTCCCCGGTAAAAGAGGTGGCGTTGGCCCACGAGATTCCGGTGTTTCAGCCGGAAAACTTCCGGGAGGATGAGACCGTTGAGCAGTTGAAGGCATTGCAGCCGGATGTGGTGGCGGTGGTGGCCTATGGCCGGATTTTGCCCCAACGGGTGCTGGATATTGCGCCCAAGGGATTTATCAACATCCATGCAAGCATCCTGCCTCAGTACCGGGGTTCTGCACCCTATCAATGGGCGGTGCTGGACGGTTTGACGGAAACCGGCGTGACCGCTATGTATCTGTGCCGGGAGATGGATGCCGGGGATATGATCGATGTGGCAAAGACACCCATCGGACCGGACGAAACTGCCGGAGAGCTTTTGGACCGCCTGGCAGTATTGGGCGCAGAGCTTTTGAGCAAGACCCTTTCCAAGGTGGAAAAGGGCGAAGCGAAGGGCATTCCCCAGGACGGCAGCAAAGCCACCTATGCGCCTATGCTGGATAAAACCATGTGCCCCATCGACTGGACGAAGACGGCACAGCAAATTCACAACCACGTTCGGGGTCTGCACCCCTGGCCGGTGGCCACGGCGGAACTGGCCGGTACGAAGTTTAAGATCCATGCCACGGCTGTGGCAGAGGGAAGCGGTACGCCCGGCACGATTTTGGGCTTGACCAAAACAGGTTTGAAAGTAGCTTGCGGAGAGGGCGCAATTGAAATCCGTTCCTTGCAGGCCGAGGGCGGCAAACGGATGGCCGCACCGGATTATTTTAGAGGACACCCATTGGAGGGATAAACATGTCAGCAAGAAAGACAGCATTAGATGCGTTGATCGCCTGCCGCAAGCGTGCGGCCTGGTCCAACGGCGTATTAAAAGATTATATTGCCCGTGACCGGCTGGACAGACGGGATGCCGCGTTGGCTACCCGGCTGTGCTACGGCGTGCTGCAGCACAGAGGTATGCTGGATTTCTTTTTGCAGCAGTTGCTGACTGGAAAGGTCAAGGATCTGCATCCCGTGGTGCGGGATATTCTGCACATGGGACTGTATCAGATCTATGAATTGGACAAGATCCCGGAATCCGCCGCGGTCAACGAGTCGGTGGATCTGGTGAAAAAATATTGCCGCACCCAGCGGTTTGCGCCGGGCCTTGTGAATGGGGTTCTGCGCAATGCAGTCCGCACCAAGGGCACATTGGAGCAACCCACCACATTGGAAGACCGTTACAGCCATCCGCAAAAACTTATCGAGTTGCTGGAAGGGTATGTGGGTAAAGAGCGGTTGGAACCCATGCTGGCGGCAAACAACGACACACCCCAGACGGTGGTGCAGGTCAACACCCTGCGCATCACCACCGCAGAGCTGGTAGAAAAGCTGAAGCAGGAAGAGGTTACGGCATTTCCTCATCCCTGGATGCCGGACTGCCTGATTTTGAGCAATACCGGCAGTTTGGAAAAACTGCAAGCTTTCAAAGATGGCCTGTTCTATGTGCAGGATGCGGCAAGTAAGCTGGCAGTGCTGTGCGCCGGGATCCCGGTGGGGGAGAGCGTCCGGATTTTGGACTGCTGCGCCGCCCCCGGCGGCAAGACCTTTGCGGCGGCCATCGCCATGGAAAACAAAGGTCATATCCGTTCCTGTGACATTCACCGTCACAAAACCACCCTCATTCAGCATGGCGCGGACCGCCTGGGTCTGGACTGCGTGCTGGTCCGGGAGCAGGACGCCACGGAAAACCACGCAAGCTGGTTTGAAAAGATGGATGTGGTACTGACGGATGTACCCTGTTCCGGCTATGGCATCATCCGCAAAAAGCCAGACATCCGCTACAAGGATCCGGATGAGATGGCAAGACTTCCCCAAATCCAATTGCGAATTTTGGATAAGCAGGCGGAGTATGTGAAAAAGGGCGGTGTCCTGATGTATTCTACCTGCACCTTGCTCCGTCGGGAGAATGAAGCGGTTGTGGAAGCATTTTTGAAGCACCGGAAGGATTTTGAACTGGAAGCGCTGGATCTGCCGGATGTATTCCCCAAAAACACCACCGGTATGTTGACATTGGTTCCCGGCCAGTATGATACGGATGGCTTCTTCATTGCAAAGCTGCGGAGGAAGGCATGAGCGCGAATTTGAAATCCATGACCATCCCGGAGATCGGCGCTATCCTAAAACAGATGGGTCAGCCGGCGTTCCGGGCAAAGCAGGTCTTTACATGGCTCCACAAGGGCGTCAGAAGCTACGACGAGATGTCCAACCTGCCCCAAAATCTCCGGGCAGCGCTTGGGGAGCAATATCCCATCTGCGCCCCCGAGGTGGTGCGCAGCCAGGAATCCAAAAAAGACGGCACCATCAAATATTTGTGGAGACTGTCTGACGGCAACTGTGTGGAAACGGTGCTGATGCGCTACCATTACGGCAACACGGTCTGTATTTCCTCGGAAGTGGGATGCCGCATGGGCTGCGCCTTTTGCGCGTCCACTTTGGGCGGTCTCGTGCGAAAGCTGGAGCCCTACGAGATGCTGGATCAGGTGCTGTTCACCCAACTGGATTCCGGTTTACCCATTTCCCATATCGTGCTGATGGGCATCGGCGAGCCGCTGGACAATTTTGACAATGTGATGCGCTTTCTGGAGCTGGTGAACAGCCCCGACGGCATGAACATCTCTATGCGGCACATCAGCCTCAGCACCTGCGGCCTTGTGCCGAAGATCGACGAACTGGCAAAGCGAAAATTGCAGCTTACCCTGTCGATCTCGCTGCATGCACCCAACGATGAAGTGCGCAGCACCATTATGCCGGTGAACAAGGCATACCCCACAGAAGAATTACTGACGGCCTGCCGTCGGTATTATCAGGAGACCTCCCGGCGCATTTCCTTTGAATACGCCATGATCAACGGGGTCAACGATTCAGTGGAGCACGCGAAAGAGCTGATCCGCAGGCTAAAAGGTCTGCCGGCCCATTTCAATCTGATCCCCTTGAATCATGTGGAAGAAAGTCCGCTGAAACCCAGCTCCCGCAATGCGGTGGCAAAATTCCAGAAAACCCTGGAAGATGCAGGCATCACCGCAACGGTTCGCAGAACCTTGGGCGGCGATATCGATGCCTCCTGCGGTCAGCTGAGAAGAAAATATACGAAAGAGCAAACGGAGCCGGAAACAAAATAAGGCTCCCATCACCCGAAAGGAGTGAAAGATATGCAGTATTGGGCAATTACGGATGCCGGTTGCGTCCGTACACAGAACCAAGACACCTATCAAATTGAAAAACTGGATAAGAACTCCCTTTTGTGCCTGGTTTGCGACGGCATGGGCGGCGCAAAGTCCGGCAATGTAGCCAGCGCGCTGGCGGCAGAGGTTTTTGTGGACGATATCCGCAGAACCTGGAAAGAGGGAATGGAGCAGGCGCAGATCGACCAAATGCTGCAAGCCGCGGTCAAGCTGGCCAACTTCACTGTTTATGACCAGGGACAGCAGTTTGAAGAATTCTCCGGCATGGGCACCACCTTGGTGGCGATGCTGATCACGGAACAGGAAGTCACTGTGGTGAATGTGGGCGACAGCCGCGCATACCGTATCAACGAGGGCGGCATTTCCAGGATCACGGTGGATCATTCTGTGGTTGAAATGATGGTACAGCGGGGAGAATTGACCCGTGAAGAGGCCAGGACCTATCCCGGAAAGAATTACATCACCCGAGCCATCGGCACGGAGACCGTTGCGGAATCCGATCTGTTCCATCTGGACATGGAACGGGGGGATTACCTGCTGCTGTGTTCTGACGGCTTGACCAACATCATGGACGAGCAGGAGATCCTGTTTGAGGTCGTCCACGGCGAGGAAAAGGACAAATGCTGTCAGCAATTGCTGGATATCGCCAAAAGCCGGGGCGCACCGGACAATGTGACCTGTGTGCTGGTTCAGCTCTGAGCCGGTGTAGAGAGGAGATACTTAAATGGATATGGATAAATATATCGGTCGGTTGCTGGACAACCGATATGAGATATTGGAAGTCATCGGCACAGGCGGTATGGCGGTGGTATACAAAGCCCGTTGCCATCGGCTGAACCGTTTGGTGGCCATTAAGATTCTGCGGGCGGAGTACACACAGGACGAAGAATTCCGCCGCCGCTTCCATGCGGAGAGCCAGGCTGTTGCCATGCTCAGCCATCCCAATATTGTGTCGGTTTATGACGTTTCCACTACCGACGAGGCGGATTATATCGTCATGGAGCTGATCGACGGCATCACCTTGAAGCAGTATATGGAGAAAAAGGGCACGCTTAACTGGAAAGAGACCCTGCATTTCGCCATTCAGATCGCCAAAGCGCTGGATCACGCCCACAGCCGGGGCATCATTCACCGGGACATCAAGCCCCACAATGTGATGGTGCTGAAAAACGGCTCTGTCAAGGTGACGGACTTCGGCATCGCCCGGGTCATGTCCGAGAGCAACACCCTGACCAAGGAAGCTCTGGGCTCTGTGCATTATATTTCCCCCGAACAGGCCAAGGGCGGTCAGGTGGACAATCGGTCCGACCTGTACTCCCTGGGTGTGGTGATGTATGAGATGACCGCCGGCCGGACGCCTTACGACGGAGAAACACCCGTGGCGGTTGCCATTCAGCATATCAACGGCAAGGCGATCATGCCTTCCATGCTCAATCCCAATGTTCCCGGCGGTTTGGAGCAGATCATCATTCGCTCCATGTCCCGCAATCCCAAGGAGCGATACCCCTCTGCCGGCGCATTGCTGACGGATCTGGACGAATTCCGCAAGAATCCCACGATCCTCTTTGATTACAACAATCCCAACACGGATATGGATGCGGCTACACGCCTGCAACCGCCCAAGCGGGATTTGGATGAGACCATGCCCCTGCCCAAGACTGTGGCAGAGCGTACCGCAGCCAGAGCTACACCCCCCAGACAGCGGCCCGTTTCCGGCGGCGCAGCCCCTGCACCGGCGAAAAAACCCGCCCGTCGCAAGGAAGTGATCGTGGAGGAGAAGGAAGAACGGAGCAAGGTGGCCACGATCGCCATGATCGCCTGCGGCGCTGTGGCTCTGATCGCTATCGTGCTGCTGTGCATCGCCCTCTTCGGCGGCGGATCTTCCGAAGAACTGACCAATGCGCCCAATCTGATAGGTCAAATGTACGACGAGAATAAGGATTACGGCGATGTGCTGGTGGAGATCAGCAACAAGCAGTACAGCGACGAATACGCAAAAGGCGTGATCATGGATCAGACACCCAAGGCAAACAAGCAGATGGCGAAGGGCGATACCGTTCGTGTGGTGGTCAGTCTTGGTCCGCAGCCTGAGGAAAAGGTGATGGTGGACCTGACCCGTGTACCCCAGCAGCAGGCGATTGATTTCCTGAACGCAATGGATATCGATCTGCAATTCCTGCCCAAGATGGAAAACAGCAGCGAAGTGGAAAAAGGCTGCGTGATCCGTACTGATCCCGTGGACGGCGAGCCTTTGGAAAAGGGCCAAACTGTTTATCTGTGGATCAGCACCGGCCCACTGAAACAGACGGCCAAGGTTCCCGGCGTTGTGGGCAGAAACCGCACTGTGGCGGAGCAGATCATGATCGGTTCCCAGTTTAACAATGTGACTTTTGAAGAGGTGGAAAGCGCAGAGCCCGTGGGCACTGTGGTGGAGCAGTCCATCAACGAAGGCATTGAAGTGGATATCAACACACCGATCACCTTGAAGGTCTCCAAGGGAATGCCTTCCACCGGCGGCGATTCCACCACACCTACGCCCGATCCCGATAATTCTGTGGCCATGGTGATCCCGGTGATCTTTGAAAATCCCCTGGATCGCACCTGCGTGCTGTCTGTCTGGAAAGGCTCGGAGTTGGTGGTAGAGCAGACGGTGTACGCCGGCACAGTATCCGTGGAAGTGAAGCTCTACGGAGAAGGTGTGGAAACCTTTACCGCTCAGCTGGATAGAGATGTGTCCACAGCCTGGACCTTCCAGGTGGACTTCACCGATGACGATTTGGGTGTGTAATTGGGAATGAATGAACGAAAAACGGGCCGGATCGTCCGGTCTATCAGCGGATTTTACGATGTGCGTGCAGGCCAGCAGCTGATCACCTGCCGCGCCCGCGGCATCCTGCGCAAAGAGGGTAACAGCCCCCTGACCGGGGATCTGGTGGAAATATCCGTGGAAAATGGCAAGGGCATGGTGGAGAAGATCCTGCCCCGGCAAAACCATTTTGTCCGCCCGGCGGTGGCCAATGTGGATGCGCTGGTGGTGTTTGCCGCCAATGTCAACCCTGTAACGGAGCCCTTTCTCATCGACCGGGTTGCCGCCATTGCCGGTGACCAGGAAGTGCCGGTGTATCTTTGCATCAATAAGTGCGATCTGGATCCGGCCATGGATCTGGAACGGATTTACCGCAACGCCGGTTTTACCGTGATCTGCACCAGCGCCGAGACCGGCGAGGGTGTGGAGCAGCTGTGGGAGCTGATCAAGGGCAAGCTCACCGCTTTTACCGGAAATTCCGGCGTAGGCAAGAGCAGTATCTTGAATCGGCTGTGCCCCCAGTTGGCCCTGGCTACCGGGGAAGTGTCCGAGAAGCTGGGCCGCGGACGGCATACGACGCGCCATGTGGAGCTGTATGATCTGGGGGAGGGGACCTATGTTGCGGATACCCCCGGCTTTTCCTCTTTCGATACGGACATGATGGAGATCATCCTGAAAGAGAATCTCCAATATGCCTTCGCAGATTTCGCACCGTATATCGGCAAATGCCAGTTCCATGACTGCACCCACCGGAAAGAGCCGGGCTGCGCCGTGACTGCTGCGCTGGCGGCAGGGGAGATCGAGCCTACCCGGTATGACAGCTACCTGCGGCTTTACGAAAAAGCCAGCCAGATCAAACAGTGGGAACTGAAATAAGGATAAATCAAAAGCCTCGCCATCCGGCGAGGCTTTTCAGCTTTCGGCAAGAAACATGGTAGACAATGAGGAAAATTCATGATAAAATGGGAAAAGATATGATGGAAGAAAGGGGGCAGTATATGACATTCTTGAAAAACTTCTTAAAGGGCATAGTTGCCGGCATTGGCGGCATTGCTCCGGGCCTCAGCGGCAGCGTTTTGCTGGTGATTCTGGGCCTTTACGAGCGAACCGTTAATGCAATCGGTACGCTATTCAAAAATTTCAAAAAGAATATCAAATTTCTGCTGCCTCTGGTGCTGGGCCTGGCCGTGGGCATCCTGTTGTTTAGTAAAGTGGTGGATTTTTTGCTGACGACCTTCCCGTTCCAAACCCGGTACGCCTTTTTGGGTCTGATCCTGGGAACGATTCCGTTGTTCCACCGGGAAGTGCGGAAAAACGGCTTCCGGAAACGGTATTATCTGGTGATCGTGGGTGCGGCGGCATTGGGATTCTTCCTGTTCGGCTTCAACCGGCATCTGTTTCCCACAGTCACAGAGCCGAATCTGCTCCAATCCGTTCTGCTGGGTGTGGCGGTGGCCGGATCGTCCATCGTTCCCGGTGTGGACAGCGCGGCGATCATGTCCGCATTCGGACTTTACGAACTGTATGTCAGTTCTCTGGCAGATTTCAATTTGCAGATCCTCATTCCTGCCGCGGGCGGACTGATTGTGGGCGCTTTGGCGATATCCTTTGTGATGAACTTACTGATCAGGAAAGCCTATACCGGAACGTTTTCCGTTATTTTCGGAATGTTTTTGGCCATCGTTCCCACGGTGGTCATGGAGGAAAGCTGCACCATCACAACCCTGCCCATGGGCCTGATGGCCATCGGCTTTGCCTTGGCAGGTATGCTCCTGTCCCTGTACATGGGAGACATCCGGGGCAATAATGCGAAAATTTGCCGCCTGTTTGGCAAAAAGAATCGATGATGAAAAGTAGGGGCGGCAACCTGCCGCCCGCGGGCGACGAATAGTCGCCCCTACATATGTCAATGGACACTGCCTGCATTTTAACACTTTAAGCACCGCTGCGGCGGTGCTTTTTCTCTTCCTCGGGGGAGAATGGTTTTAGGCTTTATAAGTATTGTAGGGGCTGGCGCCCACGACAGCCCGTCCTGCAAATTTGGAAGATCCCCATACGGGGCGTCGAAGGCGCCACCCCCTACAATGGTGCAGGAAGTGCAAGGGAAATAAATTGTCTGTAAAGGGTTGACAAATGCACACACAGATGTATAATTGTATACAATTATACAAGAAAACATAAAGGAGGACTTCCTATGATTGAAATTTCCGGAAAAACCAACCTCTTGGAGCAGAAATCTTACAAATATTCCTTACAGGATGTGGCGGAGCCCAATCTGCACCGGGAGATCTATGATTATGGCACCACCCCCAAGGTGACCTTCAACCATCGCCGGGTGCCCATGAATATGCCCGAGGAGATCTGGATCACCGATACTTCCCTGCGTGACGGTCAGCAGTCCGTTGAGCCCTACACTGTGGATCAGATCGTCAATATCTATAAGCTGTTGTCCAAACTGGGCGGCCCCTACGGCATCATTCGTCAGACGGAATTTTTCATTTACAGCAAGAAAGACCGCCAGGCAGTGGAGAAGTGCATGGAGCTGGGTCTGAAATTCCCGGAGATCACCAGCTGGATCCGCGCCAGCAAGGAGGATTTCCGTCTGGTTCGTGATCTGGGCATCAAGGAAACGGGCATTTTGGTCAGCTGCAGCGACTACCACATTTTCAAGAAGATGAAAATGACCCGTTCTCAGGTGCTGGATCATTATCTGGGTACCATCAAGGATGCTTTCGAGGCCGGCGTGGTGCCCCGCTGCCACCTGGAAGATATTACCCGGGCGGATTTCTACGGCTTTGTGGTGCCGTTTGTCAATGAGCTGCAGCGGCTGTCCCAGGAAGCCGGCATCCCTGTCAAGATCCGGGCCTGCGACACCATGGGCTACGGCGTCCCCTATACCGAGGCTGCCATGCCCCGCAGTGTTGCAGGTATCATTTATGGCCTGCAACACTACTCCGATGTGCCCAGCGAGTGTCTGGAATGGCACGGTCACAATGATTTTTATAAAGCAGTTGCCAATGCTTCTACCGCATGGCTGTACGGTGCCTGTGCAGTCAACTGCTCTTTGCTGGGTATTGGCGAGCGTACCGGCAATATTCCTTTGGAGGCCATGGTTTTTGAATACGCATCTTTGCGTGGTTCTATGGACGGCATGGATCCCACCGTCATTACGGAGATCGCCGAGTATTTCCAAAATGAGATCGGCTACGACATCCCGGTGATGACCCCCTTCGTGGGTCGGAACTTCAACTCCACCCGGGCAGGCATCCATGCGGACGGTCTGCTGAAGGACGCGGAGATCTACACCATTTTCGACACGGAAAAGCTTTTGAACCGGAAGGCTACGGTGGAGATCAGCAAGACTTCCGGTTTGGCCGGCATTGCCTACTGGATCAACTGCAACTATCACCTGAGCGGCGAACAGGAGATCGCCAAAAACGATCCTTTGGTCATCGCCCTGAAGGCCTGGGTGGATGAGCAGTATGAGCAGGAACGGCAGACCATGATGTCCAGACCCGAACTGGAAGAGAAGATCGAAGAATTGGCCCCCGGCCGTTTCAGCGTTTGACAGGAGGTACACAATGGCGGAATTCAAATCTATTTCCCTGGCAACCCAGGTTTTTGAAAAACTGGAAGAAGACATCATCACCGGCGTATATCCCCGGGGAGAAATTCTGACGGAATTGAAGCTGGTGGAGCAGCTGGGCGTGAGCCGTACGCCCATCCGGGAGGCCCTGCGCCGTCTGGAGCAGGAACGGCTGATCAAGGAGACCGGCAAGGGTTCTTTGGTTTTGGGTATTACCATGGAAGACCTGGTAGACATTATGGAGATCCGTCAGCGGATCGAGGGATTGGCTGCCTACCATGCCACGAAAAACCTGACGGAAGAGGGCAGGGAAGCGCTGTTGCAGATCAGCCAGCTCCAGGACTTCTATTATGAGAAGAAGGATATCGACAATCTGAGAAAAATGGATGATCGGTTCCACGATGCCATTTATCAGTTCTCCAAGCGTCCGGTTTTGCGGGATGCGCTGGTTCCTCTCCACAGAAAAACCCAGCGGTACCGCAGAATCTCCATGGAGGATAAGGAACGGCTGAATGGCTCCATTCAGGAGCACAAGGCAATTTGCAACGCAATTATTTCCGGAGACGCGGAGCTGGCAGAGCAGCTGATCACCCGGCACATTGAACTTGCGAAAAAGAGTATGATCGAGAGGTGCTATCACAATGGGTAAGACCATCGCACAAAAAATCATCGCGGCGCATTTGCTGTCCGGGGATATGACACCCGGAAGCGAGGTTGCCCTGCGCATTGACCAGACCCTGACACAGGATGCCACCGGCACCATGGCCTATCTGGCCCTGGAAGGTATGAATATCCCCCGTGTAAAGACGGAGCTGAGCATTGCCTATGTTGACCACAACACGCTGCAATGCGGCTTTGAAAACGCCGACGATCATCAGTATTTGCAGACCGTAGCCGCCAAGTACGGCGTCCGGTTCTCCCGTCCCGGTAACGGCATCTGCCATCAGGTGCATCTGGAACGGTTCGGCAAGCCAGGCAAGACCCTGATCGGCTCTGACAGCCACACCCCCACCGCCGGTGGTTTGGGTATGCTGGCTTTCGGTGCCGGCGGTATGGACGTGGCGGCGGCCATGGGCGGCGGCGCGTACTATATCACCATGCCCAGGATGTTCCGGGTAAACCTCACCGGCGCATTGCGCCCCGGTGTGACGGCAAAGGACATCAGTCTGGAAATTCTGCGTATCCTTAGCGTCAAGGGCGGCGTGGGCGCGATCATCGAATGGGGCGGCCCCGGTGTTGCCGCGCTGAGCGTTCCCGAGCGCGCTACCATTACCAACATGGGTGCGGAGTTGGGCGCAACCACCTCTGTTTTCCCGGCTGACGATGTGACCAAGGCATTTTTGGCTGCCCAGGGAAGAGAAGGGGACTACACCCCCATTTTTGCAGATGCAGATGCGGTCTACGATCGGGTCATTGACATCGACCTGTCTGCGTTGACACCCCGGATCGCATGCCCCCACAGCCCCGACAATGTAAAGACCGTGGCGGAGCTGAATGTGATCAAGGTGGATCAGGTGTGTATCGGCTCCTGCACCAATTCCTCTCTGGCTGACCTGTTGAAGGTGGCGGCAATTCTCAAGGGTAAGCGCATTGCACCCCATGTCAGTCTGTCCATTTCTCCCGGCTCCCGGCAGGTGCTGAGTATGCTCGCCAAATGCGGCGCACTGGAGGATATTCTGGCCAGCGGCGCACGGCTTCTGGAATGTGCCTGCGGCCCCTGTATCGGCATGGGCTTCTCTCCCAATTCCGGCGGCGTGAGCCTGCGTACCTTTAACCGAAACTTCCTTGGCCGTTCCGGCACCCGGGACGGGCAGGTGTACTTAGTCTCTCCGGAGACGGCGGCGGCCTCCGCTTTGCGGGGCTACATCACCGACCCCATGACCTTAGATGCGCAGCCGGCCATCACCATGCCGGAGCAGTTCGCTATCGACGATTCCGGTGTGCTGATGCCCCTGGATGAGGAAGCGGCAAAGTCCGCCCAGGTGCTGCGTGGGCCGAATATCAAGGAATTCCCCGTGGGCAAGACCATGGAAGACAGTATTGCCGGTCAAGTGGTGCTGAAGGTGGGCGACAACATCACCACCGACCACATCATGCCCGCCGGTGCGAAGATCCTGCCCTACCGTTCCAATATTCCCTTCCTGTCCAAATTCTGCTTTGAGGTCTGCGATCCTGCATTCCCGGAGCGTGCGAAGGCGACAGAAAACGGCATCATTCTGGGCGGCGAAAACTACGGTCAGGGCTCGTCCCGGGAGCATGCGGCGTTGGTGCCCATGTATCTGGGTGTGCGCTGTGTCATCGCCAAGAGCTTCGCCAGAATTCATGTGGCGAACCTGATCAATGCCGGTATTTTGCCCTTGACCCTGGAAAATGCGGCGGATTATGACGCATTGGAGCAGGGCTGCGCCCTGACCTTGGAGAACATCCACAAGGGTATGGAAGAAGGTATCCTGACAGCCACGGCAGGCGGAAAGAAGATCACCCTGCGTTGTGATTTGACCAAGCGGCAGAGGGACATTCTGCTGGCCGGCGGTCTGCTGAAATACATCGGAGAGGGCGGATTATAATGGACATTCAACAAGCCTGCGAGGCGTTTCGCGTCCTTTTGGAGGAACAGCAGCAGCGTATTGCCAACGCGGATGCAACCAAAAAGGACTTTTCCAATATGGAAACAATCATTGTCGGTCTCATCGACGGCGACGGTATCGGCCCGCTGATCATGGCTCAGGCGGAGCAGGTTTTGCGCACGCTTCTGGCGGATGAGCTGGCAAGCGGCAAGATCATTCTGAAAAAGATCGAGGGCCTAACCATCGAGAACCGGCTGGCCTTGGGCAAGTCCGTTCCCGAGGATGTGCTCTCAGCGATCAAATCCTGCGATGTGCTGCTGAAAGGCCCCACCACCACCCCCATGGGCGGTACCATGGAGAGCGCCAACGTGACCCTTCGCCGGGAGCTGGATCTGTACGCCAATGTGCGTCCGGTGTCCATTCCGGAAGAGGGGATCGACTGGATCTTCTATCGGGAAAATACCGAGGGCGAGTATGTGTTGGGCAGCCGGGGCGTTGCCCTGCCCGGTATGGCGGTGGATTTCAAGGTGACCACGGATTTTGGCACACGCCGGATCGCTAAGGCGGCCTTTGACTACGCCAAGCACAATGGCAAGACCCGGGTGAGCATCGTCACCAAGGCCAACATTATGAAGAAGACCGACGGCAAATTCACGGAGATCTGTCATCAGGTGGCAGAAGAGTATCCCGGCATTACCGCCGATGACTGGTATATCGACATCATGACGGCAAATCTGGTGAATCCTGCCATTCGCAGCGGTTTCCAGGTGGTGGTTCTGCCCAATCTGTACGGCGACATTATCACCGACGAAGCAGCGCAGCTGCAGGGCGGCGTTGGCAGCGCAGGCAGCGCCAATATCGGCGACCGCTATGCCATGTTCGAGGCAATTCACGGTTCTGCCCCCCGTATGATCGCGGAGGGATTGCAGGATTATGTAAACCCTACCAGCATCCTCAGAGCCACGGTGATGCTCCTGCGGCACATCTGCCGCCAGGATGCGGCGCAGCGTTTGGAAAAAGCACTGGACAGCTGCACGGTCAATGTTACCGGCGATGCCACCGGCGCAACCTGCGCAGAGTTTATGCAGGAACTCAGCAGGTTGGTGTAAAACGGAGATATTCTATAGAATTCGTAGGGGCTGGCGCCCACGACAGCCCGTTGTGGGTTTACAGAAGATGTCCATACGGGGCGTCGAGGCGCCGCCCCCTACATCCTTGGAATGTATAGTCCAAGAGCGTGTTGCAGTTACCTTGCAGCACGCTCTTTTTATACTACAATTTCCTGCAAAAACAGCACAATGTATTGAAATTTTTGGTCGGTTGGACTATAATGAAAATGGTATAGAATGTAGTATAGGGTTATTGTGCACACAAACCATTTTGGGAGGTACATATGGAAGTGAAATTGCAGGCGTTATTGGACGCAGTGGAAAACAGCAAAGACCGTGTTCTCGCCGCTGAGCGGCAAATGTGGAACAATCCGGAACCCGGTTTTAAGGAATGGAAGACCCATGCCTTTTTGAAGCAGCAGTTTGAAGAACTGGGCTATCAGGTCACCGAGGCCGGAAATATCCCCGGTATGTATGTGGAAGCGGATTCCGGACGGCCCGGCCCCAAACTGGCCATTTTCGGCGAAATGGATTCTCTGGTTATTCCGACCCACCCGGAGTGTGACCCGGAGACCGGCGCGGTACACGCCTGCGGTCATCATGCCCAGTGCGCAGCCTTGTTGGGAATTGCCGCGGCGTTGAAAACTCCCGGCGCGATGGACGGCCTTTCCGGCAGCGTCCGGCTGATCGCTGTCCCTGCAGAGGAGGGCATCGAGCTGGAATTCCGGCAGAGCCTGCGTGAGCAGGGCATCATCCGTTATCTGGGCGGCAAACTGGAATTTATGAGCAGAGGAATTCTGGATGATGTGGATCTGGCAACCATGGTACATACTGCCGGGGGGGAAGGTATCAATTGTATCGGCGGCTCCAACGGCTGCATTGTGAAGACGGCCACCTTCTTGGGCAAGAGCTCCCATGCGGCTTCCGCCAGCAACGGCATCAACGCCCTTTACGCCGCGAATCTTGCTATGCAGGCGGCAAACTCCCTGCGGGAAACCTTCAAAGAAAGCGAGACCATCCGTTTTCACCCCATCATCACCAATGGCGGCACAGTCGTCAACGCCATTCCGGATACCGTTTCTGTGGAGAGTTATCTCCGCGGCGGCACCATGGAAGCCATTGACCGGGAAAATAAAAAGGTCAATCGGGCATTTGCAGGTGCGGCGGCGGCTATGGGCTGCAATCTGGTACTGAAAGACCTCCACGGTTATGCGCCTCAGTATTTCTCACCCGTTTTCAAGCAAGCGGCCAAGGATGTGGCGCTGACCATGTTCCCCCCGGAAAATGTGAATTTCACGGAAAACCGGGGTGTAGGATGCACGGATATGGGTGATGTCAGCTGCATCATGCCCATCGTCCAGACCAGCATCTGCGGTGCGGAAGGTGCCGGACACGGAATCACCTATCGCATCAAAGATCCGTACAATGCCTGCGTCCTGAGTGCAAAATATCAAGTGCGCTTGCTTGTGCATCTGCTGTGTGAGGATGCTGCTGTTGCCAGACAGATCGTAGCCGAAGAACCGGAGCGTTACATGACGGTGGCCGAGTATCTGGCTAAGGTGGATCAGACGGAATTTGACGATCAGACGGTTACCTACAACGAGGACGGAACCGTTGCACTTCATTTTGTTAAGTAAGGTAAAACATGAACATAAAACATTTGAAAGAAACCCTGGCGGCGGAGTATCCGTATCGGATCGAACTCCATGCCCATACCCATCCTGCCAGCAAATGTAGTGAGATCCCGCCGCAACTCATGGCAGAGACCTACAAAAACCTGGGCTTTGACGGCCTTGTGCTGACCAACCATTTTCTTCGGAAAGAGGATATGTTCAAGGCAGAATATATGGATTTCTACATGGCCGATTATGAAAAAACCCGGGAAGCGGGCGAACGGCTGGGGTTAAAAGTCTACCTGGGGACGGAGATCCGCTTTACGGAAAACTACAACGAGTTCTTGATTTTCGGCGTGACCCGTTCCATGCTGGAGGACATCTATGATTACCTGCCCTATGGCGTTGAGAATTTCAGAGCGCATTATAAAATGCCGGACAGCGTGTTCGTCCAGGCCCATCCCATGCGCAAGAACGCAACACCGGTTTCGCCGGAGCTTTTGGACGGTGTGGAGGTGTTTAATACCCATCCGTTTCATGATGGAAGAATCGGCTTGACGGCTCTTTTCGCCCAGGAAAACAAGATGGAGATCATCACCGCCGGTTCGGATTTTCATCATCCAAATCTCAACCATGAGGGCTTGTCCGCAATGAGGACCCAGTCTCTGCCGGAGGATTCCTTCGGCCTGGCGGCAATATTCAAAGAGAAAAATTATCTGCTGGAAGTGGGCAGGGGAACGATCATCATCCCGTAAGAAAGGAGGCTGCATATGCAGAAAGAACGATATACCTATCATCCAATGCATATGCACCTGCATGCGGCCTGCGATTATGGCGCATCCATGGCGATGCACATGTACAATGCCCAAAAGCTGGGGATGCGGTATCTCTGGTTTACCGATCACGACACGAGAACCGGAACGAAGAAAAACGCAGTCACCGGCTTCCGATTTGACGGCCCGGAGCTCCTGAAAGAAGAACCGGACGGCAGCTTTTACGGCTTCAAGACCACGGACGATGCCTTGCAGTACGAAATTGACCCGAAGAGACAGACCCTCCGGCTGACCTTGCAGGCTTCTGAGGATTCCGCATGGCAAAAAAGCGGTATTTTCTTCGTGTCCAAGGGAACGCGGCACACAAGCTCCCTGGCGGCGGATGTTACGCTGTCCATGGATGTGCAAGAACTGAACATTACGGAAAACAGCCGGCTGATTTTTGATGTGCAGCTGTCCCAGCGCCCCCCGGAATTGAAAAATGCCCATTTGCTGTATGTTCTGGGCAGTACGGAGGGGTTGGAAGCGCCCCATACCCAGATCATTCCTTTGGAAATTTGCGAGGGAAGGATCGTTATGCCCATTTCTGAGGATGTTTCCGAAGAGCCTGCCATCGGCGGCAAGGACAATGTCTTCGACACCCTCACCGTTTGGCTGCAAGCAAGAGCCGGTGAAAAAATGACGGCAGCCATCCGGGATTTTCAGATCCGGGTGGAGAAAAGCTATGAACAGGTACATAAGGCACTGAAAATTGCGGCGGAAAAGGCCGGAAAGCGCTACGATGTCACGCCCTTTGTGTCCTTTGAGATCTCCGGGGCAGGGGAGCATAAAAACTGTTACAGCACAGCTGTTCCCACCATCGATTATCAGGCGCACAACTACAAGGTTTCGGTGTGGGAAGCGGTAAAACATGTGAAAGAACATGGCGGCATTTTTTCCATCAACCACCCCTTTGCTATCAGCGTTCTGAAAAGAAAAGTCTTTTCGGATGTGGAGCGCATGCAGATTTTGGCGAAAATGGCGGCGGAACTGATCGCCTGCAAGGCCTACGGCGCGGATCTGATAGAAGTTGGCTTCCCGGAGGGCAGAAACGGATTTTCGCTGGAAGAATATACCCGCCTGTGGGATATGCTGACGGTTTCCGGACTGTTTTTGACCGGTTACGGCTGTAGCGACAGCCACCGGGACAATGTGGGTTGGTTCGAGGGCAATGATTTTGCGTCCTTTGTGGGCGTGCCGTCTGAGCTGACCCATCCCATTGCAGAAGAAGCCTTCACGGATGCTATGAAAAAAGGCCGTATCTATACCGGCGACCCGGTAAAATTGCAGGGCCCGATGGAATTCCGGACGGAAAGCGGAGACCCGATGGGCTCGGTATTTCTGTCGAAAGATACCCAAGAAGTACCCCTCCTGTTTACCGCGGAGCAGACCCGTCCCGGCTGGCAGTTCCGGCTGATAGAAAACGGAAATGTTGTGGAAACGGTGGACATCAAGGAAACACGGTTTTTGTACAAGTCTGTCCTGAAAACCAAAAAAACAACGGTCAATTTCCAACGGGCGGAGCTGTGGGATGAAAACGGAAGGTGCATTTTGCTGACCAACCCCATTTACCTCATGAACACCAATCTGTTTGCGGGGGAAATCCCGGCGCATCGTCTGGCGAAGGAGAACAGAGAATGAAGATATATTTGACACGGCACGGACAAGTGCTGCCCAAAGCATTCTACGGAAATGTGCAATACCCGTCGGGGGATATGCCCCTGTCGGAGCTGGGCAGGGAACAGGCCGCTTATCTGGGTGCGTACATGAAGCATCTGGGCTTTACGGGGAAGATCTATTCCTCTCCCTATGCAAGAGCGTTGGAAACCGCCCAGGTCATTGCGGATCATACCGGCTCCGTGATCATTCCCTGGGCACCTATGCGGGAAATTGTGCGAAATAAAGAGCATATGGAAGAATTTGTGGGCATGACCCCGGAGCAGATCAAGGAACGATACCCCAACGTGGATCCGGATGCGGAGCTTGCCTATCCCTGGTGGACAACCGAACTGGAATCCAACGATGATATGGTTGTCCGTGTTGGTAAGGGCATCCGGGAGTTGGATCCCCAGGAGGATGTGATGCTGGTGGGTCACGGCGCAAGCGTGTACTGCGGCTGTGAGGCGCTGGGCATCCCCCACAAGGGCGGTGACGGCTACAACTGCTCCTTTTCCATGTATGATTCCGAAGATCCTACCAATTTCAAATGGTTGGACGGCGCCCATATGCCCTATGAAAAGCTGACATTTAACTCCATCGTCCAGGCTGATGAGGACAAAAAATTGCTGGATGCCTTTCTGGCGGAGGGTGTGGAGATCCTGGAGGAAGTGAAGAACGCCAAAACCGGAAAAATTCTGCATATCAGCGATACCCGTTCTAGCGCATACCCGTATATTGAAAAACTGATTCAGGAAATCAAACCGAATATTATCATCCATACCGGCGACTTTGTAGATGAGGTCAAAGCCGGGCGGATGTTCAATGCCGAACCGGAATACACCCGGGGGGTAAAACGTATGGCACAGATTTTGAAAAACTCCGGCGCGGAGAAGATCTACGCAGTGCCCGGAAATAACGACATAGAAAGCGTTTTGCGCCGGGAGTTGGATTTTGCCGAGGTGGTGAAGCCCAACACGGTGGTGGAGATCGGCGGAATTTCCTGCGCGTTGGGCCATATCTGCTATGAAACCACCGCCCCGGCCCAGTGGAGCTTTTACGGCCACGGCCTGACAGGCGAAACATGGAGCCCGGACAAAAACGATCTGCAAAAGGGCACTTGCCGATTCAATATCTGCTGGGGTATCTCCGTGATTCTGCTGCCGGAAAGAAAACAGTTCCGTTTCTCTAGTCCGAAAGCATACCATTGGGGAAGAATTTGAGAGCCCAATGACGGCGATGTTTTTTCGTGTTAAAGCGATAAAATGCTGTAAAAATCGCGGTTTGGCAGAAATGCACAAAACCAGCATACCGGTTAACAGCACATTGACCAAAACTGCAAAAATAATAGTGGTAAAAAGCAAAAAAAATATCTTGCTAGATTTAGAAAAAACTGCTATAATGGCAAAGGATATTTGAATTCCTTAGAAAGGGAGATATGCAAAGATGGATCAAATCAGTACAAAGCAAAAGAAAAAAGCCTGTAAAGCTGTGCAAGGGGAGCGTTTGGAGCCCGCTGTAAACAAGACTTTCGGGCACCGGTTGGCTCAGTGTATCAAGCGGTACTACTGGCTGTACATCTTCATCATCCCGATGTTGGTGTGGTACATCATCTTCCACTATGTTCCTATGGGCGGTATCGTCATCGCGTTTAAGCGGTACAACGGTATCAAGTCCGTGTGGGACAGTAAGTGGGTCGGTATGAAGTGGTTTATCAAGTTCTTCGAATCGCCGTACTTCTGGCGGTTGATCCGCAATACCTTGTCAATTTCGCTCTATACCTTGGCAACTTTCCCGCTGCCCATCATCGTGGCCTTGTTCTTTAACGAGCTGCGCAGTGCAAAGTTCAAGAAATTTGCTCAAACGATCATGTATGCCCCCCACTTTGTCTCCGTCGTGGTTTTGATCAGTATGCTGTCTCTGTTCTTCTCCGCACAGTACGGTATGGTGAACCACGTGATCAAAGCACTGGGCGGTGAGGCCTATTCGTTCCTGATTGAGGAAGACGCTTTTATACATATGTATGTCTGGTCCGGTGTATGGCAAGGTCTGGGCTGGAACTGTATTATTTACATAGCGGCTTTGTCCAGTGTTGACCCCGGCCTGCATGAGGCTGCAAAGCTGGACGGCGCATCCCGTCTGCAGCGTATCTGGCACATTAATCTGCCCACCATCCTGCCCACCGTCGTCATTACCTTTATTATGAAGGTCGGTCAGATCATGACTGTTGGTGCAGATAAGGTGCTGCTGATGCGTAACGACCTTAACGTTGCAAAAGCAGAAGTTATTTCCACTTACGTGTACTATAATGGCTTGCTTTCCGGCGACTATGGTTACGGCGCTGCCGTTGGTCTGTTCACCAACGTCATCAACCTGATCATGCTGCTGATCGTCAACTACGTTTCCGGCAAGCTTTCTGATACCAGTCTGTTCTAAGGAGGATCTTTATGAAAAAGAATATGAGAGTCAAAGAGTCCCTTACCGACGGTATCTTTGAAACGATTGTCCATGCGATTATCATTCTGTGCGTCCTGATTTGCGCATACCCCCTTTATTTGGTCGTCATCAACTCCTTCTCTGACCCGAATCTGGTTGCAATGGGTAAGGTATGGCTCATCCCTCTGGGTCCTACTCTCGATGCCTATAAGATGGTGTTCGACAACGATTCCATTATGACCGGCTACTGGAACACCCTGTGTTACACCGTTGTGGGTCTGGCACTGAATATGCTGTTGACGATTCCTGCAGCGTATGCTCTGTCTAAAAAGGATCTGATGGGCGGCAGCATCGTAATGAAGCTGATCGTTGTCAGTATGTACTTCACCGGCGGTCTGATCCCCTTCTATACATTGATGAAGGATTTGAATCTGATCAATAACTGGTGGGTCATGCCCCTGAACGGTGCGGTAACAGCCTCTAACCTGATCATTTCCCGTACCTTCTTTGCCAGCGGTGTGCCCCGTGAGCTGGAAGAAGCCGCGGAAATTGACGGCTGCAGCGTTATCCAAACCTTCCTGAAGATCGTCCTGCCCCTGTCCAAGGCAATGCTCAGCGTTATCATGCTGTACTATGCAGTTGCACGCTGGAATGCATTTACTCCCGCACTGTACTACATGCCCAGAGTAAAAGATCTGTGGCCCCTGCAGATGGTGCTGCGTCAGATATTGCTGGAAGCTCAGAGAAATATGATCGACAATACGGAAATGGCGGATTACTACGCAAAGATCGCCAACCAGATGAAGTATGCGGTCATCGTTGTGGCATCCGCACCCCTGCTCATCATTTATCCCTTCATTCAAAAATACTTTGAGAAGGGTGTTATGCTCGGTTCCGTTAAGGGTTAAGCCCCCGGCGGTATCGGCAGAATAAAAAATGAACAAAAAACTAGGAGGAAACAAAATGAAAAATCAGATCAAAAAGATCTTGGCTCTGACCCTCGCCGTGATCATGTGCATGGGCGTTATGTCCGGTTGTGTCGTGGATGATGAAGATTCCGAGATCATCAAGGCAACCCTGCCTGTCGTTCAAACCAATGTTAAGAACAGCGAAATTTACCCCCTGGATTCCGACAAGGTCTTCAACATCGCCTGCGGCGGTACCGACGATGTCGGCGCCCGCGACTGCTTCCCCCGTTGGGAAGAGGTTACCGGCGTGGAAGTTGAAGTCACTTCTATGGCTGCTGACGCTCTCAAGCTGAGCATTACCACCGGCGACTACGGCGATGCCGTCTTCTATTCCGGCGCTCTTTCCAAGGACAAGTGGAACGAGCTGGGCATGGCCGGCCGTTTCGTCAACTTCCTGGACTACATCGAGTATATGCCCAACTTTGCCCGCGCTCTGAATACCTATCCCGAGGCTCTGGACGTTGTTGCTGCTCCTGACGGCGGCATCTACTCTCTGCCCCGTATCGGTATGACCTCCACCACTCACTCTGCTCTGTATGTCCGTACCGACTACCTGAAGGCTGCTGGTTGGGATAAGGTTCCTGAGACCACCGATGAGCTGATGCAGTGCCTGTTCGACCTGAAGACTGCCTTCAACGATGTGGAAGACTTCTACCCCATCACTGCCCACAGCGCCACCTATATGGGCTGGGCGAACAAGCAGTCTCTGCTGGGCTTCCTGTTCCCCTCCTTCGGCGATCTGGTCAGCACCAGCTATGTTGTCAACAAGGAGACCGGTAAGGTCGAGTTCGGTGCCGGCAGCGAGCAGTACAAGCGTCTGCTGTCCTATCTGAACGAGATCATGAGCAAGGGCTACATGGAGTTCGGCGCTGATGTTTACAGTGAAGACGGCACCAACGCCACCGCCAGCAACCTGGCCGGCAACATCGCCATCTCCCCCTACGCTTCCTATATGACCACCGCACAGTTCGCAAGCGGCGAGCTGGACATGACCCTGTTCTCCCCCCTGACCTCTCAGTGGCAGTCCGAAAAGCGTTTCAACGCCAACACTACTGTTAACTGGCAGAACAACGGCATCAATGCCTATCTGCCCGAGGAAGACATCATCACTCTGGTTCGTTGGTTCGACTCTATGTACGCTTTCTCCGATAACCCCCTGAACGAGGAAGGCACCATCTACGGTATCTCCTTCTGGCTGGGCGAAGAGGGCAAGGATTTTGTGCTGGATGAAGAAGCAAAGACCTACACCATTCTGCCTCACGAGGGCTACGAGACCGGTTCTCTGTGGCTGAACGACAACTCTATGTCCGGTGCTCTGGCTCTGTACGGCACCGAGGACTGGATGTATGTTCAGGACTCCAACACCGGTATGGAAGTCAAGGGCCGTGACACTCTGGCCAACACCCTGCCTTACACCGTGGATACCTTCGATGTTTCCAGACTGATCCTGACCGAGAGCGAATCCGAGGTTTACTCCGACACCTGGGTCAACCTGGATACCTATATTGACGAATGGACTGCTAAGTTCATCGTCGGTGACTACGATCTGGATACTCAGTGGGATGAGTATGTTGCAGGTCTGGAGACCATGGGCATGAGCGAGCTGGCTGCTGCTTATCAGTCCGCTTACGACCGCCACATCGCAACCCCCGAAGAATAATTTCTCATGTAAAACAGGGGCGGGAATTGTTTATTCCCGCCCCTGCTATGTATAAATGATGTCACAAAATTGTGAAATGCGGGTTTGCGCGGCAAAGCCTTATTTCAGAATTTTGCGAAAATCAAATATAAACGAGGGAGGAACAGGAATATGAAAAGAAAACGCCGTTCAAGAAACAGTTTTCTGAAGAAAATGCTGTTCTCAATCGTTGGCTTGATCTGTATCCCCATGCTTTGTATTCAGCTTTACATGATCGTGAATACCAATCAGGAATTCCGTCAGGAAAATACAGCCTACTATCAGCGCGCTGTACAGTCCTTGGCCCTGTCCTTTGATAAACAGCTAAGCTCCCTGTCGGGCAGTGCCTACCGTATGCAGACGGATAAGGAGATCCTGCGGCCCTTGACAGAGGATGTTAAGGGTTATGATTTGCGTATGTTGGCCATGAAAATCGATGATTATGCCCTGGACAGCCCTATGGTGGATGTGGTTGGCGTATATTATGCCGGAATGGATATGGTGCTCTATAAAGGCACCAGGCATACCCTTCAGGAAGTTTGCGACAAAATTTTTCCTGCTGACTCGCAAAGCAGCGAAGATCTGGCGGCCTTGCTGAGCGGGGGATCTGATACGGACATCCTGTACTCCGGGGCATATGCCGATGCGGGGATCAAGCAGATGATCGTGGCAAAGAAACTGGAAACCGGCGGAGGAAAAGACAGACAAATTACCGCCTTTTTCTTGATCCGGGACAATGTCTTTGAAAGATGGTGCGATGTCTTTGTGCCCAATGGGCAGTGCTTTGCGATCTTCGATGAAGAGGGTGACCACATTCTGGGAAACTACGACTTTTTCTCGGAAATCAGTCAGGATCCCTCGTTTCAGGCGTTTGTACAGGGGCGCGACCTTGTATATACAGAAAACAAGGATGTGCTGATTTACAAGTGTCAGGAAGTGGAAACCGGCTACACCTACATGGCCTGCGTCAGCAGAGATACCGTTGAGGAGCAGCTGAACCGGTACACCGCACAGGCTGCGAGAAGCATAGTGGTTACGGTGATTCTGTCGGCTGTTTTGCTGTCGGTGACGCTGTACATCAACTATATGCCGGTGCGCCGGATCGTGAAAAAGCACATTGGTCTGAATTCCGGGGAGGCAAATGTTTCGGAGCTGGAATTGATCAATACCCACCTGTTTGCCCAGGACGAGCGGATCACCAATCAGAATCAGTTACTGGAATCCTTTATTGTGGGTGACCTGCTGTCCGGTAATGGGGCAGATGCAGAAGATATCGAAAAGCATTTCCCGGCAAATGCATATGTAAACTTTGCGGTGGCTCTGTCGTTGTTGCCGATGACAACCACGCAGTCTGCTCAGGTGTGCAAGACCTTTGCCAAGCAGGCAAAGGGCAAATTGGTGATCACCACGGTACCCTACCGGACAGAAATAATATGCGTCTATGCCTGTGAAGAGACGATCGATAGCGAGATATTCCAAGGTCAACTGGAAAAGGCCGTAGCAGACGAAATGGGGCAGATGCCGGTTATTCGCTGTGGCAAAGTGGTGGAAAACATACTGGATATTCAAAGCTCCTATACGGATGTGTTGCTGACGAACCGGGGCGGGGAAGAGTCTGCGGACCTGCAACCGGAGGGATATCCCCAAACTTTGGTGGCAGATTTTGCATTCTATCTTGGCAACGGAGACTGGGATAAGGCAATCGTCAGCCTGAACAATCTGGAGCGCATCAACCGGGATATGAAGCCGACATTAAAGCGGTTTGTACACTTAAAGGTACTGAACCTCTTCCTGACGACCGCTCCCAAATACGGACAAGTACTTTCCAACGCGCAGGTCAATCAGCTGCTGGCATATACCAACGGTCAGCACTTGTATAACATGATGCGCGTGATGATCGTGGGCATCAAGGAAGCGAAGGGCAACGCAGCGGAGGAAAGCGCCGGTCAGATCCGTAAAAAATTGCTGGCCTATGTGGATCAGAATTTTGCCAGCGGCGAGCTGTGCCTCAGCTCTGCGGCTGACTACCTTCATACATCCATCTATACCGTCAGCAGGATTTTTAAAGAGATCACAGGCTGCGGATTCAAGGAATATATCACAGAAAAGCGGCTGCAATATGCGTGTGTGCTGCTGAAACAATCCGGTATGCCCATTTCGGAAGTGGGCGCTGCCTGCGGATTTGACAATGCGGAATACTTCACCGTGATCTTCCGTAACCGTTTTGGCATAGCACCGTCCAAATTCAGAAAAGAAGCCGCGATGCACAATGAGGATTTGGAGCAGAATCCGTAAACCCTTGGAGGAATCAAAATGAATAAAATTTTTAGTATAGAGTCCAAGTTTGTTCAGTTTTTGGCCACAGTATTCAATTTGGTTATTTTGAATTTTCTTTGGATCATCACCTCCGTGCCCATCATTACCATCGGCGCATCCACGACGGCCATGTACAGTGTGGCTTTCAAGTACGCCGATGGCACCGACGATGCGGTGATCAAACCCTTTTTCAAGGCATTTATATCCAATTTCAAGCAAAGCACCCTTATTTGGCTCCCTATGTGCCTGGTGAGCGCGCTTTTGGTGATCGATGCATATTACCTGTTGGGCCATGCAAATGATGGGGCTACACCGTTTTTGTGGATCCCGTTCTTTGTGGTTTTACTGGTGCTTATGGTTACCACCGCCCATGTGTTCCCTCAGATCGCCAGATACAATGTGGATACCCGGACGGCGTTGCACAACACCCTGCTGATGTCCCTGCTGCATCTGTTTTCAACAGTGAGTGTAGTTGCGTTGAATGCGCTGCCCTGGATCCTGATGGCACTGTTGCCGGAAATCGTTGCCTATACCGGCATTTTTTGGGTTATGTTCGGGGCTTCTGCGATTGCTTATTTCAATGCAAGGCTTCTCTTGAAAATGTACAAAAAACACGAGCCTGATCCGGAAGAGGATGGAGAAGAACAGTAAGGAGTGTGTCGATATGGAACGCAATTACGATTTTCGTCAGGAAATGCTGCAATTTCACAGACCCGGTCTGCGCCACGAGAACCGTATTCCCATGAAAAACGAGTTACAGATAGACGATGGTTTTTCCATCGTCTATTTGTCCTGTTGCGATGAGGTGCTGGAAACGGCAGTAAAGGATCTGCAAGACTATCTTCGCATTTCCATGGATGTTTCCGTTGCCCTTTGTCCGGTTCCGGCTGTGCCGAATGAATTAAATAATTGCATTCTGGTCGGCACAAAAGAGCAGCTGCAAAGCAAGTGGGAGCATGATGAAATTCCGGCGTCCTATGAGATCAAAGTATCGGAAAATGCCGTGATCGTTTGTGGCTTTGACGCCCGGGGCTGTGCCCAGGGTATCTACCGTCTGGAAGATCAGATGACCTCCATTCATGCTCCGTACATCAAAAAAGAAACCGTTCACTATGCCCCGGCATTTTCTCCCCGGATGGTACACTCCGGCTTTGGGGAAGAGGATTACCCGGATGCCCATTTGTCAGCCATTGCCCATGCGGGCATGGACGCCATTTTGCTGATGGTGACAGGCTTGAACCGGACAATTATCGGCGAACACGATTTTAACGAGCTCATCCGCCGCGCGGCGAAATACGGCCTGGATGTTTATATTTACAGCAAAATCGACACCTGGAAGCATCCCGATGACGAAGATGCGCCGGAATTTTACGAGAATGCGTTTGGCGAAATATTTAGGCAGTGTCCGGGCTTTAAGGGCATTATTTTGGTGGGCGAGTCCGTAGAATTTCCCAGCAAAGACCCCAGAGTTGCGCCGTTTAAGCACAGCCAGAACAAAATCGACGGCATTCCTACCGGAAAGCACTCTCCCGGTTGGTATCCCTGCTGCGATTATCCCCAGTGGCTTCGGATGCTGCAACGGGTCATCTATCCCCATAACCCGGATGCAGACATTGTGCTCTGGACCTACAACTGGGGTGGTCAGCCGGAAGAAGCCCGGCTGGCATTGATCGATTCCTTGCCCGAAGGGATCACCCTGATGGCAACCTTCGAAATGTTTAATATCCGCCAGTTGGATGATATTCTCACCAGACCGGTTGACTACACCATCTCATTCCCGGAGGCAGGACCTTATTTCATCAGCGAAGCAAAGCGTGCCAAGGAACGGGGCATCCGCCTGTATACCCAGGCCAACAGCGCAGGCAAGACCTGGGACTATGGCGTGATTCCTTTTGAACCTTTCCCGGAAAAGTGGATCAAGCGTTATGAATCCATGCTGGAAGCCAGAGAAAAATACGGTCTGTGCGGTGTGATGGAGTCTCATCACTTCGGATTCTACCCCTCCTTTATCAGTAAGATCGAGAAAATGATGTTCACACAGCCCCGTCCTTCGTCGGATGAGGTGCTGCGGACGGTGGCAACCGAGATGTACGGCCCGGAAAATGCAGAGGATGCCTTGGAAGCCTGGCACATTCTCAGCGAGGCCCACAGCTATTACCCCTGTGTCAACGAGGACCAGTACGGCCCGTTCCGTATCGGTCCGGCCTATCCGCTGGTGCTGGAACTGGATGCTGCGCTGCCCTCTGACCCCAATGCCATGTTCGGCAGCAGAATTTGCGCAACCAATTACGCCCTGAGCAGCGCCTATCGGGTGGGCTGGCTCAGCACCCAGGCGGTTGGTCTGCGGCAGCTGCGGATCGACACGGAAATGCGCTGTCTGGAAAAAATGCGCGCCATGCAATCTCAGGCCCGTGAAAAGCTGGAGAAAATTGCGGAAAAGCTGGATGGTTTGCAGAAAAAAGACTGCTTGCGGCTGGTGAATATGATCCGATTTATGGAGAATACGGCCACCACAGCCATCCATGCAAAGCAGTGGGCGAAGTGCCGCTGGAAGCTGCTTTGTTCTACGGATGGCCGGGAGCTGCTCCAATGCGTTGAGGATATGACGCAGATCGCCGAAGCGGAGATCGAGAATGCCCGGACGACCATTCCTGTTGTGGAAGCAGACTCCCGTCTGGGCTGGGAACCCAGCATGGAATATATGGGCGATGCGGAGCATATCCGGTGGAAGATCCGACAGGTTACCTATGTTCTGGAAAAGGAACTCCCGGACCATCGGCGTGTGATCGAAAAGTTTTGCAAATAATGGTAAAAATGAATAATCTTGGTCGGTATTACCGTTTTTGCAAGGCGGCGTTCAAGATAAAAGAGCAAAATTGTCCTGTCCCATAGCAATTTTGTCCATTGCCTTAGAAGGCTTGGGATGGTATTTTAATGGTAGTGGACTGGAGCCCTGCTGGCTGCGGGCTCCAGTCCACTATTTATTGCAGCGGTAATGATACCCGGATTGCGAATGCAAAGGGCCCCAAAGTCCATAAATAGGACGATTCTTGCAGGCTTTTGACATTTCGTTTTGCGTTTTGGGAACATGTTGAAAAAACAAGGGAAAAACCCTACTGTTCTATTCCTTGGAAATCCGTTACAATAAAAGACAACGTAGTATTCAAAATGGAACGAGGTCCGGATGGCTGCCGGCCTCCCATTTGAAATTTTTCAAAGAAAGGAACCCTGATAAGTGAAAAATGACATAGCTTCCGCAGCTTGTAATGAGCAGGGAACTGTTGCGTATTTTTCGGCAGGGGGGGAAGCAAAATGAACAAGTTTTGGAAACGCGGTATTTGTTTGCTTTTGGTCGTATGCACCCTGGCGGGCTATATTGTCCTGCCCGATGTGCCCGCGGCGAAGGCCGACACGGCAACAACAGACGCAAGCGTTGCGTTGGGGCCCAACCTGATTGCCAACAGTACGTTTGGCGAAATCAAATCCGTTACCACTTATCCTCAGTGCGCCATGCCGGCGAACTGGGCATTTGGCGGCGGAAAGGTTGCCGACAAAGTATATCTGGCGGTTACCAATGAGTACGCCTACGATGGCGAGTACTCCATGAAGCTGAGCGATACGCTGACCAGTGCTGCGATCAGTGCATATCAGAATGTTACAGATCTGACACCTGAGGACGCAGGCTTCAGCATCGTGCCTTCCTTCTTTGCAAGGGGTGAGGGTTCCGTTACTCTGACTTTGGAGTTCTATAACAGCGATACCTCCTTTGTCACTTCCGGTGCCTCCAAGACCTTTATCAAGTCCCATTCGGACACCTTTACCATGAGCAATGATTGGAAGGAGTATTCCATTTCCAATGCAGTGATTCCCGAGGGTACGGAATCCGTCCGGTACAAGATCACCACCAAATCTGCCGATGTTTCGGAATTCTACTTCGACAGCGTTGCTCTGCACGTAGCCGGTGAGGAGAGAAACCGTCTCGTCAACAACTCTTTCGAGACCCTGCCCTCCAAGACTCCCACCACTCAGAATATTGGCGGCATGGATACAACCGGTTGGGGCAACTTGGACAGCTCCGCCATGTTCTCCGTCATTGCGGATGACCGTGACGAGAACGGCTTTGTTCTGCAGCTGGCAGACAACAGTGCTTCTGCCGGTGATTATGTCTATTATCAGGTGAAAGCCACCTCCGGCAAGTATACCCTGAAACTGGAATACAATACGGAAAATGCCCCCCAGATCATTGTGCGCTCCGGCGCTCATGACAGCACCGGCACACAGCTCCTCAGCCAGAAGCTGTCTGCTACAAACGGCACATGGAAATCCTACGAAACCACTTTGCAGGTTTCCGCGGATGCTCCACTGTTTGTGCTGATCAGCTCCGGCGCAGGCGAGAAGAATGAGGCTCTCTTCGATAATGTGTCCCTGCAAAAGCAGGGTGCATCCGACGATGATGACATCTATGTCCCCGAGGGCAACCTGCTCACCAACGGTACCTTCGAAAAAGAGGTCTCCGGTGAGGTCGTTGAAAACAAAGACGGCTGGAAGGGCTGGAAAGAACCCTTCTCTTCTCTCGTTCCGGAGGAAGGTAAGGAAGGGAACTTTGTCGTAAAATGCGACGACCAGTCGACCACCGGCGGCGTCAATGTGTATTACACAATGACCATTCCAAAGGCCGGTAAGTATACCATTAAGTTCGATTACAAGGGTGCGTTTTCTTACAGCGAGGTTAAGCTGATCCTGCGTCAGGGATCCCTGTACGGCAATGAGAATAATGTGGAGCAAAACGTAATCAGCAAAACCTCCTGGCCCACGGATACCTGGAAGACTTATGAGTCGACTTTCGAAATCATGGATGCCGGCGTAACTGTCTACATCATTATCAGCACAGGCAGTGGCACGTTGGGCACAGCCTACCTGGATAACTTCTACTTCTCCAAGATCGCAGACGATGTTGAGGAGGAAGAAGGCGGTACGGTTGCTCCCGAGGATGTGATCAAGGTCCCCGAGGAAAACCTGGTTCACAACCCCAAGTTTGAGATGACCGTTTACAGCTACCGCACACCGGTGGCTGCTGATCAAGCACCCAATGGCTGGACTCTGGAAACCAAGGACACCGGCGCGCAGCTGTTCAAGACCAATGTTGAGAAATACAAGGGTCAATGGACTGCACAGTTCGTTGATAATTCCAACAAGGGAAGCGTCAAGCTGTCCACCAAGGTGGATAACATCCAGGCAGGGGAGAAGTATACCTACAGCTATGCCCGTATCGGCTCCGGCAAGCTTGCAATGGTCATTCGCTTCTACAATGAAGCAGGCAGACTGCTGCAGGAAGTGTCCGATGCTCAGGCCGGCTTCAGCACCTGGAGAGAAAAGCAGACAACCATCGCAGCACCTGCCGGCGCATCCTATGCCGTGGTGTCTCTGGAAACAAAGGCGACGGACAAGTGCGACATGTATGTGGACGCGCTGACCTTCTTCCTGACTGACGATGAAAGCAAGACCAACCTGCTGCCCAATGCATCCTTCGAGGAGTACCCCGAGACAGTTGACGATATCCTGATCTCCGTGAATAACACCTCCACTATGGAAGGGTGGACCATCAGCGGCACAAAGTATGTTTCTATGGTGCAAACCGAAACCGCAATGGATAAAGCTGCTGTGGGTAATTACATGATCAAAATCGACGACGATACTGACCAGGGTGGCGGCTCGGTATACTATAACGTAAAGGTTCAACCCGGCAAGAGATATACATTCAGCGCGATGGTCAAGGGCAAATTTGAAGCCGGTGCGCCTTCCATCCGTATGAACTATTACCAGGATGCGGATTGCACGATTCCGGCGTATAGCGGAAAATATTCGTACAAGGCCACCACTGCGACTTCTTCCGATGCCTATTGGAGCCGCGTCAGCGTGGGTGTTGTGGTTCCTGAAAACTGCACAACAGTCCGCGTGATGCTGAATACTTCCAATGCCGCCGTGGGTTGCGCATACTACGGTAATGTCAGCCTGGTGGAGGGCATCGATACCAAATTCCACAACCTGGACATGGAAGATCTGGACGAGTCCGGCGCAGTGCAGAGCTGGGATTCCTACGAAGGCGGCAAGCTGTCTGCCTACACCAAGGATCCCATTGCCGGTAAGGTCTCTCTGGCAGTCAAGGACAACAGCCAGGCTGTTCAGCAGGGCGCCATCAGCAAGCTGACCGACCTGAGTGGCTATCAGATCGTGGGCTTCGACACCACCGGTCTGGTATATACCATCACTGCCAGAGTCAAGGACGCCAAGAACGTGAAAGCACAGTTTGAGGTGGTCTTCTACGGCAATGACTTCCAGCCCGTGCATACGGAAACCATTACCACCGACGGCAGCGGCAAGTGGCAGTTCCTGGTGGCGGTTGTGGATTTCCCGGCTAACTCTGCCTATGTAACCGTTGGCGTGAAGGTGGGTACGAACGCATCCGCTACCGGTACCGTCTATCTGGACGATGTCACCATGGTGGACGAATACACCCAGCTCATGGATGAAGCCTACGACTGGGATATCAAGTACAGCGAAGGCAACCGTCTGTTCTACAATGCTGAGGAGCTGGAGCAGATCAAAAAGTTTGCTTTCGATGACACCATCAACACCCTGGGCGTTTCCGGTGCAAACGCATACAGAAAACTGATCAAGAAGGCTGATCAATATATTGCGGAAAAGGGCTACTATGCCACATGGTCCGCCAGTGCCGATAACGACCGTGTGACCAAATACTACGTCAACATGGAGCACATCCAGGACATCAGTGCTGATCCGCTGTTGGCCGATGTCCCCGGCGGCCGTAACTGGCCCTATCTGGAATCGATCGCAGGCACTCTGTGCGATAAGTTCCAGGCTGTGTCCCTGGCCTATGCCATCACCGGCGACACCAAGTATGCCGACAGAGCCATCGGCTGGATCATGGATCTGTGCGAATGGGAATACTGGGATGAAACCAAGTACTCCTGGCCCTGGGGCTATATCACCGGCATGGGCACTTCCCGTATGCTGATCGGTATCGCTACGGTCTATGACATGTGCTATGACCGCATGACTCAGGAGCAACGGGATATCGTTGCACAAAACATTATTTACAAGGGCCTGAAGCCTCTGTACCGTGAACTGAACGGCACACACAGACTGGACCCCGACAACAAGTACATGACCCGTGCTGCCGCATGTATCCTCGGCGCTCTGGCAATCATCAACGAGGACAACAAGGATGAAGTGGGCAAGTACCTGGATCGCGGTTACGAGTTTACCAAGCTGTGCTTCGACAGAGGATACTACACCGCATACAATGAAGGCTATTCCTACGCAAGAGTTACCTACGAAGAAACATTGGTTGCTCTGAACTGTGCTGCCCGTGTTACCGGCAGAAAGGGCATGATCGACCATCCCTACTTCACCGAAGTGTTTATTGACTGGGTCGCGGACTTCATGGGCCCCGGCAGCTCTCAGCTTCCTGTCATCAGTGACAGCTATCCCAACGTTTTGGCATCCACCATGCTGATCCTCAGCAGTGAGCTGGGAAGCGGCGAGGCTGCCTACTTCGTGCGGGAGACCGGTCTGGACGATGACCCGTTCATGACTCTGCTCTTTGCTAACAACAACCCGGAGATCGTCGAACCGGACGAAAATGACTATGTGGTATATTCCGAACGGGTTGGTTACGGCGGTCTGCGTACCGGCTGGGACGATGGCGACCTGATGCTATACATCATCGGCAGCACCAGTGACAATGGCCACATCCAGTACGACCAGCTCAGCTTCTGTCTGTTCACCAACGGACGCTGGCCGGCAATGGATCCCGGCTACTCCAACCTGACCGGCGACTTCCTGGAAGTGGAAGGCCACAGCACCATTGTTGTGGATGGCGTGGGTCAGAATGTGAGAGGCGTCGGCTCCCTGAGCCAGATCGTGGATTCTCAGCTGTACGGCCAGTTCTCCGGCAGTGCGCCCAATGCGTATATGGATGCTGACGAAGACGGAAAGCTGACAATTCCCAAGCTGACTCAGTTTGACCGCCATGCCATCATGCTGAACCATGGCGACAGACCCTACTACATCATCATCGACGAGCTGGCTTCCAATGAGGAGCACACGTTCGACTTCAACCTGAACACCGGTGGCTGGACGGATATTACCGTTGACGGCAAGCCCATGGCTGCCGGAGAGGTCGTCCAGGGCAATCGGGTTTCCATCCAGGGCTCTCAGGGTCTGATCTTTGCAGAGTTTGTCTCCAAGGATAAGATGAACATCGAGGGCAAGATGTACGATGAGAACGGCCCCCTGTTGCAGGCTGACAGCGGCAGCGGCAAGTCCAAGCAGTTCATGACCATCATCTCCAAGGAATACGGTCTGGAAACGGACGAGGAATACTCCTTCCTGCCTCTGCTGAAGACCCCCGACCTGTACACCTACAAGACATCCTCCAAGGATAACGAGATCACCAAGTCCGTTAGCGCCAGCGGTAACGCACTGTTCTTCTTCCGCGGACACGCGGTGGGTGACTGGATCGAGCTGCCCTTCACTCTGAGCGAAAGCGGCACCTACAATCTGACCCTGAAAACCGCAAAGTCCTATAACTACGGCGTTTACAAGATCTACATTGACGGCGAGTATGTCAGCACCTATGACGGTGCCAACCCCAAGGTCTTCCTGTACTACCATGAGATGGGTGAAAAGACTCTGGAAGCCGGTGAACACACCCTGAAATTGGAGCTGGTTGGCTGCAATTCCATCACCGGAGATAAGCTGATCTCCTTTGCATCTCTCATCTTCGGCGAGGACCGTGAGCTGGCAGCAAGCCCCATCTACACCCAGCAGGTTTACGACACTGACAAGGTTCTGGGCGCAAAGATTTACCACAGCGAGAACAATTCCGACATCGTTCTGCTGAACAGAACCACCGGCAAGATCTCTGCCGGCGGCGTGACCACCAACGGCGAACAGGCTGTGATCATCGGCCTGATGGAAGACGGCTACATGGAAGGCTACACCGTGATCGCAGGCACATCCCTGGCGCTCAACGGCACGACTCTGATGAAGTCCTCCAGCGCGGCAACCGTTTCTGCGGATTACCGCGGCAAGGCAAAGTACGCCGTTACCACCGAAAAGAAGCAGACCATCTCCTTCTACGCACCTTACGAGATCGTGGGCGCGTCCGTTGACGGTAAGGATGTGGAATGCAAGATCTCCGGCAATGTGGCATCCCTGACCGTTCCCGCCGGCACCCATACCGTGGCGCTGAAAGTAAAGGACGCCGTCGAGTACATGTGGGGCCACGAAAGCGGCTCCGGCAAGGCGATCTACAACGAGAACGGCGAGCTCACCTACAAGTACTGGAAGGACGTCGACGGTACCGAGTACCTGTTTGAGGACGGCCAGCTGAAGATCGACGCTTACTATGATCCGCTGACCAAGCTGCTGGTTCGTGAAGAGCTGTTGGAGAACGGCGATTGGCAGATCACCTACTACGATGCCGCCCGGTATGTCACCAAGATCGAGATCGAGCATACCAACGGCAACCTGACCACCATCGCCTATCAGAAGGACGGCAGCATTTCCACGACCATCACCGACAAGCGTGGCGACTACCTGGAAATGACCATGGATTACCCCGACGGCTCCAAGACCGTCGCTGAGTACCTGGATGACAAGACCGTCACCACCAAGTACGGCGCAAACGGCAATGCACTTTCCATTACCACCATGTACAACGACGGCAAGCGCATTGAGGAGACCTACGACGCAAGCGGTAAGCTGCTGAGCAAGATCACCCGCTACAAGGGCGGCAGCCGTGAAGAGACGGTCTACAATGCCGATGGCAGCAGCGTTACTTCCATCTACACCGCAAACAAGCTGACGGGCCTCAAGACTGTCAATGCCGACGGCACCGCAGTTCTGGAAGAGTATTTGGAAAACGGTTCTGTCCGTGTGACCAAGTACGATGCCAGCGGCAATGTGACCGAAGTGACTGTTGACGGCGTGCTGGTCGTTGAAGAAGAGCCTGATGACAATACCTGGATCATCATTGTCATCGTGGCAGTCGCAGTCGTTGCTGTGGCAGTTCTCGTGATCGTCCTGGTGAAGATCAAGAAGAGAAACGCAAAAGAATCTGCAAGCGCAGAATGATTCGAAGACCTAATTTAAAAAATCCCTGCCCCCATTATGGGGCAGGGATTTTTGTTGTTGTATAGTAAAAAGGTTGACAAAAAAACAATAATTAACTGCAATAATTTAATTGTTTTGTGCAAAAAATGCTTGCATACAGATTACAGGTATGGTACAATATACGAGAATATGGGAAAATGTACATATCCTGGAATAACGGTTTGCCAAATTACTGCTTTTGTTTGCCTGTCACCCGGGTCAGAACAGGTAAATACCAAAAATTTCCAGCGGGGGTAAACACAGCAGAGAAATCTGCGAGCAGACCATGGTCGTATATTTTCTGTGCTCCGTAATGGGGCAAATAGCGCACTTTCCTAAAAAATCCTTGAAAAGGAGAGAAAACGATGAAAAAACTGTCAATCCGCGCAATTTCCCTCGTGCTGTGCGTGGCCATGCTGGTGGGCTACATTGTCCTGCCGGATATGCCCGCGGCCCAGGCTGAGACTGAGGTTACCACAACCGTCGGCCCCAACCTGATCGCAAACGGCACATTTGGTGGACAGGGTTCCTCTGTCACCACTTATCCGAAAATGGCAATGCCTGCTGGCTGGGCCATCGGCGGTAACACCAATGTTACAGATGTTGCATATCTGCAGGTTACCAATGCCTATGTCCAAAACGGCCAGTATGCCATGAAGCTTGTTGACGATTCTGCTGAGAAAGCGATCAGCGGATTCCAAAACATCACTGCCATCACACCCGATGATGCCGGTACGGGCTTTACTGCTTCCGTCTACCTTAAGGGTACCGGAAGCCTCCAGCTGGTAATGGAGTGTTACAGCAGTGACACGACCCTTACAACGGCAACCCTTATCAAATCCATTTCCAAGGCCATCACCCTGACCGACGAGTGGACGCAGTATACCCTTACCAAAGATATCCTCGATGGTACGGAAACTGTGCGGTTTAAGATCACCACCAAGAAGGCCGACATCACTGAGATGTACATCGACAATGCATGGTTCTCTTTGGACGGTGTGAATACCAACATGCTCACCAACGAGTCCTTCGAGACTCTGCCTGATGCAACTCCTGAAATCTCCGGCTCCGCCGGCGGCGCAGATGCAACCGGCTGGGGCGGTCTGGCACCGGAGGATACCCAGATCTTCTCCATCGTTGCAGACGACCGTGATGCATCCAACATGGTTTTGAAGATGGTGGATGAGAGCACAGCTGCCGGCGATTATGTCTATTACAAGGTGCAGGCAACTGCCGGTACATACACCTTGAAGATGGACTACAATACCGCCAATGCGCCTCAGATCATTGTGCGCTCCGGTGCATATGACAGCACCGGCACACAGCTGTTGCAGCAGAATCTGACCAGCACCAACGGTGCTTGGGGCTCCGGTGAACTGACTGTGGAAGTTCCCCAGGATGGCGATGTCTACATTCTGATCAACTCCACCAAGAGCACCACCAACACTGCTTACTTCGATAACATCTTCTTCGCAAAGGTTACCACCACCGGTGGCAACCAGGGCGGCAGCGAAGGCGGCAATGAGGGTGGCAGCACCACACCTGTCACCGGCAACCTGATCCCCAATGGTACCTTCGGCACCACCGAGGCCGATACCTCCGGCTGGAACGGTCTGTCCGGATCCAAGGTGTTCTCTGTTATTGCTGACCCCGACAAGGCTGAAAACTTCATCCTGAAGATGGTGGATGAAAGCACAACCTCCGGCGGCTACATCTATCCCACTATTGAGGCGGCAGTGGGTGTCTACAAGCTGAAGCTGGAGTACAAGACTGACGATGCACCTCAGGTTCTTGTGCGCGCCAATGCTGCCACAAGTGCAGGCGAACAGCTGTTGAAATACAACCTTCCTGCTACAAACGGCGCGTGGGCAACCTACGAAACCACAATCACAGTAACCGAGGATATGGCCAACATCAATATCCTGCTGGTTGCCGGTGGTGCTACCGTATGTACCGCATACTTTGACAATATTTCCTTTGAGTTTGTCTCCGCCGGCGGCAACGAAGGCGGCGAAGGCGGCGAAGGCGGCGAAGGCGAAGGCGGCACTGTTGCTCCGGAAGACGTCATCAAGATTCCCGAGCAGAACCTGCTGGGCAACCCCTTCTTCGAGCTGACCATGTACACCTATGTCACACCTCTGACTCCTGAGACTGCCCCCAACGGCTGGACTTTGGAAGTCGTGGGCACCGGTGTACAGGTGTTCAAGACCAATAAATCTGCCCATAAGGGCGAATGGTCCATCCAGGCTGTGGATACTTCCGCTACCGGATACTTCAAGCTGTCCTACAAGGTGGAAAACATCGTAGCCGGTCAGGAATACCAGTACATTTACGCCCGTCAGGGCGAAGGCAGCCCCGGAATGTTCATTCGGTACTACGATGCCGAGGGCAATCTGCTGCAGGAGTACAACAACTGTCAGTCCGGTTACAGCAACTGGCGTGAAAGCCGCAAGCTGGCTCTGGCACCGGAAGGCACTTCCTACGCAATCGTCTCTCTGGAGAGCAACGCAGCCAAGAAGTGCAACATGTATCTGGATCAGGTTTCCTTCTACTCCTCCGAAGATACTTTGACCAACCTGCTGACCAACCGTTCCTTCGAGGAATATCCCGAGGGCTTTGAGGATATCCTGGTCTCTGCCAAGAATGAGTCTACCCTGAAGGGTTGGACCATTGGCGCCGGCGCCGACCGGATCTCTCTGATCGCCACCGAGACCGAGCTGGATAAGTCCTCCGTCGGCAACTACATGATCAAGATAGAAGATGAGCTGGCCACCAGCGGCGCGAACATGTACTATACCATGGATATTGAGCCCGGCAAGACCTATTCATACAGCGCAATGGTCCGGGGCGAATACACCGTCAACAGCCCCAGTATCCGTCTTGCTTTCTATTACGACGAAGACTGCAAGCAGCCCGCATATATCGGCTCTAAGCAGTACAAGTCCCAGTCCATTTCTTGTTCCAACGAATTCTGGACCCGTGGTACTGTCTCCGCGACAGCACCTGAGGGTGCGGTCAAGGCCCGTCTTTACCTGATCTCCGCCAATGCCGCTGTGGGTACTGCTTATTTTGGCAACCTGGCTCTGGTTGAGGGTGTTCCCACCAAGTTCGCCAACCTGGACTTTGAAGATCTGAATGAAAGCGGCGCAATGCTGAAGTGGAACTCCTATGAAGATGCCAAGATCGCTCCTTACACCAAGGATTCCTTTGCCGGCAAGATGTCCCTGCAGATCAAGGACAACAGCGAAGCTGCTCAGCAGGGCGCTGTGAGCTTGATGACAGACCTGACCGGTTATCAGAAGAGCGGTCTTTCCGTGGCGCAACTGATGTACTATCTGACCGCAAGAATCAAGGATGCAAAGAATGTGAAGGCGCAGCTGAGCATCGTCTACTATGACAACGGCTTCAAGGAAGTGCACAGAGATACTGTCACCAGTGCCGGTACCGGCAAGTGGCAGTTCCTGCGTCTGGACAGCCAGCACGCTGCGAATGCTGCCTATGCCCAGATCCTGGTGACCGTGGGCGAGAACGCATCTGCCAAGGGCACGATCTATGTGGATGACATCACCATTGGCGGCGAATACGCTGACCTGCGTGAAGAGGCCTACGACTGGCAGATCAAGGAGGACGAGGGCAACCGCCTGTACTTCACCGATGAGGAACTGGCGGCTATCCGCGAATTCGCCAAGGACGATACCCTCAATGCCTTCGGTGCTTCCGGCGCAAATGCGTACAGAGGCCTGATCAAAGAGGCAGACGGTTACATGATCGCAACCCATTACTACGCAAGCTGGGATGCCAGCCCCGATGGCGACCGTGTGACCCTGTATAAGGTCAACCTGGATCACATTCAGGACTACAGTACCGACCCGTTGCTGGCTGACGTGCCCGGCGGCCGTAACTGGCCTTACGGTGAAGGTATTTCCAACGGTATTTACACCCGTGTCAGCACAGTGGCTATGGCCTACGCTTTGACCGGCGATGCCAGGTATGCCCAAAAGGCCATCGGCTGGGCAATGGATATCTGCGGATGGGAATACTGGTGCGATACCAAGTATTGTTGGGCTTCCAACTACAACGGCACTCTGGGTGCACCCCGTATCATGAGATCTGTTGCTGTCGTTTACGATATGTGTTACGACCAGCTGACTGAGGAACAGAAGGATATCATGATCCAGAACATCATCCACAAGGGTATGATCCCCCTGAGCCAGGACCTGGATATTCCCAGCAGAACCTTCCACAACAAGTACATGGCCCGCTGTGTCGGTATCATCACCGCCGGTGCCGCCATTATCAACAAGGAAAACAAGGAAGAAGTGGGCAGATACATGGATAAGGCCTACGCCTTCTGTACTGCCTTTATCGACAACCGTTACGAAACCGACGATAACGAAGGCTATTCCTACACCAGAATGTCCACCGACGATATGCTGGTTGCTATGGACTGCGCAAGACGCGCCACCGGTCGGAACGGTCTGTTGGAGCACCCCTACTTCACCGAAGTCTTGATTGACTGGGTGTGTGACTTCGTTGCTCCTATCACCCATGAATGGCCCGTGTTCGGCGACAGCTATGCATCCGGCTTCTTCAAGCCCACTATGCTGATCCTGAACAGAACCTTCGGCATCGGCGAGGCAGGCTACTTCCTGCAGACTGTGGGTATGGGTAACGAAAACTTCAATACCCTGATCTACGGCGCTTATGACCCCGTGATCACCCCCCCCGATGAAAACGACTATGTTGTTTATGCCGAGCGTGTGGGCTACGGCGGCCTGCGTACCGGCTGGGAAGACGACGATCTGGTGTTCTACATCATCGGTAACAACTCCAAGCTCGGCCACGGTCACTACGATCAGCTCAGCTTCATGATGACCACCGACGGTTTCTGGCCCGCACTTGACCCCGGTTACTCCAACTCTAACGTTGGCTGCTTTGACGAGCAGCAAGGTCACAACATCATGCTGGTCGACGGCCAGTGGCAGACTCTCCGCGGTGAGGGTAAGTTGTCTCCCATCGTTGACGGCCAGCTGTACGGTCAGTTCGAGGGCAGCGCCCCCGGCGCATACCTGGGTGCTGACGAGAACGGTAAATATACCGTGCCTCTGCTGACCCAGTGGGATCGTAATGCCATCATGATCAACCATGGTGACAGACCCTACTACATCGTGATCGATGAAATTGCTGACGAAAACGAGCACGTTTACGACTTCAACCTGAACACCGGCGGCTGGACGGATATTACCGTTGACGGCAAGCCCATGACTGAGGGCGTCAACAAGGGTAACAAGGTTGCGGTTTACGGCAACCAGGGCTACCTGTTCGTGGAATACGTCAGCAAGGAAAAGATGAACATCGAGGCTGTTACCTATGAGGACGGCGGCCCCGTCATCCAGGCTGACAGCGGCAGTAAGAAGTCCGCACAGTACATGACCATTCTGACCAAGCCCTACGGCATTGAGATGGATGAAAAGTACTCCTTCCTGCCTCTGCTGAACACCCCCGAGCTGGTTTCCTACAAGACATCTTCTTACGATGCAACCATCATCAAGTCCGTTAACGGCGGCGGCACACCTCTGTTCTTCTTCCGTGGCGAAAAGGCAGGCGACTGGATCGAGCTGCCCTTCACTGTGGAAACGGCCGGCAACTACGAGCTGATCCTGAAGACCTGTAAGTCCTATAACTATGGTAAGTACAAGATCTTCATTGACGGTGAAGAAGTTGGCGAGTATGACGGCTACGATATCAAGGTCTATGCTTTGGATCTGAGCCTGGGTAAGCGTGATATCGAGGCAGGCGACCACGTTCTGAGACTGGAACTGGTTGGTGTCAATCCCAAGAGTATCGGCGCCCTGATCTCTGTGGCATCCATTACCTTTGCCACCGAGCGTGAGATGCCCGATGCCCCCATCTACACCCAGGAAGTTTACGACACCGACAAGGTTCTGGGCGCAAAGATCTACCACACCGAGAACAACTACGACATCGTTCTGCACAACCGCACTACCGGTAAGATCACCGCCGGCGGCGTGACCACCAACGGCCAGCAGGCTGTTATCATCGGTCAGATGGCTGACGGCTACCTGGAAGGCTTCACTGTGGTTTCCGGTACGACATTGACCTTCAACGGCAAGACCCTGGTGAAGGCATCCTCTGCGGCAACTGTTTCTGCGGACTTCCGCGGCAAGGCACAGTACGCTGTCACCACGGAGAAGGATCAGTCCATCTCCCTGTATGTGCCTTACGAGGTCGTTGGCGCAACTGTGGACGGCAAGAGCGTCAAGTACAGCGTTGACGGCAACATTGCCAAGGTCTCCGTTCCCGCCGGCACCCACACTGTGGCTCTGCAGGTCAAGGAAGCTGTTGAGTATCTGTGGGGTCACGAAAGCGGCGAAGGCAAGGCTCTGTACAACGAGAACGGCGAGATGATCTACAAGTACTGGAAGGACATCGACGGTACTGAGTACCTGTTCGAAGACGGCCAGGTCAAGATCAACGCCTACTACGATGCCAAGACCAAGGTTCTGATCCGTGAGGAACTGTTGGAAGACGGCGCATGGCAGGTTACTACCTACGACCTGATCGGCAACATCGCTAAGATCGAGATCCAACACACCAACGGCAATGTGACCCTGATCAAGTATCAGACCGACGGCAGCATCTCCACCACCGTCACCGACAGCAAGGGCGACAATCTGGAAATGATCATGGAATACAAGGACGGCTCCAAGACTGTTGCTCAGTATCTGGACGACAAGACTGTTACCACCAAGTACGGTGCAAACGGCAATGTGCTGAGTGTT
The DNA here is from genome assembly GCA_015067845.1 of Oscillospiraceae bacterium. GTDB lineage: Bacteria > Bacillota > Clostridia > Oscillospirales > Oscillospiraceae > Faecousia. Next base: position 56,731 of record SVLT01000012.1, read on the forward strand.
ACCACAATGTACAACGATGGCAGACGTGTGGAAGAGACCTACGACGAAAACGGCAAGTTGCTGAGCAAGATCACTCGCTCCAAGGGCGGCAACCGTGAAGAAGTGGTTTACAATGCCGACGGCAGTGTGGTGACTACCATCTACACCGCCAACAAGCTGAGCTCCATTCAGACGGTCAACGCTGACGGCACTTCTGTCCTGGAAGAGCATCTGGAAGACGGCTCTGTCCGTGTGACCAAGTACGACAAGGACGGCAATGTGACCGAAGTGACCATCGACGGCAAGCTGGTGGAAGAGGAGAAGGCTGACAACTCCTGGATCATCATTGTCATCGTGGCTGTGGCTGTTGTTGCCGCGGCAGCTCTCGTGATCGTCCTGGTGAAGATCAAGAAGAAAAACGGCGCAGCATCTGCTGAATAATCTGAAAACATATCTAAGTACAGTACCCCCACGCTCCCGGAGTGTGGGGGTATTTCTTGTATAGGGGATATTTTTGCATCAAAAATTTACCGGCACAACAGCGCCCAAGGCTCCCTTGTGCAAAGAGAACCCTCATGTTTAATCCCAATTTGCAAGATGGGAGTGACACTGGAAAAATGCGCGATATGTGTAATATTCGCTTTTTTGCGATGCTTCACACCGTGCGTAAGAGCAAAATTGTCCAAAAACATAGCATTTTTGTCCATTGTTTTACCCCTGTTATGATGATATCATAATAACTGAATTTGACTGGAGTTTGGTAGGCAACCGGCTCTGATTTCAAATGAATTGCAATAGAAAGGAACATCGTAACGAAAGATATAGCATAGTCCAGACTCCATAACTGGTGAAGGATTATACCGTTCTTCCGGCGAGTAGGGTGAAGCAAGTGAAGATGATTTGGAAACGCAGTATCAGTTTGCTCTTGGTGTTGTGCACATTGGTGGGCTATATTGTCCTGCCGGAAGTGCCTTCGGCAAACGCTGAGACAGAATCTGTTTCGACTACCAGTCCGAACCTGGTTGCTAACGGCACATTTGAGGCTCAGTCCGGCGACACTGTCCAGGCCAATAAAGATGGCTGGGGCGGATTGACCGATATCTGGTCCGTTGTACCCGAGGAAGGCAAGGAGAACAATTATGTTGCTCAGGTGGTGGACGGGAGTGCCACTGCCGGTAAATATATCTTTTATAGCTTTCCGGTAGAGGCTGGCTGTGCCTATACCTTTAAGATTGACTACAAGGGTATGTATTCTGCCAAAAGCCCTGTTATTTATATTCGCAAGGATGCGGTAAACGGCACCAATTTTCACAAAAAGGTTCTTGATGCTGTTGCTGATTCCTGGCAGACCTATGAGACAACCGTAGAAGTGCCTGCGGATGCCGCGCAGGTGTTCATTTTGCTGGCATCCCCGTCGGATGGCGTGGGTACGGCCTGCTTTGACAATGTGTACTTCGCAAAATATGTCGAAACCGATGACGATGAAGAGGATGAAGGCGGCGAAGGTGGAGAAGTGGTTGCGCCGGATAACGAAATTGTGATCCCTGAGGCAAATCTGCTTCGCAATCCCTTCTTTGAGCTGACCCTATACAAATACTGCACACCGCTGGATGCTGCGGTTGCTCCTGACGGCTGGACTGTGGAAGCCACCGGCTCCAATGCTAAGGTATTCAAGTCCAGTGTGGCTCTGTACGAAGGGGAATGGAGTGTCCGGCTTATGGACAACTCCACCACGGGAAGCTTAAAGCTCTCCACCAAGATCGAGAACATCCAACCCGGAACGGAGTACATCTTCGGCTATTACCGCTACGGTGAGGGCGCACCCAAGTACTATGTGCGCTACTACGATGCGGACGGTAAGTTGTTGGAGGAATACTACAACGGCCAGAGCGGTTACGATTACTGGCGTTGGAGCTGGAAGGCAGCCTTGGCGCCGGAGGGTGCCACCTATGCCATCGTGTCCTTTGAGACTACGGCAGCCCAGAAATGCGACATGCATGTGGACAGCCTTCGTTTCTATGCCAACGACGATGAGACAAAGACCAACCTGCTGACCAACGCTTCCTTTGAAAAATATCCGGAAGGTATGCAGGATATATGCGTCGCCATAGAGAATGAGGCTACCACCAAGGGGTGGAAAATGTCCAACACTGTTACTCTGGTGGAAACCGAAACCGAGATGGACAAGGCTGTTGCCGGCAACTACATGCTGTATCTGAACGATGATTCCACAAAAACGGGCCTGAATGCTTACTATACCCTGGATGTGGAACCGGGAAAAACCTACGCATTCAGCGGTATGTTCCGGGGTGAATACACGGAGGGCAACGCAAACATCCGGATGTCCTTTTATCAGGATGAGGATTGCCAGGTTCCGGCAATGATCGGTACTACAAACTACAAAGCGTGGACGATTGGCTGTTCTCCCGAGCACTGGTCCCGTGCAAGCGGCTCCGCAACAGCGCCTGAAAGCGCGACCAAACTTCGGGTTTACATTGTCAGCAACGCGGCTGCCAATGGTTGGACCTATTTTAGCGATTTGTCCGTGGTCGAGGATGTTACAACTAAGTTTGCAAACCTGGACTTTGAAGATCTGGATGAGTCCGGTGCGATGGATAAGTGGTTTGCCTATGAAAACGGAACACTGTCCGCCAATGACAAGAATGTGTTCGCAGGCAAGCTGTCCCTGCAAGTCAAGGATAACAGCGAGGCCGTCCAGCAGGGCGCCATCAGCAAGCTGACGGACCTGGGCGGTTATCAGGTCGAGGGTTATTCCTCAGAAAACATGATACACAGCCTCGCTGCCAGAGTTAAAGACAGCAAAACTGCCAAGGCACAGATTACCATGGTCTACTATGACAGTAGCTTTGAAGAGGTAGGCAGACAGTCCCTGACCTCCGCAGGGACCGGCAAGTGGCAGTTTCTGGAACTGTATGCCGATGTGCCGGCCAGTGCGGCCTATGCCAAGATCCTGCTGACCGTGGGCGAGGATGCCGCCGCCAAGGGTACTGTCTACTTTGACGATATCACCCTCAGCAGCGAATACTGCCAGTACCTTGACGAAGCCTACGACTGGGAAATCAAGCTTGACGAGGGCAACCGCCTGTACTTCACCGAGGAGGAACTGGCTGGCATCAAGGAATTCGCCAAGGACGATACCGTTAATATCTTCGGTGTCTCCGGTGCGGATGCATACAGAGATATCATTAAACAGGCCAATGTTTATTTGAACGAGAAGGTTTTTCATATCCGATTCAGCGATACAACCGGAACCCGTAAGGAATACTTTAATGTTAATATGGAGCATATTCAGGACTGTAGTGCTGACCCACTGCTGATCGACGCTCCCGATGTCCGGAACTGGCCTTATCTGGAAGGCATCTCGGACGGCTTGCGCGATCGTTTCCAGACCGTGGCTATGGCCTATGCCCTTACCGGTGACACCAGATATGCTGATAAGTGTATCAGCTGGGCTATGGATATGTGTGAATGGGAATACTGGTGTGAAACCAAGTACTCATGGGCTATGGGCAATGTGAATTCCACCCTGTGCGTGCCCCGTATCGTCATCGGTATGGCTACCATCTACGATATGTGCTATGACCGGATGACCCCGGAACAGCGTACACTTATTGTGCAGAACATGATCCACAAGGGCTTGAAGCCCCTGTACATAGAAACGACCGGCCCCAACAGACTGTTATTCCACAATAAGGGTATGATGCGCTGTACTGCCTTGCTGATCGGTGCATTGGCCATCATCAATGAAGACAACAAGGCAGAGGTGGGCAAGTATCTGGATCGGGCCTATGCTTATGGCAAGGCATTCCTGGATGCGCGGTATACTTCTGCCGATAATGAGGGCTACTCCTACACCAATGTGTCCGTTGAAGACTTGCTCATTGGTATGGATTGCTCCACCCGCGTTACCGGCCGCGAAGGCTTGCTGAATCACCCCTATTTCAGCGAAGTTCTGGTGGACTGGGTGGTGGACTTCCTGGCACCCGGTCAATACGACCTGCCGTCCTTCTCGGACTGCCACGGCAGCCTTGCTATGTTCAAGAGCACCATGATGATCCTGAACAAGACCAAGGGAAATGGCAAGGCAGGTTACTACCTGCTGAAAACGGGTCTGGATCAGGATCCCTTCAAGGTGCTGCTCTACGCCAACTACGAACCTGTGATTACCGAACCCACCGAGAATGACTATGTTGTTTTCATGGAGCAGGTAGGTTACGGCGGTTTGCGTACCGGTTGGGAGGACGGCGAACTGATGTTCTACATCATGGGCAACAAAAACGAATCCAGCCACAGTAACTATGACCAGCTCAGCTTCATGATTTCTACTGACAGACAGTGGGTAGCAGTCGACCCCGGTTATTCCAACCTGTGGGAAGGCTTTGCCGAGCAGGAGGGCCACAACACCCTGATCGTGGATGGGGAAGGCCAGAGCGTGAAGGGTACAGCGTCCCTGACACCCGTTGTGGATTCCCAGTTGTACGGCCAGTTCTCCGGCAGCGCACCCGGTGCTTACGGCGAAGGGGTGCTGACCCAGTTCGACCGCCATGCCATCATGATCAATCACAATGACAGACCCTACTACATCGTCATTGACGAAGTGGCTTCCGATGAGGAGCGTGTTTTCGACTTCAACCTGAATACCGGCGGTTGGTCGGCTGTTGCAGTCGACGGAAAGCCTTTGGGCGACGAGGTCGTCCAGGGCAACAAGGTTTCCATCTACGGCAACAATGGCTACTTCCTGGTGGAATTTGTCAGCAAGAGCAAGCTCAATATCGAGGCCAAGATGTATGAGGACGGCGGCCCCGTGCTGCAAGCAGACAACGGCAGCCAGAAGTCCACGCAGTTTATGACCATCCTGAACAAGCCCTACGGCGTGGAAACGGATGAAACCTATTACTTCCTGCGTCTGCTGAAAACACCGGAATTGGTCGCCTATAAGACCTCTTCCATGGATTCCGTCATCACCAAATCCGCCAATGCGCAGGGCACGCCCGTGTACTTCTTCCGCGGACAGAGCGAGGGTGACTGGATCGAGCTGCCCTTCACCGTTTCGGAGACCGGTACCTATGATCTGGTTCTGAAAATGGCCAAGTCCTATAACTACGGTATTTATAAGATCTACATCGACGGTGAATACCAGCTCACCTATGACGGCTACAATGAAAAGGTTTTTGCCTATGATATCAACCTGGGTAAGCAGGAAGTCGCCGCCGGTGAGCATATTCTGAGACTGGAACTGGTGGGCATGAATCCCAAAAGTATCGGTGTGCTGATCTCCGTAGCTTCCATTGCCTTCGGTACAGACCGTGGTCTGCCTGAGAACTCCATCTACACCGAGGAAGTTTACGACACCGACAAGGTTCTGGGCGCGAAGATCCACCACAGCGATAACAATGTGGACATCGTTCTGCACAACAGAGGAACCGGCAAGATCACCGCAGGCGGTGTGACCACCAACGGTGAACAAACCACCATTATTGGTTTGATGGAAGACGGTTACATGGAAGGCTTTACCCTGGTCGCAGGCACATCCCTGGTGTTCAACGGAAAGACTTTGATGAAGTCTTCCTCTGCCGCAACCGTTTCTGCGGACTTCCGTGGCAAGGCGAAGTATGCGGTCACCACAGAGAAGGCGCAGTCCATCTCCCTGTACGCTCCCTACGAGATCGTGGGTGCAACTGTGGACGGTGAGAGCGTCAAGTACAGCGTTGATGGCAATGTGGCCAAGATTTCTGTGCCTGCCGGTACCCACACTGTTGAGTTGAAGGTCATCGGCGCGGTTGAGTATCTCTGGGGCGATGAAAGCGGCTCCGGCAAGGCTCTGTACGACGAAAACGGTGAGATGATCTACAAGTACTGGAAGGACATCGACGGTACCGAGTACCTGTACGAGGACGGCCAGCTGAAGATCAACGCCTATTACGATGTGAAGACCAAGCTGCTGGTTCGTGAGGAGCTGTTGGACGACGATTCCTGGCAGATCACCTACTACAACATTTTGGGCGATGTGAACAAGATCGAGATCCAGCATCCCAACGGCAACCTGACCACCGTCCAGTATCAGACTGACGGCAGTATTTCCACTCTGGTTACTGACAAGCGGGGCGAGTATCTGGAAATGACCATGGAATACCAGGACGGTTCCAAGACCGTTGCCCAGTATCTGGACGACAAGACTGTCACCACCAAGTATGGCGCAAACGGCAATGTGCTGGCGGTTACCACCATGTACAACGATGGCAGACGCATTGAGGAAACTTACGATGAAAACGGTAAGCTGCTCAGTAAGATCACCCGCCTGAAAGGCGGCAACAGGGAAGAAGTGGTCTACAATGCCGACGGCAGCGTGGTTACTTCTGCATACACCGCGGGTAAGCTGACCTCTGTGCAGACGGTCAATGCTGACGGAACTTCTGTGCTGGAGGAGTATTTGGAAGATGGCTCTGTTCGCGTGACCAAGTACGACAAAGACGGCAATGTGACCGAGATCACCATCGACGGCAAGCTGGTGGAAGAGGAGAAGGCTGACAACTCCTGGATCATCATTGTTGTAATCGTTGCAGTCGCAGTGATCGGTGCAGCAGCCCTCGTGATCGTTCTGGTGAAGATCAAGAAAAGAAACGCAAAATAATCCATTTAGAGTATCCCTGTCCCATCCCGGGACAGGGATATTTTGTCTTCTGTGAGGGTGCAAAAATCGTCCCTAAATACAGCATTTTTGGTTATTGCTTTTCGATTTTTTTGATGATATCATAATAATCAGAATGGAATGAGTTTCGGTTGACTGCCGGGCTACGGTTTCAAAATTGCAACAGAAAGGAATCCCGATAAGTGAAAATGCGTGGTTTCTGCGCTCTGCAAGGGGCAGGGAACAGCTCCATTTTTCACCGGGTTGGACGCAATATGAACAGAATTTGGAAACGCGGTATTAGTTTGCTTTTGGTCGTGTGCACATTGGTGGGGTATATTGTCCTGCCGGAGGTACCTGCGGCCAAGGCCGAGGTGCAAAGCCAGGAAGTGACCGCCACAAACGTCATCACGAACGGTACCTTTGAAAAACAACTTTCTGACGGAACGGTTCAGGGAAATGTAGCGGGCTGGCAAGGCGTGGAAGACATCTGGACCATCGCAGCTGAAGAAGGCAACGAAAGCAATTATGTTGCCAAGGTGGATGATAACAGCTCTACCGGCGGTCGATATATCTATTACCGCACAACCGTAGAGCCGGGCTGCACCTATACCTTTTCCATCGACTATAAGGGTACATACACCTCCGGTTCTCCTGGACTTTATCTGCGCCGGGATTCCCATGCCGGTTCCCAGAACAATTTGCATTACAAGGGCAGTCTTGTGGGAAGCACCTGGAAGAATTATACGGCCACGGTGGAGATCCCTGAGGATGTTACAACGGTGTATCTCGTGATCGCTACCGGCGGCGCTTCGGTAGGCACGGCCTGTTTTGACAATATTTCCCTGACAAAGGGCGTGGTTGCCGACGACGATGAGGGCGGCGATACAGGTGAGGATGTAACGCCCGCCACCGGCAATCTGATTCCCAACAGCACCTTCGGTGACACAGACCCCGACACAGACGGCTGGCGCGGTCTGGCCAATACCCCGGGCTGGTCCGTTGTGGCTGACCCGGACAAGGCGGGCAACTTCATTCTGCAGCTGGCGGATGACAGTACGACTGCCGGCGGCTATGTCTTTGTCACATTGGATGTGGAAGTCGGCTTCTATAAGCTGAAAATGGATTACAAGACGGACGATACACCTCAGCTCCTTGTGCGCGGCAATGCCTATACATCTGCGGGCGTGGAGCTGGTGAAGGAATATTTCCCGAAAACGAGCGGGGAGTGGAAAACTTACGAAACAGTCATTGAAGTCACCAGAGATATTGCCGATATCCATATTCTGCTGAACAGCGGCGGCGCGGCAAAGAATTTTGCCTGCTTTGATAATGTTTCCTATGAAAAAATGGAAGTGGAAGGGGAAGACGATGACAATATCGTTGCACCGGAAAACGGGATCGTGATCTCCGACCTGAACATGCTGGACAACCCCTTCTTTGAACTGACAAGCTATATCTATGCAACGCCTCTGGATGCCTCCGCCGCCCCCAACGGCTGGACGGTGGAGATCGCAGGGGAGGATGTCAAGCTGTTCAAGACGGACGAAATTGCCCACAAGGGTACCCGGTGGTCCGTCCATGCAGTGGACGATTCTGTCACGGGAAGCTTCAAGCTGTCCACTAAGGTAGAGAACATCACGCCCGGCACAACCTATGGCTACACCTATGCCCGGACGGGGACAGGTGCCCCCAAAATGGTAGTTCGTTTTTATGGCGCAAGCGGCAATCTGCTGCTGGAATCCGCCAATGGGCAGGAAGGCCACACCAACTGGCGGGAAGCCAGCAAAACGGTCAAGGCACCCACCGGCACCTCCTATGCCATCGTATCTTTGGAGAGCACGGCTGCGCAAAAATGCGACATATATCTGGATACTGTTACATTTTACGCAACAACCGATTCTGCCAAAACCAATCTGCTGAGCAACGCTTCTTTTGAGGAGTATCCGGCAGACTTGCAGGATGTGTTGCTTTACGCAAAGAATGAAGGCACTCTGGAAGGCTGGGCAGTGCAAGGCGGCCAAAATGTTTCTCTGGTGAAGACCAAAACCGAATTGGACAAAATGTTCGTAGGCAATTATATGGTCCATATAAACGACGCTACGGCTACCAGCGGCGGCAATATCACCTATACTCTGGATGTAGAGCCCGGCAAGACCTATACACTAAGCGGTATGTTCCGCGGTGAATACAGTGTTGGGACTCCCGGTTTGATGCTGGCCTATTTCCAGGACGAGGATTGCACCGTCGGTGCGGAATACGCTCCCGGAAAATACCACAAAACCGGTGTCGTGAACGGTCTCAATCCGGATTCCTGGGTACGGGCAAGCTACTTCCTGACAGCTCCCGAGAACGCCCATAGACTCCAAATTTCCATTCGTTCTGCCAATGCTTCCGTGGGTTGGTTCTATGTTGGCAATCTTTCCGTGATGGAGCAGGTTCCTGAGAAATTCGACAATCTGGATTTTGAAGATCTGGATGCTTCCGGCGCTGTGGAAAGCTGGAATTCCTATGAAGGCGGCAAGCTGGCCGCTTCCACAAAGAACCCCTTCGCAGGCAAGGTTTCCCTGCAAATCAAGGACAACAGCCAAGCGGTACAGCAGGGCACTATCAGCGATCTGACAGACCTGATTGGTTATTGGCTCACCGGCTATAATGTGGACGATCTGTCTTTTAGCCTGACTGCCAGAGTGAAGGATGCCAAGAATGTGAAGGCGCAGCTCACCATGGTCTACTATGACAATGGCTTCAATGTGCTCCAGGAGAGCTCAGTAACTTCTGCAGGAACCGGCAAATGGCAGTTCCTGGTCGTGAAATCCAAAATGCCTTCGAATGCTGCGTACGGACAGATCGTTCTGACAGTGGGCGACAGCGCATCTGCCACCGGAACGGTCTACCTGGACGATGTAACGCTGTGTGCAGAATACGGCCAGTATGTGGACGAAGCCTACGATTATGACATCAAGTATACCGAAGGCAATCGCCTGTTCTACACGAAGGAAGGACTGGAGGCTATCCGCGAATTCGCCATGGACGATACCGTTAACGCTTTCGGCGTTTCCGGTGCGGATGCATACAGAAGCCTGATCAAAGAAGCAGATGCGCTTCTGGAAAGAGAATACTTGGACTGCGGTTGGGACGCCGGTGAAAATAATGACCGGGTGACTTTCTACAGAGTGTACCTGGATCATATTCAGGATATCAGCGCCGACCCCCTGTTGAACAGGGTGCCCGGTGGCCGTTTGTGGCCCTATCTGGAAGGCATTGCAGGCACTTTGCGTAACTATTTCCAGACGATGGCGCTGGCCTATGCCATTACCGGTGATACCAAGTATTCCGATAAGGCCATTAGCTGGGCAATGGATATATGCCAGTGGGAATACTGGTACGAGACGCAGTATTGCTGGCCTTCTGAGTACAACGGCACATTGGATAATCCCCGTATCATCATCGGCATGGCCACGATCTATGATATGTGCTATGACCAGTTGACCAAGGAACAGCGGGATCTCATCGTTCAGAATATTATTTACAAGGGTCTGGAACCCATGTATCTCGATCTGACCGGTCCCAACAGACTGCAGTTCGACAATAAGTTCATGGTTCGCTGCGGCAGCCTTGTGATCGGCACACTGGCAATTATCAACGAAGATAATAAGGCGCAGCTGGGCAAGTATATTGACCGGGCCTTTGCCTTTGCCACCGCTTTCCTGGACAATCGGTATTCTACCTGCAATAATGAAGGCTTCTCCTACACCAACGCGATCGATGAGCTTACCATGGGTATGGAAGCCATTCAGCGTATCACCGGTCGGGAAGGTCTGCTGGATCATCCCTATTTCAGCGAAATTATGGTTGACTGGGTTACAGATTTCCTGTCCCCTGATGCAGCAAAGCAGTTCCCCGTCTTCTCGGATAGCTACGGAATCGGACAGTTCTTCAAGTGTTCCATGCTGTTCCAAAATAAGATCTACGGCAACGGCAAGGCGGGTTACTTCCTGCAACAGACCGGTTTGGACAAAGACTATTTCAAGGTTTTGCTGTACTTCAATTACGATCCGGTGATCACCGAGCCCACGGAAAACGATTATGTTGCGTATATTGAGCGTGTGGGCTACGGCGGCCTGCGTACCGGCTGGGAAGAGGGCGAGCTGATGTTCTACATCATCGGCAATAACTCCAAGCTTGGACACAACCAATATGACCAGCTTTCCTTCCAAATCAGCACAAATGGTCTCTGGCCGGCGGCCGACC
>SVLT01000013.1 GCA_015067845.1 Oscillospiraceae bacterium
TTCTGCAACCATCTGCTTAAACTCTCCAGTATATCGTTTGTTTGGTACTCCTTTAGGCATAGAAAAACACCCCATTTCTTAGTACAAGTATTATATCATACTTGTCTAACAAATGGGGTGCAGTTCATTTCCGTTGGGGGTTTTATTATACCTTTCGTGCCGTCAGGCTGTTCGCAAGACTGATCAGATACTCAGTATCGTCAAATACCTGCAATTGCTCAATTGCAACATTTGTGTACTTTTGCACCAGCTCTTCGCACTTTTCCAGGCCATACAGTCGGACAAAGGTATTTTTCGTTGCATCTGTGCCCACGCCCTTGCCCATTTCCTCCTGGGTGCCGATCACATCCAGCATATCATCCCGGATCTGGAAGGCCAGACCCAGCGCACCGGCAAAACCGCATGCGGCCTGCAACTGTTTCTCCGTACCACCGCCGGCGATCACGCCCAAAGCGCAGGACGCATTGATCAGTGCGCCGGTCTTCCGTGTCTGAATGTCAAGAACTTCCTGTTCCGTCAGCACCCGTTCTTCGCTGAGAATGTCCAGAACCTGTCCGCCGACCATGCCCAAAGAACCGATATTTCCAGCAAGGATCTGTATTGCAAAGGTCACATCCTTGCCGGGCAGCTCCGCCGCTGCCGCACAGGAAAAGGCATCCGACAGCAACGCATCCCCGGCCAAAATGGCCATTCCCTCGCCGTAAACCTTGTGATTGGTCAGTTTGCCGCGACGGTAGTCGTCATTGTCCATTGCCGGCAGGTCATCATGGATCAGGCTGTATGCATGGATCATCTCAATAGCAGCCGCAAAAGGTGCCACCTTTTGCCAATCACCACAGCACAAACGGCAAAATTCCAATGCAAGAATTGCACGAATTCGCTTGCCGCCGCCAAGCAGACTGTACTCCATGGCTTCATAAAGCACTCTTTGCGGCTCGTCATGAAATTGGGCAAACCATTTTTTCAGATATTCTTCTATAAAATCCCGATATTGCTTAGAAATCTCATCCATTTTCATCTTGAAACTCCTCAAAAGTGGGATTTCCATCTGCACCCTTAACCACCTTTTCGACCTGCAATTGGGCATCATCCAGCAATTTTCCGCAGGCGCGCACCAGTTCCGTACCCTCCTGGAACAGCTTCAAGGACTCATCCAGCGCAACATCGCCCCGCTCCATTGCCCGGACGATCTGCTCCAAACGGGCCATATTATTTTCAAAAGTAGCATTCTTTTCGTTCATCATGCATTCTCCTTTACATCTGTGACCATGGCAGATACCTTGCCATCACCTACTGTGATCGCGATCTCATCCGCAATTTCCACCTGGCTGACACTGCGAAGCACCGTGCCATCCTTTTTCTGCGCCATGGCATAGCCACGGGTCAGCACTTTCAGTGGACTCATGGCATCCAGCTTTGCAGTTTGTTCCACGAATTGGCGGCGTTTCCGTTCCAGATTCTGTGTCTGCGCCGAAACCAAGCGGTTTTTTACCAGCAAGACATTTTGTCGGCGCTGTTCCAGATAAGCTGTGGGGCTTTTCAGAGCAGGACTGTCCGACAGGGCTTTTAGATGCTGTCTGCCGGCCTTGATCTGCCGTGTCATGGATGTTGCCATGGTGTCACAACAGCCGTCCAGGACCTGCCGCAGGGCCTGCTGGTCGGGAACGCCCAATTCCGCCGCATTGGACGGCGTAGCCGCCCGTAAATCTGCAACATAATCGGAAATCGTCACATCCGGCTCATGGCCAACTGCGGAAATGATGGGAATCTCAGAATCGTAGATAGCCCTGGCCACACGTTCGTCGTTAAACGCCCAAAGATCTTCAATGGAGCCGCCGCCCCGGCCAACGATCAGCAGATCTGCCAATTGGAATCGATTTGCGTAGCGAATCGCTCCTACGATCTCAGGTGGTGCTTCCACGCCCTGCACCCGGACCGGGAACAAGCGCACCTTGGAAAGCGGATAGCGTTTCCGCAAAATCCGCAGCATATCATGCACCGCCGCACCGGCGGAGCTGGTGATAATGCCGATCACTCCGGGATATTTGGGAAGCGGCTTCTTATGGGCAGGATCAAACAGCCCCTCCCCTGCCAGCTTCGCTTTCAGCTGTTCAAAGGCGGCATGCAGATCACCGATGCCGTCCATCGCCATTGCAGAACAGTACAGCTGATACGCACCGTCCCTGGGAAAAACGGAGATCTTGCCCATTGCAATGACCTTCATGCCGTTTTCCGGGCGGAAGCGCAGACGAAGTGCGCTGTTTTTGAACATAACGCATTTCAACGCGCCGCCTTCGTCCTTCAAAGTGAAGTAATGATGGCCGGAGGGGTACATTTTATAGTTGCTGATCTCGCCCCGGACAGCAACGCTGCCCAGCAAGGGGTCCGAATCCATTTTGGCGCGGATGTATTCATTTACTTGTGTAATGGAAAGAATGTGTTGTTCCATATCATTCCTCCGCCATTCGGCTTGCCAGTACCGCAACACCCATGGCATTATCCGTGGAATATTGGGGTTCGGCAAAAATGGGTTTTAATTCCTGTACACGCTCCCGCAGCATGGAATTGGATGCCACGCCACCGGAAAATACAACCGGCAGGCCGGGATATGCTTTCTGCGCATTCTTTGTTGCCGCAAAAACCGCCTGACAGATGCAGCGAAGGGCATACGCAGCCGTTTCCGTGGCATTTTGATGCTTCTCATGGAACTGCTCCACCTTATTTTGCACGCCGGAAAGGGAAAATTCCATTCCGGGGCATTTCACCTTGAAAACTTCCGTCATTTCTGCCCCGTGACGCAATGCGTCAAGATGTTTTCCTGCCGGGAAGGGTAAGTTAAGCATTACGCCGGTGCGGTCAATGAGCTGACCGGCGGAAATGTCCGTAGTGCCACCGATTCGTGTACAGCAAACATTCTTGTCCTCGGGCTCTACCAGGAGCAATTCTGTTGTGCCACCGGACAGATGCCATGCAAGATGGGGTTTGTCCATCAGGTCCAGTCGGCCCGCGCTCCACAATGATGCGGCAACATGGCCTTGTTGGTGGGAAACCTCCACCAGGGGCACTTGCAAAGCCTCCGACAGAAGCTTTGCATGGCTGTAACCCACCATAAAACAGGGCATATAACTGCCCTCCACCGCTCTGGGGCGGGTGGATACACCAATGGCGCAAATCCTATCCTTCTGAACATGGGAAAACAGCCTGCCGGCAAGCTCCGGCAGGCTTTTGATATGTGCAAAGACTGCGTCCGACTGGCGCAGTCCCAGTTCGCCTTGCTTGACAGGCAGCAACCGGGAGCAGTTCTCCCCTATCCTGCCGTCAAAAAAGGCGATGGAAGTTGTGTAATTGCTTGTGTCGATACCAATGGTATACATCATGCTTCCTCAGTAGCCAAACTTCTTGCAAAAGAGCCCAGAATACCGTTGACAAATGCGCCGGTATCGTCCCCATCGTATTTCTTGGCGATCCGCACCGCTTCGGATACCGCAACGCCGGTGGGAACATCCTCTACATAAAGGATCTCGAAAATGGCCAGCTGCATCACGGAACGGGCAAGGCGGGAAATTCGGGACACATCCCAGCCAATGGAATACTTCTGGATCTCCCCATTGAGCATCTCCTGACGGTTTGCCACACCTGCCACTACATTGTCAATATAGGCAAGCTGGGTACGGGTGGGGCGCTCCTCGTAAACCTCATTTTCAGCGGAAAGCTGCTTATAATACTCCTTTTCCAGACGGGTGGCAACCACCACATCCGGCTCCTCCCCGGTAAAGCCCTGGGAATAGATCAAATGTACCGCCAGTTCTCTGGCGTTCGCTCTTGTCATGGCGACTCCTTACTGACGGGCAATGCTGCAGACATTCACATTTACAGTCACGCTCTCCACGCCGGTCATGGATTGAACCGCACCGATGATCGCGGTCTGCACAGCGCCTGCAATGGCAACCACACTCTGACCGTAGCCGATGACCACATCCACATCAATGATCACATCATTGCTGTCATTGATGGCAATGCGCATACCCTTGCCCCACTTCTTACCGATCATGTCCGCAAGCTCTGCAACAGGCTTGGAGCTGATGCTCACCACGCCATCTACCTCGGAAACAGCGTGGGAAACAATGCTGATGATGACATCCTCGGAAATCATAACAGAGCCGTTTTCCTGAACATTTGTAATATACTGCTTATTCTCAGCCATAATTTTAACCTCCCGGTTGGTTTTCGCATAAATTTCAATTGGTTGGGATTAGTATACCAAAAAAACCACCGGTAGTCAATAATACTTTCATTTTGATCAAATTTTTCAAAAGAGATGCCCGCCGCGATGGCGGCAGGCAGCAAAATGGCAGTATCAGGTTACCTCCACCACATGGATTTGGTCGATTGTCAGATCGGTCTGGGTCAGGACGATATCGGCAATCACAGCAACATCCGTATTTTGCATCCCACCTTCGGGGGATGCAACGGCAACGGAGATGCCGGTATCGGACATATAGGCAACACAGTCCGCGTATCCCTTGGCGATGATCAGACTCTCGATCTGTGCCTCACACAAGCCCGTCTGTACGATTTTCTCCAACTGGGCGGAGGATTGCTGTTGCTGAGTGCTGTCGCCGTATGCCATGGCTTCCTGCAACAGGTTCACGGCGCTGTCCCTGGCCTCCTGACGGGAAAGCCGCACAGCGGCAAAATAATCTGTGCCCACATTGGCGTCCGTATTGGACGAACCGCCGTCCATGATCACGCCATTTTCCGACAGCACCGTTTCCGCATCCAGAACATCCGTCAGATCCGCAACATCCTCGGAGTTTGTGTACATCCAATTCATGTAAATGCCGAAGCATACCACCAGCAACACCGCCGCTGCCATCATGTTTTTCTTCCACTTATTCATAAAAATGCCTCCATTCATTTCATTTTCAGGACTGAGATTTGGCTGGTATCCAATCCTGTGACCTTGGATACCGCCTCTTTAATGGCAAGGCAGACACTTGCGCTGTCCGCGCCCTGGCACAGGACGATCGCCCCCCGATATGTAGGTGATATGACCTGCTGTACCAAGCCGTTCTGCGCCCGGTTGTCGTCGGTGATGATCACCGTATCCTGCCTGTCGGCTGCCGGTGTATCCGTTTGGTAAACGGTTTGTTCCCCGGATTTGACCGTCAGCATCACCTGCACCCTTCCCGCACCTTTTATGTTGGAGAGGATCGCCTCCAATTGCTCTGTGATGTCAGTTGCTTCGACTGTTTGCTGAGGAATTTGCTGGGTTGATTCCACCGTGTCACTCTTTGAAGGGATCAACATCAAACCGATACCCACCAAAAGAATCAACGCAAGATATTTATACTTACTGAACCACTTCCCTGTCTTTTCCCGCAATGCGCTCATGTCCATATTTGATCCTCCCGATCAATCCCAAGCTGCTGTGAAAGGAAATTTGTCAAAGATTGCTTGGCATAGGGTGACACATCCCCTTTCAGTCGGACCTGCTCCGGCACGGGTACATCCTCATCCGACAAAATGATCTCCACCGAGAGCTCGCATCCAAAGGTTTTGGCTTCGTCCACAATGTATGCTTCCAGCTGCTCCTTTATGCCTGCGCGGTAAACATCGTCTGCCATCATTTGGCCGGAGGCAACATGGTCACTGCCGTCTGCCATCACCTGATCCGTCCATCCCAATAAATTATCAAAGGAGATGCTCACCCAGGGCCGGACCACCGACAGGAGCATCAGTAAGCCTGCGATCAGCTTTACCGCAAAACCGACGGTCCCTTTCGGGTCAATCAAGGAAGTAACGATACCGCATAACAGGGCGGCCGCGATCACACCAATAAGATATTCCCGTAAGGCGTCCATTATCCCATTCCCTTCATAAAACAAATCGTGCTGATCAAAATCAGCAGGCTGACTGTGCCGGTCATGCCCAGCAGAAGCCCCATAGCGCCGGAAAAATCTTCGATCAGGTCAGAGGATTCCTTTACCCCAAAAACGGAACAGACAATAGCTGTGAGCTTCAAAAGCAGATAAATGGAACCGATTTGCAAAAACGGCGTGATCCATATGGCGACGACCGCCAGCAGACCATAGACCCCAACCGCATTCTTCATCACACCCGCGCCGATGATCACCGCCTCAGAGGCATCGGACAAGATGCCGCCCACTACAGGAACAGCCCCGGAAATCGTCAGTTTTGCCGCCTTAACCGCTGCTGCGTCTGCCGTTCCGGTGATCACGCCGGTGATGCTCATGTAGCCGGTGAATACATAGAGGATGATCTTTAACCCCCATGTCATCAGCCATTTTATAAAGTCCCTGAGTTTTTTCAGCAGATCTTCACCGGTGGCGCTGTTTGCAATGGAAAGCGCAAGAAAAACATATACCAAAGGCACCAGCAGCTTGGCAATCAAGGAAGAAAGCAACGAATTGAAGATCGTGGTCCCTGCATATAGTGCCGTTGCGCCGGAAGTACCGCCCTGCGCCGCCAGGGCGGTGGTCATCACCGGCAGAAGCAGCATTCCGTAGTCGCTGATCTGCTTCACCGTGGATGCGCACAATTCTATCATTGTATTCGCCTGCCCCACAAACACCGTTCCTAACGCCAAAGTGCTCACAAGTCGGATCACCTTCTTGCTGCACCCCGGCACAGAATTGAGGATGGACGCAAGTATTACGATGCAAATCAAAGACAGGCAGCTTCCTGCAGCAGTTTTTAAGTCCGGTGCGAAATTGGCAATTGCGGATTTGATCACCGTCCACAGCCCGTCCGCAAAGCTCTCCGTTTCCATGGGCATTAGTTCCTGGGCATCGGGAGGTGCGGGGGGTGCGGTGATGTCCATTGCGGAAACCCGCACCGTCAACAGGGAAATCAGCAGCACCAACAGAAGCAATCTTCTCATACATCCCCCAATATCTGTTCCAGAAGCGAGATCAGGCTGTTCATAAGCGGAATTGACAGCCACAATACGGCAACTGCTCCCAAAATCTGCAATGTCTTGCCCATTGCCGCATTTCCGGCATCTGCGCAGATCAGTGCGCCCATTTCGGCAATCAAGCCGATACCCAATGCTTTCAGCATGATGCTCAGCCACTCCGTCTGCAAATTCCCAAGGTTTTGCAGTTGCATCAGCAAATCGATGACAGGCTCCAGAAATCGGAACATCACAAAAAAGATCAAGGTGCACGCACATAGGCTTAATAGAAGTGCGTACTCCTTCCCCTGTTTGGAAAGAATGATCCACATAATGACCGCGGCGATCACGCCGGCGGCAGCCTGAAAAAACCGCTCCATCAGAATTTGAAAAGCGTCTTAACCAGATCGAACAGATCCGCAATTTTCTGGGCGATCATCATTAAGACAACAACAAGTCCGGCAATGGTGGTCATGGTAGCCTGCTCCTCCCTGCCGGAACGGGACAGAACCTGATTCAGAATAGAAACAATAATGCCGATGGCGGCAATCTTAAATACAAGATCAATATCCATAGTCAAAACAGTAAAATGGCCAGCGCTGCCCCGGCGCAGAAGCCCAGGGTTTGATAACTGCGCAGTCGTTGCGGTTGCTGAAATTCCAACACTTCCAATTGTCTCAAACAGGCCTGTCTGCATTGCATCAAGGCGTTGATCTGACCTTCCAGATCAAATCTGCCAAGGGTTTGTCCCAGAGCCTGTAACTGTGTGACCGTGTAACCGGGCAGACCCGATGTGCGGCTGAGCGCCATATTGGTACATTCCTTAATGTCCGGCGAAACCTGCTCGTCCATTGTCCTTCCCAACTCAGAAAAGAACCTGCTCAGCGCATCTTTGGTCTGCTGGGACGCAAACAGGCACAGCTCCGGCAAAGGTGTCAGGCGATATTCCAGCTCACTGATCATTTTATCTGTAGCCTCAGATAGTTGGCGCAGCACCGCTGTTTCCCGTCGGTGATTTACGGCCATCATGACACCGTAACCACCGCATCCGACCAAAACCAAAATCGCACCTAATAGCTTTATGTACATCCTTATATCCTTTCCATGTGCCAGGACTTGTCCCGGCTCAATACGATCACCCGGTTAAAAAGGCCCGTCTGTACAAGTGGCTGATAGACCGGGCGGGAGTGCAGATCATCGCAGTTTGCCGCATGGGCAGTTGCCAGCAGATCCACGCCGCACCAACCGGCACTCACAAGGGCCTGACAGTCCTCCTGAGCCGTGATCTCGTCCACAGCGATACATTTGGGCCCCATTGTTCTCAGAGCGATATCCACACCCTGCGCCTTGTTACAGCCGGTCAAAACATCCGTTCTCGTCCCGGGATCAAACAAATTACCCCCTGGGAACAATTCCCCACGCTCGTCCACCACAGAAACAGCCGTTCCGCGGTTTGACCGGGTGCGAATGATGTCCCGAAGAAGCGTGGTTTTTCCTGCGCCCGGCGGCCCAAGGATCAAAAGCGATCCGCTGCACGGTGCCTCTTTCCCGATTCCCGGAAAATCCCGGGCCACACGGATACAAAGAGAATGGGCCTCCCGGATGGTGGTAACTTGTCCGTCCTGCACGACACATTCCCCACACAAACCGATTCGATGTCCTCCGGCGGCAGTCAAATATCCCTTTGAAATCGTGGAGGCCGCCCACGGAGAGTATCGGCTGGCCGTGTTGATCACGAACCGGATGTCCTCCATCGTTGCTCTGGATTCCAATTGGCAGGAAATACCACCCAAAATCAGTTCCACAGGTTGTCCGATGCGCAGACGCAATTCTTCCATTGTCTGCTTCCCCAGCCTGTCCACTTCCTGACGCAATCGCTGAGGCACGATGGCCAGTATGGCATCCCATGTGCATTTCATCTTCATCACTCCTACCCAAGCCTATGCTCAACTTTCCCGGATATGCAAAAATCCCACCGCCGAAGCGGTGGGATTTTTCAGTTCAGAACAGACTGACCTGGCTGGTATCCGGCAGGCTTCCGAATGCGCCGCCATCTTTCAGCATTTGAATATGGGTCTTCGACACCTTGGGACAGGCAGCCGCAACTTCCTCTATGGAAATGAAGTTCTTCCCCTCCCGGCCGCGAACCAAGTCCGCCGCGGCATTTTCACCCAGACCGGAGATCGCCACGAAGGGCGGACGGATCTTGCCGTCCTCCACCACAAACCGGGTCGCTTCGCTCTTATACAGATCAATGGGCAGGAACTCGTAACCACGAAGATAAAATTCGTAGGCAACTTCCAAAGTGGTCAGCAGATCTTCATCCTTGTCCGTGGCATTTTCATTGTTCTCGATGGCCTGAATGTTGGCCTTTACAGCCTCAATGCCATTGGTCATCAGTGCCGCATCAAAGCCGCCCTTTTGACTGCGGCGGTAGAAGTAGGCCGCGTAGAACGCCAACGGGTGATTGACTTTGAACCAGGCGATACGGAACGCCATCATAACATAGGCAACAGCATGAGCCTTGGGGAACAGATACTTGATCTTCTTACAGGAACCGATGTACCAATCCGGCACGCCGGCGGCCTTCATCTCTTCCTCTGCGCCGTCCGGCAGTCCCTTGCCCTTACGCACCGTCTCCATGATCTTGAACGCCCGTTTTTCCGGCAAGCCCATAGAGATCAGGTAGAGCATAATATCGTCACGACAGCCGATGGTGCCGTCCACAGTGGTGGTCTTGGATGTGATCAGATCACGGGCGTTGCCCAGCCACACATCCGTGCCGTGGGTATAACCAGAGATCCGCACCAGGAAGTCAAACTTCTCAGGCATGGTGTCCAGCAAAACGCCACGGGTAAACCGGGTGTTGAATTCCGGAACAGCAACAGCACCTGTAGGGCCGAGAATGGGATCGTCCTCATATCCCAGAACCTTGGACGATGTAAATATGGACATGGTGTCCGGGTCATCCAGAGGAATGGTTTTTGCGTCCACTCCGGTCAGGTCCTCCATATACCGGATCATAGTGGGGTCATCGTGACCCAGCATGTCAAGTTTTAGAAGGTTTTCTTCCATGGAGTGATACTCAAAATGGGTTGTGATCTGATCGGAGTTAGGGTCGTCCGCCGGGTGCTGAACCGGGCAGAAATCCCAGATCTCATTTTCCTGTGGAATAACCACCAGACCGCCGGGGTGCTGACCCGTGGTGCGTCGCACGCCGACGCAACCGGCTGCAAGACGGCCTTCTTCCGCTCTGGATGCGGCCATATTGCGTTCCGAAAGGTACTTCTTCACATATCCGAAGGCGGTCTTTTCCGCGACTGTACCGATGGTTCCTGCACGGAACACATGGGACGAGCCGAACATGGAAATACAGTACTGGTGGGCCTTGGCCTGATATTCACCGGAGAAATTCAGGTCGATATCCGGGACCTTGTCGCCGCCGAAGCCAAGGAAGGTCTCAAAGGGAATGTTGAAGCCGTCTTTCTCCATTTTCGTGCCGCACAGTGGGCAATTGGCATCCGGCAAATCCGCGCCGCAGTTGAATTCCTTGGGTACATCCAGAATCGTGTGCTTGCAGTCCGGATTGGGGCATCGGTAGTGTGGCGGGAACGAGTTAACCTCGGTAATGCCGGACAGATATGCCACAATGGACGAGCCGACAGAGCCACGGGAGCCCACCAAATAGCCATTTTCCAGAGAATTCTGCACCAGCTTCTGGGCCGACATATAGATCACATCATAGTGACAGGAAATGATGTCATTCAGCTCCGTCTCCACACGCTTGACCATCAATTCCGGCGGATTTTCACCGTACAGCCGGTGGAATTTGGTATAGACCAGATTTTTCAGATCCTCAACAGAGTTTTCGATCTTCGGCGCAAACAGGTTATGGGGTACGGGGCGGAGCATTTCGCACATATCCGCGATCATGTTGGTATTGGTAACTACCACCTCATAAGCCTTTTCTGCTCCAAGATAGGAGAACTCTTCCAGCATATCATCCGTGGTGCGGAAATACAGGGGGTTATCCCGGTCACAGTCGTCAAAGCCCTTGGTGGCCAACAGAATGTGACGGAAGATCTCATCCTCCGGGTTCAGGAAGTGTACATCACCGGTGGCAACCACCGGGATTCCCAGTTCCTCGCCGATGCGCACAACTGTGCGGTTGAAATTCCGCAGCTCCTCATCGTCCTTTGCCATGCCCTTCGCAAGCATGAACCGGTTGTTCGCAAGGGGCTGAATTTCCAAAAAGTCATAGAAGGACGCAATACGCTTGATCTCATCATCACTTTTTTGCGCCAGGATCGCCTGGAACAGCTCACCTGCTTCGCAGGCAGAACCGACGATCAAACCCTCCCGCAGTGCCATCAGTTCCGACTTAGGGATTCTGGGCACACCACGGCGGAAATGTTTCAGGTTGGCATCGGAGATCAAATGATACAGGTTGCGCAGGCCCTGCTGATTTTTGGCAAACAGCAGAATGTGCCGTGCCTGGCGGTTATCCAATCGTCCACCGGCTCGCAATTTCATCATGGCAGGATTGATCTGCTGTAAGGTATGGATATCATGTTCCTCTTCCAGCTTTTTCAGCAAACGAGCCATAATGCTGCCGCAGATCACGGCATCATCCGCCGCCCTGTGATGGTTGAAGTCGGGCAGGCTGAGGGCATTTGCAACGATATCCAGCTTAAATTTGTTCAGCTGGGGCAAAAGATTTTGGGACAGGATCAGCGTATCCGCCGCGGTGAAATTGTAGGGAATCCCCAGCTTTTCACAGGCCGCGCGGATAAAGCCTGTATCGAAATCCGAGTTGTGGGCAACCAACACCCGGTCTCCCACAAATTCCAGAAATTTCGGCAGGACTTCTTCAATACTCGGCGCACCTGCGAGCATGGCATCGGTGATGCCGGTCAGATCAATGATCTTCTGCTCCAGCTTTCTGCCGGGGGCAACGAAGGTCTGAAAGCGATCTAGCTCCTTGCCGTTCTTCATCAAAACCGCGCCGATCTCAATGATGGTATCGGTACGGGACGACAGACCGGTGGTTTCCAAGTCAAAAGCTACAAATTCATCGTCAAAGGAGATGTCCTTTGTTCCGTGTACCACGATGCGGTCGTCCACATCGTTGATGAAATAGCCCTCGCAGCCGTAGAGGACCTTGAATGGCTCATCCGTACCGGCCACCTTCAAAGGGCCCTTCCAGGATTCCACGGCATGAAGCGCATCCGTAAAGGACTGGCAGCAGCCGTGATCCGTGATCGCCATGGCCTTGTGCCCCCATGCCGCCGCCTGCTTTACCGCATCGCCGGTTTGGGTCAGAGCGTCCATGCTACTCATGTTGGTATGCAAATGCAGCTCTACGCGCTTCATGCCCTCGGCCTTGTCCACGCGCTTCGGCATGGTTCCGGCCATCATGGCCACGGGCTTTAAGATCATTTCATTATCAAACTGATTGATCATCAGTCTGCCCTGAATACGCAGTACAGCGCCCTCTATTACATGCTCCAAAAAGGGCTTTGCTTCGTTTGCTTCCATGAATCGGTTGATACGAACAGAGCCGGTATGATCGGTCATGTCGAAGTTGATGACCCACGCATTGCGCTTTTTCAGTTCCTTGTGTTCGACTGCGAACACTCGGCCCTCCACGATCACCGTTCCCATGTCCAGGTTCAACTCTCGCATGGGCGTATTGGTGCCCCGGATAGGCTTGCCAAACCAGGCATCCGTCTGCACAGGTTCGGCGGTTTCCTTCTTTTGCACCTGCACAGGCAGCTCTGCGATCATCTGTCCACGCATTTTTTCCATGGCTTCAAACAGGTCCTTGCCTTCCAGGGCTTGACCTGCCTCAATACACACGGTCACAGGAACACCAAATTGCTGGGACAGTTTTGCTTGTACCGCAGGTACTGCCTTTTCCAGCTCCTTTTTGCCGTTGGCGCGCAGGGAGATGGTCAAGGTGGTTTCTTCCCAGCTCCACTGGGCACCTGCCAAAGATCCCCGGTTGACGGAGCTTTCGGCAACAAACATCTCCAAAACATCTTCCGCCAGCACCTCAAGCAAAAGCTTCTGGGGATATGTAACAGCCAGTTGCAGTTCTCTCAAATCATAGATCTTGCAAATATCCGCGCGGATCATATCCAACTGTCTTTTGGAAATGTAGCGATCACATGCAATGCCGATCGCGATCTTACGGGCCGCCGGGTCAAGATCTGCAGCAACAATGGCCGCCTGAGAGATCGCACTTTTCAGCGACTCAGGCGGCTCATAGTCTGAAAACATATTTAGAAAATAAGTCTTCTCTTCCATGAATATCCTTACAAACTTTCGATTTTTTCTAACAAGGCAGGCAGCAGCTCATCGTAAGGGAGCTTCGCAACCTGTACACCTTTTTCAAATATCATGCCGAAGCCATCGCCGCCGGCAATGCCGATATCCGCTTCCCGGGCCTCTCCAGGGCCGTTGACGATACAGCCCATGACCGCAACGGTAATGGATTTCTGGCAGTCCTTCAAAGCCGCATCTACCTGATTCACAAGGCCGATAAGGTCAATGCTGGTGCGGCCGCAGGTGGGGCAGGAAATGATGTTCACACCCTCCTTGCGCAGTCCGGCGGCCTTCAGAATATCCTTAGCAGCATACACTTCCTGAACTGGGTCGTCCGTCAGGCTGACACGAATGGTATCGCCAATGCCGTCCAGCAGCAGCGCACCGATGCCCATAGCGGACTTGATCATGCCCATCTTGACAGGGCCGGTCTCCGTCACGCCGATGTGCAGCGGATAATCGCATTTGCTTCTAAATAGCCGGCAGGCCGCGACCATGGTGGGCACGGTGGAGGATTTCATAGAAAGGCAGGTATCGTAAAAACCGTACTTTTCCAGCAGTTCCAAATGCTCAAAAGCGCTTTCCACCAAGGCTTCCGCCGTGGGATGGCCATACTTTTCCAACAGCCGCTTATCCAGGCTGCCGCCGTTGACGCCGATGCGGATAGGAATTTTCTTATCCTTGCACACATCCACAACAGCCTTGACCCGATCCTCACCGCCGATGTTACCGGGATTGATACGGATCTTGGACGCGCCGCCCTCTGCGGCGGCAATGGCCAGCTTGTAATCAAAGTGAATGTCCGCAACCAGGGGCAGTTCGCTTTCCTTGCAGATTTCCGCAAAGCCCCGGGCAGCTTCCATATTCTGCACGGACAGCCGGGCGATCTGGCAGCCGGCAGTCTTCAGCTTCCGGATTTGCTCCAAGGAAGCGGCAACATCCGTTGTTTTGGTATTGAGCATGGACTGGATAACCACCGGGGCACCGCCGCCGATGGGAACACCGCCCACATGAATCTGTCTGGTCATAATCTTACCCCTTGAAGATCATAAATACATCCTTGAACATGATCACAGCCATCAGTCCCAGCAGCAAAATCATGCCGCCGGCGTGGATATAGCCCTCGATTTTCGGATTGACCGGCTTTTTCGTAATCTTAACGATCAGCGTTGTCACCAAAAGTGCCAGCACACGACCGCCATCCAAAGCAGGAATGGGAAGCATGTTCATAATCGCCAGGTTGATGGCAATAAAGCCGCCGAAATAGAGCATATTCAGCAGGGCATCCACCCAGGTTTCTGATTGTTCAGCCACTTCACTCATTTGTCCCATGATACCAACTGGGCCGGAGAGGTCAGAAAAACTCGCCTGTCCGTTAAACAGCATTTGCAGGCTCAGTCGTACCATCCGCCCGGAATTCAGAACATTCTTCCAGGCATAGTCCAGTTTGGAGCCCAGGGTTGCATCCTCAACAGAAAAACTAAAGCCGTAACGGGGTGTCTCTTCGCCCTCGAAAAGGGTTTTCTTCATCTCAAAGTTATTAAGCACCACACGCTGGCCTTCACGCAGTACCACCACATCATGTACATCGCCGGGGTTCAGCGCCATCATGGTGGAGAAATCGGACTGCACATATATCTTTTCCCCGTCAATTTCCAGGAATGTATCACCGGGTTGCAGACCGTTCACACCGCCGATCAGACTTCCCTCCTCCACAACATCAATGGTGGGGGTAATGAACTGCGCCACAGGCAGGAAGACGATGATCATAATCAAAACACCGGCGATGAAATTCATAGCAGAGCCGGCGATCAGAATGATCAGCCGCTTCCACCAGGATGCCTTTTGGAAGGAACGGGGGTTATCCGTATCCTGATCCTCGCCTTCCATGGCGCAGTAACCGCCGATGGGAATACAACGGATGGAATACAGGGTCTCCCCTTTCTGCTTCTTCCAGATTGCCGGGCCCATGAAAATGGCAAATTCGTTCACCTGAACGCCGGAGAGCTTGGCAGCAATGAAATGGCCAAACTCGTGAATGAAGATCAGAAAACTGAAAATCAGAATTGCAAAAATAATACTCATAAAACGCCTCAAATACTCATTTTTTCCCTAACATACCGACGGGCAAGACGGTCAGATTCCAAGATTTGCTCCAAATCGGGCTTTTCAATAAACGCTACCCCATTAACAGCGCCCAAAACCAGATTATAAATGTCATAAAAACCAATTTTGTCCTGCAAATACAAGGCAACGGCAACCTCATTTGCGCCGTTCATTACAGCGCATGCATTGCCGCCCTTTGCAGCGCACTCCATTGCCAATTTCAGGCATGGGAACGCATCCAGATCTGGCTTTGCGAAGGTCAGCGCACCGCAAGTCGTCAGATCCAGCGGATCTACGGGACACTCTGTCCGCTGGGGATAGGTCAGCGCAAGCTGAATGGGCAGTCGCATATCCGGTACGCCCATTTGGGCCATTACTGCGCCGTCAATGCACTCCACAAAGCTGTGGACAATGCTCTGGCGGTGGATCACCACATCCACCTGCTCCAAGGGCAGATCATAAAGCCGCATGGCTTCGATCACTTCCAGTCCCTTGTTCATCAGGGTGGCGCAGTCGATAGTGATCTTCTCCCCCATTTTCCAGTTGGGGTGCTTCAGCGCAACCGCCTTGGTCACATGGGCCAATTCTTCCTTATTCATGCCGTAAAACGGGCCGCCGGAGCAGGTCAGAATCAGTTTTTTGATCTCCTTTTTGTCGCGAACGCCCATCAGGCATTGGAAAATCGCGGAATGTTCGGAGTCCACCGGGATGATCTCGGCGTTATAGGCTCTCGCCTCCGCCATAACCAGCTCACCTGCACAAACCAGGGTCTCCTTATTGGCCAGGCCGATGCGTTTCCCGGCGCGGATGGCCGCCAATGTGGGCTTCAAGCCCAGCATGCCCACCACAGCGGTGATCACGCAATCGGCATCATCCATGGTAGCCGCCTCGATCAGCCCCTCCTCACCCCAGGAAACCTTGATGGGAAGGTCTGCAATTTTCAATTTTAATTCCTTTGCCGCTTCTTCCGTAGCCATGACTGCCAGGTCGGGCCGAAATTCCCGGCATTGTTCCGCCATACGCTCTGCATTCGTACCGGCTGTCAGCGCCGCTACCTTCAAATCCATATGCCGGATCACATCCAGACTCTGCCGTCCGATCGAACCGGTGGAACCCAGAATACTCACACATTTTACCATAATTTACTCCAACACCGGCAGCAATGCCAGCAAGATCTCCACCAACGGTGCCACGATGATCACAGAGTCAAAACGATCCAAAATACCGCCGTGACCGGGGATCAGATTGCCGTAATCCTTGATGCCCGTCTGCCGCTTGATGGCAGAGAAACTCAAATCGCCAAAAGTACCGGCAAAGGCACCGATGATACCGTAAGTAACCGCAAAGGCGTAATTGATCCGGAACTCAAAGGCCAGGTCAATGATAAAGCAATAGATCAGCATGCCCAAAACAGCGGCAGCAATACCGCCTACAAGGCCCTCTACGCTCTTCTTGGGGCTAATGTTGGGCGCAAGCTTATGCTTACCCCATGCGCAGCCTACAAAGTATGCGCCGGAGTCGGCGGCATAGGCCATAACAAAGGGCAGCAAAATCACCTGGCGACCATTATCGCCGCACAGAAGCCGCAACAGGGACGACAAAAGGTACGGGATCAGCAGTCCGCCGACAAGGCAAACAGCGATCCGATCAAAACGGAGCTTTCCGTGGGAAATCAGGATCTCACCAAACAGGACGCTCACAAATACGAAAATTCCAATTTTCGCCCAAAGGGGGTCGTTACCGCAATAGCACCAGATAGGCACACAAAATGCTGCAACTGCGGTGTATGCGATCAGACGCATATGCTTAACAAGACCGGTACCTGCAAGCAGTTCATATGCGCCGATTGCGCACACTAGACCCAGCAATACGGCAGTACAGATAGTCGGTGCGATCAAAACAACCACCAACAGCACCGGAATCAGAACCGCTGCCGCAATGATCCGTGTTTTCATGGTTACACACCTCCAAATCTGCGGTTGCGCCGATGGTATTCGGCGATGGCCGCATCCAAGTCCTCCGGCGAAAAATCCGGCCAAAGCACATTCATAAATACAAATTCTGAGTAAACCGTCTGCCAGGGCAGGAAGTTACTGGTACGCAGCTCCCCGGAGGGACGGATCACCAGCTCCGGATCCGGCACACCGGCGGAGTCCAGATAGCCGGAGAATAGCTCCTCGGTCAGGGTATCCGGATCAGCCTTGCCGTCCTTTACATCCTGAGCGTAAGATTTGATGCCACGGATGATCTCATCCCTGCCGCCGTAATTCAGGCAGAAATTCACCTGCACCTCGTGGTACTCGCTGGAACGCTGTTGGGCGTCCAGGCAGAGCTTACGCAGCTCCGGGCTTAACCGGCTGAGATCCCCAAAGAAGCAGAATCGGACATGGTTCTTTTCCATATCCCGCAGCGCTTCCTGCAAGTACTTCGCCAGCAGCTTCATAATACCGGAAACCTCATCTGCAGAACGCTTCCAGTTCTCTGTGGAGAAGGCATAGACCGTCAGATATTCCACACCCAGGGTGCGGCAGTAATTGGCTATGCGGCGAAACGCCTCACCGCCTGCGCTGTGTCCGGCAGTTCTTGGCAGTCCCCTTTTCTTGGCCCAACGGCCGTTTCCGTCCATGATAATGGCAATATGCCTGGGCGGAGAAAGCTTTTCCATATCCGACGCTCCTTCCTTAGCAGATTTTTGGGGGCGCAACCGCCCCCAATTTGATCAGGCGTTAGATCGCCATCAGTTCCTTTTCTTTTGCGGCCAGAGTTTCGTCCACCTTCTTGATGTACTTGTCCAGCATATCCTGCAGATCCTTCTCAGCCTTCTTCTGCTCGTCTTCCGTAATCTCGGAATTCTTCTTCAGCTTCTTGACGTAGTCCATGCCGTCACGGCGGATGTTACGCATGGCGACCTTGGCATCCTCAGCATACTTCTTGACCTGCTTGGTCAGGTCGCGGCGGCGTTCCTCGGTCAGCTGCGGGAAGATCAGGCGGATCACCTTGCCGTCGTTCTGGGGGTTGATGCCCAGATCGGAAGTAAGAATGGCCTTCTCGATGGTCTTCATCAGAGAACTGTCCCAGGGCTGGATCACCAATGTACGGGCATCGGGAGAAGAGATGTTTGCAACGCCGTTTAGAGCCGTCTCTGTACCATAGTATTCCACAGTAATGCGGTCAAGAACCTTGGGATTTGCGCGGCCTGCGCGGACAGCGCCGAAGTCCTCGTCCAGATGGTCCAGGGTCTTTTCCATTTTTCTGCCAAATTCCTTAAAATCAACGCTCATTGTTTAGTCCTCCTTAAAATTGGTTTTTCACGGTGGTGCCGATGACTTCGCCCCGCACCACACGGACGATACTGTTTTCTTCTGCCAGGCCGAAGCAGACCAGGGTTATGTTATTGTCCATCGCCAAGGTCATGGCGGTGGAATCCGTGGCCTTCAAGTGCTTGGCAAGCACTTCATCATAAGTAAGCTGGGTATATTTGACCGCGTTGGGATCCTTTGCAGGGTCAGCGGAATAGATGGCATCCACGTTCTTGGCCATCAGGATGGCATCCGCCTCGATCTCCACACCACGAAGCACGGCGCCGGTATCCGTGGAGAAGTAAGGATTGCCCGTTCCGGCAGCAAATATAACAACCTTGCCCTCGTTCAGGTATTGATCTGCGATGTCCCGGGTAAAGTACTCGGCAAACTTATTCATTTCCACCGCGCTCAAAACTCTCGCATCCAGACCGTGCTGCTCCAGCACATCACCCACAGCAATGGCGTTCATCACCGTAGCCAGCATGCCCATGGCATCCGCGTGAGAGCGCTGCAGTTTGCCACTGCCGTTCTTCACACCGCGCCAGAAGTTGCCGCCGCCGATCACGAGGCCAACCTGAACACCCATGTCTATGCAGGTTTTGATGGAATCGCACACTTCATGAATCTTAGCAAAGTCCAGGCCAAAACCGTCACCTGCGGCAGTTTTCTCGCCCAAAGCCTCACCGCTGACCTTTAACAGAATACGCTTATATTTGATCTGAGACAAAGTACCACGCTCCTTCGTTATATTTTTTTATCTATTTTAATATAAGATAGCCAAAATGACAACCAAAATTTCTAAAAAAAGTGAAATTGTTTTACGAAATTTCACAATTAATCCATTTCACAGGCTATTGCAACAGGATTCCGGCTTGAAAATTGACAAAACTTTAAGTGTGTGCTAGAATTTTCTCATAAGATTTCTCGATTTGGAGGTTATGCCATGGCAAGATTTGTAAAGGTCGCATCGGTCCCCTTTGTGATCCCGGATATTTCTGCAAAGCCGGAAGATCAGCATTTGTCGGACTTTATGCTGGATGTCATGGGCGCACAAATCGAAACCGTTCTTCCAGACAAACCGGATCTGATCATTCTGCCGGAAGTCTGCGACAGACCTAAGGGAATGTCAAAGGAAGCCGTGTGTGAATTTTATACCACCCGTGGCAGCCGTACCATCGACGGACTTTGTCAGATCGCCCGGGAGAATCATTGCTACATTGCCGCGGGCATCGCACGAGATAGCGACAACGGCGTCCGCTATAACAGCTGCGTCATGATCGACCGACAAGGTCATGTCATGGGTTACTACGACAAAAACTTCATCGTCCCCACCGAGACCGAGGATTACGGAATTCAGGCCGGCAGCGATATTGCCGTTTTCGACTGTGATTTTGGCCGTGTGGGCGCTGTGATCTGCTTTGACCTGAATTTTTCCGAGTTATATGCAAAATATCGAGATGCCGGCTGTGATCTGATCGTCTTCCCCTCCCATTTCGACGGCGGCCATTTGTGCAACATCTTTGCCCATGAAACCGGTGCATATTTCGTCAGCTGTTACACCGGCAAGCAACAACGCGCCGTTGCGCTGGATCCTCTTGGGTATCAAATTGCGACAAACACCAATTATCACCCCAATTTGGTGGTGACGCTGAATCTGGATTATCAAATCTGCCATTTGGATAAAAACCGTGCAAAATTGGCAGAAGCAAAGCAAAAATACGGCAGTCAATTTCAGATTCGGGACAATGGCTATATCGGCACGCTGGTTCTCACTTCCGAGTCACAAGAGCGCAGCTGCTTGGATATTGTCCGGGAATTCGACATTACGCTGCGCAGTGAGTATTTTGCACAGGCCCGGCAGCACCGGGAAAACTGCTTAAAAAATCAAGGCAAGTAACAGAAATCGTGGTATTTCCAGTTGCAAAGCCTCACAAAATAGGTTATAATATCTCCAAATTTTAACAAAAGAGAGGTTCGATACGATGGCTGAAATCACCGAAAGCAAGAATTTCATCCACGCATTTATTGAAGAAGACATCGCAGAGGGCGGCCGTTACGCCGGTCAGACTGTGCATACCCGTTTCCCGCCCGAGCCCAACGGCTATCTGCACATTGGTCACTGTAAGGCACTGATCATCGACTTCGGCACTGCTGAGAAGTTTGGCGGCCTGTGCAACCTGCGTATGGACGACACCAACCCCACCAAGGAAGATGTGGAGTTTGTCGAAGCCATCAAGGAAGATATCCACTGGCTTGGCTTTGACTGGGGCGACCGGTTCTTCTACGGCTCGGACTATTTTGAAAAAGACTATGAGTACGCCGTTGAGCTGATCAAAAAGGGACTTGCCTACGTCTGCGAGCTGACCCCCGATCAGGCAAAGGAGATGCGTGGTGATCTGAATACCCCAGCCACTTCCCCCTACCGTGACCGGCCCATTGAGGAGAGTCTTGACCTGTTTGCCCGGATGCGTGCCGGTGAATTTGAGGACAATAAGTACACTCTGCGTGCCAAGATCGACCTGGCCTCCGGCAACTTCAATATGCGCGATCCGGTGATCTACCGTATCCGCCATATGCACCATCACCGTCAGGGCGACAAGTGGTGCATCTATCCCATGTACGACTTTGCTCATCCCATTCAGGACGCATTGGAGGGTATCACCCACTCCCTGTGTTCTCTGGAATTTGAGAATCACAGACCTCTGTACAATTGGGTTGTGGAGAATGTCTCCGTTCCTCACCATCCCCGGCAGATCGAGTTTGCCCGTCTGGGCATCGACCATACGGTGCTTTCCAAGCGCAAGCTGAGAGCCCTGGTGGAGAATGGTTATGTCTCCGGTTGGGACGATCCCCGTATGCCCACTCTGTGCGGCCTGCGCCGCCGTGGCTATACTCCCACAGCTATCCGCAATTTCTGCGACCGTGTGGGCGTCGCCAAATCCCCCAACACCATTGAGTACGCTTTCCTGGAATACTGCCTCCGGGAGGATCTGAACGAGAGCGCAAAGCGTGTTATGGCGGTTACCAAGCCTGTAAAGCTGACTATTACCAACTATCCTGAGGGGCAGTCTGAAACCTTTGAGATCGAGAACAATCCCAACAAGCCGGAAGATGGCGTGCGTGAAGTCACCTTCTCCCGGGATCTGTGGATCGAAGCGGACGATTTCCTGGCCGAGCCCATTCCCAAGTATAAGCGTCTGTATCCCGATGGCCCCGAGTGCCGCCTGAAAGGTGCATATGTCATCAAGTGCACCGGCTGTGTCACCGATGAAAACGGCAATATTGTGGAAGTGCTGGCAACCTACGATCCTGATTCCAAGGGCGGCGATCCTGCCGACGGACGGAAGATCAAGGGCGCGACAATCCACTGGGTGGATGCCAACAACTGCTGTGATGCCGAGGTTCGCCAGTACAGCAATCTGTTTGACGATGCCGACCCCGATGCCGCCGGCAAGGATTTCCTGGCCTGCCTGAATCCCAACTCCCTTGAAGTTCTCACCGGTTGTAAGGTGGAAGCCAGCTTGAAGTCTGCCAAGGCCGGTGACTCCTACCAGTTCATGCGTCTGGGCTACTTCTGCCCGGACAGCAAGGATTGCTCCGAGGAGCATTTGGTATTCAACCGCTCCGTCAGCTTGAAGGACAGCTTCAAGCCCGGTCAATAAAGTTTAAGACCGCCGGAATTTCCGGCGGTCTTTATATATGCTGTCATGGCAAGGATAAAAGCATTGTAGAAAGAACAGATCAGAATGTACAACCTTCCACGCTGTAATAGGCCATATTGCTCTGACGCACATCCAGTCTGCCGAAGCAGGCACAGATGGGAACATTGCTCTTGACCCATACTGTATACTGGACCGCCTCTCCCAACAGGATTCCCTTGGGCCCAAGAGGCTTGTCCATACGGATGCAGGTCATCCGCATACCATCTAAGGTATAGCAGATACCCATTTCCGGTTCCCTGTCTTCAAAGACCAGGCTCAGCTCGATTTGTGCAGGTTCCTCGTTCAGGTTGGTGATCATCAGTGCTTCGTGGCCCTCAAACTCGGGATTGTCCCCGTGGGGAGGCAGATATCCGTCGCAAAATACCCAGTTTTTCTTACCCTTTTCCATCAA
Organism: Oscillospiraceae bacterium; assembly: GCA_015067845.1. Classification (GTDB taxonomy): domain Bacteria; phylum Bacillota; class Clostridia; order Oscillospirales; family Oscillospiraceae; genus Faecousia. The sequence goes on from SVLT01000013.1 coordinate 22,765, forward strand.
AAACGCTCCTTCTTGTATTTTCCAAATTGATTATTCTTCGTTCACGGTTTCTTTGGTGTTTCTCTTCTTGATCTTCACCAGAACGATCACGAGAGCAGCCACGCCGACAACGGCGACAGCGACGATAACAATAATGATCCAGAGGTTGTTGTCCTTTTCTTCAACCAACTGACCGTTAACAGTCACTTCGGTCACATTGCCGTCTTTGTCGTACTTGGTCACGCGGATGCTGCCGTCTTCCAAATATTCTTCCAACACAGATGTGCCGTCAGCATTGACGGTCTTCACAGAGGTCAGCTTATTGGCGGTGTAGACGGTAGTCACTACACTGCCATCAGCATTATAGACCACTTCTTCACGGTTGCCGCCCTTGGCTCGAGTGATAACGCTCAGCAGCTTGCCGTTTTCGTCGTAGGTCTCTTCCACGCGTCTGCCATCGTTGTACATGGTGGTAACCGCAAGCACTTTGCCGCTTGCTCCATACTTGGTGGTAACGGTCTTGTCATCCAGATACTGCGCCACAGTCTTGGAGCCGTCCTTGTATTCCATAGTCATTTCCAGATATTCGCCCCGCTTGTCAGTGACCGTGGTAGAGATACTGCCGTCAGTCTGATACGTTACGATGGTCAGATTGCCGTTGACATGCTCAATCCGGATATTGGTAATATTGCCGATCAGATCGTAGTTGGTGATCTGCCAGGAGCCGTCTTCCAGCAGCTCCTCACGAATCAGAGCCTTGGTCACTGGGTCGAAATAGGCGTCGATCTTCAACTGACCGTCTTCGTACAGATACTCCGTACCGTCGATGTCCTTCCAGTGTTTGTAGATCATCTCACCGTTTTCGTCGTAGAGAGCCTTGCCGGAGCCACTTTCGTCGCCGTAGAGGTATTCAACAGCGCCCTTAACCTTCAAGGAAACATCATGTGTACCGGCAGGAATGGTCAGGGATGCCACATTGTCGGAAATCTTGCACTCCACTTCCTTACCGTCCACAGTTGCACCGAGGATCTCGTAAGGAGCGTACACAGTGACGGTCTGCTTCTTCTCCGTGGTAACGGTGTATTTCGCCTTGCCACGGAAGTCCGCAGAAACGGTTGCCGCGCTGGAAGACTTCATCAATGCTTTGCCGTCGAATACCAAAGATGTGCCTGCAACCACGGCAAAGCCTTCCATGTAACCATCATCCATCAGGCCGATAATCGCGGCCTGCTCACCGGTGGTGGTAACGCCGCCAGCAGAGATCTTGCCGGTAGTTCTGTTGTGTAGAACGATGTCAATATTGTTCTCGCTGTGGTAGATCTTCGCACCCAGAACCTTGGCGGTGTCGTAAACTTCCTGCGTGCAGATTGGGTTATCCGGCATCTCCCGCTCTGTGCCATAGGTGATGGAGGCAACGGAGATCAGCTTGTCGATGGACATGTTATTGCCGCCAATCAGTTCCAACCTCAGCATGTGGTCGCCAGCGGTGATCTCCCGCTTGCCAAGACTCAGGTTGTAAACAAAGACACCGGGATCGTAGCCGTCATACGTGGTGATGTATTCACCGTCAATGAAAATCTTATAAATACCATAGTTATAAGACTTGGCGGTTTTCAAAACGAGATCGAACGTGCCGGTTTCCGGAGCGGTGAAGGGCAGCTCAATCCAGTCGCCCACACTTTGTCCACGGAAGAAGTACAAAGTATTACCGGATGCTGTAACGGACTTGGTAATAGTAGCGTTATGCGAAGATGTCTTATAGGAAACCAATTCGGGGGTATTGAGCAGTTGCAGGAAGGAGTAACTGTCGTCCAGCTTAATGCCGTAAGGCTTGGTCATGATGGTCATGAACTGCTGGGACTTCTGAGAGCCGTTGTCGGCCTGCAACACAGGGCCGCCGTCAGGATACACCTTACCCTCGATGTTCAGCTTGTTCTTGCTGACAAATTCTGCAAAGATGTAGCCTTGGTTGCCGTAGATGGCAACCTTGTTGCCCTTGTTAACGCCATCTTTCATGGGCTTGCCGTCAACTGTGATGTCATCCCAGCCACCGGTATTCAGGTTGAAGTCGAACACACGCTCCTTATCAGAAGCGATTTCGTCGATAACGATGTAGTAGGGTCTGTCACCGTGGTTGATCATGATGGCATGACGGTCATACTGGGTCAGCTTGGGAGTTGTCGTCGGCTTACCTCTTTCGTCAGTTTCCATATATGCATCGGGGGCGCTGCCGGAGAGCTGGCCGTACAGTTGAGCATCTACAACAGGCTTTAAAGTGCCGTTACCTCTCACGTTCTGGCCTTCGCCGTCCACGATGATAGTGTTGTGACCTTCCTGCTCATCAAAGCCTTCGGACAGGTTGGAGTAACCGGGGTCAAGAGCGGGCCAAAGGCCGGCACTTGTAATCTGGAAAGAAAGCTGGTCATAGTTGGTATGACCGGATTTGGAATTGTTGCCGATGATGTAGAACATCAGTTCGCTGTCTTCCCAGCCGGTGCGCAGACCGCCGTAGCCCACGCGCTCTACGAACACAACATAATCATTTTCGTCAGGCTGTGTGATGACGGGTTCATAGTTACCGTAGATCAAAGTATTGAACGGATCGTCGTCCATGCCCACCTGTTGCAGGAAGTAACCTGCCTTGCCGTTGCCGGTTTCTCTGTTCAGAATCAGCATGGTGGGCTTGAAGAATCCGGATGCATAGCTGTCAGAGAACACGGGGAACTCATTGGTGGCAGGAGCCAGGAAATCACATACCCAGTCCACCAGAACTTCGCTGAAATAGGGGTGTGTCAGCAGGCCATTCCGGCCGGTAACACGCTTCGCACAGTCCATAGCGATCAACATGTCATCCGTGGATACTCTGGTGTAGGAGTAGCCTTCGTTATCGTCGGAGGTGTAACGCTCGTCGGTGAAAGCTGTACAGTAGGCATATGCCTTGTCCATATACTTACCGATCTCAGCCTTATTTTTCTCATTGATGATCGCAGAGCCGCTGATGATAATACCGACAGCACGAGCCATGTACTTATTGTGGAAATCAACATTGGGGGCGTCAAGGTCCATACACAAGGGTTTCATACCCTTATAAATGATGTTTTCGACGATGAGATCCCGCTGTGCCTGAGTCAGCTGGTCATAGCACATATCGTAAACGATGGCCATCATTCTCATGATACGGGGGTTATCCAACGTGCCATTATATTTGGTGGGCCAGCAATACTTGGTCTCGCACCAGTACTCCCACTCGCACATATCCATTGCCCAGTCAATGGCCTGGTCGGAATACTTGGTATCGCCGGTCAGGGCATAAGCCATGGCTACAGTGGAAAAACGGTTGTACAAACCGCTGGAGATACCTTCCAGATAGGGCCAGTTACGGCCGCCGGGAACATCGTCCAGCAGCGGGTCAGCACTGCAGTCCTGGATGTGTTCCAAATCAACCCGATAACGGGTCACCCGGTCATTATTGGGGCTGGGATCCCAGCTGGCCCAATAATGGGTTTCGTCAAGATATCCGTCCGCCTGCTTGATCAGCGCTCTGTATGCCTTTGCACCGGATAAGCCGAAAGCATTGAGGGTATCGTCCTTGGCGAATTCCCGAATCTTCTCCAATTCCGCATCGGTGAAGAACAGACGGTTTCCTTCGTCATACAAGATCTTCCAGTCATAGGCTTCTTCAACAAACTGACCGTATTCGCCCACAAAGGTCACGTCATCCAGGTAGACGGTACCGGTATCGGCAGCATCATCACCCACAGTCAGAAGGATTCTGCCGTACGCAGCATTGATTGGTGTCTGGGTGTTCAGCACCAGGAACTGCCACTTGCCGCTGCCATTGGATGTCACAGTATCTCTTCTGATTTCCTTAAAGCCATTGTCATAGTAGACCAGCGAAAGCTGAGCCTTGACATTCTTGGCATCCTTGACTCTGGCAGTCAGGCTGTATACCAGTTGATCCATCGAATATTCGACAAACTGATAACCGCCCAGGTCCGTCATATTGATGATTGCGCCCTGCTGAACAGCCTGGCTGTTATCCTTGATCTGCAAAGAAATCTTGCCGGCGAACACAGTCTTCTTGGAAGCGGAGAGCTTGCCGTTTTCGTAAGCCTCCCAGCCTTCCACTGCGCCGGACTTATCTGTATCCTCAAAGTCAAGATTGTCGAACTTATCTTGAATGCCTTCGACCACGGCCATATTGCCCCAGTAGGCCCAGCCCGCAGAGGCAATGGAGGAGATAATATAAATCCGCATTGCAACCGTGTTTTCAGGTGCAGTTACAGAAAGTGCACCGCGGGACCACGAATCAGGATTGCAGCCCAATGTCAGAGATTTATAGGGGGTCGTACCGATCAAGGCCGGGACAAGGCATTTCTCATCCTGAAAGAATGCGACCCGAATGGTGGGACCGCCAACGGTGTACTCACCGCGGACCAGCGTGCTGAAATTGTAGGTCTTGCCTGCCTCTGCAGCAATTGTATAGTAGGCGTTGCCACCACTGGTGCTCGACTCGTCGTTAATGTACATCATGTAGTTGCCGACGTTTGCCTTATCCAGCTCTGTCTCGGTCTTGACCAGAGGATCTTTGTTAAGGTTGACCATTGTCCAACCCTTTGTGGTGGGTTCATTTCTGCTAGAAACGAACACATCCTTCAAGCCATCCGGATACTGCTCAAAAGAAGCGTTGGTAAGCAGGTTTGTTTGCAATGTATCCGTTGCCAAATAGAACTGAAGGTCATCCAGATGAATGTCGCATGTTTTTGCCTTTTCGCTCTCCAAAGACACGATAGCGTAGGAGGTATTTTCCGGTGCCAATGCCAGCTTCCGGCTCTGTCTCCAGTCGCTGTAACCGGTCTGGTTGTTGTAAAACTCCTGCAACATATTGCCATCTGCATCATAATAGCGGACACACATTTTGGGAGCACCTTTGCCGGTTCGGGCATAAAAGTAGTAATACTCTACACCGGGTTGGATGTTATCCACCCTGGTGGACAGCTTGATACTTCCGGTGGTGGAGTTATCCACCATCTGGATAGCCCATTCGCCTTTATATGCAAGAGCAGTATTGGTCTTGAACACCTGCACGCCGGTGCCGGTGGTCTCCAAAGTCCAGCCGTTGGGTACTGTAGTGGCATCCAGAGGTGTGCAGTAGCTGTACATCGTCAGTTCAAAGAAGGGGTTGCTCATCAGGTTCTGCTCAGGAATAACGATCACATCTTCCGGAGTAACGGCTCCGCTGCCGCCTTCGCCACCTTCACTGCCTTCGCCACCTTCGTTACCTTCGCCACCGGTTACAACCTTTTCAAAGGAAATGTTGTCGAAGCAGGCGTTACATACACCTGCAACGCCGACATTGAACAGAATGTACACGGGGGAAGCACCCTCAGCCACTTCGATTGTGGTTTCGTGGGTTTTCCATTCGCCATTTGTTGCCTTGGGCAATATCGTTGCGAGTTGCTCGCCTGCCGAGGTAGAAGCATTTGCCCGCACGATGATCTGGGGCGCGCCTTCTGACTTGTAATCGAATTTCAGCTTATATTCACCGGCTGTCGGCTCTACCGTATAAAAGACATAGCCACCGGAAGTTGTGCTTTCATCCACTACTCTCAGAACAAAGTTGCCCGCCTTGTCGGGGTCAGCCACAACGGACCAAATCTTAGAAATGGACAATTGGCTCAGGCCATCCGTGTTGGCAACACCATTGGTTTCAAAGGTTCCGTTGCTGATCAGATTGCCGGTGACAACTGTACCACCCTGACCGGCATTACCGCCATGATCAGAATTACCGCCCTCATTGCTGCCGATGTTCACACCCTTTGTAAGGGACACATTGTCAAAGTAGGCAGTGCCCGTAGCACCGGTGGCGGAACTCACAAGAATAAATACCTTCGTTACATCGGCGGGGATTTCCACCGTTGTTTCATAGGTCGTCCAGTCAGCTGCTACCAGGTTCTTTTTCTCGTGCAAATCATTGCTCGCCCCGGAAAATGTATTCTTGCGCAGAATGATATTGGGAGCGCCGGAAGCATATGTACCCTTGTAGTCAATCTTAAAGGTATAGGTAGTACCCGGTTCCACATCTACACACTGGTAGATGTATCTGCCGCTGGTGGAACTGGTGTCCTCCACCTTGGCAACATAGTTGTTCGGCTTGCCTTCCTCAGCCACGACGGACCAAATACCGTCCAGTTGACTCCATCCCTGAGTATTGGCCTGTACTGTACCATCGGGAAGTTGTGTTTCGAAAGTACCGTTTACCACAAGATTAGGACTGGTGGTTACAGTTTCTGTCTCGGCTTTCGCAGCAGGCACATCGGGCAAGACAATATATCCCACCAATGTGCACAAGACCAAAAGTAAACTGATACTGCGCTTCCAAGTCTTGTTCATTCTTTGTTTCCTCCTTGAATCTTTGCTGATGGACATAAGCGCCCATTATCTACGAATTTTAAATAGTTCTTCGGTGTATGAATTGTTAAAGCTCAACCTCGCCGTATTCGGCAAGATATTTTTTAAGAATACGATTCGTTTCGAGATCCGCATCACCTATGGTGCTGGAACAGAATACGATACCGTCCGTCTTTCCTTGACGCAAATAGTCAAAATATAGCGATAACTGATTCTCGAAAAGCTTTCCATCCATCGGAATTCCACCCATTCCGTAATCATACAGATAAATTCCCAGCATCAAGGGCTTGCCCTTGACCAGAGAAGTGATCTTTTCAATATACATCTCGGTGTCCGCAAGCTCTGTGGATTTCCAAATCCAGAAGGTAGCGCCATCAAAGCAATCCAGGTACTTTTCCAAATCCATATCAAGCTGATGCGCATAAAGAACGCACCAAAAGTCCAGCCCCTTCGCGTTCAGCGCAGATTTGATTTTTTTCAGGACATCGGGAGTGAACCGGGCCATTCTCTCGGGAGAGAAAAAGTCATCCACAATTCCGCCTGTAATATTGCACCCGACGTTAAGCACATCAAGAATGTCTTCCGTATTTCCAAGCTCTGCATCCGGAAGCGGAGTGCTGGAATCTCCAAGCACCGACCATTTTACTTCATTAAGACAGGAGAATCTTTTCGCAAAATCATCAAAAGGAGGCTGAATGTTTCCGGCGTAAGACACAACAAACGCATTTTTTATACCATATACCGCTGCAAATTCTTCCGGCGTCATAGAGCAATCAAGCTTGGTACATTCGTTGTGGGAACCCTCAAGATGACCCCAATTCCAAAGTTTGTCAATGAGTTTCATTATTTCCTCCATTCCGTTGCCTTATGGCAACCAACATGATTTATCGTGCTATTTTATTATAAAACTTATATAATACGCTCGCAATGGTCAATTAGAAGTTTTTTCGTTACTATCAGGAAAACCGTATTTAAAATCCCCCATGTACTTGCAAAATTCCGGAATTGTAGTATACTAATGTTGTTGATATCCTTAATTTCAAGCAAGAAGGAATCACTTAACAGTACTGGCACAGGAGGAGGGAAATCTGTGGTCAAAGAGAGCGGATGGTTAAATAAAAACGATTATTTCAAGGAAAACGAGAATATTTATATCCACTTGTCGGACAACCTGGATATGAACCAGGTAACCCATCGCCATAACTTTATTGAAGTCAGCTATGTGGTGGAAGGCACCGCCGTGCACACCATTGAGGGAATCAGCTATCCCGTAAAAAAAGGCAATGTGGTTATTGTGGATTACAACACCCCACACACTTGGAGTTTTGACCCGGAACGGGACGGTCCTTTCCTGACTTATGACCTACTGTTTACACTGGATTTTTTCAATACCAGCGGCATGAACAACAGCGAGTTTTATTCTCTGGCATCCCCTTACCTGTTCTCCTCCCTGTTTAAGGAATTCGATTCCCACTATGTGCTGCATCACCTGATTAAAGCAAATGGAAAGGAATTTCACAAACTGTTTGCCCAGATATACCAGGAGTATACTGCCCGTGAGAAAGGCTCTCAAACCATTATCCGTGCGTACTTGGTAGAGCTGATCATCAAGCTGTTCCGGGAGCTGGAACGCCAGCAGCCAACCTTCACTGTCAATCATCAAAAGCTTGTGGAGCAGGCCATCAGCTACATGCAGGAAAACTACAAGGCCCATATCAATCTGGACGATATCGTATCCGGCATCTTCCTCAGTAAGGACTATTTCCGTCAGATTTTCAGAAAAATTACCGGAACCTCTATAACCTCCTACATTCAGGATCTTCGGATTCGTGAGGCTTGCCGACTGCTGGAAACCACCAATTCCAACTCCGCCGAGATTGCCAGGAAAAGCGGATTCAATGACATCAAATTCTTCTACCAGACCTTCAAAAAGGCCACTGGCCAGACTCCGGCAGAGTACCGGAAGAAGCATCATGATTGAAATATAACCGGGCCTGTTGCAAGCAACAGGCCCGGTACAACTTATTTCAGAAATTCAGCGAGGAATTTATCATTGTAGGTGGTAACACGTTCGGCACCATCCTTGCCGATGATGTACACATCTTCCACCCGGAAAGAGCCCCACTCCATGCCCTTAAAGTATGCATCGATGCAAATTGCCATATTCTCCTGGATTACTCTCTTATTGGCAACGGAGAATACAGGTGCCTCGCACTCCAACAAACCCGTGCTGTGCAGGCTGCCATAGGGACAGTAGTCAATGTAGCCCTTCTTGGTGAGATAATCAGTGTAAGCGTTGAGGATAACATCACAAGGCACACCGGGCTTCATAAGCTTGGCAGCCACGTTCAGCGCTTCATAGGCACAGCGAATGGCATCTTTCATCTTTTCCGGCACCTCACCCAATACATAGGGCGTGCAAATCACGCCGTTGTAGCCCTCGTAGCAGACACCGGCGCCCATATTGATGATCTCAGACTCCTGAATCTGGCGCAGAGTGTTTCTGCACATGCTGATAAAGGAATTTTTCGGACCGGTGGCAACCATAGGTGCAAATGCTTGCACATAGCTCTCGCCGCCCAGGCGAATCATCTCTCCCTCCAGCATGGCCTGGAGCTCCCGTTCAGTCATACCCTTGGTGATTTTGGGCACCACAGTATCGAAGGTCTGGCTGATGATCTGACAGCACTTGCGGATAACTTCCAATTCCGCAGGTGTCTTGATCAAACGCTGGGCATAATGCTGCTCGTCAAAGTCGATGATCTGGGCGCCATCAAATACCTTTGTCAGCTTATTGTAGATCACGGCGGGGAATGTGAGCTTTCCTACAAGGGCAATCTTTTTCACATTGTACTTGCTCTTGAGCTCCAGGAAATACTCTTCAAAATCAAGCTGACCCTCAGTGTCGTACTCGAATCCGGAGACCTCACCGATCTCGGGGAATATCTTAATAATAGAACCGTCCAGTTTATTCATCACCTGGGCATAGTCATAGCCCGCCTGGCCGGAGCAAAGGGTCACTTCCCCCTCCGCCGGGATGATAATGGCAGCACTTTCATTGACTGCGGCAAAGTCCGTGTAGTATCTGACACAGGAGGGATCCAAAAGATTGGAAAATCCCATGAGCAGATCTACATTCTCTTTTGCCATTGCGACTCTGGTGGCAGCAATACGCTGCGCAAATTCTTCTCTCGGAATTACGGGATACATTGACATATGGTACACTCCTTCTTTAATGTTAATTCAATATTATAACGTCTATCCAATATAATGCCTTACGCTCTTTCCAGGAACCGGATGGGATTAACCCGGGTGATGGTATCAATCTGCTGCGATGTAATGCCATAGTCTTCCATCATCGGCAGGATATTCACACCAATATGGTCATAGCCCCATCCGCCGTAGTCATGGAGCATGCTCTTGAGGCAAATGTCATTGGTGATCAACAGCTGGTCTGTGTACCCTCTGTCGATCAGCTTTTTGAGCATCTGGACCCGCTCCTTATCGTAGGCGAATGAGCCTTTCAGTAAATTCCGGTTCCAGCGGTCCACATAGTATTCCTTGCCGAAATTGTCAAATTCCACATAGGCACCCCGTTCCAAAATGCCCATCATATAGCCCTCGTCCAGCAGTACATCCGAATGGTCTACACAGATCTTCTTGGGATCCGCTCCACAGGCGATGGCATGATCCAGAGCCTTCAATCCCTCCCTGTTCCACAGGCAAGCGTGAATATGCATACCGAAGCCTGTGTCGCTTTGCGCTTCAGCTGCTGCCTGGATGAATTTATACTCCGCTTCTGTCATCACTTCGCTGCTGCCAACTTCGCCGATCATACCAGCTTTGATATCGGTACCGTCCATGCCAATGAGCAAATCATCCAGGATCCGCTGCCGCATCTCATCAACTGTCCGTGCTTTACGCTCAGCGGTCACAGAAACATCGGTGTAGCTGCCACACCCTGCAACGATATAAACACCGGTTTTTAAGGAAAGCTCCCGCAAGAAGTCAGGATCCCGGCCGAAATCCTCAGTAGTGGCATCCGCCACCAAATTGAAGCCCGCCTTTTTCAGCCTATGAAACTCAGATATTGCCGACTGCTTATCATCCACAAGGGCATTGTCCAACACCGCATAGGGATTCCGGGACAGGGCACCATAGTTGGAAAGCGCAACCTTATCGTAGAAAATACCGTTATCCAGCGGCGCAACCAGATCCCGAAGATCGCACAGAACGTGCTCATGGGGCAGGACTTTGGCGATACTTTGACTGTTAACAAGACCTGTCACTGTTTGCAACATAAAATTTTCACCTTCCATACGCATTTACTTTCTAACATTTGACCACATTTCGACCACGGATACAATTGTTTATCCGCAGAATCTGGTCTCAAAATAGCACCTTTCATATTCAGATTGACCAGTCATCAACGAAAAGGGCACTCAAATCCAAAACCTGTACAATTATCTTTCACGCCTGTGTCGCGTTGGCTGATTTTATAAGTATTATGACTGATTTCACACTCCATTGCATCAAGTGTGCAATTATAATAAAATCGGATGACCAAAAGGAGTGCCCATCTGCGATCCTCAATTATGTCATCCGAATAAATTGTAATACATATTACGGAGGTAATCCCATGAATATTGGTGTTGTACAATCTGTGAACCGTACCACAGATCTGGATGCAATCTTCACCCGGATGCAGCAGATGGACATCCATAGCTGCCAGCTTGTCTGTTGGGATCGACAGCTGCTGCACACACCCGGAGCAGCGGAAAAAGTAGTCGCGGCAATGGAAAAATACGATGTCAAGCTCAGCGCCTTCTGGTGCGGCTGGGAAGGCCGAAGGGTCTGGGACTTCTACGAGGGACAGATCACTCTGGGTCTTGTTCCTGTGGATACCCGGGCTGATCGGGTGCAGATGCTGCTGGAAGGCTCGGATTTCGCAAATAAACTGGGTGCCAAATTTATGGTAACCCATGTTGGTTATATTCCTGAAAACCCTCTTGATCCCAACTATCACGGCGTGCTCAACGCCTGCAAAACCGTTGCCGAACGCTGTGCCAAAAACGGTCAGATGTTCCTCTTTGAGACCGGTCAGGAGACCCCTGTTACTTTGCGCCGCGCTTTACAGGATATCGAGGCCTCTGTGGGCGCAGGCTGTGTCGGCATCAACCTTGACCCCGCCAATCTGATCCTCTACGGCAAGGCTAATCCGGTGGACGCGCTGGAAGTCTTCGGCGAGTATGTACGCGGCGTTCACGGCAAGGACGGAAAATACCCCACCGACGGACATTTCCTGGGAGAAGAAACACCTCTGGGTAAGGGCAAGGTCAACTACCCTGCCTTTATCCGAAAGTTGAAGGAAGTGGGATACACCGGCGATATCACCATTGAGCGGGAGATCTCCGGCGATGAGCAGACCCGGGATATCCTGATGGCTAAGGCCCTGCTGGAAAAGCTTATTGCCGAACTGTAAAGGAGGACAAAATATGCTGAATGTTGCAATCATTGGCGGCGGATACATTGCCGAATGTCACATTACCGCTTACAACGCATTGGATCGCGATCTGGCAGTTTTGAGCGCTGTTGTCGATGCCAATCCCGTCTCCGGAAAAATCGCCGCAGAGAAAGCCGGCTGCCCCTGGTTTGAAACGCTGGAAGAGGCAATGGAGCGCTGCCCCATTGATGTCGTGGATATCTGCGTTCCGACCTTTCTGCATGAAATGTTTACGCTCAAAGCCGCAGCGAACGGCAAGCATGTCCTGTGTGAAAAGCCGGTGACTCTGTCCCTGGAAAGCTTTGACAGAATGTATGCCGGCTGCAAGGAAAATAATGTTAAGTTTATGACCGGGCAAATCGTTCGTTTCACTTCGGAATTCGCTGACTTCGCCAGCCGTATCAAGGACGGTCAGTTGGGCAATATTCACATGCTCACCGAAAAGCGTCTCTGCCAGCATCCGACCTGGACCACCTGGCATAGAGATCCCTCTAAATCCGGCGGCGGTCTGTTCGACCTGAACACCCATGACATTGATTATATTTACAGCCTCTTCGGCCTGCCAAAAAGTGTCAGCGCAGTGGGTTGGAAGACGGATACCGGCTGTTGGAATCATGTGTCCACCCTGCTGCGGTGGGAGGACAAGCAGGCCATCTGTGAGACCAGCCTGGAAATGACGGGAGATTTTCCCTTCTCCGTGGAAGTTCGTGCCAGCGGTGACGCGGGAACGCTCCATTACCATGCAACTGCCGGTGTGAATATCAAGGATGCCGAGACACTGGGAAGCTTTATGCATTATCCCGCAGGCGAGGCGCCCCAAGCTGTGGATAGCCCGCAGTATGATCCGTTCCTGCGTGAGATCGAGTCCTTCATGTTGGCTGTGAAGAACGATACCCAGGTACCAATTCCCCCGGAGCAGACCCGTGATGTGCTCAGAATTCTTCTGGCAACAAAAGAATCACTGGAAACCGGAAAAACCGTTTCCCTCGCATAAGATAAGAAAGGTTGATGACAGGTGCTCAATACCCGTATTGCTTTCTACACACGACCCTACCCCAGGATCAGATCCTGGTTTGAGATGATCGACGAAGCCGCCAAGCGCGGCATGACTGCCATTGAAGGCTTTACCAATATGGAGCTTGCAGAGCCGGATCCGGAAGCGGCCCGGAAGATACGGGCCTACGCCGATGAAAAGGGCGTACGATTCTGCTGTCTGTCCTGCTTTTGCAATTTTGCTTTGGACGATACTGAGGATCAGATCACCCGGATGATGCGCTACATCGATGTCGCATCTATTTTGGGTTCCCCCTACTTTCATCATACCCTGGTTGCCGGTTATCCTACCCCGGACTATGTACTTCAAAACTGGGATGCCCTGTTCGAAAACGCCGTACACGCCGTTCGGCGATTATACGATTACGGTCAAACCAAAAATGTCCGTCTGATCTACGAGGATCAGGGCTACATGTTCAACGGATTGGTCAACTACGGAAAATTCCTGGATGCTGTGGACCGAAATGTGGGCGTCCTGCTGGATTTCGGCAATCATTACAATGTGGATGAGGAGCTGGACGGTTTTCTGGAAGCCTATCTGCCCAGAGTTTGCCATGTCCATATCAAGGATGTTCTCTATGCCCCCACTCCGGATGGCATGCCGGATAGCCTCTACACTTTGAAAGGCAATTACTTCTGGCCTGTCGCTATGGGTACAGGCATCATGGATCACAAGAAATACATCACCCGGCTGGAAAACGCCGGTTATAGCGGACTCTATTCTCTGGAATACAGTGCGCCCAGTGATGATTCTTCCCTGATTGACGACACCATCGCCACTCTATCTTCTTGGCTAGCCCGATGAATTGGATTCTTTCAAATACAGAAATTAAGACCGCCGGAACCCCGGCGGTCTTTACTATTAGAAACACAGCATACGGATCAGTACCTGAAACAGCATTACCATCAGAGAATAAAACCAGGAAACGACCATCATATCTATCACTCCTTCCAGGGAACAAAATTAAAATGTGGTAACTTCCTCCACAGCAGGTGCGGCAGGCTCCACAGAAATCGCGGTCAGTACAGGGCCAAGCTCCCCATGGTACAGCACGTGCTTTTCCGCGCTGATCTTGGCTGTGACCATGACCCAGGAACGGGATTCCAGGGACTGGGCCGCCTCATATCGGCAAGGCACGCCGCAGAACTGAATATCGTCCACACAGCAGGTCATCACAAACCGGCCCGGGGCGAACATGGCGTTCCGATCCCGGCGCAGCATGGCAACCTGGGCCTTAAAGCGGACGGTTTTGCCCTCATATTTCTGGGGTTCTTCCGTCACATCCCGGTACCACAGGGCGTAGTCCTCATCCTTCAGCTCGATGATCGGCGCGTTGATGTCAAATGGCAGCGGATCCACCACATCGTCAAATGCCGTAGAACCGTCCGTATAGTCATACAAAATGTCAATACGGCGGTTGGCGGCACGGGCAATTTTGTGGAACGGCATGGTATCCTGACCGGAAGTCAGACGGTTAAAGATCACCATCTGCGCCCCAACCAGCTTGTCCATCACCAAATTACGCATATTGGCGTTATAGGCCATGAAGGTGGTGGAATCGGCGAACATGACTTCCTGGGCAACTACCCATTCCTCCGGGAACCGGGTATAGAGGTCGCCCACCATTTGCATGCCGTTCAGCTCAGCAACCACACGCTGCGCCTTGTGCTTTTTGGCAAGGTCTTTCAGTTCCTTGGTGGTCACCGTCTGCTGATCCAGGGTATACTGGAAGACATTTTGGTGGGGATAGGCGGAGAAATCGTACTCCTCCTCCCCTTCCTCAAACACCAGCAAAAGCGTGCGCTCCCCGGCATTGAAACGGGGATCTTCCAGGGTCTCCTGAATAAATTTCGTCTTACCGGCATCCAAAAAGCCGGTAAACGCATATACGGGAATTTGTTGCATATTACACTCCAAACAGCGCGGCAACGCCGGCCTCATCCAAATTCGAACCGATCACGCAGAGCTTGCCGGTAATGTCGGCAGAGCCAGTACGCACATTGTGCTCCTCCGGTACCATATCAAAATGGATCCATGCACCATCCGCACCGGGAACAATGCCCTTAGCACGGAGTATCATGCCGTACTTGCCGGAATCCAGGGCGGTCAAAGCGGTTTCGATCTGCTCCTGTTTAAACTTCCTTGCAGTCTCCACGCCCCAGGATGTGAACACCTCGTCGGCATGATGATCGTGGTGATGATGCTCGTGATCATGGCAGCCGCAGGAGCAATGCTCACCGTGCTCATGATGGTGATGGTGATGCTCCTCCTCATGATGATGGTGACCGCAGCAGTGGTGTTCCTCATCATGGTGATGATGACCACAGCAGTGATGCTCCTCATTATGGTGGTGATGATGCTCATGGTCGTGGTGATGACCGCAGCAGCAGTGATGTTCTTCCTCGTGCACCAGATCCGCAGCCTTCACACTCTGACCTTCCATTGCAGTGATCAGCTGCTCGCCGGTCAATTCCTCCCAGGGAGTGGTCACCAGCGTTGCTTCCGCATTATGCTCACGGATCAATGCGACAGAATTATCCAGCTTCTCCTGCTTGATGTCCGAGGTGCGGGAAAGGATGATGGTGGATGCGGTCTCGATCTGGTTGTTGTAGAATTCGCCAAAGTTCTTCATGTAAACCTTGACCTTATTCGCATCGGCCACGGCAACGGTGTAACCCAATTCCACATCGTGGCCAGTCACCTTCTCCACAGCCGCCACCACATCGGACAGCTTGCCCACGCCGCTGGGCTCGATGATCACCCGATCCGGACTAAATTTGTCGATCACTTCCTGCAAGGCCTTTCCGAAATCACCAACAAGAGAGCAGCAAATACAGCCGGAATTCATCTCCGTAATGTTGATGCCTGCATCCTGCAAAAAGCCACCGTCAATGCCGATCTCGCCAAATTCGTTCTCGATCAACACCAGTTTCTGGCCCTTGTAGCCCTCCTGGATCATCTTTTTGATCAGGGTTGTCTTGCCGGCGCCCAAAAAGCCGGAGTAAATATCGATTTTTGTCATGTTTATCACACTTTCCTTCAACGCCCCATAGGGTTTTATTTGATAACGCAATTATACCACAAGGATTTTCAAAAATCTACATTTCCGGCAAATAAAAAATGACGCTCCGACAGAAGCGTCAAATTCGTACCCAAAATCCAAGCTGTTCGACAAAAAACGATTGCTTTCTTCGTATGCCATGGGTTACCATGGCAACAGGTGAGCATTTACCCCCAATGCGACACGCTTGCCCAACCGCCGCCGCGTCTCTCCCACGCGGCGGCGGTATTCAATCATCAGGATATGGGAATCAGCAGCATCTGTCCGTTTTCCGGTTCATCCGCCAGTTGATTTGCTTCCCGGATCGCTTGAACCGTTGAGCCATAATCCTTTGCGATCGACCACAAGCCCTCATCACCGACACGTCGCAAAATGATGGACGGACGGCTGGGATCCGCTTCCTTCATTTCCCCAATCTCCAATTCCGACACCATGGGAATGGACTGTCCGGAATAGACCTGCACCGTCATGGGATATGCGCTGCGCAACGCAAAACCATCTGTGCCGGGCGTATCTTCAATTGCCATGGGAAATCCGGGCCACAGCTGAATTTGGTTTTCAGGGGCGGTGGAAAACGGCACAGAGCTTTCAAAGCGAACCGTATCACCCATCAGCATATTTTCGCTATTACGGAAAAGGGTCTGGAACTGGCCATCCAGGGACAGCTCTGCTGTTTCATTACCCATGCGAAGTGTGGGATATTCACCGTACACCCGGGCAGATTCCAAGCGATCTGCATCCGCTTTCAGCATGCCCGTTACCTGCATTTCCATTGCTGTATTGTCCAACAGGATGGGAAGCTGCATCTGCTGAATTTTAGGAAGGATCTCCCGTTTGGGACTGTACGCATCCTCCACAACATCCAGCATCATGCGGTCGAAGATCACATACTGTGCTGCGACACCAGCTCGCAGATGCATTTGCCCATTCTCCGTCTGCTCCATCTCCATAGCCGTCATAACCGGCATCACCCATGCACTGGCGCCGGGTGCATAATCCCCGTCCAGCTCCGTAAACTGGGAGAACGGGATCTCCGTCTTCCAACTGGCGATCTCCCCCTCCGGCGTCAGATATTGCATCTGCACATCCATCCGGCCCCGGAAAACCAGACGGTTACCAAGGACTTTCGACTCTGTGATGTAAGGAATCATGTCATAGGCCAGGATCTTCTGAATTTCCGGGATATTGCCCGGAATCGGCATGGTCTCATCCAGCTGCACCTGTTTTTCCCCGGCTTCTATGGGTAGCTCCACGGGATAACTCCTCGTCAAAAGCTGCACATCCTCTGGCAGCTCCCCGGGAATGGGAAGCTCCATGGCTTTTTTTCTATACGCCTGGGCAAAGGTATCCACGCTGGCGCGCATCATGATCTTCCGGGCAGAGATACCTCTGCTGTCCAGGCTGGACAGCATGGGGTTCAGGATCATGATTCCATCGTCCGCCTGTTCCGGGAACTCCCAACGGCAGGTCATGGGGATCCACGCATCCAAAACTCTTGGCTGTGTTCCGTCCTCCGGGGCATACATAACCCAGGCCATAACGCCGCCGTTTGCCCCCATGGATGTACTGCGCCACTCCTTACCCCGCATCAGTACCTGCCCCCAGCAGCCAAGTACTTTGCCGATATCCGGGTAAGCATCAGGCAAGCGGATCTCCTGGGTCTGCTCCTGGGTATGTATCTGACCGTAAAACGGCTGTATACATTGCAGTTGTTTATTGATAAATTTAACTTCCATACGGTTCACTCCTCCCACATTCCTACCAAACTATATGCGCCAGGGACAAGTTTATGACAACTATTTTTTCCCGTTGCACCAAAATCCCAGTGCCATGATCCCCACGCCTACACACCAGCAGAAGAATGTGGATTCCAAACAGCAGCCGATCAGCAGGCCAAAACCGAAGGCCATCAGCGCACAGCCACACAGTTGGTTTTTTCGACACATGAAAAACACCCCCTGCACAAAACTATGCAGAGGGTGTAATTTTATTACATGATTTCCCGGCAGGCTTGCAGTACTTTTTCCAGTACTGGTATACAGGTCAGCCGTCCGTAACCGCCGTTTTCAATGGTAACGATGAACGCCAGAGGATAACCTTCATCCACCACAAAACCGGTGAACATAGCGTTGGGTTTTTGATCACCGCCAACCTCCGCCGTGCCGGACTTAGCGCAAACGGAAAAACCGGCAAATTTCTCATCGCCGTAGTAGTTTTCCACATTATTGCGCATCAGCTCTTGCATTTTCAGCGCCGTTTCAGTGGACATGAGGCGTTCAAATTCCCCTTGGTCCGCCTGATAGGTGGTAGTCGATCCGGTTTTGATATTGTCCACCAGATACATCTGCTGGGCAACACCGTCGTTGGCGATCGCGCCCACAAGCGTCAGAAAACCGGCAGGATTGATCAGATCCTTATGCTGACCGATGGCACTCCAAGCCACAAGAACATCTGCCTGATCCGCAGAGTCCATGCTGCCAGCCGCCGTCGTGATTCCGTCAAACTCCACACTGTCAAGTATGCCAAGCTGTTGTGCATATTTCTGCAGACGCTTGCCGCCGATCTGCTCCGACACCTTTGCAAAGGCGCAGTTGCAGGAATTCTTAAAAGCTTCCCGGATGTCTTGAGTTCCGTGGACGCGCTCGCAGGTCACTTTGTCAATACCGTACTCCACCTCGCCGGTGCAGACGAACTCCTGGGTCTCAATATCCTCGATACATTCCAGCGCCGCGATCATGGTGACGATCTTAAAAATCGAGCCGGGGGTATAGGTGGACTGGGTAAATCGGTTGACGAACACGCCTTCGTAGGCATCGGTGGTATCTCCGGCAATATCCGGCACATTGTCCGGGTCGTATGTGGGCGTGCTGACAGCGCAGAGTATCTCGCCCGTTTCATAGTTGATGATCGCAAGGGTTCCCTTGTAATCTCCCATGGCTTCCAGAGCGGCCATCTGCAGTTCGGCAGAAAGAGTCAGCTGTACCTGTCCTCCCACGCCGCCATAGGCATACAGCCCGCCGAGGGGGTCAAACCCCGCAATTTCCTTGGCATAATGGGACAGCGCCGGGGCGCTGATATTGCCCTGCCTGTCTCCAAGCCAGTGCAATGTTGCACTGCGCAAAGACGGGATATTGGCATAGGTTCTGCCGTCAGTCAGGTCTAAGAGAAGATTGCCGTTTCGGTCGGCGATCTGGCCGCAGCCGATGTTCTCCGCGTTATAAATATGGGGCGAGCCGGCGGAGTGAACCCATTTCCCGGAATTGATCAGGTAATCACCCAGGAAGAACATAACGCCAAGGGACAGTACCAGCACCAAAACCAACAGCACCTTGGCCCGTGACATCACTCTATTCATCCGATTCACCTGCTTCCTTCGCCTGTCGGACTGCAAAACTTGCGTTTTGCCGGGTATCCGCCGCTTTGATGAAAGCCAGCAGTCCCCACGCTCCGATCATACTGGATCCACCGTTGGATACAAATGGGAATGTGACGCCTGTCAGGGGCAGAACGTCCACCGTACCCAGTACATTAAAGATGGTCTGCACCAGCAGGATTCCTGCAGCAGTACAGGAGCCGATGGTATAAAAGCTGCTCCGTCCGATGCCTGCCATCCGCAGAGAAAACAGCCCAAGGGCTATGATGCAGATCACCAGCATGACCGCAATAAGAATACCCCATTCTTCTGAGACGGTGGCGAAAACCATGTCGGAATCCGCCGCAAAAATGCGGCTCATCATGCCGTTTCCTGCACCGAGACCGAACAGTCCGCCGGCAGCAAGGCACATCAGTGACCGGGTCTGCTGATAGCCTGCGCCAAAGGGATCATCCCAAATGTGCCGCCAGCTTGCAAATCTGCGCAACGCATGGGGCGCAATTCGCAATACAAGGACGCCGGCAAAACCAAGAGAAGTACAGGCCAGCGCTACCGTACCGATGCTGCCGGAACGCAGGTAGGCGATCAGCAAAAAGGCAACAAAGAAGATAAGCGCAGTACCAAAGTCATTCATCACCGCAAGGCACAGACAAATGGCAATGGTATATCCGATGAACAGAATCAGATTCTTCTTATCCAGGATGCGGTCCATGGTGGACGCGCCCATGAACACGAAGCAGACCTTGCTCAGCTCCGAGGGCTGAATGGACATACCGCCGATGAGCAGCCAGTTTCGTGCGCCATTATAGGTCTTGCCGAACACCAATGTGATCAAAAGCAGGCCGATACCGGCGATACCGGCGATATAGCGCATTTTCTTCGCCCGTTCCAGATCCCGGAGGGCCCAGCCGACGGTCAGAAACAGCACCACGCCAATAAGCATGGCGATCAGCTGCTTGGTCATCTCTCCCGGCCTCACCGCCGCAATGGCCGCCATACCCATGGTACACATCAGAAACGCCAGAGTCTCCACCTCAAAGGAGGGCTTTTTGATGCAGAGGTAGAAAATCAGCAGGAGCCATTGTGTGATCAGAATACCGGCAAACCCGGTAAGGATCTCCCCGGCGTTTGCACCGCCGCAGCGCATCAGATAACTGACTGCACAGAAGCATTGCAGCAGAGACAGCAACAGCAAATTCGCCAAGCTGTCTATGGGCAATGCCGCTTGTGTGCGCAGCTGCGCCAAGCGCCCCTCCTGCCGCTTATTCATGGGCAGGATCTTCATGTGCACACCGCCAATGGTGATCACATCCGTCTCGTCCAGGGGCGCGATCTCCACCCGGCGTCCGTTGACAAAAACGCCGCTTTTTGAGCCGGCATCCGCAATGCTCCAGCTTCCGTCGTCATATCGAGTCAAAACCGCATGGTTTCGGGAAATGGTGGGCACATCCACCACAACATCGCTCCGGCGATGCCGTCCGATGACATTCTCCCAATGGGTAATGGGCAGTTTCCGTTCATCCTCCAAGCAGAGCCACGCCCATATTTCCGGCTCACGGCGGAATGTCAAAAGGGGTCGGATACACCGAAACAGCAGCAATGCGATCAACGCAGGGGCCAGGTAGCGCAAAATGGCCTGAAAGACCTGAACATAGGTCTCGTCCGCGTTATAAAAATAGGCAAGTATGTCCATTTGCGCCACCTCCTTGGTTCTTTATTTCTCCATACTTCGTAAGAGGGCAATTTCTTTCTGATAGCCCGAAAGTTCATTTGGTGTTTCCAAAATCATGGGCAGTCCGGCTAACGCCGGGTGATTGATAATTTTCTCGAATGTAGCAAGGCCCAAATTGCCATCGCCGATACACTCATGGCGGTCCTTATGGCTGCCAAAAACATTTTTCGAGTCATTAAGATGCAGGGCGCAAAGCCGATTCAGGCCCACGACCCGATCAAATTCCTGCAAAACGCCGTCCAGGTCGTTTACAATGTCATAGCCGCCGTCCCACACATGGCATGTATCCAGGCAGACACCGATCTGTTCGCTGCCAACCCCGTCGATAATCGCTTTCAGTTCTTCAAATTTGCCGCCGATCTCGCTGCCCTTTCCGGCCATGGTCTCCAACAGGACCGTCACCGGATATCCGGGTGCCATGGCCAGTTTCAGCGCATCGACGATTTGACTAATGCCCGTCTCCGTACCCTGTCCAACATGGGAGCCGGGATGGAAATTGTAGTAATTACCCGGCAGAGCCGCCATGCGGCGCAAATCATCGCACAAAACGCTTGCCGCAAAGGCTCGCGCCTCCGGGTCGGCGGTGCAAAGGTTCATCGTATATGCGCCGTGGGCAACCAACTTTCCGAAATTCAGTTGTTTTAAGGCATCCATTGCCGCCACACAATCGGCAGGATCCTCTGCTTTCGCCTTGGAACCACGGGGATTCCGGGTAAAAAATGCAAAGGTATTGGCACCAATGGACTGGGCAGTACGCACCATTGCCAAATTGCCGTCGGATGCGGATAAATGACAGCCAAGGTATCTCAAATCGGCTCACTCCTTTGCCGTTAGGATACCACAATCTGCAAAAAAATGCAACGACTGTTTCCTTTTCCGGATTGTTGTGCTATGATAAGAAAAAACTCCCACAAGTGTGGGAGTCAGTATTCAGCCCTCTGCCAGAGCAACAGATTGCAAAACCTCATTCCAATCCTCCATGCAGTCCCCTGCATCCGCGGCCATGGCCATGATGCTGACGCAGTAGTGGAATTTGCCGTCATCCAGCACCAGCACCCGGCCCACATGGTCACCGGCTTCTCCGGCGGCGGACCATGCGCCCTCATAGCAGTCCACTCCGCAGCGCTGTGTGGCAATCAGCTGCAGATCCTCCCGTTCAAAGCCGGTGAGGGTCTGTAATGTGCTGCTCAAATTCCCGGAGGGCAGTACTTCCACCATGATATCATAGTCACCGCAGAAATACAGCGTCCCGGAATTTCCCTGCATGGCAGGCGCGGCCGCGTCCTCCGGCAGGTCGATCAAAAGCGTAGCCGGCTGGGCCATGGCCACCACGTCGTTGGGGTCATCCACCGTTTCAAAGGTCTGCACAGCACAGCCGCTGAGCAAGAGCACACAAACAAATATCACCAAAAGTTTTTTCATTCCATTACCTCCCGAAAGGATCATCTATGACTGTTCTTTATGCATATCTGATTATAATCAATGCGGCAGGCTTTCTGTTTATGCTCACTGACAAGCGACGGGCGCAAAGAAATTTGTGGCGTATTCCGGAGCGCACCCTGATAGCTGTCGCACTGCTGGGCGGCAGCCTTGGCGCGCTTTTGGGCATGAAGCTGTTTCGTCACAAGACGAAACACGACAAATTCCGCATTGGAATCCCCATAATTCTGTCTGTGCAAATCCTTTTTGCGGTTTTAATCTACATTTTTATACAAAAATGACCGGGTCTCCCCGGTCATTTTCTTATAGTGATTCTAATAAGGCTTCCGCCGCCATGATGCCGTCGATGGCGGCAGACACGATGCCACCGGCATATCCAGCGCCTTCTCCGGCAGGATACAGTCCCATCAAGGACGACTGCCGATTCTCCCCACGCAAGATGCGCACCGGAGAGGAGCTTCTGGTCTCTGGCGCAGTCAGCACCGCATCCGCCGATGCAAAACCATGGAGATTCTGCTCCAATTGGGGCAGTGCTTCTTCTAGCGCCCGGGTGATTTTCTCAGGCAAAACTTTGTGCAGATCCGTCCATACAACGCCGGGGCGGTAACTGGGTTCCACGCTATTCGCGCCGGTGCTTGCCTTGCCGGCAAGGAAATCACCCACGGTTTGTGCCGGTGCCTTGTAGCAGCCTGTATGATCAAAGGCTTTCTTTTCCAGCTCTTCCTGCCACAGCATACCGCCCAGAACGCCTTCATATGGGAAATCCGTCGGATTCAGGCTGACCAGCAATGCAGCATTTGCATTTTCTCCGTCACGATCCGCATTGCTCATGCCGTTGGTGACGATCTTGCCGTTTTCCGAAGTGGCGGCAACCACCTGTCCACCGGGACACATGCAGAAAGTGTACACCGTCTCGTTATCCAGATGCCGCACCAGCTTGTAATCAGCCGGTGGTAAGGGCAGGTCTGCGCTTCCGTATTGCGCCTTGTCGATCACCGATTGCAGCTGCTCAATGCGCACGCCCATGGCAAAGGGCTTCGGCTCCATGGGGATCTCCCTGTCATTAAGCATCCGGAAGGTATCTCGCGCGCTATGTCCAATGGCCAAAATCACCTTGTCGCAAGCAATATCGCCCTGGTTTGTCCGCAGACCGCAAATTTTGCCGTTTTCCGTCAAAATATCCGTCACCTGCGTTGTAAAACGCACCTCACCACCCAGGGAAATGATCCGTTTGCGCAGATTCTGCACCACAGTCAGAAGCACATCCGTACCCACATGGGGTTTGGCATCGTAGAGAATGTCCTCTCGCGCACCGGCTTTCACGAACTGCTCTAAAATCCAGCCGATTCGGGGATTATTGACACCGGTGTTGAGTTTTCCGTCAGAGAATGTACCTGCGCCGCCCTCACCGAATTGCACGTTGCTAGTGACATCCAACTCTCCGGTTGCAAAGAAATGTGCAACCTTCTCGTGCCGGGTCTGAGCATCCTCGCCCCGCTCCAAAATGATGGGATCAAGCCCCGCCATCGCCAAAATCAGACCGGCAAACATACCAGCCGGGCCGAAGCCTACCACCACGGGCCGGGACTCACATTTATAATCCCCCTTGGGCGGTTTGTAATAGGTGATCTGGGCAACAGCAGCCTTTTTGCAGCCGCTGGACTTCAAAATTTTCTTTTCGCTTCCGTCCACCGCCACATCCACAGTGTAGATCACACGCACATCCGGCTTTTTCCGGGCATCGATGGAACGGCGCACAATGGAAAGTCCCTGTATCCTGAAACCGGAGATTTTCAGCATTCTTGCCGCTTCGTAAAGGAGCTGATTGGCATCATGCTCCGGCGGCAGCGAAATATCACGAATTCGTATCATCCATTACCTCCGGCACATTCACCGGCCAGCCGACCGGAGCTCCACGCCCATTGCAGATTAAAGCCGCCGCAGTCGCCGTCGATATCCAGTACCTCACCGCAGGCATAAAGGCCGGGTACCAGCTTGCTTTCCATGGTTTTATCGTCAAATTCCTCTGTGCAAACGCCGCCGGCAGTCACCTGGGCATGTTCCATACCCAGCGGTTCTGCGAGAGAAATCTCCAAGCCCTTGGCAGTTGCCACAGCCTGTTCCAATTCATCGTCACGCAGGTCGGCAATTTGTCCGCCGCTGCGGATGCCTGCATTTTGTGCCGCGACCCGACCCAGCCGGTTGTGCAAGATACCGGTAAACAACTCGTCTGTGGAGAGCTTGGTGGAGCGGCGGGATCGAAGAAGGCACAGAAGTGCATCTCCGGACAGCTCCGGCAGCAGATCCAATTTGCACAGCCACTCCCCTTTTTCCCGGCACACATCCCGGGAAATCTCGAAAATCACAGGCCCGGAGAGGCCGTACTCCGTAAACTGCAGTTCTCCGGTGCTCTCAGACCACAGCTCACCGTTGTGATAAATTGCGGCATGACAGTTTGCACGCACGCCTTTCAGGGCGTTACAGCCGTTCCAGCTGCTTTTCAGCTGCACCAATGCCGGGCGAAGCTTGGTAACACGGTGGCCGAAGCCGCGAAGCAACTGATAACCGGACATACTCCCGCCCAGCTTCGTTCCGGCAAGACCACCGCAGGCAATGATCAGCTTGTTGCAGGTGTGTAATTCCCCATTGCCCTCAATCTGAAATCCCTCGTCGGTCTTGCGGACTTTGGAGACCTCAAAACCGGTGTGCAGGGTAATATTATCCTTTTCCAGCGCAAAACGCAGCACATCCACCACGGAATTGGCCTGATCGGAATAAGGATAGACCCGTCCGGACTGCTCAGACACCGTATAAAGGCCCATTTCACCAAACCAACGCAGTGTATCCTGCCCATCAAAGCGCATCAATGCGTTCTTTGCAAATTCCGGCGTATCGCCATGGTATCCACTTATATCTGCGTGGAGATTGGTAAGATTGCACCGTCCGTTGCCGGTAGCTTGCAGTTTTCTGCCCACTCTGGCCTGACGTTCAAACAAAAGCACCTGCACATCTGCGCATTTTGCGGCGCTCAGAGCCGCCGCCATACCGGACGCACCGGCACCAATAATTCCAATTACCATGGTATCACCTCTTTCTCCACCATTGTAACAGAGAATTCTCCTTTGTACAAGTAAAACTTCCCTTGCATTCCCCAACTTGTGTGGTATAATAGCCTCGGTGATGAAATGAACCGGGAAAATATTGAAAAAATCGCCCATAATCCGGAAGACAAATTGCTTCTGGCCAAATTATGGGATAAAATCAATCACGGCATCCTGCGCAATATTCCGGCCCATACCGGTTTTCTTTCTCCAAGGGAGCTTGATATGGCAAGGTATCTCTTCGGCAGCGAGCCGGGTCTGTACGCCTTCGGCGGATATCCAGATGCGGAACGGCGGATGCTGTGCTATCTTCCGGAATATCTGGAGGAAAGCTCCCTGATGGACGAAGACTCCCCCGTTGTATGCCTGCGTGCAACCTTTTATGAGGGCGACACCCCAACACACCGGGATTTTCTCGGTGCGCTGATGGGATGCGGAATCGCAAGGGAAACCGTTGGTGACATCTGCGTAGGAGCCGGGCAATGCGACTTCTTTGTGACGGAGGAAATTGCCCCCTACCTTTTACAAAACTTCACCGGTGCCGGAAGGACAAAGCTGAGCTTATCTGTCATTTCTCTGGCTGACGCAAAAATTCCTGAGCCGGAAACGAAGGTCATCAAGGACACATTGGCATCTTTGCGGCTGGATGGTGTGGTTTCCTCCGGCTTTCGTATCAGCAGGGGTTTGGCTTCCCAGGCCATCTGCGCCGGAAAGGTTGCCATTGACGGTCTGCCCTGCGAAAAGCCGGACAAGCAGGTAATCGAGGGCGCGAAGATATCCCTCCGGGGAAGCGGAAAAATCAAACTGGAAAAAGTAAACGGCCAGACGAAAAAGGGCCGAATCTCGGTGGAGATCCACCGTTATGTGTGAGGTAAAACTATGAAAATGGATGAAGTGATCGCAAGAATCAACGAGCTGGCTCATAAGGCAAAGGCTGAGGGCTTAACAGAGGAAGAAACCGCCGAACGGGACAAGCTCCGCCGAATCTACATCGATTCCGTGAAGGCAAATCTGGTGGGACAATTGGAGAACACCTACATTGTCCGCCCCGACGGCACAAAAACAAAAGTCACAAGAAAAGATTGAAAAACGCCCTGCTTTTGCAGGGCGTTTTTGTTTAAGGGACAAAATTGTGCACATACTACCAAAAACACGAAAGAAGGGTCGGTATGGCACAGAACAAACGGGGCAAACAAAGCTTTGTCCTTCCTCATATGCCGGTGATCACCGCGTGGGCCAGCGTTGCGGGCAAAAAAGAAAGCGAAGGGCCGCTGGCGCAGACCTTTGATATCGTCTCTCAGGACACCTATTTCGGTCAAAAGACCTGGGAACAGGCGGAAAAACAAATGCAGAAAATGGCCATGGACAAAGTGATCGAAAAGGCCGGAATTACCCGCAGTCAGGTGGGCCTTGTCTACTCAGGAGACCTGCTGAATCAATGCATAGGTTCGTCCTTTACCTTGCGGAACACCGGGATTCCCCACCTTGGATTGTACGGCGCATGCTCCACCATGGCGGAGAGCCTCTTGGCAGCGTCCATGGCCATCAGCGGCGGTTTTTCAGACCGGGTGATCGCATTGACCTCCTCCCACTTCGCATCCTCAGAACGGCAATACCGCTTCCCTCTTGGATACGGCGGACAGCGCACACCCACTGCCCAATGGACGGTCACCGGCTCCGGCGCGGCTCTGCTGTGTTCTGCCGGTATCGGCCCGCGGATCGACAGCTGCACCATTGGTACGGTCACCGATCTGGGAATCAAGGATGCCAATAATATGGGCGCCGCCATGGCTCCTGCCGCCTACGCCACCATCCGGGCGCATCTTGACGACATGGGCCGCAATGTGGATGATTTTGACTTAATCGTAACCGGTGACCTGGGACAGCTTGGCAAGGAGGTGCTTATGGAGCTGGCACGTAGGGACGGCCTGTACCTGGGTGGACGCATTGCTGACTGCGGAACCTTGGTTTTTGATACTTCGACGCAGGATGTGCATTCCGGCGGCTCCGGCTGCGGATGCAGTGCCATCACACTCTGCGGTGAACTGCTGGATAAACTAAACCGGGGCAAGCTGAAACACATTCTGTTCTGTGGAACGGGCGCGCTTCTGTCGCCTACTTCGACCCAGCAGGGCTTGCCTATTCCCGGCGTTTGCCACGCCGTCTCCATTATGGGAGGTATGAACTGATATGGACTATGTAAAAGCATTTATCGTTGGCGGTATTTTGTGCCTGATCGGACAGCTCCTCATCGACAAAACCAAGCTCACACCGGCAAGAATTTTAGTCAGCTATGTGGTCTGCGGTGTGTTTTTGACTGCCATCGGTATCTATGAACCTCTGGTAGAATTTGCAGGTGCGGGTGCAACTGTGCCCTTGACCGGATTCGGTTACTGTCTTGCCAACGGCGTGAAGAAAGCTGTGGAAACGGACGGCGTTTTGGGTGTATTCACCGGCGGGCTGAAATCGACTGCCGGTGGTATTACCGCTGCGATCATCAGCGGTTTGCTCGTAAGCCTTATCTTCAAAGCCAGGGATAAAGCCTGAAAATTGGGACACACTATGCATGCGGCATGTCCGCAGTACAGATAAAATGGAGGAATTCGTCATGAATAACCAGAACAAGAACCAGAACAACAATCAGAATCAGAACAACAATCAGAATCAGAACAACCAGAACCAGCAGAAGCAGGAAAAGAATCAGCAGAACCAGAACAACCGCTAAAGAAATGGCCTGTTGCACTACGCAACAGGCCATTAAATTAAACTTTTACAAACCGGTTCAGCCGGAAGAAATACAGCCAGGATTCCTTGACCGGTAATTGATAGATGCGGCCCATAGCATCGGCGTAGGCCTCCACCTGGGGACGGTAACAGGCGGTCTTTTCGGAAATGGTTTCTTCCGTTACGAAGTCAGTTTTGAAATCGATCACGGTGATGCCGTCCACATCCACCATGGCACAGTCCACCACGCCTTGCAGGAAAATCTCCTCCCCAACAAGCGACGGGTCATAGTGAGTCGCATCATCCAAAATGGAGAACTTAAATTCGCGCAGAACGTTGGTATGGTGCTGCAGCTGCTTTCCGATGGGTGTTGCAAAGAACGCGGCAATTTGTCGGCAATCCACCAATTGTGCCTGCTCTTTCGTGATGAAATTCTCCAGCACAAGGCGGTCGATTTCCTGCTGCACACCGGTTTCATCCGTACATTGTTCGTAGCGAATATACTGCATCACCGCATGGGTAGCCGTTCCCAACGCCGCCCCGTCAGAGGGCGCAGCAGCAAAGGATGCTTTGCGCAAATTACCTGTTGTTCGTTTCAGGGGAACATGCTCATTCACTTCCGTATCCTTCTCCCGTCCCTTGCGCTGGGTGGCTGTCTGCTTGGACGGCGAGCGCGTAGCAGAGAGATAAGGATAGGAAAATTCCAAACCGGCACGCAGCTTTTCAAGCATATCCGCCGGAGCAGCGGTTACATGCTCCTCGGTAACCTCATGACCTCCGGTCTGCGCAACGGCAGTTTCCACACCGATACGCCATACCGGCTCACCCAATGCGGTTTCACTGGGTTTTCCGCCGAGGGCGAACAATTCTCCGGCTTCGGTGCGGCGCAGTGCCGTCATCAGCACCCACTGTCCGCTGCAAGTGGCATCCTTGGTCAGCAGATCCCGGTCACCCATATCCATACGGCAGACGATATCTTGCAGATCCTTTTCCAAAGTCTGGGATGCGTAAGTCATGATCAGCCGGTCTCTTGCTCGTGTGAGAGCAACATACAGCACACGCATTTCCTCAGAAAGGCTGTCAGCCGTGATCTTGGCCGCAATGGCCCGCTTGGCGATGGTGGGATACCGTACACGGTTCTTTTCGTCCACAGCTGCCAGACCCAAGCCCAGCTCCTGGTCACACAAAACCTGGGCACGGGTACTTTCCCGGTTAAATGCACGGGACAGCCCGCAAACAAATACCACAGGAAATTCCAGGCCCTTGGATTTGTGGATACTCATCAGTGTCACCGCATTTCCGGCGCCTTCCGATCCCTGGCTGATCAAGCCTTTCCCTTCCAGCGCATCCAGATGATCCAGGAATTGTTCCAGATCCCGGCGTCCGGTCTTTTCAAAATCGTCCGCCAGTTGATAAAATGTCTCGATGTTGCGCTTGCGCACATCTCCGTCCGGCATTGCCGCAAAGATGCTGTCCAGCCGTGTCATGGCAAAAATGGATTCCAGCAATTGAGCCAGGGGCTGAATCCGCGCCTCACGACGCCACACAGAAAGATACTGCAAAAATTCCTTAATTTTCGGATTATCCGAGGCAAGAAGCGCATCGTAGATACAACCGCCGTGCTTTTTGCCACGGGTCCGGGCCAATTCCTCTGCGGTCACGCAAAAGACCCTATTGGTCAGAGCTGCCAATAGCGGAATATCCTGCCGGGGATTGCTGATGGTTTGCAGCAACGCGCGGATCACGGCAATTTCTTCTTCCTGCAACAGGTCATTTCCGCCACCTGTGGTGCAGGGTATGCCCACAGTTGCCAATGCGTTTTTGTAATAACCGCCCACAGAGCCGGGAGACCGGAGCAAAATTGCAACATCCCCAATTTGGATGGGGCGCAACTCATCGCCGCTTCGAACAAAATGCGTACCGTCAGTCAGTTCCTGAATACGCCTTGCAACAAAGGCTGCTTCTTCCTCATAGGTACTTTCTTCCACCGGAATTGCCCACAGCTCCACCTCAGGCTCTCCCAGAGGTGTATGGGGAATTCCCTCAACCAAGGCTTCCTCATCCCCATAGGTCAGGCCGCCAACAGCAGGCGACATACAGGTACGGAACACATCGTTCGCACCGGCAAGCACACCACCGCCGGAACGGAAGTTCCGGGAAAGCATGACCTTACGGCCTACGGGATCCTCTGCCGTCTCTGCATGGGCGTAGGTATTGTACTTTTCAAGGAAAATCCCCGGATCCGCCAGACGGAACTGGTAAATGGACTGCTTCACATCGCCTACCATAAAGCAATTCTGTCTTTGCTCTGTAAGCGCAGAGAAGATAGCATCCTGAACGCCGTTGGAATCCTGGTATTCGTCCACCATGATCTCCCGGAAGCGGTTGCCGATCTCCGTGGCCGCCGCGGTGCGTCCGGTGCGGCTCTTTCCGTAGAGCAAGTCAAGCATTTTGTGTTCCAGATCACCAAAATCCAGGACACGACGCATCCGTTTTGCCCGGTCGTACTCGTCGCCAAATTGACCGACCAATTTCACCATGCCCCGCACTGCACTTGCAGACCGGGCAAGGTCTTCCAGCACCACGGAGCTGGGGTCAGCAAATGCACGCAGGCGCTTGTCCACCGATGCCTTGCAGGCGGAGCGCACCGCCTTGATCTGCTGGCACAGCTGCTCATCGGTACACTTTTTCGAGAAAGTAAGCCGGCCGTAGTCAATATCGCCCAGCGCGACGATCTCATCCCAGCTTTTCGCATCCCGTAAATCCCTTAATTGCCGGATGGTATCCAGAAGCAGTGCAACCGGTTTTTCCATATTGTCAACACATCCGGCCAAAGCGACGCACTGTTCCAGGGCGACGATCTGCATAGCAAGATGCCCTTGCAGATCCTTGATCAAATATTCGCCCCAAACCGTCTGCCCGGTATCGGAGATTCGGCTGGTATCCGCATTTTGCACGCACTGCTGCAACCAACCCTCCGGGTCAAGATGACACCGGGCGCCGTCATAGACCTTCATCAAGATTTCCGGAACCAGGCGGTCGTCCCGGCCAAGACCCTGAGAGTCCACAAAAGCCCGGAAATCCGGATCTTCGGACTGAGAATAGGCCTCGTCCAGGCACTTTTTCATGGTATTTTCCCGGATCTGATTACATTCATTTTCATCCGCCACACGGAGATCCGCCGGCAGATCCAGCAGGTAAGCATATTCCCGCAGAATATCTGCGCAGAAGGAGTGAACAGTTGTGATTTTCGTCAGATACAGCCGCTGCATCTGCCTTTGCAGATGGCGGTTTTCCGGATTTTGCGCCATCTTTTCCGACAGCTTGGAGGCAATTTTCCCCCGCAGCTCCGAAGCCGCCGCCTTTGTGTAGGTGATGATCAAAAATTCATCCAAATTGGCAGGCGCGACCGGATCAAGGAGATAGCTCATCAGCCGGTCAACAAGAACCTTTGTTTTACCGGAGCCGGCTGCCGCGGAGACCAACAGCTTGCCGCCACGGTTATGAACCGCCATTTCCTGTTGCGGCGTCAATTTTTCAGCCATGGCGATCCACCTCCTTCTCCACCTCTTCCCAGAAACGCTGAGAAGTCATCGTCTTATAATTTCGTCTGTCCTCCACCTGATTCTGGTGGCAGATACTGCCGTAGGGGCAATACGTACAGGCATTGTGACTGGTGCCCCGGGTGTAGGGATTGGGGGTAATATTGCCGGATGCGATCTCATCCACCATGCTGCGCAGCAGACCAAATACATACTGTCGCAGAAGCTTCAGCTGCTCCCGATCTGCCAAATCGCCGGAAATGGAGCCGTCTTTCTTTCTGGTACAGCACAGGCGCTGCATCTGTCCGCCGGGTTCCATGGCATCCAGCACCGTTTCGTCCGCCAGCAGCAAACCCTTGCGCACCCATTCTTTCCTACGGGCCGCCTTTGCTTCCTCGTCGGTCAGGCGACCGTCGGCGGATACCAGCGGCACCCGTGCCGGGAAATACTGCACGCCGGCAGCTACCGGATCGCCGCCCAAAAGCTCCTGTCCGCTTCTTTCCAATGCAAAGAGGTAAAGGAGCATTTGCAACCCCACACCGTTGAACACATCACAATAGTCGAAATCCTTTTTGCCCGTCTTATAGTCAACCACCCGGAAATGGTGTCGATCCCCCACTTTCCAGATATCCACACGGTCAACAAAGCCGCGCAGACAGGCTTCCATCGCTGCGTTTTCCACTTCGATCGCGGGCATTTCGCCCTCATCGCCGAAGGCCAATTCAAAGAAATCCGGGCGGAATTTTGCCTCTTTCAGCTCTTCCCACAGCTCCGCAACCACCATTTCCAGCTCCCGCCAGTTCCGGCGGAACAGGTAGTCCAAACGCTGGGAATCCAAATGGGCAAAGTGGTCATCAGCATAGGCATCGGAGTGCTTTTGGGCAATTTCCATGGTCTGCTCCAAGGACACGCTTTCGAAACCGCCCAACGCCATTACATCTTTGGCCGTATGCTCTAAAACATGGTGGACATAGGTGCCGAATTCCGCAGGGTCCACGGTATTTTCCTTGCGTTCCTTCGCACGCAGGCCGTATTTCAGGAAATAGGACAGTCGGCATTCGTTGTGCCGATCCACCTGAGACGCCGACAAATTCAGTCGGTCGCCGTACAGGTTTTGAATTCCATCCGGGCTCACATTGCCCAGCCGGTAAGCATTTCTCGCTTTGGTATCCTGATACCAATCCTCCACGCCAAGAGCGATCGCCGTGTCCATATCCTCAAATTTCGCAAGATATGCCCCGGTCTCCCGTGGGTCTGCAATTGCCGCACCGGCGGAACCAGTTATTTCTTCCTCTCTCACGACCTGCGCAATGCGGCGGTACAAATAAGAGCCCTCTGCGTCACAATGGCTGATCCAAATCGTTTCCTCCGCACCGCAAAAAACACCGTAAATTTCAGCAAATTCCGCCTGCAAACCTTCCATTGCGCCACCGGTCAAGGGTACGCCCATATTGCGCAAAAGCACACGCTCCTGGTCGGTCAGCAAGCCCTTGGAGCCGCCGTAGCCGGGCAACGCACCCTCCGCTGCGCCCAAAACCAGCAGATGCTTTTCCTGCTGACAACGCATGGCACTCACCGGGCCCACCATCACCGCATCCAGAACCGGCGGTATCGTACCCACATCGTACTGGCTGAGCAGCAAAGTTAACAAACGGGTGAAGGTCTCAGCTTCCCATACGGTCTGGGAAAGTGTGTCATTCATCTGCTCCAAGGCAGACAGGAGAATTTCCCACAATTGACCGAGGATCTGCGCGTCCCGGTACTGTCCGGCTTCATCCATTTCCTGTTGTAATGCTGTCAGACGGTCAGCAAGATGGATGCGCTCCAAAAGAGCATACAATACGCGCACCTGCTCGCCAAGATTTTTGGCATCCTTGAACTGGCGGCTGAGCTCTTCCAAGGGGGCGATCGCCAATTCCCGTGCAGTATTCAGCTCCGCAAGCTGCCGAGCCGTTTCCGGTGTCAGCTCCCTGCCAAAGCCATCGGGATTGCGCTCCCAGGGCTTCAAAAACAGACTGCCCCGGATGCCGCAGGTGATCACATAGTTTTCCACCTTGTCGCAGGTATCCGCATCCAAGGGAGACAAAACAGATTTCAGATACCGCAAAACAGCACGCTGTTCAAAACCGCCCAAGGCAGCTTCCAACGCGGCCAATACCGTTGCAATAACTGTTTTCTGCAAAACATCCTCCGTACCGGACTGATACAAGGGGATATGATACCGCTGAAAGACCATGCGCAGGGCACTTTGGTACGCACCCATATCACCGCAGACAATGCTGATATCCCGGTAACGGCAGCCGCCGCGCACCAATTCCAGCACCCGATCTGCCGCCGCCCCCACTTCAGACTGGACGGAATCGGCGTGGCGCGCCGTTACACGCCCGGCAAGTTCCTCTTTGGTGGGCAGCTTACCCTGAAACAGACCGTGGCAAAGGCCCAGCAGCGCGTCCGCACGACCGTCCAAGGTTTGAATGTCAACTTCCACGCCGGCATGTTTGGCGCAGCGAAGCAGCTGCGCCGCCGTATCGGCGGCTTTCTCAAAAGCAAGGGCATCAGAACCCAGGCGGTCACAGGTAAGGCCCACCGTCACCATCGGGCTTTTCTGAATCAGATGCTCCAGAATTGCCAAATGCTGCCGGGTAAAATCCGGGAAACCGTCTATGTAGAACACCCGCCGGGAAGCAAAATCATCCTCTTGCAGCTGATTCAGACACCAGGTCATCTGATCCCGGGGATCCCGGAGACCCTGTGCGCAAATGGCATCGTAGCTCTCCAAAATCAAAGAAAGTTCTTCCAGTTTTTGCGCCAGCGTTCCATCCGTACGCAAGGATGCCTCTTTCAGATCCTGGGAGGAAATGCAGCACCGCTTGAACTCATCCACCGCATCCACAAGCTCTTTCAGAAATTCCGGCTTTGTCTCCACAGAAGCATAGGCCTTCAGTCGGCTGTGCAGCGCGCGGGTAGCCGCCGCCATGGCAACGATCCGTCCGCCGTTATCCATGCACCGGATGGCACAGTTGCCTGCGCGCTCCGCGACCCGGGAGGCCAGTCGCGGAAAGGACAGCACCTCAGCAAAACGGCTGACCGTATCCCCTGCCGCTTTGCACAGACGGCGCTCCGTGTCGTGGCTGATCAGCTCCGGCACCATCAAAATACGGCCCGGCCTTTGCTGCGCCACATCCTCCCCGATGCGGGAAAGTATTTCATTTCGACAAGCAACCCAATCGGTACTTAAAATAATTCTCAGCATGCCGTGACCTCCCTTTCGTTTTCTACATCATATCACATTTTTCAAAGAAAAAACAGGCTTTTTTCAAAAAGCCTGTTTTTATATTCCGTGAAGCCAATTTTCCACCCAGCCAAAACAATCCAGGATAAAAAAGCGGACGCGGTACTCCTGTTTGCCGGATATTGTTCCGGTCAGTCGGTCAGAAAAACCTGCACCCACAGCTGCATCTTCCATGCCGTCGCTGGTTGCGCTGACGCAGAGACTGGGAAACACCACGCACCACCAGTTCTGTCCCTCACCGGAACCGATGGTGACCCTCAGGGATTCGTAGACTCCTGCAGGGAGTGTGAAGGTATCATATTCCCGGGTGGGAAAGGCCTCCTTAGCCAAGGACACAACCGCCTGACATCCGCTGTTCAGCGAACGGAGCACATCGTTGGCGATCTGTTCCAACTCCGGTAAATGTTCTTGCAGGTATGCTTTTGCAGCTTCCACATCCGGAAGCTCTTCCATCACTGTTTCCAGTTTTTCAATGATCGCGTCCCGGACTTTCAGCTTGATCTGCTGATCCTCCGCAGAGTCGGAATCCGCCACAACATGCAGTCGAATAAGATCCTGAGAGAGAACTGTCTTGTCCGACGCAATCGTGCCCAGCCAAAAAGCCATAGCCAGCAGCAAACATGTAAGGATAAATTTTGCGATTTTCTTCATAAAAACACCGTCCATACTGGTAATACTTCCAGTATGGACGGGAATTGTCAAAATGATACAGGTTTGGCAATAAAAACTTCCGGATAATTGTCTTTCAGCATTTGACAAATGACTGCGGCGAACTCAAACTCGGGTACCATACAGAAAACCGCCGAGCCGGAGCCGGTCATTTGCTGGCCCATGGAGCCGTAGGAAT
Source organism: Oscillospiraceae bacterium (assembly GCA_015067845.1). GTDB lineage: Bacteria > Bacillota > Clostridia > Oscillospirales > Oscillospiraceae > Faecousia. The sequence goes on from SVLT01000013.1 coordinate 58,824, forward strand.
TGAAAATGGATTTGATATAATTCAACTCCAAATGATCGGCTGTCACCACAGGATCAAACACATTGTACAGGTTCTGTGCAACCGCACCAATGTCCCCGGACAGGATCGCGGACTCCATAGCGGCATGGTCAGGATGCTTGCCGATCACCGTTTCGTCAATTTTCGCATACAGCTCCGGGGTGGAAACGGAAAACTCCGGCTTGCACACCACAAAAACGCAGTCGGGCATATCCGGCAGCTTCCGCAACCGCTCTCCACGGCCCTCTACAACGGCTGTACCACCCAAAACACAGAACGGAACATCACTGCCCACCAGACCGCCCAGCTCCGCCAGCGCAGCAATAGACAGCGGGTGGTCGTAATGGCGGTTCAGTGCACGCAAAACCGCGGCGGCATCCGCACTTCCGCCGCCCATACCGGCCTGGCTGGGAATACGCTTGGTAATGCGGATCTCCAAGCCATTCGGGTCTTTGCCGATGGTATCAAAGTAGACTTTTGCCGCTTTCCATGCTAGGTTTCTCTCATCGCTCGGGATTCCCTCTTTGTCGCAGACAAGATTCCAGGGCTTATCGGTTCCCACGTCGATCTCAATATCGTCCCGGATGGAGATGGTCTGCATCACGGATTTCATATCGTGATAGCCGTCATCCCGCTTTCCCAGTACATCCAATGTTAAATTCAGTTTGGCGAATGCGCCTTCATATAAAGTGGTCATAATCCCTCTCCTGTGGTTTTTTTGATATTATAGCCGAAAAAAAACCTTTTTGCAAGGGCATGTATATTTTACACTTTCAAGGGAATTCTATGGACAGCCACAAAAATGAATGGAGGTAACACATTTGGATACGATTGCATTGATTCTCTCTATCATCGGCAGTCTGAACTGGGGCCTTGTGGGCATTTTCCAATTTGATCTGGTGGCATGGCTGTTTGGCGGCCAGGATGCCATTCTCAGCCGGATCATCTATGCACTTGTGGGTCTTGCAGGACTTTGGTGTATTTCCCTGCTGTTTCGCAAGGGTCAGCGTGTGGACGGTGAATAAAAGACGGCAGCACCAAACGGTGCTGCCGAAATTTCTTTATTCTTCTGCGGGCTTGACAATGATCCTGCAGGTGTAGGTGATGCCTTCATACTCTACGAACACCTTGACGCCGGACCATGCAACGGTCTGTCCGGTGATCTTGTTGCCGTTGATGGAGACGATACCCTCTTCGGATACCTGCCATTCGATGCCCTGCACATTCGCGCCGGTCTCCTTATTCTTCAGAGACAGGTTGAAGGTTTCGCCCACCGCAATGGTCACATCCACATGGCTGATCTTGTAGTCGCTGGGAGGTGTACCATCAGAGGAACAGATAACCTTGCAGGTTGCGGTCTGGTCGCCGATGGCCGCGGTAACATAGCAGTAGCCCTTGCCGACACCGGTCACCTTGCCGTTTTCCACGGTTGCGATGGAGGGATCGGAAGTCGTCCAGGTAATGTCACTTGCCTTGACACCCATGGTCTCGGTGTAAATAGATGTAACAGCATCGCCGGCAATGGTGATCTCGCCGCTGTCCTTGTAGGTTTTCAGCTTCAATACAAAGCCGTCAGGCAGTGTTACATCCGGAGTAGGCGGCTCAGATGTTTCAGGATCTTCACCAACGGAAGATACGACCGTACATGTATCGGAAGCTGCGCCGCAGGTGACTGTAATGATCGCTGTACCCTGCTTGGTGCCGGGCTGAATATTGCCCTTGTCGTCAACAGTCGCGATCTCAGGATCAGAAGATTCGTATACTACCTTATCCGTGGTATTCTGGGGTTCCAGCAAAATGGGCAGATTGACGGATTCATTTGCCTGATCCAAAGCCACGGTCTTGCTGCCGATCTGCACGGATGTACAGGGTATGCCCTGGTTGTCACCGCCAACGTTCTGCTGCTGGGAACTGTTAGTTTGATTGCCGCCGTCCGAGCCATTGCCCGGATCCTTAAACAACACATTCACACCGATGTACACAACCACCATAACAATGGCCAGCAGTAGGATGATCACAACCGCGATCAAGCCCTTGTTGCCCTGCTGTTCTTCATTGCGGCGGCCATTATCGTTGGAACTACGTCCCTCAGAGCCACGGGTACGGGTATTGCGCTTAACATTACTCTTGGAGAAACGGCCGCCTCTTGCATAAGAATTGGCGGCAGAATTCTGCCGGGTCTCCGCAGCACCCTCGTCAACCACAGTTTTCGCAGGCTTCACCGGCGCACATCCGCAGATCGGGCAATTCGCCTCTGTCTCTGAGAAAGTTGTTCCACATACGTCACATATAATCTTCATAGTATGCCTCCAAACCAGCATGGAAATCCACGCTCATTTTTTGTCATTATAGCATACCTATATGCCGATTTCAAGTACACAAAAGTTACAAGTTGGTATACAAAAGTTACAACAACATCACTCCGCATCCTGCCGGTTGCAATTTTATTGCATATTCCGGGAAAAAGAACAGAAATGTGGTTGCATTTTTGACAAAAATAAATTAAAATATATTCTAAGCGTACTATACATAAGAAAGAGGCGATTATTTTGTCTGCACCCCAATTGATCAGTCCGCTGTTGGACGGTTTTGTAATGGGCGATGCCATCAGCAATCACGACGGCGTTCGTTCCTGCCCGGCCGTGCATCTGGAAACAGATAAAAAATACATCATCAAGATCATCTCCGTGCCTGCATCCCAAAGCAAATTGGATGCCTTGCTTCTTGCCGGCGCTTTTTCCGATCGCGCTTCCGCGGAGGAATATTTCAAGGAGCTTGCTGAGGATGTGCTTCATGAGACCGAAGTATTGCAGAATCTTTCCAAGCATGAAGGCTTTGTCTCCTTTGAGAATCTGCAAATGATTCCCATGCAGGAGGGCGAGACCGGCTTTGATATCTACCTGCTGGGTCTGTACCGCAATACCCTGGACGGTGTTCTGCGCAACAACGAAATGACTCAGCTGCAAGCGATCAACCTGGGTCTGGATCTGTGCGCGGCCCTGTCTGCCGCCCGTCGTCTCGGCTACATTTACAGCAATCTGAAGCCCTCCAACATCTTCCTGTGCAATGAACGGGAATTCCGCATCGGCGATCTGGGCTTTTTGAGTCTGGATTCCCTGCAATTTGCTTCCCTGCCGGACAAATACCGCAGTGAATACACCCCTGCTGAGATCAGCGACGCCTATGCCGCCCTGAACAGCACCATGGATACCTACGCCCTGGGTCTGATTCTCTATCAGGCCTACAACAACGGTAAGCTGCCCACCGGCGGTCAGGTTACGGAAGCCCCCATCCATGCGGATCCCGCCCTTGCGGAGATCATTCTGAAAGCCTGCGCGGCCGATCCTGCTGAGCGTTGGGAGGACCCGGTGCAGATGGGTCAGGCTCTGGTTAATTATATGCAGAGCAATCCTGTAAATGATGTTCCCATCGTGCCCGTGACCGAAGAAGAGCCTGAAACTCAGGAGATCTTCCCGGATGAGGACACCCAGCCCAGTACGGATGATATTCTGACTGAAGTGGATCAGGCTCTGGAAGCTGCTCCTGATTTGATCGCTCCCCCTGTTGCCGAAGAGGTGGCTGAGGAAATCGAAGAACCGGAGGACGCTGCTGAACCGGTCGAGGAAGCTCCGGAAGAATCCGCCGAGGAACCTATCGAAGAATCAGAGGCAGAGCCGGTTGTGGAAGAATTGGAAGAAGCCCCTGTTGAAGAACCTGAGGAAGCCGCCGTCGAGGAAGCCGAAGAAGTGGCTGATACCTGTGAAGCAGAGGAAGCCGCCGAGGATGCACCTGTGGACGACGTCGATACCGACGAAACTGCCGAAGATGCGACCCAAGAGGATGAAACCGCGGAAATTCTCGCCCAGGCGGATGAGTTGATCGCCCATCAGCTACCGGATCCCCCGGTGGCACCTGAGCCCTTTGAAGTGACCCTACCCGAAAAGGAAGAAGCCGAGCCCCAGCCTGAGGAAGAAGCGGAAGCCGAAAAAGATAGCACCGAGGAGCCTGTGGAGGAATCCGAACCTGTTGAGGAAACGGAAGCTGACGAGGAACCGGATGTCGAGGAAGAAGCTTACGAAGAAAGCCAGGATGAGACACCCAAGCCCAAGAATAAGCGCAAGGGCCTGATCATCACCGCCATTATTCTCGCTGCGATCCTGGTTCTGGGATCGGTGGGCGTGCTGTTCTATCAGTTTTTCTATTTACAAACCATTGAAGCCATTCAGCTGCTCCCCAACGAGGATCAGTTGACCGTTCAATTGACGACCGATATTCCCGATGAGAAGCTGACTGTCAAATGCACCGACACCCACGGCAACGCCCTGACGGCAACTGTGGAAAACGGCGTAGCCTATTTCTCCGGCCTGCGTTTTGGTACGGCCTACACCGTGGAAGTTCGGATCAACGGATTCCACAAGCTGATCGGTGAAACCACCAAGGACTTCACGACCACCGCGCAAACGGTTATCGACGGCTTCTATGCGATCACCGGTACTGAGGATGGCTCCGTTGTTCTCAGCTTTACGCCCCAGGGCCCCTCCTCTGACCAGTGGACAGTCACATATGTGGCTTCCGGAGAAGAGGAACGCACCGTCACCTTCACCGGTCCTGTGGTCACCCTGACCGGTCTGACTGTGGGTAAGGAGTACACCTTCACCCTCTCCCCCGTGAAGAACATCCATATTACCGGCACGAATACCATTACCTACACAGCCTCCAATGTGCTGTATGCCCAGAATTTGCGCATTCCCGGTTATGAGAACGGCAATTTAACCGTTGCCTGGGATGCCCCCGAAGGCGCTTCCGTTTCCCAATGGCATGTTCGTTGTTACAACGACGCAGGTTTTGACAAGACCGTGACCGTGGAAGATACATTTGCAATCATTGAAGGCATTGATCTTTCTGCTGAGTATAAGATCGACGTCACTGCGGACGGAATGTGCGTAAGAGCGCAGATCAATTTGAATGCAGATTCCATTCTGATCACCAATGTAACCGCCAGTCCCGTGGACGGCACAAGCTTGAATGTGACCTGGGACTTCTCAGGAAGCGCACCTGCTGAGGGCTGGTTGCTGATATACACAGTCGACGGTTATGTTGCAGAAACCATCGCCTGCAACGGCAATTCTGCTGTGATCACACCCCTTATCCCCGGTGCAACTTACAGCATCCGCATCAAGCCTGCGAACAACACATTGTACTTTGGCGGCAACCTGGAATACGATGCACCGGAAGCATCCGCTTTCAGCGGTTATTCCGTTACCGCAGAGGACATGGAATTCTCCATGTGCAAGACGCCAAGCAAGAAAGACTGGGATTACAAGGATGTTTCCTCCAAGAATTACACCACATCCTTCAAAACCGGCGTCAGCGCATCCTTCGTGATGCATGTCACCAAGAAGACCTCCCAAAAGCAGGATGTGGTCACCACCCTGTATGTGATCCGGGATGCTGACAGCAAGGTAGTCAGCGCCAACACCGAATCCAGGACCTGGGATGATATGTGGGACAACCGCTACGGCGAACTCACCATTCCCGAAATGCCGGAAACTCCCGGCGACTACACCGTTGAGATCTACTTCGACGGTGAGGCTGTTACAACGCAGTCCTTCAAAATCCTGGCAGATTAACAGAAATCCCCGATGTGCTGAACTGCACCCCATTTGTTAGACAAGTATGATATAATACTTGTACTAAGAAATGGGGTGTTTTTCTATGCCTAAAGGAGTACCAAACAAACGATATACTGGAGAGTTTAAGCAGATGGTTGCAGA
>SVLT01000038.1 GCA_015067845.1 Oscillospiraceae bacterium
TATACTCTACTTGCGTTTTGTTATGTGTCACGACTTAATTTTACGCCAACGCCCGGCTCTTGTACAGAGCCGGGCGCTGAATTTTTTTAGGGCTGCCTCACTTTCTTAATGAGACAGCCCCTTTTTCGCAGAGTATCCAACTCTACGATTAACATTATACAACCCATATCCCCAAAATTCAATAGGTTTTCCGGTAAATGATGGGTAAATTTTCGCTGGAAATCCCTGTCCGTGCCGTATGAACCACAAAAGAGGCGTCGCTGCGAATCGTTTCGCCGTCATTTGCGCCGTCACGGCCACCATCCTTTACAATAGGAAGTGATCAAAACCACAAGGAGGAACACCTATGCCCATTAAAGGAGAAAATATTTATAAGCGGAAGGATCGGCGCTGGGAGGCGCGGTATATTCTGTCCCATCGCCCCGATGGATCCATCCACTATGGCTATTGCTACGGCAAGACCTATCGGGAGGCAAAACAAAAACTGGAGAACGCACGGGCCGCATCTCCACTGCATCCGCAGCCCCGGAAAACGCTCGCCCACTTTTGCGATGAGTGGCTGCAGCTACGCCGGAGTCAGGTCAAGGAGTCTACTTTCGCAAAATACCACAGCCTGCTGGAGCGGCACATCAAGCCCGGCCTGGGATCTTGCCCGATATCGGAACTGACCGGGGTCCGCATCGAGCAGTTCAGCCATCAATTGCTGCATCAAAAGGGCCTTTCGCCTAAAACGGTCCGGGACATCCTGACGGTACTCCACGGAGTGCTGCGCCATGTCGGATTCCAATGCCCCGGAGGGGAACTGCGGATCGCCTATCCCCACAGTACCCACAAAGAAATGCGGATGCTGACACCCCGGGAGCAGCAGCGGCTGGTATGTTACCTCCGCGATCAGACAGATCTTTGCAGTTTTGGAGTGCTTCTGACCCTGATGACCGGCATCCGCATCGGAGAGCTGTGCGCCCTGCGCTGGAAGGATATTTCTCTGGAGCAGGGAACACTGCGCGTCGGCGGCACCATGCAGCGGATCCGGAATCTGGATCCCAAGAGCGTGCAAAAGACCAGGGTGGTCATCACGGCGCCCAAAAGTGGCTGTTCCTTCCGCATTGTGCCGCTGACGGATCAGGCGGCCGCATTGTGCCGGGCCCATCTGTGCGGGGACCCGGAGGCCTATGTGCTGACCGGCAGCCGGGAGACCTATATGGAACCCCGGGCGCTGCAGTATCGGTTCCAAAAATACGCATCAGCCTGCGGATTGGAAGGGGTTCATTTTCATACACTGCGCCATACCTTTGCCACCCGATGTGTGGAAGCGGGGTTTGAGATCAAGACCCTCAGCGAGATCATGGGCCATGCCAGTCCCAAGATCACATTGGAGCGCTATGTTCATTCCTCCATGGAGCTGAAGCGGGAGAATATGCGAAAGCTGAGGTTGGAAGGGTTGTGACCATCGCCGTCAGGATCCGCCGTCAGTATCAAAGAAACCGCCTGCGCCGCAGGCGGTTTTTCTCATTGATCACAGAGTTGGATACTCTGCGAAAAGGGCGGGCAGCGGGGCTGTCTGCGCTTAGTATACCCATTTTGCGGGGGATCAACCGGTAAAATGGGGCAACTTCGGTTTTGAGATGGTGGCTACGAAAGGAATTCCCGGAGCCATGATCTTGAAATAAACCAATGCAGGGGAGGAAACTGCGGCAAAGGTAGAAGATCATCGGAAATGGGGGCGCGCGCCCCGCGGGACGGCTGCATGTTGCACGGCATGACCGCAGCCGATTACGAAATGCCGAATATTTAAGGAGATTTTACTATGAAAAAATCCAATCGCGCACTGCTGTCCAGCGTTTTGGCGCTGGTGCTGTGCTGCTCCATGCTGATTGGTTCCACCTTTGCGTGGTTTACCGACAGCGCAGCTTCCGGCAGTAATGTCATTACTTCCGGCAATCTGGACATCGAAGTGGAGTACACCCTGGATGGCAAGACCTGGGCTGACCTGGACGGTGCCAAGGACCTGTTCAGCAAGGGCCTGTGGGAGCCCGGCCATACGGAAGTTGTCGCCCTGAGAATCACCAATAAGGGTTCTCTGGCGCTGAAGTACTCCGCCCACATGAACATTTTCACCGAGACCGTTGGCCAGACCAAGGACGGCGAGGAAATCAAGCTGTCTGAGATTCTGTCCGTCAGCTCCCTCGTTCAGGCGACTGGTATGGTTGGTGACATTGCTGTCAGCCTGGCTTTTGCTGGTGAAAACAAAGTTGCATACGAGACCACTTCTGCCTTCGAGTCTGCAAACGTTCTGCGTGCAGACCAGCACCTGATCCCCGGTGATGCCCACTATGTGGTCATCAAGGTCGATATGCCCGAGTCCGTTGGTAACGAAGCCAACCACGATGGTGTCCATGTTCCTTCCATCAACTTTGGTGTCAATGTCATGGCTGCCCAGCTCACTCATGAGAGCGACAGCTTTGACAACCAGTATGACAAGGATGTTTCCGTTTCTACTTTTGAGGAAATGAAGAATGCCCTGGCTGCCGGCGTTACCGATTTTGACTTCATGGGCAACACTGTTAACCTGAATTATGGCCTGACTAAGGCTATGATTCCTGCAGGTACCACCGTCACCATTAAGAATGCCATGATCAGCGGCAGAAGCTATGGCAATGGTGTCGACGGCACTGTGATCTTCGAGAACTGTACCTTCACCCATTCCGGTGCCTACTCTATCCATTTTGACAATGGTGCCGGCGAGGTGATCTTCAAGAACTGCACCCTGTATGGCTGGAACTCCTTTGGTTCCACGCTGAAGAGCGTCAGCTTCTACAACTGCGCTCTGTACGGCAATGGCAAATATGCTCTGATCCGTTCCTACGTAGATCTGTACCTCGAAAACTGCACATATGATACCACCAATGCGGATCATGAAGATGTGTACAACGAAGGTATCGAGGCGGTCAATGGTGCCAAACTGGAAATGGTAGATTGCGCCAAGAGCGTGGCTTCCGGTGAGGCTTTCATTGAAGCTACCGAGGGTGGCAACCTCGCCATTACTGAGGATATTGTTTACAACAATACCGACCCCAACAAGCAGATGATCCTGGAAGCAACTGGCGAGATCAACTTTAACGGCAATGGTAACACCATCACCGTTACTGGCGCTGATCCCTCTATCGGAAACCATGGCTATGTTGGCTTTGTTCCTCCTGCTGGTGAAGATGCCACTGTTAGCGATGTGACAATCACCGGCACCGGCTTTGTCGAGATCGGCCACTACGGTATGGGCGGCGGCAATTACACTGCCAACAACCTGAAGGTCGAGAATCTTGAATCCACTCTGGCAAACGGCGACAAGGGCTTCACCCTGGGTTGCGCCTTTATGGCCTTTGGAGATTTGGACCTTAACAACTGTGTCATGACTGGCACTACTGCTATGGACGGCGTATTGGCTGTTGACCTTGGCTGTGGTCAGAATCTCACCACCAACATCAATGGTGGCAAGTATGGTACTGTCTACTGCTGGAGCCACTCCATCGTCAATGCGAACGGCGCTGACATCGACACTCTCTATGTCGCTCCCATCAAGGGCACCGTGACTATCAAGTCCGGCACTCAGGTGGATACGCTGCGTGTTGCATACGGAACTAGCGCGGCAAGTGCCGCTAGATTGGCCAAGCTGACCATCGAAGATGGCGCAGAGATTGGAAAGATCGTTTTCAGCGATGCGAACAATGCAGAACAGACCTTCGATACCGTCGCTGATTGGAACGCATTTGTTGCTTCTTTTAACCCCTAATTATTAATACTTCCTCCACCCAACCCCCGAGGGGGTTGGGTGGTACCTCCCCTACTTCCCGCCCGGGCGCAAGGCGTTTGGGCGGGTCTTCTGTTATGAGGATGATCCTATGAGAGAATATCCGTCGCTGATCGGACAGCGGTTCGGCAAACTGGTGGTCCGGGAGCAATTGCCCTCTACCCCCAAAGGCCAGCGCCGCTGGCTGTGCCGCTGTGACTGCGGCAACGATCACACCGCCACCACGGGCAATCTGACCGGCGGTCACACCACCAACTGCGGCTGTCTCAGGTCCCCGGATCTGACGGGCCGGGTGTTTGGCCGGCTGACGGTGCTGGGCCGGTCTGAAAAGCGCAGCCCCCGGGGCAACCGCACCACGCCCCTATGGGAATGCCGCTGCACCTGCGGCGCCATCACATATAAAGCTACGGATACCCTGACCAACCCGGACGAGAGTATGTGCGCCGCCTGCGCCGCCCAATACGGCGCGGAGGCCGCCCGCCGGGGCGCCGGCTTCGTCGGCGGCACCCAGCTCACCAAGATCCGCAGCATGAAAACCACCGCCGCCAATACCAGCGGTTGCCGGGGCGTATACCTGGACAAGAAGAGCAGCCGCTACCGCGCCCGGCTCACCTTCCAGGGGAAGGTCCTGAATTTCGGCTCCTACGACCGCTTCGAGGATGCCGTCAAGGCCCGCCAGCGGGCCGAAGAGGAGATCTTTGGCAAATTCCTGGATTCGGTGGAATAAGCTGTTTGCGCGCCTTCACGATCATAAGATCAAAAACCCGTGGGCATCCGGTTTTGGATGCTCGCGGGCAGAATTTACAGCATTCATTTCGGACGGTGAAAAAACCCTTGACAAATGGAACGTACTGTGCTACAATGCTAAGGCACTTGAGGGTGCCAAGTCAATATCGCGGAGTAGAGCAGTTGGAAGCTCGTCGGGCTCATAACCCGGAGGTCGTAGGTTCGAGTCCTGCCTCCGCAACCAGAAAAAAGCACTTGCGAAAGCAAGTGCTTTTTTCAACGAAATTTGCCCTGCGGGCAAGTGAAATAGCTTCGCTGTGAAATATTTGCTTCGCGAACGTGGGCAAATTTCATTTCACATTGCGACGAAGGAGCAATATTTCACAATATGCTTGGGCACATTATTTCACATTTTGCCGCAAGGCAAAATATTTCACTGAATAATGCATCTTTTTCGGCACCTCTACTCATAAAAACACCGGATTTCAACAAGAAATCCGGTGTTTTTCTAACTTTTTGAGCGAATTTAAACCAATTCCACCACCGGGGGTGCTGAAATTGGTGTGTTTTGCGTGCCGCTTGTGGCCAGGCAGAGTATGGGGCAGAGGTTTGGCATGCGAGTGGAGGCAAAGCTGCAGTGAAGTAGACCGCGTATCGTATACATTTGTGCTTGAAATGCGATTGCCAATATGGTAATATCGTAATATCATAAGGCAGGAAGAAAGCTATCCTGAACCGAATTCAGAATGGCATGACAGGAGGAAATGAAATATGTTTCGCAAAATGCTGTGTATTCTTGTGGTAATTACAATAATGACCACCATGATCCCTGCCAACGCAATCACGATCCGGAGTGAGATCATGCCCGGAGCAACGCTGATGGCGGATCCCACCGTGCCGGTTGCACCCACTGAACCGACGGTCAACAAAACCGGGCACCAGACCATAGATGTAGGGATCCCCGTGGAGGAGCATCCTGAACTGTTTTTATCTCGCAGTATGCCCACTCGTGGAGATGGCAAAATTGCGGTGTTCCTGATCGATTTTCCCGACTACCGGAATGAGAATGCGGCAGCCACTGTGGATTATTATGATGGTCTCTATTTCAGCGGCGGTGTTCTGACAAATTGGGGTGATGCCACTGGTAATGTAACGGTTTCCAGCTATTTTAAGGAGCAGTCCTTTGGTAAATTGAATCTAAGCGGCAAAGTATTTGATTGGTACACCGCCAAACACGAGCGTTCCTATTATGATTACAGAAAAGCTGAGCTTATAAGTGAAGTGGCGGAATATTACATGAAGCAAGGCGTTGATTTTTCCCAATTTGACGGTGACAGCGACGGTGTTCTTGATAGTATCGTATACCACTTTGCCGGAGAATACAGCGACAATAGAAAGGATCCCTGGTATGATGGTGTGACATATTCAGCAGCAACAGGAAGTTTTGGTAAAATCGGAAACTTAGAATTTAGCACCATGGTTCAGGTATATGATGGAGCGACTCCTAATCGAAATAAGATGATCGGAACAGTCTGTCATGAGTTGTTGCATGTGCTGGGTATGCCCGATCTCTATAGTGAAGTATATTTTGGTTTAACCCCCACAGACGACCTTATGGCCAATGAACAAAATAATATCAATCCATACCTGAAGATGCTGCTAGGGTGGATTGATAAGGTCCAAGTGATTACCGGTGATACGGATGATATCGCTTTGCGTATATGCAGGGATACTGGAGATGTTGCTATTGTGACAGATCAGTACAACGGCCTGTTTGATGAATTCTATCTGGTGGCGTACAAGAACCATCGACTGAGTCACACGACGATTTGGCATATTGATGCCCGTACGACGGTGGATGGCAAGTCATTTCTTTTCAACAATATTTCTTATGATCCCCGTCCTGACAAGGACAACCCCCATCGAGAGAAAACATATTCCACCTATATGTTCATTGAAGAGCTTTCGGGAAACCCCAAATACGATTTCGTTTTTAATTTGGCGGATTCCCCGGATGTTACGACCTTTGGGAAAGATTCGATTTTGGGACCTGACAGTATGCCTTCCTCGGATATGCATGATGGTCGGTACACCGGAATACGGATTGATGGTTTCGCTGATCATAAGGAAACCTATGCTACATTTGATGTTTCCTTTGTTAAGGATATCACTGCTCCTGTTGTTGCCACGCAACAGCAGGAACTGGAATTACAGGACACTGTTCAAATTCGGTTTAATGAACATATATACCAGGGCACGAATTGGAATCAAATTCAGGTAACAGATTTGGCGGGTAATCCAATAAACGCCTTGATCCTTCGCCCCAACTATCCGTGTAATGTTATTGAGATTTCCTTTGCGGATGACGCATATTTGAATGGATATAAATTGCTTATGCCAAAGGATTCCGTTCGTGATTCTTCTGGCAATGGCTTGGAAGCTGTTGTTCTAACGGCTTCTTCAGATCAGTATTTTTTCCCAACAGGTCAGGTGCAACTACCAGGTACGGGCAATAATGTGAGAGACAATGCTTCGGCTTATTTCTTTCCCCGAGAGGATGGCCTTGTTGTGATAACACCGCTCTGGACGAATTCTGTTTATGGCACAAAGGTTGAATTTATGCTGCTGGATAACAGCGGAAATGTGAGACTCCAAAAGATTGTAGATAATCCCGTTACGGACAGTACCATTGTTTGTGTATGGGAAGCCGGGGATGGCAGTTTTGTTATTCTTTGTGGAGAGACGGTTGCGTCCGGTAATCGTCTGTTCTGCATAGACATAAACGGAAATGTGAAATGGACAAATGTGACGTATTATTCTGTAGGAAATTCGTTCTTAACGGCTTCGTGCCTTAAGTATGATACCGGACTGATTCTGAATTTCCGGAGCCAATACCCCAAAACAACCTATGAACTGATGTACATTAATGCGGAGACCGGAAAAATAGGAAAATTCGAATGTCGGCTTGGCAATGAATTGTTAGATCAGAAAGTTATTAATCTAAAAAATGGAAAATTCTTGCGACAGACCCTAGATGTTTATGGCGAAGGAAAACCTACTGTTTTGGAGTTAATAGATCTTCAAACATTCAAGGTAGTGAAAACAGGCAGCTTGAAAGCATACTCCCATGTTATTGATGTAGTTACCAATGACAACGGAACGATGATAGTATGCTGCAAATGCGGGGAGAATGTCGAAGCCTTTTTGTTAGATATGAATCTGAAGGTAATCAAATCCGTGCTGATTCGGAAGGGAACAATACTGGCGAATAATTCTGTCATCGGCATAGGCGGCAATGGTTTTTGCGAGATAGAGCGAACAGATGTGGGGAATCATCGCAATGCAATGTACCACATCCGCCGCTACGACCGGAACTTGAATCTGATTTGGGAATCGGATGTTGAGGCCAATTTTATCTATTATTTCCAATCTGAAGGGGGTAATATTTGGGCATATAAATCTATGTTCGAACCCGAAAGAGAATGTTATATCGCAAGTTACGGACAAGAACCTTCTCTGCCGGCAATCAAATCAAATGTTTATACAATTTCGGAGGACTATATCAGCAAGATTGCCGTAGGCACTACTGCGGTGCAGCTGCTGGAGAAAATCCCGGATGCGAGCTTGAAGATTGTCCATAATGGTGCTGAATTGAGCGGGAACAAGGTGCTTGCTACTGGTATGACGGTTCAGCTGATCGTTAATCAGCGGGTGGTAAGGGAGTATCAAATCATTATAACCGGCGATACCAACGGCGATGGAAAGATCACGGTTACGGACTTTGTCCAGATGCAGGCCCATCTTCTAAACAAGACGCCTCTGCAGGGTGCTGCCGCCAAGGCTGCTGACACCAGCGGCGACGGCAAGATCTCTGTCACGGACTATGTCCAGATTCAGGCACACATTTTGGGCAAGAGTACTGTGCAGCCCAGAAGTGTCTGATCATTGTGTAAACAAAGGAGAGCTATTATGAAAAGACTTATCAGCCTGATGATCGTCCTTCTTATGTGCGTTTCGCTGCTTGCGATGACCGCATCGGCTACAACCGCAAGTGCGACCCTTACCGGCCCCGGCACTGTCCGGGCCGGTGACACCATCACCCTGACCTTCAACCTGAGCGGCAGCGGCCTTTACAGCGCATCCGGTACGCTGTCTTACGATTCCAGCCAGCTGACGCTGGTCAGCACCAGCCAGAAGATCGGCGGAAATTGGTCGGTGGATTTCAATGGCAACAATTTCGTGGCTATTGATACCAAATTGTCCAAACCCATTCAGAGCAGCACTGCGCTGTTTTCTGTGACCTTCAAGGTCAAAAGCTCCCTGGCGGTTGGCACAAAGATTTCTGTATCTTGCACAGATGTGGTTGCCACCGATGGCAATACGGACGCAGATGCAGTCACGGCTACCTATTCTGCGACGATCGCTGCACCTATGTCCACGGACAATAACTTAAAGAGCCTGACCGTGAGCAATGCCACCATCAGCCCTGCCTTCAATGCCAACACCACCAGCTATACCGCCGAAGTGCCCTTCGAGGTCAGCAAGCTGGATGTTAAGGCAACGGCCAACGACAGCAAGGCTACGGTCAGCATTAACAATCCCGACCTGACCCCCAACGGCACCACCAAGGTAACCGTTACAGTCAAGGCAGAGAACGGCAGCACCAAGACCTATACCATTACGGTCAAGCGGGCCCAGGATCCCAACTATGTTGCCAGCGGCAATAACGATCTGTCCGGCATCAGCGTCGACGGATTCCTGCTGTCCCCCGTGTTCAGTGCGGATAACACCAAGTATGTGATCTGGCTGCCTTATGAAACAGAGAATGTGACCGTTAGCGGAACGGCGGCAGATAGCCGTGCCAATGTCCGGGTAGAGGGTGGCAACGCTCTGATCGCCGGCGCGGATAACGAGATCAAGGTCATCTGCACCGCAGAGAATGGTGCGGAGAAGGTCTATACCGTCATTGCTAAGCGTGCGGCTTCTCACGATGCAAGCACCGAGCCTTCTGAACCGGCAACGGAGCCTTCCGAAGCTCCTACTACAGCACCCACAACAGCACCCACAGAGCCTGAAACACCTGCTGTAACCGAGCCGCAGAATGCGGATGTGCCCCAGAGCAGCGGCGGCGTGCAAGTATGGCTGGTTGTGGTCATCGCCATTGCATGCTTAGCAGTTGGCACAGTTGGTGGCATCCTGAGTCAAAAAGTAGGCAAGAAAAAATCACAAAAATACTAACAGCGTTTACTCATAACCCGGAGGTCGTAGGTTCGAGTCCTGCCTCCGCAACCATAAAAGTCAACATTCGTTGATACAAAGAAGTCATCTCTTTACGAGGTGACTTTTTTGTTTGCAAAAGCCGTAAACCCTTTATTTACAAGGGTTCTCGGCTTTTTCTCTTTTTGTGCCGCATTC
>SVLT01000039.1 GCA_015067845.1 Oscillospiraceae bacterium
CGACCCAGCCTTCGGGAGCGCCTTTACCGTTACCCATACGGGTACCCAGGCCCTTCTTGGAATAAGGCTTGTCGGGGAAAATCTTGATCCAGACCTTACCACCACGCTTGGTGTAACGGGTCATGGCAATACGGGCTGCCTCGATCTGATTACCGGTGATCCAGCCGGGCTCGAGAGCCTGGATGCCGAACTCACCGTAGGCAACCTTGTTACCGCGGGAGGCAGTACCGGTCATACGACCACGCTGCACCTTGCGGTGTTTTGCTCTTTTGGGCATCAGCATTAGCGGCTACCTCCTTCTTTGCGATAGTTGGGTCTGTCGCCCTGGGGACGACGCTCGCCCTGGGGACGACGCTCGCCCTGGGGACGACGATTGCCCTGGCGGCGGTCACCCTGACGGCGCTCACGACGCTCGCCACGAGGAGCCTCGGTGGGAGCAGCAGCGCGCAGAGTGGTATTGAGAACCTCACCCTTGTAGATCCAAACCTTAACACCGATGCGGCCGTAAGTGGTGGCAGCCTCAGCGAAGCCGTACTCAATATCAGCACGGATGGTCTGCAGGGGGATGGTACCTTCGTGATAGGACTCGCTTCGAGCGATTTCAGCGCCGCCCAGACGGCCGCCGCAGGTAACCTTGATGCCCTTGGCACCCAGGCGAGTTGCCTGCTGCATTGCCTTCTTCATTGCGCGACGGAAGGAAATACGCTTCTCCAGCTGTGCAGCGATGTTCTCAGCTACCAGCTGTGCGTTCAGGTCGGGAGAGCGAACCTCAACGATGTTCAGGTTCACAGCCTTACCCAGACGGGTCTCAACGTCCTTACGCAGATTTTCGATTTCGGCGCCAGCCTTGCCGATGACAACACCGGGGCGAGAGCACCACAGATTGATCTTGACGATGCCCTTAACGCGCTCGATCTCGATCTTAGCTACGCCTGCGGCGTACAGCTTTTCTTTCAGATACTTACGGATGTTGTAATCTTCAACAACCAGATCGCCCACCTTGTCCTCACGGGCATACCAGCGGGAATCCCAGTCTTTGATTACGCCAACGCGCAGTCCATGGGGATTAACTTTCTGTCCCATAGCTACCTCCTGCTTAAGCCTTCTCGCTCACACCGATGGTGATGTGAGTGGTTCTCTTCATAATCCGTACGAAGCCGCGACGGGATGCGATGCGGCCACGCTTCAGCACAGGGCCGGGATCGGCCTTAACAGTGGAAACGTACAGATTATCGGCGTTCATGCCGTGGTTATGCTCAGCGTTTGCCACAGCGCTCTTCAGCAGCTTAGCCATGGGCTCGCAAGCGGCCTTGGTAGTCTGGCTCAGGAAAGCGGCGGCGGTCTTCACGTCCTTGCCCCGGATCATATCGCAAACCAGCTTGACCTTACGGGGAGACATACGGACGTACTTTACATGTGCAAATGCTTCCATTTCAGTACCTCCTTACTTGGAATTGGCGGTCTTGCTGCCGGAGTGACCGCGGAAGGAACGGGTGGGAACAAACTCACCCAGCTTGTGACCGACCATATCCTCAGTGATATAGACGGGAACGTGCTTCCGACCGTCATGAACAGCGATGGTGTGACCGACAAAGGAGGGGAAAATGGTGGAAGCTCTGGACCAGGTCTTCAGAACCTTCTTTTCACCGGCCTTGTTCAGCTCCTCCACGCGCTTGTACAGCTCAGGAGCAACGAAAGGGCCCTTTTTGATACTTCTAGACATATCATTTCCTCCTTACTTGCTGTTTCTGCGCTTGACAATGAACTTGTCAGTGCGGTTCTTGGTCTTACGGGTCTTGTAACCCAGAGCAGGCTTGCCCCAGGGAGTAACAGGACCGCTGCGGCCGATAGGTGCACGGCCTTCACCACCACCGTGGGGGTGGTCGTTGGGGTTCATAACAGAACCACGAACGGTGGGACGGATACCCATATGACGGGTACGACCAGCCTTACCGATGTGGACGTTCTCGTGATCCACGTTGCCAACCTGACCGATACATGCGGTGCAGTTGGTGCGGATATAGCGAACTTCGCCGGAGGGCAGACGGACCTGAGCCAGATCGCCTTCCTTAGCCATCAGCTGAGCAGCGGTACCGGCGGAGCGGACCAGCTGTGCGCCGTGACCGGGCTGCAGCTCCACATTGTGGATAACAGTACCGACAGGAATGTTTGCGATGGGCAGGCAGTTGCCGGGCTTGATGTCAGCGGCAGCAGAGGAAATAACCTTGTCGCCGGCGCGCAGGCCGTTGGGAGCCAGGATATAAGCCAGAGTGCCATCTTCGTACTTGATCAGAGCGATATATGCGCTGCGGTTGGGGTCGTATTCCAGACGCTCAACAGTAGCTTCCATATCCAGCTTCTGACGCTTGAAGTCGATAATACGATATTTGCGCTTGTTGCCACCGCCACGATGACGGACGGTGATGTGACCGTAGCTGTTGCGACCGGCGTTCTTCTTCAGGGTCTCAACCAGGCTACGCTCAGGTTTTGCCTTCTTATCAACACCCTCGAAGCCGGAAACAGTCATGTTTCTTCTGGACGGGGTGTAAGGCTTAAATGTTTTAATAGCCATTTCGCGTTTTCTCCTTTATTGAGATTGAATTAGACCATACCCTCGAACAACTCGATGGTCTTGGAATCAGCGGTCAGAGTAACGATAGCCTTCTTGTAGGCTGCGCGGCGGCCGGCGGGATAAGCACCGGTGCGCTTTACCTTACCCTGCATACGGATGGTGTTGACCTTAGCGACCTTAACGCCGAAAGCTTCTTCGACAGCGGCCTTGATCTCGGTCTTGGTAGCGTTGATGGCTACCTGGAAAACGTACTTCTTATCAGCAACATCTTCCATAGACTGCTCGGTGATAACCGGCTTAATAATGATATCGTAAACGTTCATTATGCGAATACCTCCTCGATCTTCTGGAGGGCTGCCTTGTCAACAACCAGCTTGTTAGCGTTCACGATGGCGTAAACGTTCAGCAGGTTGGCGAAAGTAACTTCGCAGCCGGGGATGTTGCGGCCGGACTTAACAACATTTGCGTTAGCCTCAGCGGTAACAACCAGAGCCTTGCCCTGTACGCCAATAGCGTTCAGGAAAGCAGCGAATTCCTTGGTCTTGGGTGCGTCCATCTTGATCTCGTCGATGACTACGATTGCAGCCTCGGCAGCCTTAGAGCTCAACGCAGACTTCAGAGCCAGACGCTTAGCCTTCTTGTTCAGGGTGTAGCTGTAATCGCGGGGCTTGGGAGCGAACACGATACCACCGTGAGTCCACTGGGGAGCGCGGGTGGAACCCTGACGGGCGCGGCCGGTGCCCTTCTGACGCCAAGGCTTACGGCCACCGCCGGAAACTTCAGCGCGGGTCAGAGCGGACTGGGTGCCCTGACGCAGGTTTGCCAGGTGGTTCTTAACAACGTCGTGAACCACGGAGCCGTTGGGAGTAATACCGAATACTGCTTCGGACAGTTCGATCTCGCCAACCAGCTCGCCGGACATATTGTAAACATTTGTCTTAAGCATTGTTCAAGATCTCCTTTCCTTAGCCTCTTGCGGAAGCCTTCTGGGGATTTCTGCCGGAAGCCTTCTGCGGGTTCTTGCTGATATCTGCACCAGCCTGCTTTGCCTTGTGGGTCTTCACAGTGTTGCGGATGTAGACCAGACCGCCCTTGGGGCCGGGGATGGCGCCGCGGATAACGATCATGTTCAGCTCTGCATCTACCTTAACAACTTCCAGGTTCTCAATGGTAACCTGCTCGTTGCCCATCTGACCTGCACCGATCTTACCGGGGAAGATACGGGACTGGTGAGAGGAAGCACCCATAGAACCAGCGTGACGGTGAACAGGACCGCCGCCGTGGGTCATATCGGTACGGTGTGCGCCGTGGCGCTTGATAACGCCCTGATAGCCGTGGCCCTTGGAGATGCCGGTTACATCAATCCAGTCGCCGGCGGCGAAGGTATCAGCCTTCAGAACGTCGCCAACGTTCAGATTGGAAACATCTTCCAAACGGAACTCTTTCAGGTGCTTGACAGCCTCAACGCCGGCCTTCTTCAGATGGCCTGCTTCGGGCTTGGTCAGCTTGGACTCTTTGATGGACTCAAAGCCCAGCTGTACGGCTTCGTAGCCGTCTTTTTCGGTGGTTTTCTTCTGAGTGACGGTGCAGGGGCCTGCTTCCACTACGGTAACAGGGATAACCTTGCCGTTCTCATCGAAGATCTGGGTCATACCCACCTTTTTGCCGATGATTGCTTTTTGCATTTTGGTTTTCTCCTTTATTAGGTTATTGGTTGACGGAAGCATTGGGTCTTCCTGCCAACATGACCCGTCGCCCGATGCTATAACAGTGCGGGCAGCGGTGAATCCTTATATATAATGTATAAGGATTACAGCTTTATCTCTATCTCAACGCCAGCGGGCAGATCCAGGCTCATCAGAGCCTCAACGGTCTTCTGGTTGGGGTTGAGGATATCGATCAATCTCTTGTGGGTTCTGCGCTCGAACTGCTCACGGCTGTCCTTATACTTATGAACAGCGCGAAGAATGGTTACGACTTCCTTCTTGGTGGGCAGGGGGATGGGGCCGGACACTGCAGCGCCGTTGCGCTTTGCGGTGTCGACGATCTTTGCCGCACTGGAGTCGATGAGTTGATGATCGTAGGCTTTCAGCCGGATACGGATCATTTCTTGGTTTGCCATGGTTTGTTTCCTCCTTGATTTTTGACAGTACTCAGTTTACTTTTGGTACCTGGGTACGGTCGAACTGCTGGACTTTGATAAACCGAGCCTCGATAGCCCTACAGCCGTTCTTTTCGGATCTTTTTACCTTGTCCTTCTCGCCTTGCAAGCCGCAAGGCTTCGGCGTCCGCGCTAAAAATCTCTCAAAAACTTTCGGCTGGAGGGTGCTTTGCAGTTTATGCAACCTGCCATTTGTCAAGACAAGCAAAGCGCCGCAGACAATACTTATCTGTATTATCAAGGCGATTTGTGCGGTATTGGCGAATGGCAGGCCGCATAAACCTGTCGAAGTTCGGTTCATCAAAGTCCTGTTAACGCCACCGTGCGTATCATTCCGAGCCAAGAAAAATGGCCGACGCAAGGCCGACCTCTCTCTGCCGCAGCGATATACGCAGCGCTAAACAGACAGTTCAGCCGCCCGATGACCGGACATACTCCGCAGAAGTTACCGCCTTTTCAGCGCAATCTCCTGCATCATCGCAGTGCAAATCGCATAGTTTCCCCTATGCGTGCCCGATTATGATACCACTATAACCCCCTCTTGTCAAGTGCTTTTTTGAGAAAATTTCACAAATTTTTCTGCTTATTTTTGGCACATTGGCAGAATTTGGCGGCCCACCCCAACCCCTTGTGGTATACTCGCAAAACAACCCCCATAGAATGTCCCTAAGGAGGGATTTTCTATGGGAAAGAAGGATTTATGGATCGCCATAGGCGCGGTTTGTCTGGCGATCATCTTATCTGTTACACAGTTTTGGGGGCTTGCCATTGAGACCGGAGCGTGGGGGCTGTCCTTCCCTGCCGAGGGTCAGCCGCCCACAGGCCCGGCAGGGCAAAAGCAGCTGCAGCAATATGACGCCGCCTATTTGGGCGACACAAGCCAAAAGGTAATTTACTTAACCTTTGACGCCGGCTATGAAAACGGCTGCACGGAAAGGATCTTGGATGTGCTTCAAAAGCACGATGCGCCCGCCGCCTTTTTCTTAGTGGGCAACTACATACAGAAAAATGCGGACCTGGTGCGGCGAATGGTAGACGAGGGACATATCGTGGGCAATCACACTATGCACCATTACGATATGAGCAAGCTGACGGACAAGGCTGCCTTTGCCAAGGAGCTGCAGGACTTAGAGGCTGTATTCAAGGAAGCCACCGGCAAGGACCTGCCCAAATTCTACCGGCCGCCACAGGGCATTTACAGCCAAGACAACCTGCAGGCAGCCAAGGAGCTGGGCTACAAGACGGTTTTCTGGAGTCTTGCCTATGCCGATTGGAACAACGATGCCCAGCCAACCAAGGAGCAGGCATTCGATAAGCTGCTGCCGCGGATCCACAACGGGGCGGTGGTGCTGCTCCACTCCACCTCCGCCACCAACGCAGAGATCTTAGACGAGCTGCTGACCAAGTGGGAGGATATGGGTTATACCTTCGCTTCCATCGACAAGTTGTTTGATGCCGCATAATAAAAGCGCCCACCTGTGTGGGCGCTTTTGTACATATTATAATGTATCAGTTCTTGACCAGCTCCAGCAGGATGCAGCTGGTGGAATGCAAGGTCAGGTCGATCGCATCACGCACATCTCCCAGCTCCACACGAGCTACCCGGGAGGCCTGCATAATGGCATCGCGATCGCCGGCATACTTTTCGTAGGCGGCCATTGCGTTTGCGGTTTCCACATCGATCCGCCAGATATAGGCCTTGTAATCACCGGGGTTCTGCAGGGCCAGCTTCAGCTGAGCCTCGGGCATTTTCTGATCGTAATGCTCAGACGAGTAGCCCAGCAGGATGCTGATATTGCCCTCGTCATCCTCAGTTGCCAAAACGCTCACATCGCTGTTGGGGTTCTCGTTGGCCAGCTTGTTGTTCTTCAGCATAGCAGAGAGCTTATAGGCGTTGTAGATGGGCTTGGGATAACCGCTCTTAGAGAACAAAGAACGGCTGCCGCGGAACTCTTCGTCCGCCCAGTCGTGCTGACCGGACAGGCACATCATAATGCGGTCGACAGGGAGGTTCTCGTCGGAATAAAGGGTGATCATTCTGGCGAAATAAGCCGCATACTCCTCATTGTCACGCATAAGCAGCTGGGGGCATTTCTCCAAGGTGTAGAAGCCCATAGATGCTGCGCCCCACTCATCGATCACGATGGGCAGATGGCTGAAGCCGTACTTTTCACAAAGCTCCAGAACGCCGTTGATGTCCGGCAGAGAGTTTGCGTGGTTCAACAGGCAGGAGCCCTCGTTGATGAAGTCCGGGCTTGTGCCGTAAGCGTGGAAGGTCACATAGTCCAACCGCAGGTTTTCTTCCGCCACACGCTTGAGGAACTTATCCATAAATTCCTGCACACAGGCGCGGACAGGGCCGCCCAGCTTCAAATTCTTGCTGACCTTTTCAATTCCGGATACAAAGCTTCTGTAGAGTTTCATATATTCGTCCAGACGCTCATCCAACTCTGTGATGGCATCTTTGTCCCGCATCCAAAAGACACCGATGTCCGGCTCGTTGAAGCACTGCAGCAGCCATTGGGACACCCGCTCCTCGCCATAGCGCGCCACGATATGCTCTGTGTAGCGGTAGCAGACCTCTTCCCAAAGAGCGTAATCTCTGGGAGGCGAGGTGACGATCATCTTGCCCTTATAGCGGGTGGATCTGACGCTGACACTGTTGATCTCGTCTTTATTCAGTGCGATGCAGGGCGGAATGAAATTGTAGCAAATCAGGATATCAAAGCCCTTTTCGATCATATAGTCCAGGCGCGCATCATTTAAGGTGAAGTCATAGCAAAGGTTGCCGTCATCGTCCATGGTGACGATATCTTCCAGCATGGCGTACATACGAACGCTCTTGGCCACCTTATCGGCAGCCACCTGATCCAAAATCTCGATGCCCCACTCGTCCTCGATGGCATCGGTGGGATGGAAATGAATATGATTCCAGAAGTTGCGCAGGGGTGTTTTACCGGTTCCGTTTAAAATCTTGATGGTTTCCATATTTGACCTCCTGTTTTAGGTATACTTTTGTCAATCATACCCCATTGTGCCGAAACTGTAAATACACATTTTGCCATATTTGATGAACATTTTGATTCCCGGTTTTCTTTTTTGGAAATTTTGTTGATTTGTGTAACGAAAGTGTTGTTTTGTTGTTGAATCGTGTTGCTTTGTGTATTAGAATGAATTCAGAACAATATTTTTAGGAGGATATTCTTATGATCACAGCAAAAGACATCAAAGCGGCTGCCAAAAGCATGGGTGCCGATATTGTAGGCATTGGCTCCATCGACCGTTGGAGCACCGCTCCCATTCAGATGGATCCCAAGCAGATCATGCCCAACGCAAAGTCCATCATCTGCCTGGGCTTCCGCGTTATGCGCGGCTCTCTGCGCGGTGTTGAGGAAGGTACTTACTTCTCCAACTACTCCTCTATGGGCTACGGCGGCATCACCTATTTGTATATGCCTATGACCATCATCAACCTGAGCAAGCTCATCGAGGACGAGGGCTACGAGGCTGTTCCTATGGGTCACCAGAGTGACTGGCGCGCACTGGACCAGGTCGGTTTCCTGCGTCCTGAGTACTCCCGTCCCGTTGCTCCCGGCAAGGCTGCTCCCGACGTTATGATCAACTTAAGAATCGCAGGCTTCCTGTGCGGTATCGGCGAGATCGGCTACTCCAAGATGCTGCTGACTCCCGAGTTCGGTCCCCGTGTCCGCGTTGGTATCATCATCACCGATATGGAGCTGGAGCCCGATCCCATTATGGAGCCGGGTACTCTGTGCAACAGATGTATGGCCTGCGTACGCGAATGTCCCGGCGGCTGTATCCCTGCTGACCGCACCGTTAAGGCAAATGTGGGCGGCTACGAACTGGAGTGGGCTGACGTGGATATGCACAAGTGCGACACCGTTTTCCAGGGCGGCGAAGAAGTCAAGGAAGGCGAAGTAGGCACCTACTTCAACGGCAAGCACGACGATTGGGCAGACAAGTACAAGCCCTCCTCCGTCACTCCCTTTAACAAGGCTCCCAATAACCTCTACAACACCGGCAAGGCCGTCTGTGGCGCTAAGGGCTGTACCCGCGCTTGTATGATCAGTCTGGAGGCAAGAGGCAAGCTGTCCAACAAGTTCCACACACCCTTCCGTACTTCCAAGCCCTGGAAGGTCAACTGGGAAGAAGAAGCTATCGAAGTGGATTACAAGGCACCTTACGAGGGAACTGACTCCCCCAACAACACCCGTAAGCACTTCGGCAGCACCACTGACTAATTATGAATGCCCTCGATTTCAACAACCTTTTTGTCGGCGACATCTCGATCGTATCGGGTGTCCGGCAAAAAGGCCGGGGTGTGGATTTCAGAAACGGACGGCTTAAGCACGGCTTTCTTTACTTGTTAAGCGGCGAGGCGACCTTTTATCTGTCGGGCAAGACCCGGCGGGTAAAAAACGGCGAGCTGCTTTACATTCCCAAGGGGCTGAAGTATAAGATGCAGTACAGCCAGCCGGACACCGCCTTTATTGTGGTCAACTTCGATATGTTCGACCGCAGCGGCAACGGATTTTCTCTGTTTGAGAGCATCCATCTGGTCAGCTTAGGAGATTCTGCCCACAGCGCCAACCACGCGATGGTCAAACTGGAGGCCTGCGCTACATCCGAAGCGCCCGCTATGCTGCTGCGGAGAAAAGAACTGCTTTATCAACTTCTGAGTATTCTGTGCAGTGACTCCTATCTGCCCTTTGATGATGAAGGCCGGTATCCCCAGATTGTCAAGGGTGTGTCGCTATTAAAGCAAACCTATTTGGAGAATCTGCCTATCGAAACCTTTGCTAAAGAGTCCAGCGTCAGCACCAGCTCCTTCCGGTCGCTGTTCAAAAAGCAATATGGTCTTTCTCCTTTGCAGTATCGCAACCGTCTACGGATCAACCGGGCCAGACAGTTGCTGATTGAGGACGGCTGCACCGTGGCCGAAGCGGCCTATGCGTCCGGCTTTGACAACATCGGTTATTTCTGTCGGTATTATAAGCAAATCACCGGTGAGACCCCCAGCGAAACAAAGAATTCTACCATAAATTTTTAACGCAGAACACAGTTAGGATGGATACTATGAAATTTGCAGTTGGATTTCAGCTCCTCGGTGCAAAGGACATTCCTTTTTCCGAGTTGATCGAGCCTTATAAGGACAGTATTTCCGAGGTATT
>SVLT01000040.1 GCA_015067845.1 Oscillospiraceae bacterium
TACAACAACCGGCGAATTAAGGCAAGACTAAAGGGCTTGCCACCTGCATTACACAGACAGCAAGCCCTTTCGGCAGCTTAAACAATTTGGGTTAGAAATATTTGTCTAACTTTTTGGGGTCACTTCAGTCCAGTTGTTCTTTTTCTTTCGATTCTTTTTCTTGCTCTTCTTTCCCATATTGATTTCCTCCTAACAGAATCCCGTCAAATTCTTACTTCTCGGTGAATTTATTATAGCAAATATGGATGTCGTTTTCAATATCTCAAGAACCATTGCGAAAAAAGAAACCCCAGAAGCCAGGACGGCTTCTGGGGTTTTGTAGTTCGTAATGAGAGACAGATTATCTCTTGGAGAACTGGGGTGCGCGACGAGCGGCCTTCAAGCCGTACTTCTTTCTTTCCTTCATTCTGGGGTCGCGGGTCAGGAAACCTGCAGCCTTCAGAGCAGCGCGGAACTCGGGGTTCAGCAGGATCAGAGCACGGGAAATGCCGTGACGGATAGCGCCGGCCTGGCCGGAAACGCCGCCGCCTGCAACGGTAACAACGATGTCCACCTTACCAACCATAGCGGTGGTGACCAGGGGCTGATTGACAACCAGCTTCAGGGTGTCCAGGCCAAAGTAATCGTTGATGTCGCGGCCATTGATGGTGATAGCACCGGTGCCGTTCTCGAACACGCGAACACGGGCAACGGAGGACTTACGACGGCCAGTGCCGTAAAAATACTTCTTCTTGCTCTCGTACATAGTTCAGTTACCTCCCATTAGTCCAGAGTCCATGCTTCAGGCTTCTGAGCAGCGTGTGCATGCTCTGCGCCCTTGTACAGGTGCAGACGGGTCAGCGCGTTACGGCCCAGAGTGTTCTTGGGCAGCATGCCCTTGACAGCCAGCTCCATAGCGTAATCGGAACGGTTCTCCATCATAACGCGAGCCTTGGTCTCTTTCAGGTTACCGATCCAACCGGTAACGCGGTAGTAGGTCTTCTGCTCCAGCTTCTTGCCGGTGAGGATGGCCTTGTCGGTGTTGATGACGATCACGAAATCACCGCAGTCAACATTGGGGGTGAAATCGGCTTTGTGCTTGCCACGCAGCAGGTTTGCAACGGTGACAGCAGTGCGGCCCAGAGGCTTGTTGGCAGCGTCAACGACGTACCACTTGCGCTCCAGGGTCTCTTTCTTCAAAAGAGTGCTGGACATATTACTTCCTCCAATAGGTAAAATATTTTGACATTTTTCCGTACATGATGTACAATGTCTTCAAATCGCTTGACCTTTATATCACACCAAAATTCAAATGTCAACCGATTTTTTGAGAATTTTTCTGAAATAATACGCAAACTCGCAAAATCTCGCTTATTCTCTCGTTTGCTCTTTTATTCTCTCACCCCATTTTCATTATAAATCGGAGGAAATCCAACTATGCAGAAAATGATGGGCCTGGTGCGCCGGTGCATCGAAGATTACGCCATGATCACCCCCGACGAACGCATCGCCGTAGGCGTTTCCGGCGGAAAAGACTCTCTGGTGCTGTTGCAGCTCCTTGCAGGGCTTCGGGAATATATGGATTTTACCCTGGAAGCCGTCACCATTGACATGGGCCTGGGCATGGACTACGCCCCCATTGGGGATATGTGCAAAAAGCTGGATGTGCCATACCATATTATAAATACACAGATCGGCCCCATCATTTTTGACCACCGCAAGGAGAAGAATCCCTGCTCCATGTGCTCCAAGATGCGCCGGGGCGCGCTGAACCATGCCATTCTGGATCTGGGCATCCGCAAGATCGCCCTGGGGCACCACTACGACGATGCTGTTGAGACCTTCGTCATGTCCCTGGTCTACGAGGGCCGCATCAGCTGCTTCCAGCCGGTGACGGACCTGGACCGCACGGGGGTGATTCAGATCCGCCCCATGCTCTATGTCCACGAAAAGACCGTAGAAAATTTCGCAGCCCGGATGGAACTGCCGGTGGTGGAAAACCGCTGCCCGGTGGACAAGCATACCAAGCGTGAGGAGATCAAGCAGCTGGTTTACGACCTTTCTCAGAAATATCCTGAGCTGAAGGAGCGCATTTTCGGCGCGATGCAGCGTCTTCCCCTGCCGGAATGGGAGCCTCATGGCCGTTATAAACGCCCCAAGGAGCAAGAATAAAATCAAAATACAGAAAAAATAGAAATTTCCGAAAAAAACACTTGCATTTTTCGGCAAACTTTGGTATCATATCTTAGCGCCTGTGAAAAAGGCGGTATTTTTGAGATCATCATGGAGATTGGAGGTGCAGTGAATGGCTAAGTGTGATTTTTGTGGCAAGGGCGTGACCTTCGGCATTAAGGTTTCCCACTCCCACAGACGTTCCAACCGTACTTGGAAGCCCAATGTGAAGCGCGTTAAGGCGGTGGTCAACGGTACTCCGTGCCATGTGTACGCCTGTACCAGATGTCTCCGTTCCAACAAGGTTGAGCGGGCCATCTAATTTACCATGCCACTAATTACGCCATCGGCTCGCCGATGGCGTTTTTTGTTCAAAGGAGGATTTTGCGGATGAAAAAGCGCAAGATCATAATTCCAACGGTGCTTGCCCTGCTGGCACTAATCATAGTGTTGGCACTGATCCTGTCCCGCTGCGATACGCAGCCGGAGGAAACCCTTTACGGAAGCACGCACTCTTCCTCTGCAACGGGCAGTACTTCTTCAACGGGCGCGGAAATTCCCGGCTCCTCTGCGGCGGCGACCACTGCCCCCACTTCTGCCCCGGCCACCAACACGCCGTCCTCTGCGCCCACAGCTTCCTCAACGGCACCAACCCAATCGACCGGCTCTACCAAGCCAGCCACAAAACCGACTTCTCCCACAACTGTTCCTACCCAGCCGACCACAAAGCCTAACGGATGCAGTCATGCTTTTACTGAATGGGAGTATGAGGAATACACCTACAAGCAACAGGGCGTTTACCCAGATACACAGTGGCATGACCGGGTTTCCCACCGCAAGGTTCGCTCTTGCACTAAGTGTGGATACAAGGAGACTGACGGCACCGCTAACCACTACTGTGCTAAGGGCTCTTCTAATCATACAGTGACCACCGTTAAGGAAGGCACTTGTACGAGCAAGGCCATCATGCGTAGTACCTGTAAGATTTGTGGTTGGTGCCTCGAGTATGAAGGCAAGAAGGGTGACCATACCGTTAAGACTGAGACTCGTCATCTCACGAATTACGGTACTTACACCAACGAGCTGGATGCCAACGTTCAGACTTGCACTTCTTGTGGCGCAACCGATGTCACCTACGCTCTTGGCGAGGGTTGGAGCGACTACAATCGCTACCGCGTTCCTGCGAACATCAATCAAGGCAGTGCATACTCCATGACTCCTGTCACTGGCGACACTTCCTTCCTTGACCATCCTGAGTGGCAAACGGTTAAACGTTACTTTGTGCACGATTCTGATGGTTATGTGAAGCAATTCACTCTCTATTGGTGGTACAACGGTAGCCGCTACAGCCAGGTGATTAATTGCGGCGAGGGTCAGATTGAAGCTTGGTTTGCTGAGTACGGTCTTACCGCTACTTCTGCGAATAGCCGATACACCCTCCGCATTTACGGCACTGAGGTACGTCCTTACAAGCTTTCCTACAGTGGCTGATCGGGCTGATGCCTTATACTATCCTAAAAATGTGCAACAAAGCCTCCCTTGTGTGAAGGGAGGCTTTTATTATATCCCGAAATAGCTCGACAAAAACTTCGCCACGCCGTCTTCGTCGTTGGTATATGCGCTGATGTGGCTGGTTTGACCGTGGAGCTGGGGATTGGCATTTTTCATCAGCACCCCCACCCCGGCCTCCCGGAGCATATCCAGATCACCCAAGTCATCACCAAAGGCGATCACATCGTCGAGGCTTCCGCCCACCAGCGTCATCAGATTCCGGTTGCCCAACGCCTTCGTCGCACCCGGATGGTTGTATCTGCGGAAATTTCCGTCCAGATAGGTGGTATAGGCCAAACCGTATTTTTCCGCGATCTGCCTTGCCTTTTCTGCCGATTCCAGGGATGCAACGATCTTCTGGGCAGGGTAAGGAAATTCCTCCTTGTCAAAATCAAAGGCAATGGCCGCCTGCAGGGCATACTGTCCCTGATGGGAATAGAAATGTTCCCGGGTCTGCACGGACAGCGTATCCGTCCATTTCAACAGCTCCTGAATGATCTGCCGTGTGACAGCCGCATCCAGTTCCGCGGAAAATATGGCGTTTCCGTCCCGGTCGATGATCATGGCGCCGCCGTTCAAAATGGCATAATCCGGCTGCAGCTGATCCAAAAACTTCCGGGCAAAGGACTGGGATCTGGCTGTGTTGCAGACCAGCTTGTGCCCCATGGAACGCACTTTTTCCAAAACTTCCAAGGTGTATGGCGTGATCTCTCTGCGGTCATTGAGCAGCGTATCGTCCAAATCGAAAATAATATACTTCATATCCTCTCCCCTTTTCCGGTTCTATGATACCATACTTCCCATTTTGATGCAACGGGGTGTGGACAAATGGGAAAAAATATGGTATTGTATGATATTATAGAATAACTATGCGCAGGAGGCGTTAAAAAATGGGCAAACTGATTGTAATCGAAGGAACGGACGGTTCCGGCAAGTCCACACAATTCAAGAAATTGACCGAGCGGATCACCGCCGAGGGTATCGAATTTCAAAAGCTGGTATTTCCCCAGTATTCCGAGCCCAGCTCCGCTTTGATCCGGATGTATCTGGGCGGCGAGTTCGGCTCCGACCCCTCCGATGTGAATGCCTACGCCGCATCCGCATTCTATGCGGTCGACCGCTACGCTTCCTATAAAAAGGCCTGGGGCGAGTGGTACGATAACGGCGGATTGATCCTTTCTGACCGCTACACCACCTCCAACGCTGTACATCAGACCTCCAAGGAGCCTGCGGAAAAACAGCAGGAATTCCTGAAGTGGCTGTATGAGTTTGAATACGACAAGCTGGGTATGCCCTGCCCCGATCTGGTGATCTATCTGGATGTGCCCACTGCCTTCACAGAGCAGCTCATGCGCTCCCGGGAGCAGCAGACCAACACCAAGGCGGACATCCATGAGCAAAACATGGATTATCTGGCAACCTGCCGGGAAATGGGCCGTCAGGCCGCCGGATACTACGGCTGGCATATCGTCAACTGTGTCAAGGACGGCGTGATGCGCAGCATTGAGGACATTCATGAGGAGATCTACGCTCTGGTCAAGAAGTGCATGGAGGACTGAGTATGGTTTATATGTTGCTGGGCACCGGTTTTGAGGAAACCGAGGCCATTGCGCCCCTGGATCTGCTGCGCCGAGCCGGCGTGCAGGTGCTGACCGTGGGCGTGAACGGAAAAACGGTTTGCGGCGGTCACAATATTGGAATTGAAGCGGATATTACATTGGACGAAATGGATCTGACCGCTTTGGAAATGATCATTCTCCCCGGCGGACTGGGCGGCGTCGCTTCCGTCCGCGCCAGCCGGGCAGCCATGGATGCCCTGGCCTTTGCATGGGAAAACGACAAATTTGTGGCTGCCATCTGCGCCGGCCCCACGGTTTTGGCGGATCTTGGCATCACGGACGGTAAAAAGGCCACCTGCTATCCCGGCTGCGAAAGCGGCATGGGCAATGCCGTCATGGAGGAAAATGCTCCCTGCGTCCGGGACGGCAAGCTGATCACCGGCACTTCTGCCGGCTGCGCCATCCCCTTCGGTCTGATGCTGATCGAAGCCCTGAAGGACCGGGAAGCTGCCGATACCATTGCTCAGCAGATCGTCATCCGCTGACAGGAGGAATCATTATGGAGAACAAAAATCTGAACCCCACTTCCGGGGACGATACCAGCTGGCTGGACGACCTGCTTGCTTCCTCTGACTATGGCGAGGATGCCATTGCCGATCTTGCCCGCAGCGTGGAAGATCTGGAACTGGATCGGATCATTCGGGAGGCCAAAGAAGATGAGTGGGATCTTGAAGATGAGATCGCAGAGCCCGAGCCTCAGCCGGAAGCACCCAGGCCTGCTTTTGAAGACCCGGAAATTGCCGTGGCCGTCAACTGGGAGGAAGATGACGACGCAGGACTCGTATCCGAGGATTTCCCCGAGGAATATGAGCGCAAGGTCCGTCCCAAGAAGAAAAACAGCTATGGTCTGTTCGGCCTGCCCCATCTGGCCTCTGTGCTGATCTGGATCGGCATTGTTGTGGTCTGTGGCATCTCCTTTGGCCGTCTGCTCTGGATCTGCGCCACGGATGTGCTGGCCTTTGGCCGGGAAGACCGGGTAACCACCATCACCATTACCAACGCAGAGGTGGGTAATATCGACGCCATCGCCGACAAGCTGTACAATGCCGGCTTGATCCAGTACCGGGAGCTGTTCCGCTTCTATGCGTCTTTGAGCAATGCGGACGAGAAGATCAGCGCCGGCACCTTCGAGCTGAATACAAAATTCGACTATAGCGCCCTGGTCAAGGGCATGTCCGCCACCTCTTCCTACCGGGAGTCCATCAAGGTCACCATTCCGGAAGGCTACACCTGCGCCCAGATCTTCGCATTGCTGGAAGAAAAGGGTGTCTGTACTGTGGCAGAGCTGGAGGCCTATGAGGTGCAAAGCGACTACTGGTTCCTCGTCGGCTCCAATACCGATGCTGAGTATCCTCTGGAAGGCTTCCTCTTCCCGGATACCTATCAGTTCTATATTGGTGACAGCGCAAAGGGCGTGTTCCGCCGTTTCCTGGCCCGTTTCGACGATATTTTCACCGACGAGCTGAAAGCCTATGTGGAAAGCTCCAAGTACAGCCTGTATGAGATCATGATCGTCGCATCCATGATTGAAAAGGAAAGTGCCGGCAGTAGCGAAAACTATGACATTTCTTCCGTTATCTACAACCGTCTGAATAATGCGTCCTCTTTCCCCTACCTGAACATCGACGCCACTATCGTTTATGCACAGGGCGGATATAAGGACGTGATCGATAAGGACCTGGACAGTCCCTACAACACCTACAAATACAAGGGCCTACCCCCCACTCCCATCTGCAATCCCAGCTTGCTGAGTATCCAGGCCGCCCTCGCCCCCACCAAAACCAGTTATTACTACTACGCTTTGGATCCCAGCACCGGCCTGCACCACTTCTCCAAGACTTATAAGGAGCACCAGGACTTCCTGGACAGCCTGGACTAATATGAAAAAGATAGAATTATTAAGCCCTGCCGGGGATATGGAACGGCTGAAAATGTCCGTTCTGTACGGCGCGGACAGCGTGTATCTGGCCGGAACGGATTTCGGTATGCGCTCCTTCGCCGGGAATTTCACCCCGGAAGAAATACCGTTGGCGGTACGCTTCGCCCATGAGCATGGGGTGAAGGTTCATGTCACCGTCAACACCATGCCCCGCAACGATGAGATCTGCAACCTGCCAGCGTATCTGGAACAATTGGACGATGCTGGCGTGGATGCGCTGATCGTGGCGGACATGGGCGCGTTCACCCTGGCGAAAAAATACGCGCCCCGCTGCCAACTGCACATTTCCACACAGCAGTCCATCGCCAATTACGAATGCGCTACCGCCTGGTATGACCTGGGCGCGACCCGGGTGGTTCTGGCCCGGGAGCTGAATCTGAAAGAGATCGCCGAGATCCGTCAAAAAACGCCGAAGGAATTGGAAATCGAGACCTTTGGTCACGGCGCCATGTGCGTCAGCTATTCCGGCCGCTGCCTGCTGAGCAATTATATGACGGGACGGGACTCCAACCGGGGTGCCTGCGCCCAGCCCTGCCGCTATCAGTATGCGCTGATGGAGGAAAAGCGTCCCGGGGAATACTTCCCCGTTTACGAGGACGAAAAGGGCACTTACATTCTCAATTCACGGGATATGTGTACCATCGACTACCTGAAAGACCTGATGGATGCCGGCATCGACTGTATCAAGATCGAGGGCCGGGCAAAATCCGCCTACTACGCCGCCATCGTTACCGGCGCATACCGCCACTGTATCGACGATGTGGCCGCCGGCCGGGAAATGGATCCCGTATGGCGTGACGAGGTGGAGCACGTGTCCCACCGGGTATACTCCACCGGCTTCTATTACGGCTTTCCCGGGCAGTATACGGAAAACTCCCGGTATTTGCGGGAATGGCAGATCTGCGCCAAAGTGGAATCCTGTGACGAAAACGGCCTGGCCTTGTGCAGTCTGAACAACAAGTTCTGCCAGGGGGACGAATTGGAAGTGGTTGGCCCGGACTTCCGGCCCATGACCGTCACCGCCACAAACATAACCGATATGGATGGCAATCCCCTGCCCGAGCCCAAAACACCGCAGATGCAGTTTTATATGCAGCTGCCCAAACCGGTTCCGGCCATGTCCATGCTCCGCAGAAGTGTGGACCTGTCGGCAAAATAAGCAAAATTACCCCTTTACAAACGACTCAAACCTTGCTATAATAATCGGGCTGTGAAGCATGCACCGGTGGCTCAATGGATAGAGCATCGGATTCCGGTTCCGAGGGTTGGGGGTTCGAGTCCCTTCCGGTGTACCAAAAATATGGGATAGGCTTTCGCCTATCCCATATTTTTTATCCGCCGAGGGACTCGAAAGGGCGGCACCAGTCCGCAGACTGGTGTAAAAATTGAGAGCTGGCGAGCAATTTTTAGCCCGTGGGAGAGTCCATAGAAGAAAGACGCATCCTGTAAAGGATGTTGGCTTTCTTCTATTTTGTTTTCCGACGTGCCACAGACGAGCGCCGCCGACGGCTCGACGGAGGCGAACCTCTATCTGCTCCCGTTGGGAGCAGATGCAAACGAGTCCCTTCCGGTGTATTTATTCAACTTGATTGAATATCACTCCGCAATATATACGCCCTTATAGAAGCATGGACGCATATTTTAGTAGAATCCATTTTGGGGGAAACGATGGACTATCCCCCAATCGACAGTCTATCATCTAGGGAAACGACGGACTGTCCCCCTAAACGACGGACTATCCACTTTAGAGGTTGAAAACCATGCTTTATTTGATATAATAATCTAAAGGAGGGATTTCTATGAAGTTTTGCGTCGAGAATGATCTAAGTTTGTTTGAGTTCCACGATTCTGAATTCTCTTTTGTCAGTTTCGATGGAAAGAATTTGGTTGTCTCCGCTTCCATGGTAAACATCCACAAGGATACATCCCAGAACCCTTCCGATTATGATATGGAAATTTCTTCCGCTCAAATTACCTTCGTAAATATCCAGTCAGCCACTTATGAACCGGGAAGAGCATGGAAAACAGGAGAAGATGGTAAATCGTATCCGGTTGGCCCACAAGTGATTTTCCGTGAAAAGGATGCAATTGATCGAATTTTAGAAGAATTGCAAAACGAGATTACGGTTTATCATTTTGAAAAAGAAGATCGTGGTTATTCTATTGGTGGCTGTGGTATCGAACCATACTTTACAATGGAATTTGATTTTGATAATGTTGTTGTCTGTTGGGACGAATACAAGAAAAAAGCATGGTACGAACTGCATCGGCAATATCGGTATGATGCTGTATTGCGGACTCCAAATGGCGATGAAACAGTGAAGTTGATGGTCGGCTGCCATGAAGAGCCGGTATATTACAAGGGAAGTCTTGAACAACCTCCAACCGTTAATGTTGGATGTACATTTGAGGGAAAAGAATACTGGGGACATGGCAGCGATTATTTATGGATCGATGCATTTGCGGACTTACAAAGACAACTGCCGGAAGGCGTTTTGCTGAAGTGTTGTTTGACTTGCAGGCACGGTAATTTGTGTCCCGTCGGAAATGACAAAAACGAAGTGTTTTGCACTAAGGATGTTTTGATTACGCAAAAGAGCGACTTATATTATTATACCGAGGACGATAGAGAACGAGAAAAACGCTCAAGACAGTATTGCAG
>SVLT01000014.1 GCA_015067845.1 Oscillospiraceae bacterium
GTTCTCCTTCACTGCCGCGGCGGCGGTATGACCCAGGGCGGCGACATTGTCAGCCGTGTAGGAATTGCCGCAGGTGGCGCAGGTGTAGGTAGTATAGCCGGCAGCGGTACAGGTGGGGGCGGTTACGACTGCCTTATAGCTATGACCCAGAGCCGCAATCGTCTCGGTATAGCTATCGCCACATTCGCAGGTGTAGGTCTTCACGCCGGCGGCTGTACAGGTCGGCTCGGTGGTTACCTTGGCTGTGTATTCATGCTCATGGACTTCCTCCACCAGTTTATACAGCGCAACCGGTTGCTGACCGGCATAAGAAGAGGTTTTGTAATAACGGAAACGCATCTGACCGCTTGTTTTATTGAAGCGCAGATAAGCACCGGCGGAACCGATGATATTCACCGATCCGTCACTTGCAACAGAGAGGGTATTCGCAAGTGCAGAGGTACCGGAATCCAAACCGTTGGCATTACTGTCTCTGCCAATATAGCTACCGCTGGCAGACCGAATGGAGTAACCGCCACTTACTGCCTCAATCAAGAAATAGCTGTCTGACTCATCCTCGTCCAAAACGATCACACCGTCTGTGATCGTGACAGAAATGGTGTTGGAAGCAGCATCCAGTTTTGTCAGGCTGCCATCAAAGGCCAAGGAGCCGTTTTCATATACGATCAGATATTGTCCGGACCAGTCGCCGGGCGCAGACGTTACCTTGACATAGGTCTTGCCATTCTGAGGAACAACGGTGCCTCCCAGGGAAGTTCCGCATACGTCGCAGGAATTGTCACTGTTTGCATCAATATGGGATCCCACGCTGCCCTCGGTTGTCTTACATACGGAGCAGGTCTTGGGTGCGAGGCAAGTTGCGGCCTGCCAGGTGTGACCCAGAGCAGCACCTTCGGTTGCGCCGCACTTGGAGCAAGTTTTGGCAGCGGTGCAGGTAGCTGCGATCCAGGAGTGGGTGCAGGTAGTGGAACCGGAGGAAGAACCGCCATTGTTGGAAGGTGTAGTCAAATCCTCAGGCACTTCCTCTCCGAAAAGCAGCCAGGCGTATTCGGGGTAGTCGATGAACACATTGCGGTTGCCCTGGATATCCTCAACGACCTCGTTTCTGCCCATTTCCCAGGTGTCGACAGGGTCCAGTTCCATCCATTCCAGCAGGACATCCACGCTTTGGAACACTTCGGTAATGCTGTCCGCACCCCAACTGGAGCCCCATCTGACATAGACATAAAGGCAAATTCTTGCCACGTCGCCCTTTACGTTATCCAAAGGTTCAAAATAGGTGCTGTTGTAATATCCGCCGAGGTAACCGGTTGCAGGGTTGGAGCCGTATTTGGCAGTTTCGTTGTTGGAATCGCCGTACTTCTTGTTGCCTCTGGAACTGTTGACACCGGCATCCGAAGGACGAATGTGATGCAGATCCGCGCCGCCACCGCTGGTATTTCCGCCGCCAAGGGATTGGGGCCAGACATGCTCGCGGTTCCAGCCATTCCACTGGCTCATGGTAGCAGAGTAGCTGGTATACAGCAGGAGAACTCTGCCATCTTCATTTTCACAGTCAGTGCGATTCGCATAATTCTTGCAATCGTCGTACGAAGATCTGTATGTATGTGTGTTAGTCATCAGCGTACGCAGAGATTGCAGAAGCTGCGTGGAGCTTTGCTCAGAAAGCACATCATATGTATAAGACGATGTGTAGTAGTCCGAGGCACCTGTTCCATCAAGCGTGGTGCAGATCTCATCCCGGGTACCGGAGTTGTAGGAAGTAGAATAGGTGATAGATGTTGCAAAGACATCTGTAGGGATGCCCGTGAAGATCAGCGACAGTACCAGGATCAGCGCCAACAAGCCGGCGCTTATCCGTTTCAGAGAGTTTTTCATAGCAATTCTCCTTGTCAATTTTTGTCTATTGTATATCATAGCACAATAACTGACAAAAAGAAAGTCCGAATTTAGAATAATGCACCAAAAAACGAAGCATTTGGAAACATGACACAAAAAAGCCTTCCCCCAATTGGGGGAAGGCTTTGCCTATTACTGCTTTTTGTAATGCAAGGAGCTAACGCCCAGCAGAACACCCAGGAATGTGTCCACGGCTGTCACCGTACCCACCACCTGCTCTGCATAGGGCAGATCCCAAATGCCGGCCAACGCAAAATACAGCGTTCCCAGCGCCGGCAGCACCACCATTGCGATCCATTTTAACACATCGTAAACCTTATTGCACATTTCCCCACCTCCTTACAGTCCGATCTGCGCCAGCACAAAGGCGATCACAGCCGCGCAAACCGCCCAGATGATCTTATCCACCAAGCCGTCCGCCCGTTTTATCGGTTTTTCTTCCAATGCGGTAACTTTTCCGTCCAGTTTCTCCACCGTTTCCGCCACCTGCTCCTGCTTGCTCGCCATTACCTCCATGGATGTGGCCAGACGGCTGATGGCTTCCGTCGTCGCTTCCAGTTTTTCCAGACGGTGGGTGTTGGACTTGGACCGCTGCTCCACCTGGGTCAATCTCCGCTCATGTTCCAGATCCATCGTCATCCTCCTTAGCCCAGGCCTAGCAGCTTTGTCCATGTGCGGCGGCCGCAAGAGCCGTCCGCACTCAGCCCGTTATTGCTCTGATATTCTTTCAGAGCGGCCTCGGTCGCGCCGCCGAAGGAGCCGTCCGCGCCATATTTGCCCATTTCCGCCCCATGTCCGATCAACAGCATCTGCATTGCTTTGACCGCATCCCCTTTTGCGCCCTTTTTCAGCACCGGCAATTCCACATTCACAGTTTTTTCAGTTTCGTACGCCACATAAGGACAGTACCCCCAGGTCTTCCATGGCCGTTGTGTCAATTTTGTCTTGCAAACGCCGTAACGCCGGGAACGGGCTTCGATCACCTCACCGCCTCCAATGTACACACCCACATGGCCCGGAAAGAACACCAAAATTCCCGGTACCTCCGGCATGGTATCCATCTGTCCTTTCGTTTTGCAGGCGGTGTACATGGCATTTGCGGATTGATCCTGCGTCCGGTCGTACACCGGCGCGCCGTCTTCCGGGCCGCCGCACCAGAGATACCCCTTGATCAAGCCCACACAATCGTGGACTTTTTGCTTTTCGCCCGCATATTCCCAGTCGTACTTCTCGGGATACTGTTTTTTCTTCTGTTTATACAGTTCTTTGTCTGCCTTTTGTCCGAAGGTGCCGTACCAGTACGGTCTTCCCAACTGCGCCTTTGCATAGGCAACCAAGCCCTCTGCCGTCTTTTGTATGACAAACCGCTCCTTCCCTTTCGTTTTCACCCTTACACCAAATTCCTGCTCCGGTTGCACAAATTCATGCAAAATCCCGTGACGGACATTTGCAGAAAGCAAAAATCTTTTGCACTTTTGTATTTACTTTGTACATTATGTGGTTTATGATTACTTTGCGTTGACATGGTTTTTTGTAAAATATATAATTATTGTGAAATCTAAGCTTTCCTGCGGTATGAAAGGAGGTAGCCGATGGATCTCAGAACGATATGGGTCACTGACCACGCCTCTCCCACCATTCCTCTGCACAGCCATAATTACTATCAGATGATCTATTGCCAGAAGGGTTCCGGATGGATCACCATCGGAGATACCGTGTATCAGGCTGTCCCCGGCTCCCTTTACCTGATTCGGCCCATGGTGGAGCATACCATCCTGCCCCAGGACACATTTCGTCTGACTGAGGTAAAATTCCGAATTTTCCGGGAGGATCTGGACGACAGTCTCAAACAGTTGCCTGTGGAAATGGAGATCGATAAGTACACCGCCCTTCGCCTGAGTATGCGGGATGTGATCCGGGAGGGCCTGGCCGACCTTGCTTACAGCTACGAGGCCACCAATGCCGCGCTGTATCTGTTTTTGATCCGCCTTTTGCGCAACCGGGGCATAGATGTCCAACACAAGCCCTGGCGCAGATTTTACTTTGACACACCCAAGCGCCGCTCCGTCATAACAGACGGCGAGCGTGACGCAGAATTTGCCATGCTGTTGGATTATATTGAGCACAATTTGTCGGAATGCATCACCCTGGACAGTCTTGCCCAGCAGGCCCATTTTGACAAATCCTACCTGATCGCCAGATTCAAAGAATCCATGGGCACTTCCCCCATGCGCTATGTCAGTCATCTGCGCATTGAACGGGCAAAGCTCCTGCTTGCAACAACGGATGACAGCATTACCCGGATCGCCCAGACGGTGGGCTTTTCCAGCATCCACTATTTCAGCCGTTTCTTTAAGGAAAAAGAGGGGCTCTCCCCTGTTGAATATCGCCAACAGCGACAAAATTCCGTCATTACACCCACACAAAAATAAGGAGGATATACATATGCTTAAATTCGGAGCCATTACCATCGACACTTCCCACCCCAAATCCTTTTGCAAAAAGCTGGCAGAAGGTGAGCGCGGACGCTATGTCGCCGTTTTCAACGACGGCTTCCGCGGTGAAGACGAAGTCAACGCCTTTGCCGGGTTCAACAACCTGAAAGTATGCAGCAGCGTAGAAGAGCTGGCTGATATCGTGGACATCGGCTTGGTTCATTCCTGCAACTGGGACAAGCACCTGTCCTATGTCGCTCCCTTCATTGAGCGGAACAAGCCCGTGTTCATTGACAAGCCTCTCGTTGGCAATTTGAAGGATGCCAGAAAGCTGGTGGAGCTGGTTAACGCCGGTGCCAAGATTCTGGGCAGCAGCGCACTGCGCTATTGCTATGAGGTGCAGAATGTCCACGCCACATTGCAGGAGCATAATGCAAAGATCCTGCATGTGAACGTTTCTGTGGGTACCAACGAGTATGACTACGCCATCCATGCCTATGAAATGATCTGCGCATTGCTGAAAGACCGCCCCGTGGATGCCCGTTACATGGGTACTGCTTCCATCGACGGTCATGCTTGCGACAGCTACTTCTTCAACTTTGCCTGTGGCGCCACCGCTGTTATCAACAATGTAACCCCCAAGCACACCAACTTCCACACCACCATCCTCACCGATGTCCGTGCAGCTGACGCTTGCTTCACCGTGGAAGCCTCCAAGCTCTACGAAGCCATGCTGATCGAGGTCT
Organism: Oscillospiraceae bacterium; assembly: GCA_015067845.1. Classification (GTDB taxonomy): domain Bacteria; phylum Bacillota; class Clostridia; order Oscillospirales; family Oscillospiraceae; genus Faecousia. The sequence continues at coordinate 5,081 of SVLT01000014.1, forward strand.
GCAACGAGCTGGAAGGCAAAGAGAACCTCCTGGCCCCCATTGCGGATCAGCTGATCCCCATCAAGGCCGCTCTTGCCTGCAAGGCCTCCAAGCTGGCCGGCGGCAAGACCGTCGCTCTGGACGATCCCTGCCTGGAAGAAATCTCCTTTGACGGCTACGCTTTTGAAGCAGGTTACAGTGCCGGTGCAGCCAAATCCTATTTGAATCCATGAAAAAACAAATCACCATTTCTCAAATTGCCTGTGCCTATGAGCCCGAGCGGTTTCTGACCGCTTTCGGCTTCAAGGGCAACAAGCTCACCGGCGTATGGCAGACTGTTGTCGGTCTGTGGGACGGCGCGGATGTGGGCGTTGGCCTGGGTATCCAGAGCGTGCTTTGGTCTGACAACCGTGTTTTCGCCGCCTATGGCGAGGACAAAAGCAACCAGCAAATGTTCCGCGTCACCCAATACGCCGCCAGCCTGATTCAAGGCAAAACCTTTGATGCCCCCCAAGAGATCCTGGACTTCGTTTTTGAGGACTGCTGCCGTTTTGCCGCTGAGGTAACCGGCATGCAGACCACAGAAACCTTCGTTCTGAACGCATTGGTACCCCTGGACATGGCGGCCTGGCAGCTGTGGGCCCGGAAAACCGGGGCGGACAGCTTCGACGCCATTTTTACCGGTGCCGATCATTGCAAAAAGCTGGCCAACATCCCTCTGATCACCTACGGCGTGTCCGTGGATGATGTGGTCAAGATGGCAAAAGCCGGCACCTGCCTGTTCAAGATCAAGCTGGGCTGCGACCCGGATGGGGACGGCGACCTGCAAAAAATGCTCCTGTGGGATCAGCAGCGTGCCTTGCAGATCCACAACGCATTGAGGGACATTCCCACCCCCCATACCGAAAGCGGTCACATTCTCTACTACTTCGACGCCAACGGCCGCTACGACACCAAGCAGCGCCTTGGTGAGCTGACTGACTTCCTGAAACGGGAGGGCATTGCCGAACGCACAGTGCTGTTCGAAGAGCCCTTCGCTCCGGAAAACGAGGTGTTCGTGGGCGATATGGGTATCCCTTTCGCTGCGGACGAAAGCGCCCACAGCTTGAAGGATGTCATTCGCAGAATCGAGCTGGGCTACAAGGCGCTGACTCTGAAGCCCATCGCCAAAACCATCACGGTGACCATGCGCATGGCCCAGGCCGCCCGGGATGCCGGCGTCGCCTGCTTCTGCGCGGATCTGACGGTCAATCCCCTGATGGTGGAATGGAACAAGAATTTTGCCGCACGGCTGGAGCTGCTGCCCGGTATGAAGATCGGCGTAGTGGAATCCAACGGAGCGCAGAATTACGTCCGCTGGAATGAAATGAAAAGCTATGTCCCCAGAAAGAGCACCCAAAGCGACGGCTCGATCTACACGCTGGACAGAGCATTTTACGAAAACGCCGGCGGTCTGTTTGAAACACCCCAGCACTATTTAGATCTGCTTCGTCAACAAAATCAAAACTTTATGAGGTGAACATTATGATTCGTTTTGCTCTTTATGGATGCGGTGTCATCTCCGGCACCCACGCCCGGGCTCTCGTGGATGTAGAGGGTGCGGAACTGATCGCCTGCGCGGATCTCAATCCCGCATCTGCCGAGACCTTTGCTGAAAAGCACCAGATCCAGGCGCTCCCCGATTGGAACGCCCTGCTGCAGAACCCCGATATTGACGCGGTCTGCATCTGCACACCCAGCGGCACCCACGCCCCTCTGGCCATTGAGGCTCTGAACGCAGGCAAGCATGTGGTACTGGAAAAGCCCATGGGCCTGACCGTCGCACAGTGTGATGATATCATCGCCGCTGCAGAGAAATCCAATAAGCATATCACCGTCATTTCCCAGCTGCGTACCGAGCCGGACATTATCCGTGCCAAGGAGCTGATCGAAAGCGGCGCATTGGGCAAGATCATTATGGCTCAGCTGCACATGTGCTATTACCGTCCCGAGTCCTATTTCATGGGTTCCTGGCGTGGCACCAAGGCCATGGACGGCGGCGGCGCACTGATGAACCAGGGCATCCACGGCGTGGATATCCTGCGTTATCTCATGGGCCCGGTGAAAAATGTACAGAGCGTGGTGCGCACCCTGCTGCACGACATTGAAGTGGAAGATGCCGCTGTTGCCGCTTTGGAATTTGAAAACGATGCCATCGGTGTCATTACCGCCAGTACCGCAACCTTCCCCGGCTATGACCGGGAGATCAACATCTACGGAACCCGTGGCGGTATCGAGTTCAAGCAGGGCACCATGGTACGCCTTGTGATCGACGGCGAGGAATATCCCTGCGCTGAGTTCACCTCCGTGGGCGACGCCTCCTCCAACCTGGTGCTGGACTACCGCGGACACGCCAGACAGCTCACCGCCTTTGTGCGCGCTATCAACGGCGAAGATGTGACCTATCCCGATCAGTTTGCCGGCAAGCAAGCGGTGGAACTGGTTGAAACCATCTACAAAAATTCAATATAAGGAGTGTAACACCATGAAAACAGCATTGATTTTCAAAAAGAGTTCCCAGTCCCGTTTATTTACCCAGAAGGCCATCGACGAACTGAAAAAGCTGGGTGAAGTCGTCCTGCACGACAGCGACGATCTCTCCCCTGAGGCTGTCAAGGCCACCATCGCAGGCGCTGACATCGCCATCACCTCCTGGGGCAACACTGCATTGACAGAAGACATCCTGGACTGTGCTCCCAACCTGAAATTCGTGATGCACGCCGCCGGCTCTGTCAAGCCCGTCGTCAGCGACGCTATGTGGGAACGGGGAATCCGCATTGCCGCATCCACCAAGCCCCTGGGCATCGGTGTTGCGGAAACCTCTCTGGGCTTCGCTATTTCCGCATCCAAGAACTTCTATCAGGTCAATGAGGATATCCACAACGGCGGTTGGAACGATCACCGCAGCAGTGTCAAAGAATTGTACGAGATCACCGTTGGTGTTATCAGCGCCGGCTTCGTGGGCCGTCACTTCATCAAGCTGATGAACAACTTTGGTGTTGAGATCCTGGTATACGATCCCTACCTCACCGAAGAGAGAGCTGCTGCTATGGGCGCAAAAAAGGCCGAATTGAAGGAGCTGCTGAACAAGTCCGACATCGTTTCCATCCACGCCCCCAACATCCCTGCCACCAACAATATGTTCAACGCAGAGACTCTGTCCTGGATGAAGAAGGATGCTGTTCTGATCAATACCTCCCGGGGCGCCATCATCGACGAGAAGGCCCTGTATGAGCACATGGTCGCCGGCAATCTGAAATATGCCTGCCTGGACGTGTTCAATCCCGAGCCCCCCGCAGTGGACAACCCCCTGCGTACCTTGAAGAATGTCATTCTGACTCCCCACCTGGCCGGTCTGGCCAACAACGGTCTGCTGCGCATCGGCGCACACTCCGTTGAGGAAATCCAGCGCTTCCTGAACGGCGAGCGTCTGGAATGCGAAGTCACCAAGGATATGCTGGCTACCATCGCCTAATTACATACACAAACGACCGATTTCCTGTTGGAAATCGGTCGTTTGTCTATCTTTGTAAGCATTGTAGGGGCTGGCGCCCACGACAGCCCGTTCACCAAATGCCTAAGATACCCATTTTGGGCGTCGAAGGCGCCGCCCCCTACGATTATATTTGGTGGTGCAGTGCGTTCGGCGATAGGGATTGCCACACCAGTGACGTCGGTCACTGGTTCGCAATGACACGTAACTTGCGGAAGGGTATTTTCATTCTAAAAATGCTTGAGCATTTTCACACATAAACTGTTGCTTCCCGTCCTCCGGTATCACGCAAACCGCGCTATTGATGCACTGCAAGGGCGCAAAGGAGCCGAACAAAAATCGCTCCGGCGGAATATCCTGCTGGGTTTCCAGAAAGAAATCCGCCCGGAATCCGGCTGTGTCCAGCCACAGATTTTCCGGCAGGGGCAGCAGCGCTTTCGCTTCCGCCACCAGGCAGTTGGACACCAAAAATCTCGTCTGCCCACATTCCCGGGCCAAACGGGAAATTTTTCCCATATCCGGGTTACGCTGTTCATGCAGATAGCACATTCTGCCGTCTTCCATACGGGCGGTAATGATCACCGGCAGACCCAGCTTTCCTGCCAGCCGGCACAGCTCCACCACCCGGGGATCATCCTCATCATAGCCGTGGACACAGGGATACAGGCGTACCGCCCCCACCCCGGCTTCCTTGCCCTGCACAAGCAGCTGCTCCGCCCAGGGCATCATGGGATTGACGGACATGGCAACACGCCAATGGGTGCCAGCCAGAGCCTGCACTAGTTCCCTGTCCGCTTCCCAGGGATCCTGATAAAACACCGCATCCAGACTGGACATCAGACCGCCATCAATACCGGTGGTGCGGTATCGCTCCAGCATCTGCTCCAACCCGGCGTTGCGCACATGATAAAAGGGCCAATGGCCGCAAAACGCGGCAGTATCAAAATACATCATCCCGCCTCCTTAAAGACCAAACAGCGCCGCCGCATTGCGGAACAGAATCTGTTCCTCCTGCTCTTTTGGCAATTGCGCTTCCAACACCTGCCCATAATTCATGGAATAGGCATTGTCCGTTCCGAACATAATGCGCTCTGCGCCCAGCAATTCAATGGCGTAGGGAATGTCATCCCCACGGAAGGGCCCTCCGGAAAAATCCGTCCACACATTGGGCAGATCCTGAATCAAACGCAAACCGTGATAGCAGCTGCCGCCCAGGTGGGCCATGATAAACTTGGTGTCCGGGTGTCTGCGCGCCGCGTTGGCAACATGGACGCCGGTTGCCTCATAAGGCAGCTGTCCTGCCGCCTTGGCAAAGGCATGGATCAGCACGGGCACACCGTGTTCCCCACAATAGTCATATAGCCTGTCGCACCGGTCGTCGTCGCAAAGGCAGCTGACCCAGATCTTCATGCCGATCAATCCCTGCTTTTCGATGCCCTTGCGCAGTACATCCAGGCTGTTGTCATGCTCCGGGGATATGGTGACATAACCGCCAAACAGGGCATCCTGCCGAATCAGCTGTTCCGTCAGCTCGTTCAGCTCGGCTACTTCTGCCTGATCCGGATAGTGACTGCCCAGTGCGGACACCAGGATCTTTTCAATTCCAAACCGCTCCGCCGCCTTGTGCATAGCTGCTGCACCTGCTTCTGCACGGTTTCTCCAGATATGGGCATGCATATCGATAATCGGGCCCAATACATCCACCGCCTTTCTTTTTGTAATTTTACCACAAAAGCAAATCTGCCGTCAAGTTCCATAAAAGGAAAACCGCCTTATTTCCAAGGCGGTTTTTTCACGATTACAGATCCAGCAGCTTTACGGCATTGTAGCGTACGATCTTGCCGTAGTTTTCTCCGGACAGCATGCCGTCGTCCAGCATCTTTTCCAGGAACGCATTGAATTCGTAGGATTCCTTGTTGGATTTCAGGCACTGATCGCAGCCGTAGAAGATCCGGTCAGAGAATTCCTCCATAAACTTCGCGGCATACTCGGGGTCACGCATAAAGGCGTTGGCGCCGCTGCCTGCGGAAATATCGCAGTACAGATTGCCGTATTCACGCAGCAGTTGGGCAACTCTGCCGTCCGTCACCTTGCCCTTGGGGTATTTATTCCGGGTTTCCAGCGTAATATCCGCAGACATCTCGGCCCAGAAGGGCTGGGAGTGTCCCAAAACCTTCAGATTGGGATGCTTTTTCAGCATTTTTTCCAGTCTGGGCAGACCCAGCTCGTCTACGATACCGTAGCTGCGGCCCAGGACGGGCGCGATGTGGATGATAATGGGCATATCCAGCTCTTCACAATGGGAAAACAGATTGTCCATCTTGGGATCGTCGGCATAAATATTTGCGGTGATCTCGCCGCAGCCCTTTGCGCCCAGGCTCTTATACCAGGACAGTAGCTCTCCCAAATTGTAATCTGCCGTATTGTTGCGGGCCCGGGGATCCACATTGCAGAACCACACAAAACGGTCCGGATGCTGATCCGCCAGGAATTTGGTCGCCTCGGTGCTGAGGGGAGTAAACTGTCCCTCAGCCGTGGTCAGAGGCAGAAGCACGGACTTCTCAATCCCCAGCGCGTCCATTTCCTCGATCAGCTCGGTGGCGGACATATACCGTTCTCCCTTGAACAGCTTGGGATAGTATTCCGGAAAGGCTGTTGCATGGGCGTGAATATCGATTTTCTTGATGTTTTTCACATTTTCCATTGTATGTACCTCTTTTCAGAATTTACTTTCTGCGGCGCTTGCTGGGTGTGAAGCCATAAGCCATTTTATAACAGCGTCCAAAATAATTGGCGCTTTCAAAGCCGCAGCTGGCGGCAATTTCCGCGATGCTTTTGCTCGTGTTGCACAGCATGGTATCCGCGACGGTTATACGGTAATCCTGCAAATATTCGATGGCCGTTTTCCCGGTGGTGGTTTTGAACACCCGGCAGAAATAATGCTTGCTCACACCGCAATGCCGGGCCAGCTCATCCACCGTGATACTGTCTGCGTAGTGATCCCGCATATGCCGCAGAGCCGGCTCGATCAACCGATATGTGCGCAGAGTCCCGTTGGGAGCGATCTGTGCTTCTGCCGCCTGACATCCCTTGCGCATCACAAGTGTGAAAAATTCCATTAACAGGGCGTAAATTCTGGCTTTCCAGGCCATGGGCTGCTCCGTATGCTCCGCAGCCGCGGAAATCAGCAAATTATAAAGCTGTGCATCCTGCCGAAACAGGGTCTGCAGCATTTTCTCCTGCCCGAAGATCACCGCACGCAGATCCAGCTCCTCCATATTGCTACCCACAAAGTAATCCAGGGGCACCATAAAGAGATGATATTTGCCCAGGTTTCCCTCTTTGCCCCGATCCACCGTAGCGTGGAACTCATAGGGATTGATGATCACAATATCTCCTGCGCGCACCTGAACTCTCTGCGCGCCGATGAGCAGCGTGGATGTTCCTTCGTAAAAGCACTTGATCTCAATAGCTTCATGGAGGGCCTTCCGCTCCGCATCCACATTTGTCACCGCAGATGCCGCCCGGGTCTGAATGATCAGATCCGCAGTCTCGGCTTTGTATTTCGCCGCCATAGCTTTCACCTCGTTTTCTTGTTGCTCGATTGTTACTCAACTTTATTAAACCACATCTACGGACATACTGCAATGGATTTTGTTGCTATTTCCTTGCACAATATTGTCTTTTTTATACCATCCTATCTATTTTGACAGCAATTTGTCGCCAACACCGCCCCACGGTTGATTTCCGCACCTATCAGTGGTACAATGGATGCACCAAAATTTCAGAGGTGCATTATGAAAAGCAAGATTAGAAATATGCAGGTGCAGGACAGACCGCAAATTCTTGAAATGATGCGCGTGTTTTATGCCTCCGAGGCGGTTTTTACCAACGGCTCGGAAGAGATATTCGAAGCGGATATTCAAAACTGCGTCAACGACAGTCCCTATCTGGAAGGCTATGTTTTCGAAGACGGCGATGTCATTCAGGGCTATGCCATGCTGGCCAAGAGCTTCTCAACGGAGTTCGGAAAGCCTTGTATCTGGATCGAGGATATTTATGTGAAAGAGGAATACCGCAATCAGGGACTGGCAAGCCGATTCTTTCAGCTTGTGGAAGAAAAATACCCCCACTGCATCCTGCGTTTGGAGGTCGAACCCGAAAACACCCGGGCCATACATGTTTACCAAAAGAACGGATACGATGTCCTGCCCTATATGGAAATGAAGAAAGAAGTTTAAGCATATAATGCAAGACAAAAGCAAAATTAGCAGAGGAGTGTGATTGTATGAAAACTCTCATTGTCTGGACTTTGTTGGCAGTACTTTTGATGATTGGCGGCCCGTGGCTGGCACTGCAATTTGCAGGGATGGATGCCATGGGAATCTGCTTTATTTTGTTTTTCGCCATCAATCCTCTGTTTTCCGTAGTATGCGGTGCATTAGCTGGCAAAAAGATTCGTCAGTTGTGGGCGCTTCCGATTATTACTGCGGGACTATTCTTATTGGGGGTATGGCTATTTTTTGAAATGGGCGAACCTGCATTCTTGATATATTCCGGTAGTTATCTCATAATCAGCATAATCGCTATGCTAATAAGTGCTTTTGTGAATAGGAAACAACGATAGATAAAGCCGGCACCCACACGGGTGCCGGCTTTTTGTTCGCTTCTCAATTTTATGAATCGACACTTTGTGTCATGAATGGATGCTAACGCATCCTGATTTCTCGCTTCGCTCTATGATTTGAATTGCCTATTCCCATATGCCCCGCAGGGCAATTCATGGAATCAATCGTTTGTTAAGCAAACGATTGATTCTACATGGGTCAAGACTCCAAAAGGTCTCAAAATGGGCTAAAAATGGGGGTGGAAACTCCAAAAAGTCTCACTTTTTGAAAATACGCCGCCCTGTCATAAAATTGTTTATATCTTCAACGGCTTGTTCTATGGTCTGCGGATGCCAATGTGTATGACACTTAGCCACTCTTTCCAATCCCTCTTCTGTCTGTTCCTCATATCCTTTATATTCTACAGAAAAAACAAACCCGATTCCGTGCGGATTGGGCACATCTTCGTCTGCATACAACCAAAATCTTCCTTGTTGAGATTCGCCATAAATAACAGGGACATCCCATGTAAATCCCTCGTTTAGAGCGAAGGAATTGGTCAAAGTCAAATTGTACTTGTCTTTTACTTTGTCATAAATCAACTCTATATCGTTCATAATGCACCTCATATTACTTCCTAGTCAGACAAACCACACTCTCGACGTGGGCGCATCGGGGGAACAGATCTGCCGCCACGGCATCTTTTACCCGGTAGCCACGCGCTTTCAGCAGCGCCACATCCCGAGCCAAAGTGGCAGGGTCGCAAGAAACATACACGATCCGCCGGGGCGAGAATCGATGCAACGCCTCAATAGTATCCGCATTCAAGCCCTTTCTGGGCGGATCGACCACCACCACATCGGCACGAATGCCCTGCTTTTCCAGCTCCAACGCCGCCTGTCCTGCATCTCCGCAGAAAAACTCCGCATTTTCGACACCGTTGCGCTTTGCATTGTCCCGGGCATCCTCCACCGCCTGAGGGATCACTTCCACGCCGATGACCTTCCCCGCCGCCTTTGCCATAGCCAGCGTGATCGTACCCACGCCGCAGTAAAGATCCAAAACCGTGTCGTTTTTCGTGATTTCCGCCCGCTCTATGGCCGCCTCGTACAGCCGCTGGGCCTGATGGTGATTGACCTGATAAAAAGACCGGGGTGACAGGCGGAAATTCAGACCGCACAGGGTGTCCTCGATATATCCCGGGCCGTAGAGGGTGATAAATTCGTCCCCCAGCACGCTGTTGCCTACTTTTGTGTTCACGCTGATGACCAGCGTGGTAAATCCGGGAACTTGTTTCAGCCGTTCGATGAGCACATCCGGTTTGGGCAGTCTGCGTCCGTTGAGCACCAGGCATACCAGAATCTGCCCGGACACCGCACCCCGGCGCACATAAATGTGCCGCAAAAGTCCCTTATGGGCCTTTTCGTCATAGGGCATTACCCGGAACTGATTGGCATATGCCGTCACAATGTCCTTGATTTTGTCGCTTTCCTCCGGCAAAATCAGACACCGCTGGTTCTCCACCACTTCGTGACTGCCCGCCCGGAAAAATCCGGCGATGGCCCGGCCCTTTTTCACGGAAACTGGATACTGTGCCTTGTTCCGATAGCCCTCGCAGGTGGGCGCGGCCAAAATCGGCACAGTCTCCAGCTTTTCGCCGCCGATGCGATTCAGACAGGTACGCACACGCTCCGCCTTCATGCGGATTTCTTCTTCATAATCCATATGGTGAAAAGCGCAGCCGCCGCAGAGCTTCGCCACCGGACAGGCCCGGTTGACGCGATGGGGCGAACGCTCCACGATCTCCACGATCTTGCTGGACGCCCAGGTTTTCGCCGCTTTTTCGATGCGGATGCGGCAGATCTCCCCAAAAATTGCGTTGGGGACGAACACCGCGCACCCCTCCACCTTGGCAATCCCCTGCCCCTCGGAGGTGTAGTCCACGATCTCAGCCTCATAAATTTTGCCTTTTTCCAGCATTGCAACTTCTCCTTGCGGTATTTGCTCTATTATAATCGAAATATGCCCATCTTGCAAGAGCGAGGATAATGTGGTAGGATAAATGTAACTTCTATGGTTTTGCGCCACAGGCGCCTTGGCTCCCCTTGTCAGGGGTGGTGCTCTGCGCAGCAGAGCAAAATCTCAATGCTTGCCAGTGGCAAGCATACACTGATTCGTTGCTGTCAAAAATCTTTGATTTTTGACAGAGGGGTAGTCATTCTCTCCCCCAGTCTTTTGCTGCGCAAAAGCCAGCCCCCTCCTCAGAGGGGGCCAAGACACAGTTATACAAACAAGGAAAACATTATGACCTACAAAAATTGCAATTTATGTCCCCGTTCCTGCGGCGTTGACCGCACTGCCGGGCAGCTGGGCTTTTGCCGTTGCCCGGATACGGCGTTGGTGGCAAAAACCATGCTCCACCATTGGGAAGAACCGGCTCTTGCCGGGCCGGGGGGAAGCGGCGCGATCTTTTTCGGCGGTTGCACACTAGGGTGCAAATTCTGCCAGAACGGCGCCATCAGCCATGTGCCCACCGGCGCGCCCATGGACAGCACCGCTTTGCGGCGGGAAATGGAAAATCTCATCGCCCAAGGGGCGGAAAATATCGACTTGGTGACCCCCACCCAATTCCTGCCCACGCTTTTGCCGGCCTTAGAATCCCCCCTGCCCGTCCCTGTGATTTACAACTGCGGCGGCTATGAAAAGGCGGAGACCATCCGGGCATTATCGGGAAAAATCGACATTTATTTGCCTGACCTGAAATATGCAGACAACACCCTGGCAAAGGAGCTGTCCGGCATTTCCGACTATTTCGGGGTCGCCACCGACGCCATCCGGGAAATGTTCGCTCAGGTCGGCCCGGTGCAATGGGCTGGGGATAAAATCGTAAAGGGCGTGGTCATCCGCCACCTGATCCTGCCCGGCCATGTGGACAATTCCCTGAAAGTGCTGGATTGGATCGGCGAAACCTTCGCCCCCGGCCAGGTTTTGGTCAGCCTCATGCGCCAGTATACCCCCATGGGTGGCCTGAGCGCCCCCATGGATCGGCGCATCACCGACGAAGAATACGACGCCGTCCTCAGTTGGATGTACCTCAACGATCTGGAGGGCTTTACCCAGGAATCCGACTCAGCAGATTCCACCTATATTCCGGAGTTTTAAAAAAGCAGCTCTGCGATGCAGAGCTGCTCATTTTTATCAGATTCCGGCCAGTTCCTTCAGAACGGGAGCCAGATCGGTGTTTTCCCAGGGACGATCCTCCACGCCGAAGTGACCCATAGCCGCCGTAGGGGCATAGATGGGCCGGCGCAGCTGCAGCTTGCGGATAATGCCCGCGGGGGTCAGATCCACAGTCTTTCTCAGCAATTCGGTCATCTTCTCGTCGGAGATCACACCGGTACCGTAGCTGTCCACCCGGACAGAAACCGGCTGCGCCACGCCGATGGCGTATGCCAGCTGCACCTGCACCTGGGTCGCCAGGCCTGCGGCAACCAAATTCTTCGCCATGTACCGGGCGATGTACGCGCCGCTGCGGTCCACCTTGGTGGGATCCTTGCCGGAGAACGCGCCGCCGCCGTGGGAGAAATAGCCGCCGTAAGTATCCACGATGATCTTCCGGCCGGTGAGGCCGGTGTCGCCGTTGGGGCCACCGATGACAAAGTTGCCGGTGGGGTTGATATGAATGTTGGAAACCTTGGCAATATCAAAGCCGTAGTCTGCCAACACAGGAGCAATCACGCCCTCACGGACATATCGACGCAGCTCGTTGATCTCAAAATCCTTGCTGTGCATCACGGACACGACCACCGTATCGATGCCCAACACATTGCCCTTTTTGTCATATTCCACGCTCACCTGGGTCTTACCGTCGGCACGGAGCAGGTCGTTGGAGTGGATGCACTCGGTCAGCCGATTGCTCAGTGCCCGGGACAGAGCCACAGGCAGGGGCATCAGTTCGGGAGTCTGGGTGCAAGCACCGCCGAACATCATACCCTGGTCGCCGGCACCGCCCACTTCGTCGTTGGTGCCCAGGGCAATATCCGCAGACTGGGTGTGGATGCGGCACTGAATTTCCACGGTATCGGCATCAAAGCCGTCGCCTTCGTACACATAGCCGATCTTGCGGATGGCTTCCCGGGCAACTGCCTTGTAGTCCACCTGGGCTGTGGTGGTGATCTCGCCGCAGATCAGGCAGAAATCGGTGGTGACCATGGTCTCGCAGGCCACACGGGAGTTGGGGTCTTGTGCCAGACAAGCGTCCAAAATGGCATCCGAAATGGAGTCAGCCACTTTATCGGGGTGACCGTTGGTCACACATTCAGAGGTAAATAAGATTTTTTCCATAATGCTTTTCCTTTCTCTAAACCGTTGTTGTCATTGTGTTAAGCCTTCTCCTTGAGGAGAAGGTGGCCGAACGAAGTGAGGTCGGAAGAGGAATGCGGGCATAAACCCAAGATTTCCGCCAGTCTACAGACTTCTTCCATATTTCCGTCCTTTCGCCGTTCCTCTCCCGCCCCTTCGGGGCACCCTCCCCCCGGGGGAGGGTATAGAGGGTTGCAATGACATAAAAAACCGCACATCGGGACTCGATGTGCGTCTATCGAATCCTCATCTCTCGTTTGCCGCCGGATTTGGCACCACGCAGGAGGAATCACTAAGCAAAACAGTCGCACGCTTCGTCGGCATCTTTTCCCCGTGGGCATCGTAAAAAGATACTTAAAATACACAAAGTATTTCCGCGTACTTTTTATTCGCCACAGAAAAAATCTGCTCGCCGCATCATGCACCCGCTTTGCTTAGAAATTCCTCAGCAGGTTGCCGGGTTTCATCGGGCCGTTCCCTCCACCACTCTTGATAAGGCTTATATGCAGTTTGCTAGGTTATTATATCGATTTTTTCGGATTTGTCAAGTATTTTCTTCTTTTTTCTATTTTATTGTTCACAAATCTGTGGTAGACTTTTCCTGTAAATGTGTTACAATAGAAGCAAGTTTTCATAGGAGGCACATGATGAAAAATCTTCGCACCCAATTTAACCGTTTTTGCCTGCGCAACCGGGACAAGGGCATCCCCAACCTGATGCTGTACATTACCTTGGGTAATGCCATTGTGCTTTTGATGTCCATGATCAACGGCGGCAGTTTTCTCTACGAGCTGCTGTGCTTCGACAAAACCAAAATTCTTCAGGGTCAGGTCTGGCGGCTGGTGACTTATGTATTCACCCAGTCCGGGGGCGGATTTATTGAACTGATCTTCCTCTACTTTTTCTACATGCTGGGCCGATATGTGGAGCTGAGCATGGGTACGCTGAAATTCAATATGTTCTACCTGTCCGGCGTGGTGCTGATGGATATTTTCGCTATGATCTTCTGTCCCACAGAACCGGTAATTGCAGGAAATTACATTTTTGCAGTGGAATATTTCCAGGGCCTCTATGCCAGCATGGCCTATTATCTGCATCTGAGCCTGATCCTCACCTTTGCAACTACCCATCCGGACAGCCAGTTTATGATCTTCTTCCTCATCCCGGTAAAGGCATGGCTCATTGCTTTGATCTACCTGGTTCTGACTGGTATCGAGGTCTACAATTTGGCAAGTCTGGGGCTGTTCCCCCACTGCCTGTTCCCCCTGGTGGCGCTGGGTAACTACTTCCTGTTCACCGGCGGCGATATCATCAATGTATTTCCCATGTCCTTCCGGCTCAAACTGGCCCGGCTGTTCAGGAAAAAGCCGCCCCAGAGCCCCAAGGTCATCACCTTTCAAACCAAGGAGGGCCCCTACCGCCCTACTCCCAAAAAGGAAGATTTCACTCACAAATGCACCGTCTGCGGTCGCACGGATGTAACGAATCCGGAGCTGGAATTCCGTTACTGCTCCCGGTGCAGCGGCTACCATTGCTACTGCATTGACCACATTAACGACCATACCCATGTAGAGTAAACGCATAACATTGCGTAGGGGGACGGGTTTCCCGTCCCCCTTGCCTCCCTCTGAGGAGGGAGGTGGCATTTGCGAGGAACGAGCAAATGACGGAGGGAGAGATATAAAATAATTTTTTCTCTCCCCCAGTCAAAAATCAAAGATTTTTGACAGCAATGAATTTTGGTATGCTTGCCCCCGGCAAGCATTGAGATTTTGATCTGCTGCGCAGAGCACCACCCTCGTCAGAGGGGGCCAAGGGCAACACCCTACAAAATGCACAATGCCATGCAAAACCAGCCTGTTGCTGTCAACAGGCTGGTTTGCTTATTCGGTAATTTTTGGTTTTCTGATTTTCTTCATCTTATACAGCTCTTCCGCGGCCATGCGGGTCTTGGCCACCGATGCGCCGTCCTTGGGGAAGCAATAATACAGCGCGTCCGCGTTGCCGATGCAGATCACATCCGCGATGGAATACCAGTAATAGTCCGCATACAGTCCATAGCAGGCCAGCGCGCCCTGGGAATATTCCAGTTTTCCGTCACAGCCGGTAAGCCGGAAGCCCTCATCGCTGTGGGACAGATGTCCCTGTCCCACCATGTAAATGGCCTTGTAGTCCACCATCATGCCAATGTCTACATCGGTTTCCAGGGAGTATGTACCGGCTTCCAGCTCCTTGCGGACTTCCGCCCGTTCCCAGGCGTACCAGTCGGGAATGTGGGAAAATTCCGTCTCCCCCTCCAAAGCGTGCATTTGACCCAAAGCGTCCATCTCCCAGACCTTGCCGCAGCCGCCACAGGTCAGCATGGTTCCGTCGCCGTACATATCCCCCTCTGCTCCGCAATGGGGGCACTTGTAGAGGATGCGCTCCAGGCCATCCGCCCGGGTGTTGTCCTTGACTTCCACGCCGTTTTCTTTCTGCCATGCGAAGCCGTCAAAGGTAAACGCCGCATCCAGCAGCTCGTCCAGCTCCCGAACAGTCTTCGTCTTGACTTCCTCGGCGGTTGCAAGGCATCTGACCTCCGCGCTGACCCGGACTTTCCGCTTTTTCAGGCAGTTATATAAGGGTTGACGGGTAAATGCGCCCTTGGTGATCACCGTCACCACCGGCACGCCCAGTTTTTTCAGCAGAACGCCCATTTTCCGGGGCAGAGCCGTGGCCGTTCCGTCAAAGGAATAGCTGGCCTCGGGATACATCAGAACGCTGGTTTTCTTCTCTTTCAGCATGTACTCCATATCCCGGATCAGGCTCACATCGCTGACAAATTTCTGGGTGGGGATGCAACCCAAAAACCGCATCAGCCACTCCATGCCCACGAACCCGTCAGTGGTGCAGACGATGCCGTACTTCCGGGGATAGAAGATCCGGGACATGATCATCAGATCCAGAAAACAGGAGTGGTTCATGAGGATCAGACAGGGCTGACCCTTGATCTGATCCATGCCGTGCCGGGTAAATTTGAAATTTGTGGCCCACAGATCCGGCAAAGACGCAATGCGCACCACGCTTTGCAGTAGGAAATTGGGGCGCAGAGGTTTGCGGTGCTTGGGCCGCGGCAACGCCATTACCGCGTCATAGGATTTCTTTTGGGTGCGGATCTTCATAAGGTCACATCCTAATCCATAGTTTTCCCGGATATTTTATCACAAAAGGGCGGTTTTTGCAATATATGAATAATCTCTGAACAAAAAATGACTTCCTTTTTGGGAAAATATCGTATATAATGGGTTTATCTACCCAATAGGAGGACCTTTTATGCACCACAAAGTTGTAACCGTTATTCAGAAGATCCTGCATATTTTGGAATTTATCATTTCCGTGCTGACCCTGGTCGTGCTGATCGGCATGCTGGGCATTGAGGTGTACCGGATGTGCACCGTCCCCGGAGAATACTTCGCGTCTTTGGATACATATCTGCACACCATTCTAACTATCGTGGTGGGACTGGAATTTGTGCGAATGCTCATCGATCTGACCCCGGCAAATACCTTGGAAGTGCTGATTGTGGCTATTTCCCGGCACGTCATTTTGAACCACAATGACCCCATTGGCAATGTGGCCTGCGTGCTGTGTATCGCCGGTCTGTTCGCCACCCGCCGTTTCCTGATCCCCAAGAAGGAAATGAAAGTGGAAATGTCCGAAGTGGAATAAAATTACGGCCCACCTCAACCGAGGTGGGCTGTACCTTCCCCCGAGGGGAAGGTGGCCGAGCGTAGCGAGGGCGGAAGAGGAATACGGGCGGAAACCTGCTGGGCTAGACTCCCCAACAGACTTCTTCCAATTACCAACATTTCGCCGTTCCTCTCCCGTCTTTTCATTTGACCTATCTGGCCAAATGAAAATCCACCCTCCCCCCGGGGGAGGGTATAAAAGCGGAGTTCGCATTTTGCGAACTCCGTTTCTTATTTTACTCTTCATCGATCACGTGTGCGCCCTGGAATTCGATGTGCAGGGGGATCATTTCCCAGTTTGCCTCGGTGATGGCATCCAGCTTCTTTGCCAGCTTGCTTTCCAGGCCGGGATTTCTGGTGATGCACAGCAGGGTGGGGCCTGCGCCGCTGACGCAGAATGCCGCGCCGGTGGTGCGGATCAATCCCTCGATCTGGTCGTAATCCTTGATCATCTTTTTCCGGTAGGGCTGATGGATGCGATCCTGCATGGCGTTGCGCAGCAGCTTCTCGTCACCCAGCTCCAGCGCCTTCAAAACCAGCGCGCCGTGGGCAATGTTGTAAACCGCATCGGCCCGGTCATACTCCGTGGGCAAAACGCTTCTGGCCAAAGGCGTGGGCAGGTCAAAATCCGGCACCAGGGCAAGGAATTCCCAATCCGGGTGCAGGGGGAAATTCACGCACACCGGCAGACCGTTGTCCACCATGGACGCGGTCAGACCGCCAAAGAAAGCAGGCGCCAGGTTGTCCGGGTGGCCTTCCATGGCGTTGGTGATGTTCAGCAAACCCTGGGTGGACAGCTTGTTGCCCCGGAGGACATTTGCGCCCATGGCGCCAGCCACCAGCAATGCGGCAGAAGATCCCAGGCCCCGGCAAATGGGAATTTGCGCATCAATGTGGATCTTCACGCCCCGGATCTCCTCGCTGAGGGACTCCAAAACGGCGCAGTATGCGGTATAGGCCATGTTATCCGGACCGGCATAGGCCTCATCACAGCCGGTGATCTCCAGACCGGACTCCATTTCTTCAAAAGTGACATCGGTGTACAGGCTCAGCGCACAACCGAATGCGTCAAATCCCGGGCCCAGATTGGCCGTGGTCGCCGGGACACGAATGGTAACTTTTTTCATATTGCTCTCCTCTCACAACGCAAGAACAAAGTCCAGCATTTTATCCTTGTCGATCACACTCTTATGCAGCTCCGGCTTTGTCCGCAGGGCGGCCAGATTTTTGGGGATCGCCACGCCGGTAACCGCGTTCAGCTGCTCCAGTTGGTCAAATTCATCCCCATTTGCCGTTTCGCCGATGGCAGACAGCACCGCCGCCGGGAATTTGTAGGGGGATGCGGTGGACAGCACGATCATGGGACGGTCATCACCGGTTTGGTTTACATAATCTTGTGCAACCGCCCATCCGGATGCGGTATGGGTATCGCAGAGATAGCCGTTTTCCTTCCAAACCTTGGCGATGGTCTCCGCGCCCCTGGCATCGTCACACCAGCCCGCCCAGAACTGCCGCTGGATTTCTTCCAACAAGGCTTCGGGCACCTGATAATGTCCTTGGGAGTTCAGGTCGTTCATCAGCTTTGCCACCAGGTTGCAGTCGTCGCTCATGAGATACAGCAGCCGTTCCAGATTGGAGGACACCAGAATGTCCATAGAGGGGGACTCTGTCTTGTACAGCGTCCGACGGCGGTCGTAAACACCGGTTTGGATGAAATCCGTCAGCACATTGTTGGCGTTGGATGCGCAGATCAGCTTGCCCACGGGCAGTCCCAGCCGTTTGGCAAGGTAGCCTGCCAGAATGTCTCCAAAATTACCGGTGGGGACGGAGAAATTCACTTCCTCGCCCATCTGAATTTTTCCCGCATCCAGAATATCCCGGTAGGCCTTGAAATAATAGGTGACCTGAGGCACCAACCGACCGATGTTGATGGAGTTGGCGGAGGATAGATTCAGAGGCAGATTCTGCTCCCGGGCGGCGGTGAAAATATTCTTCACACCGGTCTGGGCATCGTCAAAATTGCCCCGGACAGCGCAGACTGTCACATTTTTCCCCTCCTGGGAGACCATCTGCCGCCGCTGGACATCGCTCACGCCCCCGTGGGGATAGAACACGCAGATGCGGATGCCGTCTACATCCTTAAAGCCCTCCAAAGCGGCCTTGCCGGTATCGCCGGAGGTGGCTGTGAGGATCAGAATGTCCTCTTTTTCTCCCTTGACAGCCCGGGCGGCGGTCATCAGCTGGGGAAGCATGGAAAGGGCCACATCCTTAAAGGCGGATGTGGGACCACGGAATAATTCCAGTACATAAAATTCTCCGGCAGGAACGGTGGGTGTCAGATCTTCTGTTTCAAATTTTCCGGTGTAGGCCTTTTTTACCAGCGCGCCCATATCCGGAATATCCGGCAAAAAAGCGGAAAGGAGCATCTCGGCCATGGACAGCGTATCACTTTTCACGCATTCTTCCCAGCAAAAATCGGGAATTTGCGCCGGCAGATACAGTCCGCCATCGGTCGCAAGACCGTTCAACACCGCCTGGGCGCTGTCAACTTCCGGGAAAAGACCCCGTGTAGAATGATATTGCATAAAAATTCCTCACATTTTTTGTACTTTTTTCCGAAACCTCTTGGAATTTTGTTACATCTATGATATACTGTAATTCTGTAAAATGCAAGTATTTTTCATTAGGAGGACTATATGAGAATTGGTTTGTTGGGTTTCGGCGTGGTCGGCAGAGGCGTTTACGACATCACCGCCGCCCGGGATGATATAAAAGTTGCCAAGGTCGTCTGTCTGGAAGACATTTCTCTGCCCGACGCAGAGGTTACAAAGGATTTCCAGTCCGTACTGGCTGATCAGTCCATCGACACCATCGTGGAAGCCATGGGCGGCCTGCATCCTGCCTATGAGTTTGTCCGCGCCGCCATCGAGGCCGGTAAAAATGTGGTGACCTCCAACAAGGCCCTGGTCTGCACCTATTATGACGAGCTGATCCCTCTGGCAGAAGCCAAGGGCGTGCAGTTCCGCTGCGCTGCTGCCGTAGGCGGCGGCATCTGCTGGCTGTCCGAATTGGAGCGTTCCCGACGTGTGCAGAAGATCATGCAGGTTGGCGGCATCATGAACGGCACCTGCAACTACATCCTTGACTCCATGACCCGTCTGGGTCTGGGCTATGACGAGGCTTTGAAGCAGGCTCAGGCTCTGGGCTATGCCGAGGCCAACCCCACCACCGATGTGGAGGGCATCGACACCTGGCACAAGGTGATTTTGTCCAGCAACATCGCTTTTGGTGTCAGTCTGGATACTGCCCAGGTTCCCGTGACCGGCATTTCCCGGATCACCGCTGAGGATGTGGAGAATTTCAAGGCCCACGGCTATGTCTGCAAGCTGGTTTCCACCGGCATTGCAAAGGACGGCGCTTACTCCGTCTATGTACAGCCCACGCTGTTTGAAAACACCGAACCGGAAGCCACCATCCCCACCAACTACAACCTCATCACCCTGGTTGGCGAGCACTCCGGTCGTCAGAGCTTCTACGGTCAGGGCGCAGGACGCTACCCCACCGCATACAATGTGGTACAGGACTGCGTTGACCTGCTGTGCGGCAAGGGCTTCTATGTCCCCTACGGCGAAAAGGTTTCCGTAGACAATTCCGCCAAGCTGTGCTACTATATCCGCGGCGGCAGCTTCCCGGCTGATCAGATCGCGCAGCATTGGGGCAACGCCATCATCACAAAACCCGTCAGCGTGGAATCCGTCCACGCCTGGCTGAAAGAGAATCCCGATGCCTTCATCGCCGCCCTGAACGGGGTCTGCTGAGGCACGAGAAAGAAGGAAAAACTATGCTGAAAGTCGCAAAATTCGGTGGCTCCTCCATGGCAGATGCCGGTCAGTACACAAAGATCCGGGATATTCTGCTCAGCGACCCCGCCCGTCGGGTGGTGGTGGTCTCCGCCGCCGGCAAACGAAATAAGAACGATCACAAGCTGACCGACCTTTTGTACCTGTGCCACGCCCACATCCAGTACGGTGTGGACTGCACCGGCGTGTTTGAGATGATCACTTCCCGGTATCTGGAGATCCGGGACGAGCTGAACATCCAGCTGGATCTGGAAACAGAATTCGCTGCTCTCAAAAAGCGTCTGGACGCCAAGTCCGTCACCCAGGACGAACTGGTCAGCCGTGGCGAATACTTCTCCGCCAAGCTGATGGCCGCATACCTGGGCTTCCGCTTTATCGATGCGGTGGAGTGGGTGAAATTCAATTTTGACGGCACGGTAGATCAGGAAAACAGCTACGAGGCTCTGCGCAGACTGGTGATCCCCGGTCAGGGCGCAGTCATCCCCGGCTTCTACGGTCTGATGCCCGACGGTCACATCCGCACCTTCACCCGTGGCGGCAGTGACATCACCGGCGCATTGGCCGCCGCCGCACTGAACGCCGACGTGTACGAAAACTGGACGGACGTTTCCGGTATTCTCATGGCCGACCCCCGGATCGTGGACGATCCCCAGGCCATCCCCGAGGTTACTTACGACGAGCTTCGTGAGCTGAGTTACTCCGGCGCCCAGGTGCTTCACGAAGGCACCATCTTCCCCGTCCGTGAGAAGAATATCCCTCTGAACATCCGCAACACCAACGCCCCGGAAGACAACGGCACCATGATCCGGGAGAAATTCGACACTCCCGCCGATCCCGACCGCTTCATCACCGGCATCACCGGCAAGAAGGATTTCACCATCATCTCCCTGAGCAAGCGGGGCATGGGCAATCAGGTCGGCGTTCTGCGTAAGGTACTCTCCGTTCTGGAACGGCACAACATCAGCGTTGACTATGTACCCAACGGCATTGACAATGTTTCCGTGGTCATGCCCACAGAGTCCATCGCACCCCACCTGTACACCATTTTGGGCGAGATCCAGCAGGATGTGGAGCCGGACACCTTGGATGTTCACGATCAGATCGCTGTGGTCGCCGCCGTTGGCCGCCGCATGGCATTCCAGCCCGGCGTTTCCGGCCGTATCTTTGCCGCATTGGGCGAGGCCGACATCAACATCCGTATGATCAACCAGGGCCCGGACGAACTGAACATCATCTTCGGTGTTGACAACCGGGATTTCCAGTCCGCCATCCGGGTGCTGTATAACAGCTTTGTGAAATAAAGGCCCTCCCCTTTGGGGAGGGTGCCCCGTAAGGGGGCGGGAGAGGTCCACCTCTTCCGTCAAAAATCAAAGATTTTTGCCACCTTCCCCAGAGGGGAAGGCTTTCGGGCGGATGTGGGCATCCGCCCCTACATTTCTTTTGGAGGTACTTACTATGAAACTCTATACCGTTGCAATTCTCGGTGCCACCGGCGCCGTGGGACAGGAAATGATCAAGGTTCTGCAGGAGCGCAACTTCCCCGTGGGCAAGCTGATCCCCCTGGCAAGCCGCCGCAGCGCCGGCAAGACCCTCACCTTCAAGGGCGAGGAAGTCACCATCCAGGAGGCCTGCGACACCGCTTTTGAGGGCGTGGACATCGTTCTGGGCGCGGCAGAAAACGACATCGCAAAGCGTTTTGCTCCTGCCATTCAGGCCGCAGGCGCTGTGTTTGTGGACAATTCTTCCGCATTCCGCATGGATCCCAAGGTGCCCCTGATCGTCCCCGAGGTCAACCCTCAGGATGTGGCATGGCACAATGGCATTATCTCCAACCCCAACTGCTCCACCATCATCACATTGACTGCCGTCAATGCTCTGAACTCCATCTCCCCCATCCGCACCATGACCGCCTCTACTTACCAGGCCGTTTCCGGTGCTGGCGCAGAGGGCCCTGTGGAGCTGCAAAACGAGGTGGACGCACTCGCCAAGGGCGAGACCTATGAGCCCAAGGTGTTCTCTCACCAGATCGCCTTCAATCTGATCCCCCAGATCGGCGGCGAGGCTTATGAAGGCTACACCAGCGAGGAAATGAAGATGCAGAACGAGGGCCGCAAGATCATGCACCTGCCGGAGCTGACTGTCTCCTGCACCTGCGTCCGCGTTCCTGTTATGCGCAGCCACTCCATCTCCGTCAGCTGTCACTTTGATGTGCCTGTGACTGTGGAGCAGGTGCGCAATGTGATCGCCAACGCCCCCGGCTGTAAGCTGGTGGACGACCTTAATAACAAGCAGTATCCCATGCCTCTGGACACCTCCGACCAGGATCTGGTGTTCGTGGGCCGTATCCGCCCCGACCTGACCGACCCCAACGGCATCTGTCTGTGGTGCTGCGGCGATCAGGTGCGTAAGGGTGCCGCCACCAACTGCGTGCAGATCGCAGAGTTGCTGGTCAAGTAATGAAAGAAAAGCTCTACACCATTCCGGTCAACGAGGGCTTTGAAACAGAGGATGAGTGTCCCTTCTGCGCCATGGAGCGCAAGGAAGAGCAGCGCGCCATCCGCTATTTCGCCGGACCGGGTGCCAGCTATATGGAACCGGATGTCCGGGCAAGTACCGACAAGGCCGGCTTCTGCGGCGGTCATATGAAAAAGCTCTATGACTACGGCAATTCTCTGGGCGCGGCGCTGATGCTGCAAACCTACTACGCAGGGCTGCTGGAAGAATTGCAGGAGCGGCTGGATGACTACGAGCTTCCTCCCCAGCAGGGTCTGTTCAGTAAAAAACGCCCCCAAACAAAAGAACCGCCTTACCGGCGGCTTCGGGAGCGTCTGGAGTCCTGCGCCATCTGCGAAAAGGTGGACTACAATATGGCGCGGTATTTTGATACCTTCTTTTATTTACTGAAAGAGCCGGAATTCCGGGCTAAGGTAGAAAATTGCAAGGGCTTCTGCCTGCGGCATTTTACCGCCCTCTTGGAAGCAGCGGAGGAGCACCTTCCCAACGCCCAGCGGGAGTGGTTTTTGAACACCGTTCCCGGCCTGATGCTTACGAATCTGGCACGGGTCAAGGGGGATCTGGACTGGATGATCGCCAAGTACGACTACCGCAACGCCTCCAAGCCCTGGGGAAACGCTCAGGACGCATTGCAGCGCTCCATGCAGAAATTGCAGGGCATCTATCCCGCCGACGCACCCTATAAAAATGAGTAAAAGCAAGGCAGATTCATTTCTGCCTTGCTTTTTCTTAATATTCCCGAACGACGGCTTTTACCAAGCCGATCAATTCCGCTTCCCGGCCGTCAATGGGCTCGTAGGCCTCATTTTCCGGCATCAGCCAGACTTCCCCGTTTTTCCGGCTTAAACGCTTAACCGTGGCTTCGTCTCCGATCCGGGCCACAACGATCTGGCCGTCCATAGCCGTCTGCTGGGGATGGATGACCACCTTGTCCCCGTCCAGAATACCGGCGTTGATCATGCTGTCACCACGGACACGCAGAGCGAAGCAGCTGGGATCACCGTCCCAGGCCATAGTGCCCTCCTGATTTTCAAAGGCCAGGATGGGAATGCCTGCGGTAACCACACCCAGCACCGGGATCTGCCCGGGGCGGTTGCCGGTGGACAGGGCACGCTTCCGGCCCTTCTGACCGGGCGCGCTCAAAAGGCCCTTATCCTGCAGGGCCTGGATATGATAGCTCACCGATGCCGTGGAGCGCAGACCCACCGCCGCACCGATCTCCCGCACGGAAGGGGCATAGCCGTTTTCCTGGACAAACTCGTTTACAAATTCCAAAATCTTCTCCGCTTTATCACTGGTGCGTGGCATAAATACTCCTCCTGTTTCGATTTTTTCTTATTATAGCACAAATGAACGAAAAAGAAAAGAGGTATGGGAGAATTTTTTATTTTCCCCCTTGACAAACCGCCGGGAAAGGTTTATGATTGCCTTGCACCGCACGACTGACGGAACATCGTGGATCTTACCACGGGGGAATGCGGATGCTTTTTATGCCGACCGTCTGGGCAATTCAGTTTTCGCTGGGTTGCCCTTTTATTTTTGTAAAAGGAGAACAGCAAAACTATGGCATTTACCTACCGCGGCCTGTCCGCAGAATTAAACCGACACATCGTAACCGACAGCGAGGTAGATCAGCACCTGCACCGCTTGCAGCAACAGACCCCCCGCATCACTGAGGTAACAGACCGCCCCACCGAAAACGGTGACGAAGTGGTTTTGGATTACGCCGGTTTCGTCGATGGCGTACAGTTCCCCGGCGGCACCGCCGAAATGCAGACCCTGACTCTGGGCAGCGGTCAGTTCATCCCCGGCTTTGAAGAGCAGCTGCTGGATAAGGTCCCCGGTGAGGAAGTGATCGTCAAGGTCACCTTCCCCGAGCAGTATCGTGCAGAAGACTTAGCAGGCAAGGCAGCCGAATTCCGCTGCAAGATCCACCAGATCCGCATCAAAACCACTTATGAGCTGAACGACACCTTCGCCAAAGAAGTGGGCGAATGCGACACCCTGGCGGAAATGAAGGCAAAGCTGAAGGAAAGTCTGCAAGCCTACAGCGATGAGCGTGGAGAAATGGATCTCCAGGATCGCCTGCTGCAGCAGGCCGCCGCAACTCTGGACTTCACTCCCGACCCCAACGAGCTGGAGGACGCGGTGGAGCAGCATCTGCGGAATATGGAGGCTCAGCTCTCCCAAAAGGGTCTGAATCTGGATATGTACTGTTCTTTCATGGGCATCACCAAGGAGCAGCTCCACGAGGAGTCCTACCCGGCAGCGGAGGCAAATCTGCGCCGCGTCGCCGCCGTGGAGGAGATCACCCGTCTGGAAAATCTGACCGTCAGCGAGCAGGAAATGGGCGAAGCCATTGCCCTCATCTGCCGCAAGAACAACATGACAGTGGAGCAATTCAAGCCCTATTATAATGAAGAATTCGAAGCCGCGGTCCGCCGCACCGTTCTGACCACCAAGGTAATGGTTCTGATCCGTGACAGCGCCAATATTACCGAAAAATAATTTCATATTTCCTCGGTTTTGTGTGTTTTACCCGTTGACATCCCCGGCTTTCGATGATACAATACAGCCGTACCGATAAAAAATTATCGATATGGTTCTGGGGTACACATAGGTATAATGTGCAGGACCGAAAATAACATAGTCTCCAAGGGTTAGTTAAGACTTTGGAGAACAAACAAGGAGGAATTTCCCATGGCAATCGTTTTTGATGAAAACGGCAAGTACGTAGACGAAAAGGGTATTGTCAAGCTTGACCCTACCAAGTTCGCCGACTGGCAGATCGCAGAAGAAGCTGAAAAGAGCCTTCCCTCTGTTGATTACTTCCGCCAGAAGCTGGGCCTGCTGGAGGACGAGATCATCCCCTACGGCAAGACCCCCAAGATCGACTTCATTAAGGTTATGAACCGTCTGAAGGATAAGCCCGACGGCAAGTTCATCGAAGTCACCGCTGTTACCCCCACCCCCTTCGGTGAAGGTAAGTCCACTGTTTCTCTGGGCCTGATCGAAGGTCTGGGCTACATCGGCAAGAACGCCGGCGGCGCACTGCGTCAGCCCTCTGGCGGCCCCACCATGAACGTTAAGGGTACTGCAGCCGGCGGCGGTAACGCCCTGCTGATGCCCATGACCGAGTTCTCTCTGGGTCTGACCGGTGACATCAACGACATCATGAACGCTCACAACTTGGCCATGGTTGCTTTGACTGCCCGTATGCAGCACGAGCGTAACAACAACGACGAATGGCTGGCCAAGAAGGGCTTGAAGCGTCTGGACATCGACCCCAAGCGTGTGGAGATGGGCTGGATCATCGACTTCTGCGCACAGTCTCTTCGTAATATCATCATCGGCATCGGCGGCCGTCTGGACGGCTTCATGATGGAGAGCAAGTTCGGTATCGCTGTTGGCTCCGAGCTGATGGCTATCCTGGCTGTTGCCCGTGACCTGAAGGATCTGCGTGAGCGTATCGGCAAGATCGTTGTCGCTTACAGCCGCAACGGTGACCCCGTTACCTGTGAGGATCTGGACGTTGCCGGCGCTATGACCGCCTGGATGCGTAACGCCATCAACCCCACCATGTGCTACTCCGTGGAACATCAGCCCGTTCTGATCCACGCCGGCCCCTTCGCAAACATCGCCATCGGTCAGTCTTCCGTTATCTCCGACCGTCTGGCTCTGAAGCTGTTTGACTACCATGTCACCGAGTCCGGCTTTGCTGCTGACATCGGCTTCGAGAAGTTCTGGAACGTTAAGACCCGTCTTAGCGGCCTGACCCCCAACGTTTCCGTTCTGGTTGCTACCGTCCGCTCCCTGAAGATGCACGGCGGCGGCCCCAAGGTTACTCCCGGTGCACCCCTGCCCAAGGAGTACAAGGAAGAGAACCTGGAACTGCTGGAAAAGGGTACCTGCAACCTGTTCCACCACGTCAACACCATCAAGAAGTCCGGCATCAACCCCGTGGTCTGCATTAACCGCTTCTACACCGATACCGATGCTGAAATCGCTCTGCTCAAGAAGCTGTGTGCTGAGCGCGGCATACGTTGTGCTGAGTCTAACCACTGGCGTTACGGCGGCGAAGGTGCTGCTGAGCTGGCCCGTGTGGTCGTTGAGGCTTGTGAAGATCCCGTGGAAGTTAAGTTCCTGTACGATCTGGATATGCCCCTGCGTCAGCGCGTTGAGCTGATCGCTAAGGAAGTCTACGGTGCTGACGGCGTTGACTGGGCTCCTCTGGCTGTTGAGAAGGCACAGCGCTTCGAGACCGATCCCAAGTACGCTGATTACTGCACCATGATGGTTAAGACCCACCTGTCCCTGTCCGACAACCCCGCTTTGAAGGGTGTCCCCACCGGCTGGCGTCTGGCTGTCCGTGACATTCTGGAGTACGGCGGCGCAAAGTTCCTGTGCCCCATGGCTGGTACCATCTCCATGATGCCCGGTACTGCTGCTGACCCCGCATACCGTCGTGTGGACGTGGACGTTGAGACCGGTAAGGTTTCCGGCCTGTTCTAATCAATAACATAGCAAAGTCAGGCAACTCCGGTTGCCTGACTTTTCATTTTGCAAATCCGTTTACTTTTTCTGTAATTCGTGATACAATAACCCCATCCTCTTTTGGAGTTGATTCCATGACATTTGACCATACTTATGTGAAAATAGATCTGGATGCCATCGCCCGGAATTTTGCCGCCGTACAGGAAAAGGCCGACGTGCCGGTGATGGCGGTGATCAAGGGCGACGCCTACGGTCACGGGGCCATCCCCATTGCCCGCCTGTTGCAGGACAAATGCGCTTTCTTCGGCGTATCATCCATGGCAGAGGCGCTGGAATTGCGCCGGGCGGGTCTGGATAAGCCCATCCTCATTCTTGGGCACACCCCCACCGCCGCATTTCCCGAGGCCATCCGTGAGCAAATTCGCCCCACCATCTTCCGTTATGAAGATGCCCTTGCCCTTTCCGATGCCGCCGTCAAGCTGGGCGCAACCGCCCATTTCCATTTTGCCGCGGATACCGGCATGGGCCGCATTGGATTCGCCCCCACAGAAAAATCCGCAGACCTGTGCGCCAAGATCATCCAACTTCCCGGTCTTGTGGCTGAGGGCCTGTTCAGTCACTTTGCCACCGCTGATTGCGCCGATCTCAGCGCCGCCCGGGAGCAGGAAGAACGCTTCGCGGCCTTTGATGCCATGCTGAAAGCCCGGGGCGTGGAAATTCCCATCCGCCACCTGAATAACTCCGCCGGTATCATGAATTTCCCCAGCAAATACGAAATGGTCCGGGCCGGCATCGTCCTCTACGGCATGTATCCCAGCGAGGAAGTTGACAAAAAACTCCTGCCTCTGTCCCCTGCTCTGGAATGGGAAAGCCATGTCACCCATGTGAAAACCTTGGGAAGCGGCTGCAGCATCGGCTACGGCGCGACCTTTGTAACGGAACGTCCCACCGTGGTGGCCACCATCCCCGTGGGCTATGCGGACGGCTACCGCCGAAATCTGAGTAATCGGTTTTATGTGCTGATTCGGGGACAGAAAGCCCCCATTTTGGGGCGCATCTGCATGGATCAGATGATGGTGGACGTAACGGACATCCCCGGTGTCACGCCGGGCGATGCAGTGACTTTAGTGGGCAAAAACGGCGATGCATCCATCACCATGGAAGAGATCGCTGCCATGGCGGACAGCTTCAACTATGAATTCGGCTGCGGCATCAGCCGCCGTGTCCCCCGGTTTTACTACCAAAACGGCGAACAAATCGCCGCTGTGCATTACCTTTTGGATGAACACTCTGGTAACTGACATTGTAGGGGCGACTATTAGTCGCCCGCGGGCGGCAGGTTGCCGCCCCTACATCCGCAGGATGTAGAAACCGGAACATATTTTAAGGGTGTCTCACTTGTTGTGAGACACCCTCTTTTATAAAATTTCCATTTCCACGCCGCCCTGGGGTCGGATGGTCAGCACATGACACGCTCCCTCGCCCAACGCACCGTCAATTCCTGCCCGGAAATCCTCCAGCATATCCAGGGGCACAAAAGCCTGCACCGTACCGGCGAAGCCGCCGCCGTGGACGCGGTACGCGCCCCTGCCCTGTAAGTAATGCTGGCACAGTCCCAGCGCCACCGCCATGTCCTGATGCTGAACATACCCAGCCGGGATGACGTTCTGCAAGTACATGTACGAAGAATAGCCGCTTTCCTTGATCAGCTCCAAAAACCGGTCAAAATCCCCGGCGGCCAGGGCCGCCACCTGCTGGGTAACCCGCTTGTTTTCCTCATATTCATGGATACCACGCATCACCGCCCGGTCACCGCAGGACGCCCGCAGCGCCGGAATAGCGGCGTAAAAATCCTCCTCCGGCACCTGTGTCAGCACTTCCTTGCCGAAATGGGCGCACAGAGCCCCAAAATCCCGGGTCACCGCCGCGTATTCGTCGGTCAGATCCGCATGATCCGCACCGCTGTCAATGATGCACAGAGCATGACCGCAGGAGGCAAAATCAAATTCCACGCTCCGGATCTCCGGGGCGTCTTTTTTTCCAAAATCAATGGTGATCATGCCACCCACCGCCGAAGCCATCTGATCCATCAGTCCGCAGGGCTTGCCGAAAAACACATTTTCCGCGTACTGACCGATCATGGCAATTTCCGGTTGCGTTGCCTTGCCGTCAAAGAACAGATGGTTGATGATGGTTCCCACCAGCACCTCAAAGGCCGCCGAGGAGCTGAGCCCCGAGCCTGGCAGGACTGTGGACTGTACATAGGCATCAAAGCCCTGCACCTTGCAGCCCAGCTGGCTGAATCGGGCGGCAACGCCCCGGATCAGCGCCGGGGTGCTGTTCACTTCCTCCGCCACCGGGGTCAGCGTAGCCAGATCCACCACGCACAGGGGATAGCCCTGGGACAAAATGCGGATCTCTCCGGTGCCGTTGCACCGCACCGCCGCCCGGGTATCCAGATCCACCGCACCGGCCAGAACCCGGCCACGCTGATGATCTGTGTGGTTGCCGCCGATCTCCGTACGGCCGGGGGCGGAAAAGTACCGTTCCGGCGCGCCGCCAAAGGCGGCCGCAAAGCCGGCGTCCAATATTTTCTTCTCCTCCGGATGGAGGATCATTTTTTGCTGTTTCATCATCGTACCTCCGATGTCAGATTTCGCTGCTTGCAAGCGTATTCATAGGCCATTTTATAGTCGTCCAGCGCCCGGTAGCAGGCTTCCAGCCTGGGCCAACAGTCCTTGGGATGCTCCTGCTCCGCCTTGCGGTAGTGCTCCGCTGCCAGGGCGTACTCCCCTTGCAGCCAGGCGGCTTCGGCTCGCAAAAAGTGCCAATCTCCGCCGTCCCTATCCTCGCAGGCCTCCAGCAGCATGGCACACCGGGCCGGATTTCCCTCCTGCAACGCCCTTTTCGCCCGGTAAAGAAGCGGACGGTCGTCCACAGACAAAGCTATGGGGTCCTGGCTGACCTCAGAGAGCAAAAGCAGCCGCCGCTGCTCCAGCTCCGCCGTGTAATAGCAGGTTTTCGCCCCGAACTGCGCCACCTGTTCCAGAAGCTCCCGGGCGTAAATGGGCCGCTGTCGGACAGCTTCCGCTTCGCTGAGCAAAACAAGCGCATTCAGCAAGCCCCATTCCTCATCCAACTGCCCATCCGGGCCCTGATAATCCTCCAAAAAGGCCTTTGCCTCCGTCCATGCTCCCCGGGCATAGGCCTGACGGGCATTTGCCATGCACAGGGCGTTCCCGGAGGCCACAGGCTCGCCCAAAAAGAATCCCACCGTCTTCCCCAGCCGGGACGCAAACAGGGCTAGGGTGTCCATGGACGGCCGCGCAGAACCATTCTCGATTTGGGAGAGCATATTCCGGGTAACGATACCCTCACACAGCTGCCGCTGGGACAGTCCGGCTTCCAGCCGCGCCTGCCGCAGTTTTGTTCCGATGTCCATGGCTTTCCCTCCCGGTAATTGTTATTTACCCTATTGTAGCACACTTTTTGTCGGATTTCTACTGTCATAAAAATTTCATTTGCTATTTTCCTGATTTTGGTTTAACATATAGAATATACCAACGAAAGGAGGCATTGTATGCTTTCTGCACCCTCTTCCCTTCGCGCCCGCGCAGGCGAGAGTTTGAGGCAAACTCAGCGCCCCGGCCGGGTCATTCTCATTCATACCGGGGCAATGCTTTTGCTTTCCCTGATTCTCACCGTAGCGGATTTTCTGCTGAATCAGCAGATCAGCGCCACCGGCGGCCTTGACGGCATGGGCCTGCGCTCAATTCTCACCACCATTCGCTCCACGCTTCAGCTGTCACAGCTGATCATCCTGCCCTTCTGGCAGATCGGCTATACCTACTACACCTTGAAGGTTGCCCGTGGCGAAAATGCCGGCCTTTCCGATCTGCTGGAAGGCTTCCGCCGATGGGCCCCTGTCCTGCGACTGAAAATACTCGTGCTGATCATGGGCATTCTGCTGGCAGTCATCAGCGGCTACGCAGCCAGCATTCTGTTCGCGATGACCCCCTGGGCCACGCCTTTGATAACGCTGGTATCCGACGAGGGTATGACAGAGGAAGCTTTACTGGAAGCCCTCCCGGCCATCAGCCAGGAGATCATGGTCCCAATATTGGTGATTTTCGGTCTGTGCTTCCTTGCGGGATTTGTGTATCTGTTTTTCCGTTTCCGTCTGGCGGAGCTGTGGCTCATGGCCCATCCCGAGGGCGGTGCGCTGGCCGCCCTGCACAACAGCCGCCTTGCGATGCGGGGCAACTGTAAGGCCATGTTCAGGATCGACCTGCATTTTTGGTGGTTCTACATTCTGGAATTGCTGGTCACCGCCCTGTGTTTCGGGGATACGGTACTAAACGCTCTGGGAATGGAAATGACCACAGACGCTTTCTGGCACTACCTGATTTTCTTCTGCTTGTACATTTGGGCGCAAATGTCCCTTTACTGGTGGAAGCGCAACGAAGTCTGCGTCACATACGCCCACGCATATCTGGAACTTTGTCCCGACCCTGTTGAAACTGACGATAAAGAAAAAGATCCGGTGCTGTAAGCACCGGATCTTCTCATTTTCCATTAACCAACCTTGGTAATCTTGGTGATGTGGGTGTTGATGCCGTCGCCGGAAGCGTCTTCATCAGCATCGTACCAGTACACGAAGCCGTAAACGTCCACAATGTCGCCAACGTTGATCTTGCCATCCACAAACTTCTTGTAAATGTCAGTCTCGGGATCGGTGAGGTAACGCTCCACGCAGAAGCTGTAGGTAGCATCGCCCAGAGTGAAGTCCACATAGATGTCATCGCCGGGCTCATCGTTCTTGAAGGTGATGGCCTTAACAGTCAGACCCTGGAATGCAGCGAACTTACCTGCATGGTTGACCAGCTCCTGCTTGCCCAGATCCTCGGTCAGGATCTCAGCGTAAGCAACGAAGGTGTCCTCGTCTTCCAGAATGGTCAGCACAGCGCCGTCGCTGGCGATCTCAGGCATGCCCTTGTAGAAGGTCTTGTAGCCCTTGATGTTGATCTTGACGCCGGGAACCAGCTTGGCAGCATCTTCCTCAGAGCAGGGGATGTTGTAGCCGAAGTAACCGCCGTAGGACTTATCCTGTGCGTAGATCACGATGGCGCCGTTGTACCAGGACTGGGTAGCCTGAACATAAGCCTCGATCTCCACGGGGTCATTTTCACCGGCAGCCAGATACTGGGCGTGGGTCATCACACCGGTGATGTCGGTGTTGTCACCGGAGGAAGTTCCGGCGGAAGAGCTGGGGGTAGAGCTACCGGAACTGGGGTTGTTGTCCGCACCGGGGGTCTCAGTGGGGGCGCAGGCCGCGACGCACAGCATCATGACCAGCACCAGCAAAAATGCGATCAGTTTTTTCATTTTGATTAACTCCTTTTTTAGTAGTGATGGATATCACAAGGTCATTATACTATAAATCTTCTGAAAATCAATCGGTAAAAGAACAATTTTCTTTGTATTTTTTCCTTATCTTGCCAATTATTGCCCCAGCGGCCAGTAAAATCCATGTTCCGCCCAATCCTATGAGCAGCCAAATGGCCGTTTCCGGCATTGGACCAAGGTCTGTGCTCTCCACCTGATCCAGTCGGTGCAGAGCAGAAACATCGGAAAACAGCTTGTCCATATAGGCCTCGTCCACCGTTTCCTTCCGCTGCACGGAACGGGTGACGCTTTCGATCATCTGCCCTGCCGCATCCCGCAAGGATGCCGAGCCGTTGAATACCGGGGTCACGAAGGTGTTTTCCGTATTCTCCTGCAAGATCTTGGCGGCTTCCAGCTTGACCCAGTAATGCAGGTCGTTATCCTCCCCGCTGCGGTTTACATAATCCAGATATTCCTCACTCTGCTGAGCCTTGGTGGTGACAGGCAGATAGCCCTCCGTCTGGGAATATCCCACCTGCACCTTGTTGGTCAGCAAGAACTGGGCAAACAGCCAAGATGCCAACACTTCCTGAGGATCTTCCTGGTTGAACAGACACACAGACGGGCCTTGGGAGATCATTTGGGGATTCTCTGTGTCGAATTGGGGGATGGGCATGACTTCCATCTCGAAATCCACGATATTCTCCTCGCTGATGTCCATCAGCGGCGCATCCGGGCCCATCCAGGTGGCACCGGCGGTGGAGTCGATGGCAAAAATGCACCGACCGGCATTCAGAAGATCCGCCGGGTAACTGGCGATCTTAAAGGTAGAAAACGACCGTTTTTCCACATGATCTGCGATCTCGTACAGCAATCCCTTGGTGGTGTCGTTGAAGATCTGAATCGTGCCGCCGGGGGTGGAATAGGGCGCATCCAACTGCTTCAGCATCTGGATCATCATATTGTCCGTGGACTTGTAAACGAAGGGGATCAGCACCTTCTGTCCGTTGACCGCAAAGGTTCCGTCTTCGTTCTTTTTCATCGCCGCATCGGACACTTCCCACACAAAATCCCAGGTCAGAGTCTCCGGCAGGGTGTAGCCCAGCTTTTCCACATAGGTCTTGTTGATGTAGCAGACCTCCGTGGAGCGCATGTAGGGGATGGCATAGTAAGTGCCATTGAGCACACATTCCTCCAAAAATTCCGGCACGATCTCCTCTTGAGTGGGGCCATCGTAGCGCAGCTCGCTGCCGCCGAGACCGTATTTTTTGTCGGCAAACAGGTCATCCAGAGGCACCACGCAGTTATTGCCGGTCATGTAGGTGGCGATGTGGTCGGGATAGGTGATACACACATTGGGCATGGTGTTGGCGCCGATATTTTTCAGCATATCGTCGTACAGCCGGCCATAGTCGGTGTACAGGCGCATGGTCACCTTGATGTTGGGATACAGCGCCTCAAAATCTGCAATTGCCTGTTCGTAGACTTTCTTTTGATTGATATTGCTTTCATTTTTCGCCCAAAAAACCAGCTCATATTCTTTGGATGTGTCAAATGTTTCCGGCACTTCAAATACATGCCGTTCGTACGCACCATGGCATCCGGAAAAAATGCCGGTGCAGATAACCAAAATCAACAGGAGCGATACAACTTTTCTCATCCCTTTGTACCTCCCCGAGCCACTCCGGCCATGATCTTCCGGCGGAAGATCAGAAACAGCACGATCAGCGGCGCAGAAATGACCACCACCGCCGCCATCATGGCAGGAATATTCTCCCGTCCGAAACCGCTTTCCCGGATGGTCTGAATGGCGTTGGACACCAAATAGTACTCCTCATCGTCGGTGATCAGCCGGGGCCAGACATAGGAATTCCAGCATTCGATGACTTTCAGCACCGTAATGGTCACAATGGTGGGTCTGCAAATGGGCACCATCACCCGAAGCAGATACTTCAGATCGGAAGTGCCATCCACCTTGGCGGCCCAATACAGTTCATCCGGCACTTGTGAAAAGTTCTCTTTCAGCAGATAAATGTAAAACACGGAGGTGACCGAGGGCAAGATCAGGCCCTCGAAGGTGTTGCGCCAGTCCAATTGGGTGACGGTCAGGAAGTTGGTGATGATCACCAGTTCGTTGGGGATCATCATCATGGACAGGAAAACGGTAAACGCCACATCCCGGCCCTTGAAGCTCATCCGGGAAAATCCGAATGCCGCCAGCACCGTCACCACTAGCATGATAGCGGTAGTGCCCACGGTGAAAATCACCGTGTTCAGCAGATAGTCTGCCAAGGGAACGGCGGTAAACGCAGTGGCATAGTTCTCCAAGGTGGGGTTCGTGGTGATGAACTGAGGCACAAATTCGCCGCTGTACTGGCTGTAACTTTTTACCGAAGTGAGGACCATCCAGTAGAACGGAAACAGCACGATCAGCGCCCACAGACCCAAAAGCCCATAGGTAATGCCCTTGACCCACAGTCTGCGCACTCTGGCGCGGTTTTCAATAGCTTGATAATCTGTATTCATACCGCACCTCCATCAGTAGTGGACATGCTTGCGGCTGACCATGAGATTGATGGCCGTAATGGTCAGCACAATGGCAAACAGGATGATGGCCGCCGCCGAAGCGTAGGACGGGTAGCCGCCGCTGGGGCCATACAGCATATCGTAGACATAGCCCACGATGGTGTTCATGCCCGCCACATTCAGATCCGTGCCGAACAGGGCAACGCTATCACTGTACGCCTTGAACGCGCCGATAAAGCCGGTAATGATCAGGTAGAACAGGGACGGAGAGATCATGGGCAGGGTGATCCGGGTGAACATCCGCAGACTCCGGGTGCCGTCTACCTTGGCGGCGTTGTAATATGTATCGTTCACCGATGCCAGCGCGCCCGTCAGCACCAAAATCTTGAAGGGCATGACCACCCAGGTGGTGTAAAGACACAGCACCAGCATTTTCGCCCAATACGGGCCGGTGATGAAATCCACGGATTCGCCGCCGAACAGATTGATGAGCATGTTTACCATACCATCGGTATAGGTGTTCTTCTCAAAAAGGATCATAAACACCAGGCCCACCGCCAGCGTGTTGGTCACATAGGGCAGGAAAAAGATGGTCTGGAACAGCTCCCGCAGCTTTTTGATGGAGCTCAGCCCCAGGGAGATCAACAGCGCCAGTCCCGTGGACAGGGGCACGGTGATGATCACCAGCAGGAAGGTATTTTTCACCGCCTGCAAAAAATAGGGGTCGTGGAGCACATACAGATAGTTGTGTACGCCCACGCCGGTATAGCTTTGGGATACGGAGTTGAAATTTTCCTCAAAAGAGTAGATGAACACATCCACCAGAGGATAGACCATAAATACGCCCAAAAATAGCATCGCAGGCAATAAATACAGCCAACCCTTTAAGTTCTGCTTTTCCATAGCAACATCCACCTTCCGGATGGTCAAAATCTATTAAAAGCCTTTCGGCTGAGTATGCGAAATTTATAGGCTTCTCCTTGAGGAGAAGCTGGCAAAAATCTTTGATTTTTGACTGATGAGGTGTTCTACTCCCCTAGTAAGAGATGATTCCATATATCCTGGCACACATCCTGAAATCTAAGGTTAATATCAGCATTCGAGTATCGCAGAACTGTCAGCCCCTGCGATTGAAGATAAGCATCCCGTTTGGTATCTTTCTTGATCCCATCATCTTCATAATGTTGTGAGCCATCCAATTCAATAACAAGCTTCTCTCTTGCAATATAAAAGTCCAAAATATACTGGCCAACCACTTTTTGACGATGAACTGTTACAGGCAATGTTTTCAAGAAATCGTACCACAAGTGTCGCTCTTCTTTTGTCATGCCTCTACGAAGAGATTTTGCATTCATCGTTAGTTTTGGGTTATTAAATTGGTTCATTTAAACACCTCATCCGACCTCGCTTACGCTCGGCCACCTTCTCCTCAAGGAGAAGGCTTTTCCTCTTCCCTTTTCTGCTGTTCTCTTTTACTGCGGATATCTCGCCACACACGGCGGCTGCTCATAACAGAGCAGGCAACAACACCAATGATTCCGATCACACCGAGGATAACCATATCTGCCACAAAACAGATCACAGCAACAGCCAGACACGCCACGGCTGCCAAGTCCCATAGAAAGCTGCCCCATCCA
Source organism: Oscillospiraceae bacterium (assembly GCA_015067845.1). GTDB lineage: Bacteria > Bacillota > Clostridia > Oscillospirales > Oscillospiraceae > Faecousia. Next base: position 41,705 of record SVLT01000014.1, read on the forward strand.
AAGCGTTTGCCAAACTGTATATTAAGGATCATATCTACAAACCCCATAAACAGATCAACCAGCCACATGAATGTCAGCCTCCTCTCCAAAGAGCAAAATCCGGGAGGGAGGTAACCTCCCTCCCGGATCATATTACGGGATGTTAAATTACAGATCCAAGTAGCTGTCGGAATACAGCACGTTGTTCTTGAAGATGTCGCAGGACTTGATGGTTTCCATCAGACGGCGGTCGTTGGGGTTGACGATAGCGGAGGTCAGACCCTGCATCATGCACATTGCAACCAGAGTGGAGTCCATGATGGGACGGACATCCTTGGGTGCACCGTTGGAGTTATTGGACAGACCACCGGTGGACTTCAGACCCTTGTCGGAGAACATCTTGATGGCTTCCAGAACTTCCATCTGCTTGTCCTGCATACCCTTGACGACCAGGAACAGGGGGTCGAACCACAGATCATCGGAGGACATACCCAAGCTCAGGCCACGCTCCAGCATGTTGTCGCAGTGAACCATACGCTCTTCGTTGTCCTTGGCGATACCATCAGCGGAGCACAGAGCGATACAGATGGCATCGTTGGCAGCAGCCAAATCAATATAGCCGATACGGGAGCCGGCGTCAGCAGAGTTGACGATGGGCTTGCCGTTTTCGCGGTTGTAAACCTTGATACCGGCTTCGATAGCCTTCATGTTGGCGGTGTCCAGAGCCAGAGGAACGTTGTTGAAGTTCTCCTGCAACAGCTTGACAGCCCACATCATACGCTCGGGACCGTCCTTCTCAGCAGGTCCGATGTTGACGTCCAAGTAAGTTGCGCCGGCCTTGATCTGAGCAGCGGCACGCTCCAGAATGGGAGCAGGATCACGCTCGTCCATAGCCTTGCGGATAGCGGGAGCGATGCAGTGGATGCGCTCGCCGATGGTGACGAAGGTCTTAGCCTCGGGGTTGTGGCCCTTGTACTGTACGCCCATGTCCACGATCTCGATCTTGGGCACGCGGGTCTGGAGCAGCTCGTCGAAGGACAGTTCCTTGACTTCCTCCTGCACAGTACCGGCCTTGGCAGCACGCTCAGCCTCAGCAGCCTTAGCGCCGGCCTCGTACTCCTTGTCCTTCATGTACTTGGGCAGCTGAACAGCCTCCAGAGGACCGACGACCACGTTCCACTCAGGCAACTTCTCCTGAATTTCGCCCTTCATAACGGCAACCTTGCCGGGGATGATCAGGGTGCGGTTCTTGATCTTGTTTGCAATGTCCAGCTCCTCAAAGGTCTTCTTGATGGTGGAGGAGGACAGCTTGCCGGCAGCCCAGGCAGTCAGAACGGACATACCGGAAGCGTCGGTGATGATCAGGTTCACAGGCTGGCCGGAGCGCTCCAGTTCGCCGGAGACCAGGAAGTAGGTCAGAGCGAAGTCAACGGTCAGAGCGCAGGGGCTGTTCTCGTCAGCGCCGTTGATGGGGTAGATCTTAGCTTCCACCTTCATGGGCTTCTGAGGATCGGTGTAGATGTTCTGACGCAGGCCGTACAGAGGCAGAGCCTGTGCGTAGGACATATGGCTCATGACGATGATGGAAGCGTACTTCTCAACGAACATGGCAGCCAAAGCAGTCTGCAAACGGTCATCGCCCTTGGCAATGCGAGCCACATTGACGATGGAGGGATAACCAAAGGTACGGTCCTCGTCCTTCAAAGCGGTACGGCGGACCAGAACGGCATTTGCCAGAGTTTCCTTGGCAGTCTTGCCGGTGACATCCAGAACCAGGTTCTTGTTACCCTTGGCTTCCAGATTCTTCACGGTGTCGTACAGGTCGGAGATGTTCTCGGCCCAAACGCCCAGAGCAACACCGGCTTCGGTAGCAACAGCGTTCATAGCTTCCCAGTTGTCGGGGGTAGCGCCGTCCAGAATGACGTCCTTGCCGCAGACAGCCAGAGCTGCCTTGGCGCACTCCACATCCCAGCATTCCAGCACCAGGCTGCGGCCGGTAGCGGCTGCCTTCTTCACCAGGTCAGCGTAGACAGCGGGATTGGACTGCTTGTTGGCAACATGGATGAATTCCACGTACATACGCTCGCCGATGCGCTCGTAATCCACCTTCATCAGTTCAGCGATCTTCTCGTCTGCCTTGTCGGCGCAATCGGTGCACAGGCAAACAGCGAACATATTCTTGTTAACCAGAGTCTTCTCGTGACGGAACAGGACAGTCTCGCCGCCCAGCTTGTGCTCGCCAACGGAAACAGTCTTCATCAGAGGAGCAGTTGCGGAGTTCAGAGTTGCCAGAGCTTCCTCGGAGAAGTAGGGGCACTTGTCCAAAGACACAGCGCCCTGTGCCACCTTCATACAGAATGCCATACAGGTGGGGCTGCCGCACTCCTTACAGTTCTTCTTAGGAGACAGCTTAAAAATATCAAGACCTTTCAAAGCCATTGTATGTATCCTCCTTCCGATCAGACGAGTTCAGTGATGAACTTCTTAATGGTTGCCACGGACTCGGGGTGACGCAGAACCACTGCATCGGCACCGCCGGTCAGGTCAGCTGCGGCAGTAGCAACTTCCATAGAAATGGCGCGCTCTTCCATGCTGCCCCATGCGGGCTCATCAGCCTCGGTAGCGGTGGATTCCTTAACGGTCCAGGTGTCGTTGCAAACGGCAGCCAGGATGGGCATCTGCAGATCGCTGTCGCCCTGAGCCAGAGCAGCCAGACGGATGCGGTCGAAGGTGGATGCGGCATATTCGTAGCCGTAACCCACAGCGGCAGTACCGATGTCCATAACCAGGGACTCGGGGCTGACATTCAGGCCCTTGAGCATGATGTTCAGCTGCTTTGCCAGGTTGATGTCGTCAGCGGTCTCTGCGCCCAGCTTCTGGTTGCTTGCCAGAGCGACGGATGCGCCGACGGTCTTGTAGTTTTCGTTCTTTGCGGACATGAACAGAACATTCTTGCCTGCCAGGGCGTCTGCCAGAGCAGCCAGCAGCTCGCCGTCACGCTCCAGGTTCTTGCAGCCCATGACAACGATGGGCTTGGTGACGACCTCGGCAACAGCCTTGGCGTCAGCAACGCAGTCTGCAACGGAGCGATTTGCGCCGTTGGGGTCAGCGCCCACGAAGTTCAGGCAGATGAAGTCGCAGCCTTCGATGGTCTCAGCCTTCTTGGCGTAGTCGGCCATGGTGGCGCAGCCTGCGTAGAATTCCTTCAATGCGGGCCATTCCCAGTTGGATGCCAGATCGGAAACTTCCACGCCGATCTTGGGTGCATTTTCGATGGGAGCGTCGAAGGTGTAGAACGGCAGCACATTCTGACCGCCGATGACGATTGCCTTGTCACCGGTACCCAGAGTCACGGCATTGATCTTGCCGCTGTAAGGCTGCGTCTTAGGTGTAAAAGACATAGTTGGTTTCCCCCTTAATAATATTGGTGCAAATGAAATTTGCAAAATTGATGATTTTTCTGTCATTCCAAGCCAAGGCTTCTCCTCGAGGAGAAGCTGGCATTTGTGAGGAACGAACAAATGACTGATGTGGTGTTGCTGCATCAGCAGCATATTTTGTCGCCTTTGGCGACACCACCACATCCGCCTCGCATACGCTCGGCACCTTCTCCTCAAGGAGAAGGCTTCGTTTTTTACAGTCCAATGGACTGAGCGATGCCCCGCAGGGCAACTTTCATAGGATCGCTATCCGGCAGTTTGGAAGAAGGCTCGCCGTCACAGTCACAGCGGTATACCGCCTCATCATGGGGCAGAACACCAAACAATTGAAGACCGTGCTTTTCGATTTCTTCCTTCACGCCATCATCCAGCACACCGCCCGGCGCGCGATTGACGATCAGACCCATCTTGGTGGGATTCAGATTCATTTCCCGCACCATTTCGGCAATTCTGGCCACCGCCTGAATGCCCCGGCGGGAGCAGTCAGAGATCAGAAGCATGGTGTCCACATGGGGAAGCGTTCCCCGGGCCACATGCTCCAGACCGGCCTCATTGTCCATAACGATGTAGCTGTAATTCTTTGCGTACTTGTCCACCTGGTTTTTCAGTACGCCGTTTACATAGCAGTAACAGCCCTTGCCCTGGGTGCGGCCCATGACCAGCATATCAAAATCGTCCTCTTCCACGATGGCAGAGTTGAATTTGAAGTCCGCATAGTCGGCCTTGGTCATGCCCGCAGGGATGGTGCCGTGGAGCTCTGCGTTGGCCATTTCCTCACGGATGGCGCCCAGAGAGGTTTCTACCTCCACCCCCAGCACCTCATTGAGATTGCTGTTGGCATCGGCGTCCACGACCAGCACAGGACCGTTTTTCTTCTTGCAAAGATAGTCGATAAGCATACCGCAGGTGGTAGTTTTGCCCACGCCGCCCTTACCGGCTACCGCGATGGTATGGGGATTTGCCATAGATATTTGCTCCTTACACCAGATCCAGCAGGCCGGCTTCCTTAGCAATGTAAGCCACGTCGTCGAACTTGTTCAGTGCATACAGGTGGATGCCGTTGATGCCGCAAGCGCGGTACTCGTCGATCTGGTTGATGGTGTACTCGATACCGGCCTTCTTGAAGTCTTCCTTCTTTTGAGCGCACAGAGCATCGGTCTCGCCCTTGTCGCCGGTGAAGGGATCGGGGAAGATCCAGTTCTTGGAGATGATCTCGCTGAGGGCTCTGGGCATAACGCAGCCGTTGCGGGACAGAGCCATGTTGATGGTAGCCTTCTGATCCAGAATGGGCATGATACCCACGTCCACGGGCATCCAGATGCCTGCGGCGCGGATCGCGTCCATCCAGTAGCGGAACTGATCCATATCCCAGCACAGCTGAGTCATGATGTAGTCAGCGCCGTTGTCCTGCTTCTGCTTCAGGAAAGCGATGTCAGCTTCCAGAGAGCGGCACTGAATGTGGCCTTCGGGAGAGCCAGCCACAGCGATGGTGAACTTGTCGCCGAACTCTTTGCGGGCGAACTTCACCAGCTCGGTAGCGTAGTGCAGGTCGCCGCCGGTGCCGGTCCAGCCAAAGGGCAGGTCGCCACGGAGCGCCAGCATATGATTGATGCCGTGATCCAGATAGTTCTGCAACTGCTCACGGATGCCTTCCTTGGTGTTGCCGATGCAGGTGAAATGGGTGACACCAACGGTCTTACCGTCCTGCACGATCTTGTCCAGAACTTCCAGGTTCTTGCCCACATTGGTGCCGCCGGCGCCGTATGTACAGGAAATGTAGTCCGGGTTCAGGGTGTACAGCTGTTCCAGCACGCCGCCCTTACCACAGAGTTTTTCCATGCCCACATCTGTCTTGGGAGGGAATACCTCAAAAGAGAAGGCGCTGCGCTCGTCAAAAATTTCCATTACGCTGTTCATATATTTCTTTTCCTCCTGGGTGCATATTGCATCCGAAATTTTTGGGCGCAGTGCGCCCATATCGATACGAGTATATCGTATCACATATATCACAGAAATTCAACCTTAATTTTATACAATTTTACTTATTTATTCCAGTAATGCCCACAGCAAATGGCACACCATTTCCTCCTTCGTCAGCTTTGTGGACACCTCGCCCTCTGTTGTCAGCCGGTGCAGCGCCGCCACATCCCGGATGGTGTCCGGTCGCCCGGACAGCAGATAGTCCAAGGATACTCCAAAAATCCGGGAAAGGGCGATCAGCGTTTCCACCGACGGCTCCCGTCTCCCCTGCTCGTACATTCCTACCGTGCTGGTGCTGATGTGCAGCTTCTGCGCCAGCTCCGCCTGACTGAGACCACAGCTCTGACGCAACGATGCAATGCGTGTTCCTAACATAAAAAATTCCTCTCTTTCTGTCGTTTTTTGTTATCTTACCACGCGAATTTTGCGAAAGGTGCGGAAAGCCGTCGAAACTTTTGGAATTGTGTGTGGAAATTAACAGAAAACTGCCTCTTGTTTTTTTCTGCACAAGGGGTTATAATAGGCGGAGAAATGTAATAGGAGGTCAAATTATGGCTGTAAAAATTGAAAAAGACACCATTATCGGTGATGTTCTGGATGTTGCCCCTCAGGCTGCACCTCTGTTCTTTGCTATCGGCATGCACTGCCTGGGCTGCCCCTCTTCCCGGGGTGAGACCGTTGAGGAAGCCTGCATGGTCCACGGCATCGAATGCGAGCCGTTCCTGGCACAGCTGAACCGTTTCCTGGAAGCCTACGAAGCCGACCAGGCCGAGAAGAACCAGTAAAACCGGCTACGCCATCCCGGAATCAGCCGGGATGGCGTTTTTAACCTTCCCCCAAGGGGAAGGTGCCCCCAAATGGGGGCGGAAGAGGAATACGGGCAGTAATGAAGAATTACCATGAATGTATAGGCCTATTCCAATGTCGGTTCTGTCGCCGTTTCTCTCCCGACCTCACTTCGTTCGGCCACCCTCCCCCCGGGAGAGGGTATATGTCTAAAACCGGAGGTTATCTATGCACCTTCCCATTTCCAAACGGCTCCTGGCCTGCGCAGAATATATCCGCCCCGGTGATGCGGTGGCCGATGTAGGTTGCGACCACGGCTATCTGGGGATCCATCTGCTGACCAACGGCATCGCCAAAAAAGTCTTTGCATCGGACATCAACGCAGGCCCGTTGCAGGCCGCCCGGTGCAATTCAGAAAAATACGGCGTAGCTGACCGGATGACCTTTCATCTTTCCGATGGCGTGGCAAATGTGCCCCGGGATTTTGACGCGCTGGTGTGCGCCGGCATGGGCGGAGACACCATGGTCTCCATTCTGGAATCCGCCCCCTGGCTGAAATGCAACCGCTACCGCCTTGTTCTGCAATGCCAGAGCAAAACGCCCCTGCTTCGTCGCTATTTGTCGGAAAACGGCTGGCACATCAAGGAAGAGACCGTATTGAAAGACGGCCGGTTTCTCTATACCGTCATAGAGGTTATCTGGGATCCGGATGCTCCCCGGCTGACCGTAGGGCAATGGTACATCTCCCCTGCCCTTTTGAAAAACGACTGCCCGGAAACCGCGGAGTATGTGCTTCGCATTTTGGAGGGTCTGCGCTTAGCAGTATCCCACCGGGACGACCCGGAAAAGAAACAGGCACTGGAAGAATTGGAGAAAGTATTATGATCACTGTACAAAACATTTTGGAATTTATCGAAACCCTTGCCCCCCGGGAGCTGAAAATGGACTGGGACAATGTGGGTCTGAACTGTGGCAGCCGCAACGCCCCCGTCACCAAGATCCTTGTGGCCCTTGACCCCTTTGAGCATGTGTGCCAGGAGGCCGTGGATATCGGCGCGGACCTGGTGGTGACCCACCATCCCCTGATCTTCCGGGCCATCCCCATGGTCACCGACGATGCCGCCATCACCCGGGGCATCATGAATCTGTGCCGTCACGGCATCAGCCACATCTGCGCCCACACCAATCTGGACTGCGCCGACGGCGGCGTGAACGATGTCCTCGCCCAAACCCTGGGACTGCAAAATGTAGAAAAGCTGGGTGCTTACGGCGGCATGATGCGCTGCGGCGAGGTGGAAGAGCAAAGCGTGGACGCATTTCTTGCCCATGTGAAAGAAAAACTGAATTGCCCCGGTCTGCGCTACTGCGACGGCGGCAAGCCGGTGCGCAAGGTGACTGTTGGCGGCGGCAGCTGCTCCGACGGCCTGATGGATGTAATCCAAGCCGGCTGCGACACCTTCGTCACCGCCGATGTGAAATATAATTGCTTCTGGGATGCCCAGGAGCAGGGCGTGACCCTCATCGACGCCGGTCATTTCTACACAGAAAACCCCGTCTGTTCCGTGTTGGCGGATAAAATCGCCGCCGCTTTTCCGGAAGTGACCGTTGTTTTGTCCCAAAAACACGCGGATTGCATGAAATTCTATTGATTTTCTTAGGAAAATCTGCTAAAATATAGCCGATATTTTTATAGAAACCGAAAGGAAGATCTTTATGTCCGGACATTCCAAATGGCATAACATCCAAAAAACCAAGGGCGCACAGGACGCAAAGCGCGCTGCCGCCTTTACCAAGATCGCAAAAGAGCTGATCGTCGCCGTGAAAGAGGGCGGCGGCATCACCGACCCGGCCAACAACTCCCGTCTGGCTACCGTCATCACCAAGGCCAAGGCTGCCAATATGCCCAACGACAACATCAAGCGTTGTCTGGAGAAGGCTGCCGGCGCAGGCGGCGGTGACAACTACGAGTCCATTACCTATGAAGGCTACGGCCCCGGCGGTGTGGCTGTTATCGTGGAGACCATGACCGACAACCGTAACCGTACCGCAGGCTCCATGCGCCACCACTTTGACAAGTTCGGCGGCAACCTGGGTGCATCCGGCTGCGTGAGCTGGTCCTTTGACAAGAAGGGCGTGCTGGTCATCGACAACGAGGACGGCGATTTTGACGAGGATACCGTGATGATGGACGCCATGGACTGCGGTGCGGACGATTTCGAAGCTGAGGAAGATGTGTTCACCGTCTACACCACTCCCGACGATTTCAACGCCGTTGCCGAGGAGCTGGGCAAGAAATACACCTTTGTTTCTGCCCAGATCGAAATGGTGCCCCAGAACTATCAGAAGCTGGATAACGAAGAGCATGTGAAGCTGATGGAAAAGCTCATCGAGATCATGGAAGATGACGACGATGTGCAGAACATCTGGCACAACTGGGAAGAATAAAATACAAAACAGCACCGCCAAACGGCGGTGCTGTTTTATTGGGAGCAGGGTACGGGAGTCGATTTGCATTTTGCTTACGCAAAATTATTGTTTCGCTCCGTCAAGCCGTCGCGAGCAACAGTCCACCGGACTGTTGCATTTACATCGGTTCGACTCCCTCTCTTACACGAAAGAAAGATCACCACCGTTTGGTGGTGATCTTTCTTTGGAGCAGGGTACGGGAGTCGAACCCGCCCAGTCTGCTTGGGAAGCAGAAATTCTACCGATAAACTAACCCTGCATCGGTTACGGGTATTATAGCAGATGAAAAACCCGATTTCAACTGCTTTTTGCACCCGTCTTTCGGCAAAAAACGCCCACAACTCTCCGTCGAAGGGCACGGAAAACGCGGCGTAGAAAACGGCTGTAATGCCAGATGCGGCAATAGCAGCGGTAGCCAAAGGAGGTTACAGAACACGCCTTCTCTCCGCGACTAAAGCCGGTAACCACTGCAATCAGCTGGTCCTCGCGCACGCCTCGCTCATAGACAAATTGATTGTCCCCAATGAAGGTGTAGGTCTCACCGACTTTCACCATGCGATGGAGAATATACTGTCCGTTGTCCCGCTGATACAGCAGCACGTCGTATTTCTGCGGATGTCCCGTAATGGGCGCAAGGGTAACCGTATCCAGCCCCTGGCGCAGCATGGGGAGCATACTGGTGCCGCGGGGCGAAAACCGAACCGTTTTTCCCGCTGCCAACAGCTCACAAAATAGCGGCATCAATTCTTCCATGTGGGTTTCCAGAATTTCCGCTCGCGGTTTCGCTGTTTGCATCTATTTTCCGCCCCTTTCATAAGAAAATGATACCGCTAAGAGGCAGATTCCCATCGTCCTCTTAGCGATCATCGATCAGTCAGGCAAAATACAGCCTTTATTTTGAAGTGCAGTCAGGAACTCATCTACATCTGCCATAGCCTGTGCTTCGGTTACCTCATAGGTATCACACAGCAGTTTTGCCAGGCTGGCCCGGTCCGTTCCCTTCTCCAATTCGCGCCACAGCATCGCGCCGGATTCGTTCAGCTTCAGCATTCCGTTAAAGTCTACCATGGTTTCTGCCAGCGGCAGCACGATCCATGTATCTGCCACCTGTCTCAACACATAGTTGTTGCTGACTTTCATAAGCCTGCCTCCTCTGCGCCTCGGCGCATCGTTTCATAGCTCAACCGGGCCGCCTCCGGCTCCGGTCGGTTTTCAAACTCGTACACCGGGATCGCATGCACCAGTTTGTCCACGTATACCAGCATCCGATCCAGGTCTTCCCGGGTCTTGAAGCGGTGAATCGTCTGCCAGATAATTCGCTCCGCAGCCTCGGACGCGTCCAACCGGTGAATCCGATTCTCCGCGCCCTGCTTCAAAAAGCAGATTCCACTCAGCGGCACCTTCATGTTGATGTTGATGCCATCCTTTCCGCACCACGGTGTCCCGTAGGCGTACCACTGGCCATCCATGCAGCGAAGCGCCGGCTTGTCATCATTGAACACCTTGGCTTCCTCGCCGAAAAGCTGCTGCCACAGGCGGGTGTGTGTGGACTTTCCTGTTCCGCAAGGTCCCGAGAATAAATATCCTCTTCCCTCATAAGCAACCGCCGATGCGTGAAGGAACAATCCATTATGGTTTATCAATTCATAGTAAAATTGATACGCGGACTCTATATACGCAATTGCGGCTTCATTCGCTTGGGGATGATGTTTTTCTCTACGGTAAAGATCGGCACGGATGATCACATCCGCACCGTTCTTTCCGTCATAGAGATACTCCTCACAACGGGAGGAAAATCCTCCCGTTGCGGGGATCTCTGTAATTAAATCAGCGATACGATAAAGCATTAGAAGGGGGGCAAAGATGTATCCTCAGTGCCCAGATCCGGATCGTTCATCAGGCGTTCCTCAGTCTCTACGAACACCACTTCCAGCTCGGGCTTTTCGTAAGTCATTTTCATTGTGCTTTTCTTCCTTTCTTAGTTTAACCTGCGAAGGTAAGCTCAGCACCTGTTCCGGACTGCAGAACTGCAGCATAGGTGATGCTTTCTCTGGAATTGATTCCCTTCAGCTCGCAGGTATATGTGGAGTACTTACTGGTGGAGTGGACTTCTGCCACATGCTTATTCATGTCTTCAGAATATGCATAGTACTGAGTTGCGCTGTTGCCGTCGAGAGTCGTCCAGGACAGCTTGACCATTACGGTGAGATTGTTGTCTGCAGCGCCATCTCTCATGAGATCCAGCAGCATCATGTAGTCCAGATCCTTCTTAATGTAGAATTTGAAGGTTGCCACATCATTTTCGGTGTCTTCCACCAAGTTGGTTACAATGTTGATCTCCAGGAACAGATAGCCGCCGAGCTCGTTATTGTACACGGGCAGCTGGCTGTTGTTCAGATCCAGCATCACTCTATCCTGGGCTACCTTCACCAAGCCGGTATTGGCTGCGCTGCTGTCAATGATATCAGAGCCATTGAAGCCGACAACATAGCTTGCTTCCACAGTGTAGCCGTTCAGATCCAGGGTCACGCCGGGCATCACCAGAAGCGCATTCAGCTCAGCATTTGCCAGCAGCTTAACGGTGTCGCCCTCGATAGCAGCATCCAGAGCTTCCTGCAGGGTTCCGTAGTAGGTGCTGCCGATCTGAGCCTCAGCATTGCCGGCTGTCAAATCTGCAACGGTGTAAACAGCGGGCTCGCCGATGACCATGACATCGTCAGCGTTTTCGGGGTTGGTCATTCTCAGTTCCAGAGTAACCGTCATGTCGGGGTTAGCTTCCAGAATTGCGGGATCAATGTAGATAGCAGCGGTGAAGTTCTTAACAGAGCCGCAGATATCTTCATAGGTCAGGTTTGCGTCGTAAGCAGCGACGATGGGGTAAGTAACGCCCTCTTCCAGTTCCAAACCGTCGACAGGGATCACGATCCAGCCGTAATCGCCGTAGTTGCCTGCCAGGTAGCAGTTATCGGAAATGATGCTGTCACCGCTCAGGCCTTCAAAGGTCAGGTAGAAGTCGCAAATGTACTTGCCGAACTCACCGGCCTTGGCCTGCTCCAGGGTCTCGTTTGCCTGGAAGTTCATAACGATCTGCAGGAGACGGTCGATGTCAGTTGCACCGCTGGGCCAGCACATATAATCGTCAGCTTCAGTCAGGATCATGGAATCCAGGACGGTGACTGTTGCGTCGGGCATTTCGACCACGACGGATTCTCTGGAGAGTTCTTCGCCGCAGACGGAGCAGTAAACGACCTTGTCGTAGGAACCGTCAGCGTTGGCGGAGGGAGATACCCAGTTCTCCTTCACGGCAGTGCCTTCGGTGTGGCCGGTAGCTGCCACTACATCAGCGGTGTAGCTATCGCCACATGCACAGGTGTAGGTGGTGTAACCATCCTCAGTACAGGTGGGAGCAGTTACAACTGCATTGTAGCTGTGACCCAGAGCTTCGCCCTTGGTGTCGCCACATGCACAGGTTGCAGGAGCGGTACATGTTGCGTCGCTCCATACGTGTACGTGAACTGCGTAAACGCCATCCACATAAACGACCTTTGCGTTGGTAACAGTAGTCACGATGCCGGAAATCTCATTGGCAATAGTGACAGTCGCTTCGGAAGAGTACAGGTTCAGGGTGCCATTGTTCGTCACAGTACCGTTAATAATGACGGTGCTCAGAACATTCAGAGTCATACCCTCAGGAATAACAAAGGTTGCATCCTCAGCGATGGTCAGAGTCTGACCCTTGCCGGTCCACCAGCTCTGGGCCAGTGTCATGGTGCCGTCCTCGATGGTAATGTTGCCAGTTGCATCGACGGTAATAACGGCATCGCTTGTCTTGTAATAGTCAGCCTCGGGGCCGGCCATTTCATAGTTTTCGGGGGTGATCCAGGTGCCGCCGTTCATTGCGACAGTACCCACGATGTTACCTGTGATGGTCTTGCCATTCAGATCCAGCTTGACATTTGCGGGAAGAACAACAGTTCCCTCATGATCAGCCAGCAGCTCGACATTCTCGCCAGCCTGTGCAGCTGCAATAGCCTCAGCCAGAGTCTCATACTTCACATCGCCGATCTGTGCCACATAGGAGCCTTCCTTGACACCGTAGGTGCCGTCGGCATTTTCGGTGGGGATAAAGCCCTCTGCGCAGAATGCCTCGGGAACAGCAGCAGAGAAGGTACCGCCGGAAACAAAGCCGGTGGGAACGGAAGTGCTGGTGGAATTGGCAGTATCATTTGCCTGTACGCCTGCGATGTTGCCGCCGGTGATAGAAACCTTAAAGGCCGCGCAGGGTTCCAGATATACTGTACCAACAGTACCGCCGTTGATGGCCAGGTTGCCCTTCACGGTGTCCTTGGTGTTCCGGGTAGCACCGTCAGAGGGGTTTTGCATCCAGATGGTGCCAACAGTACCGCCGTTGATCACAACGGTATTGTCCGCAGTCTCGCTGTTGCAGAACATACGGATGGCATCATAGTAGTAAGAGCCGGACACGGTTACGCTGCCGCTTTCGACGGTGAGCACAGCGCCGGAGTAGTTGTCCACAGCATAGCCGATCTGGCCATTGGCAGCGGTTGTGTTGGTGACGGATACGCCGTCGATGGTCAGGTTGCCCAGGTTGCTGATGGCATTTGCAGCCTTGCTCATATTCACAACGCCGGTGTAGGTGAAGTTCACCGCGCCATTGCCGGTCAGAGTCAGAGTGCCCTTGTTGGTGATCATAGCCTCGCCTGCCACATCGGAGGAGTAGCTAATATCAAAGCTATTCAGATCCAGGGTGATGACCTTGTCAGCAGCGATGGTCAGCGTCTCAGTCAGCTCAACATTGATCAGCAGAACGATGGTATCGTCCTCGACTGCTGCATCGATGGCTTCTTGTACAGAGGCGTACTTGGTATCGCCGATCTGAGCAACCGCGCCTTCCAGCTTGGCAAGCGTCTCGGTGTAGGAATCGCCACAACCGGAACAAGTGTAGGTCTTAATACCTTCCGCGTTCAGAGTGGGTTCCTGAGTGACTTCGCCAACATAGCTGTGACCCAGAGCGTCGACAGTGGTGGTCACGCGGCTGATTTCTGCGTTACAGACGGAGCAGTAAACGACTGTGTCGTAAGAACCGTCGGCGGTACAGGTAGCAGCAACGTTGTTTTCGATAACTGCCTCAGCAGCGGTGTGACCCAGAGCGGAAACAGCCTCGGTCTTGGTTGTACCACAAGTTTCGCAGGTGTAGGTCTTAACGCCTGCGCCCTCGCAAGTGGGCTCGGGATCGATAACGCCCTCATCCCATGCGTGACCCAGTGCTGCTACGTCATTCTGAGCAACCAGAACTTCGTTACAGACGGAGCAGTGCTTGCCTTCGGTCTTGCCGGTGGTTTCACAGCCAGCAGCAACAGCGGCATCGACCACTTCGGTGTGACCCAGAGCGGCAACAGCTTCGGTGTAAGTATCGCCACAAGTGGAGCAGGTGTAAGTCAGCTCACCTGCCTCGGTGCAGGTGGGTGCCTTGGTCTGCTCGGAGGTATATGCGTGCTCACAGGAAGTCTCGCCGCCAGCGAAGGTCACTGTGATTGCGTAGATGAAACCTCTCTCGTTAACATCAATGGTCACAGTTTCGGAAGGAGCATCGGACAAATCAAAGGTCAAAACGCCAGCAACGCCAGTGTTAGGGGCTGTCTGTGCATCAGAACCATTAACCGCGACTGTATCACTTCCGTCTTTATTCCATGTGTGACAAGTGATCTCAACCTTTGTAACTTCCTTGTCAAACTCCAATACCATTTGTCCGGCGTTACCGCTCTTGCCAGCCTTCAGGAAGCCTGATCCTTGAAAGGCACCACCCGAACTATTACCAGCATAGATATAGCTGGATGTGGTAACTTGATTCAAGCCTGAACCAGAAGCAGCCGCATCAAACACGTTCTTCAAGGCATCAGTGCTCATGGCGCTACTACCCGATGCTGTCTCAGTGAAATCGTAGGTAACAGCATTGGGAAGGATGGCACCACAAACATCGCAGACGAGGTTCTTGTCTGCATCCTTATGACCCGCGGGGATGATTGTACCTTCCTCCAACGTCTTGTCGCAATCGGGGCAGTAAGTATCGCCAGTATAACCAGCCTCGGTGCAGGTAGCCTCAGTTGCGCCCTGAACCACAGCATTAGCATGGTCGCAAGTGGGAGTCTCGCTGCCACCAGCTTCAACCAGCTTGTACAGACAAATAGCCTTCTGGCTTTCATAAGTACTACTCTTGAAATAGCGGAATCTATACTGACCAGAATTAGCATTGTAGCGCAAAACAGCATTGCTGGAACCAACAATGTGTGCAGTGCCATCATCATTGAAAGTAATGGTGCTAGCATAAGCAGTGGATGTGCTAAAAAGTAGATCATTTGCATCAGATGTGCTACCGATATAGTAGCCACTGGTCGTCTTGATGGAGTAACCACCAGTTACAGACTCAATGGTGACATACATATCGGCATCAGGGGTAATTTTGTTGTCCGTAATTGTGTAGTACTTGTAGTTACCGGCAACATCCAGGTTTGTTAGTTTGCTGTTTAGTACATAAGCCTTGCCATCAGTTTCGTACACAATTAAGTACTTGCCACCAGAAGTAAGATCATCCGTAGATGTGATCTTCTGATAGGTTTCGGTTGCGTCCGCTGCCTTAGCAGGCATAGTGACCATGGGAATAAATCCGATGACCAGCGCCATGCAGAGGAACAGGGATAAAATGCGTTTTGTCAATTTCATTGTGTTTCTTTTCCTCCTTGCGTTTATTTTCTTCTTTCAAAAATGTTTCCGGGGAATTTGCTTGAGATGGGTATTCGATTATCTCTCATGCTAATTATAACACATAAATTTCACTTTGCAAGCTGTTTTTTATTTTTTAGCTATCTGTCACAAAACGCCTGTCCTCTCAGTCACACGGATTGTTTCTAATGTCAGTACTATTACCCCTTTTCCCTGTTGCTGCAAAATCCACCCGCCCAGGCCTTCCCCTCTGGGGAAGGTGGCACGGCGTAAGCCGTGACAGAAGAGGTGAAGATAACCTCTCCCGACCTCGCTTGCGCCCGGCCACCCCATTGTATAGGTATGATTTTGTGCGCACCGGCTCGCAACAACAGGTTCTTTGATACGCGCAAACGGCGCGGATGTTCCCATCCGCGCCGTTCTTTTTGTTGTTGAATTACTCCTCACAACGGGAGGAATATCCTCCCGTTGCAGGGTTTTCTGAAGTCTAATCAGCGATACGATTAAAGCATTAGAAGGGAGGCAAAGATGTATCCTCAGTGCCCAGATTCGGATCGTTCATCAGGCGCTCCTCGGCCTCAACGAACACCACTTCCAGCTCGGGCTTTTCGTAAGTCATTTTCATTGCACTTTTCTTCCTTTCTTAGTTTAACCTGCGAAGGTAAGCTCTGTCTTGGTTCCGGATTTCAGAACTGCGGCATAGCTGATGCTTTCTCTGGAATTGATTCCCTTCAGCTCGCAGGTATATGTGGAGTACGCACTGGTGGAGTGGACTTCTGCCACATGCTTATTCATGTCTTCAGAATATGCATAGTACTGAGTTGCGCTGTTGCCGTCGAGAGTCGTCCAGGACAGCTTGACCATTACGGTGAGATTGTTGTCTGCAGCGCCATCTCTCATGAGATCCAGCAGCATCATGTAGTCCAGATCCTTCTTAATGTAGAATTTGAAGGTTGCCACATCATTTTCGGTGTCTTCCACCAAGTTGGTTACAATGTTGATCTCCAGGAACAGATAGCCGCCGAGATCGTTATTGTACACAGGTAGCTGCGTGTTATCCACACTCAGGATCACCCGATCCTGAGCAGCCTTCAGCAAACCGGTATTGTCAGCGCTGTTGTCAATGACATTGGAACCCTTGAAGCCGACAACATAGTTTGCTTCCACAGTGTAGCCATTCAGATCCAGGGTTACGCCGGGCATCAGCATGAGAGCATCCAGCTCAGCATTTGCATGCAGAACGACAGTGCCGCCATTTTGTGCAGCATTCAGAGCTTCTTGCAGGCTGTCATACAGGTTGCCGTCAAACTCAGCAGCGCCTTCCAGCTTTGCAATAGTCTCAGTGTAGGAATCGCCACATACGGAACAGGTAAAGGTTTCAATACCTTCCTCGGTCACGGTGGGCTGCTTGGTGATCTCGCTGGTGTAGTTGTGAGCGCCTTCGATTTCCTGCCAGCACTTCCAGCACTGGCCGCCAGCGCAGGGGTCATCCAACTCGTGTTTGCCGGTAGCAGGATACTGCTTGCCACAGCCGTAGACACACTCGCCATCATAAGCGCAAGAAGCATAGATATTGTTCTCGCACTCGTAGATGTAATCCAGGTGCTCGCCGCAGTAGATGCAATCGCCAGCCTGGCAGAGAGGAATCAGGGAATTGCCGTCTTCATCGTAGCCGTAGGAGTGACCCTCACCGTAAACGATGCCGCCGCAGTTGACGCAGGTACCGTTCTGGCAAATGGGGGTGCTTTCGTCACGGACACAGGTTTCGGTGCCGTAGGAGTCTTCGCCGCACAGCTCGCACTTCACAACAGCGCAAGCTGCTGCGCCCTCGGGACGGACATGGTCGCCGGTGTAGTACATCCAGGCGGGGTTGGTCTGGCTGTAGCCGCCAACACTGTTCATCTTGAAGTAGCCGCCGCAGTCAGCGCAGATCCAATACTCAGGGTGACCGGTCTCCTGGCAGTTAGCAGGAACGACAGCCGCAACATAGCCGTTCTCCAGATTGTGGGGAGCGTCGCGGTATTCGCCGCAGGCATTGCAATCGAAGTCGCAGTTGTTGTCGTAGCTGTGACCTGCGGGAACGATGACGCTCATCTGGTTGGTCACCATGGTCAGAGCCTCGTCAGTCCATGCGGAGCCACAGTCGGAGCAGTACCAGTAAGCAATGTTACCGTTTGCAGTACAGGTAGCAGCAACTGCTTCCACAGCAACGATGGTGTGGGTTGCATCGGGGTTGGTGATCTCGTAGCAGTTCATACATACGGGATCGCAGGGGTAGAAGTACTCGTGATCAACCATGGGAAGAATCACGCTCATGCGGTTGGTCGTCATTCTCAGATCCGCGTCGGCCCAACAGCCGCCGCAATCCTCGCAGTACCAGTAAGCAATGTTACCGTTTGCAGTACAGGTAGCAGCAACTGCTTCCACAGCAACGATGTTGTGAGATGCTTCCTCGTTGGTGAGCTCGCCGCAGTTCATGCAGTGAGCATCGCAGGGGTAGAAGTACTCGTGATCAACCATGGGAAGAATCACGCTCATGCGGTTGGTCGTCATTCTCAGATCCGCGTCAGCCCAACAGCCGCCGCAATCCTCGCAGTACCAGTAAGCAATGTTACCGTTTGCAGTACAGGTAGCAGCAACTGCTTCCACAGCAACGATGCTGTGAGATGCTTCCTCGTTGGTGAGCTCGCCGCAGTTCATGCAGTGAGCATCGCAGGGGTAGAAGTACTCGTGACCGGTTGCGGGAATGATCACGTTGCGGACGTTGGTCAGCTGAGTCAGAGCCTCATCAGTCCAAGCAGCGGCGCAGTGCTCGCAGTACCAGTAAGCAACGTTACCGTTCTCGGTACAGGTAGCAGCCTTTGCATCCACAGCAACGATGGTGTGGGTTGCATCGGGGTTGGTGATCTCGTAGCAGTTCATACATACGGGATCGCAGGGGTAGAAGTATGCGTGACCGGTTGCGGGAATGATCACGTTGCGGACGTTGGTCAGCTGAGTCAGAGCCTCATCAGTCCAAGCAGCGGCGCAGTGCTCGCAGTACCAGTAAGCAACGTTACCGTTCTCGGTACAGGTTGCAGCCTTTGCATCCACAGCAACAACGCTGTGAGCTGCGTCGGGGTTGGTGATCTCGTAGCAGTTCATACATACGGGATCGCAGGGGTAGAAGTACTCGTGCTCAGCCATGGGAGTGATAACACTCATCTGGTTGGTCACCTGAGTACAAGCCTCGTCAATCCATGCAGAACCACAGATGGTGCAGTACCAGTACTCGATGTTACCGGTAGCGGTACATGTAGCCTGAACAGCATCAACATGCACGATGGTGTGAGCTGCGTCGGGATTGGTGAGCACGCCACAGATCATGCAGTGTGCATCGCAGGAATTGAGGTACTCGTGCTCAGCCTCACGGGTTGCGCCGCAGACATTGCAATCTGCATCGCAATCGTAGTCATAGGTGTGGCCGGTGCCCTCGATGGTCTCCCAGCACTGCCAGCACAGGCCGCCCTCGCAGGGGTTATCAAGCTGGTGCTCGCCGGTAGCGGGGAACTGCTTGCCACAGCCGTAGACGCACTCGCCGTCAACGGAACAAGGAGCATAGGAGCCGTTCTCACACTCGTAGATGTAATCCAGGTGCTGGCCGCAGTAGATGCAGTTGCCAGCCTGGCAGAGAGGAATCAGGGAGTTGCCATCCTCATCGTAACCGTAGGAGTGGCTCTCAGCCCACATAGCCTCGCCGCAGTTGACACAGGTAGCTTCCTGGCAAGCAGGAACATCGCCACGGTCACAGGGATCTGTGCCGTAGGAGTCCTCACCGCACAGCTCGCACTTTACAACAGCACAGCCGGCAGCGCCCTCGGGACGGACGTGGTCACCGGTGTAGTTGATCCAGGCGGGGTTGGTCTCATAGTAGCCGCCCGCACCGTTGGACATGAAGTAGCCGCCGCAGTCTTCGCAGATCCAGTACTCGGGGTTACCGGTCTCCTGGCAGTTAGCGGGAACAACAGCCTCGACATGGGTAGTCAGGTTGTGGGGAGCGTCACGGTATTCGCCGCAGACATTGCAATCGTAGTCGCAGTTGCCATCGTAGGTGTGTGCTGCGGGAACGATCACGCTCATCTGGTTGGTCACCTGAGTACAAGCCTCGTCAATCCATGCAGAACCACAGATGGAGCAGTACCAATACTCAATGTTACCGTTTGCGGTACAGGTAGCTGCAACAGCATCAACATGGACGATGTCGTGAGCTGCTTCCTCGTTGGTGAGGTTGCCGCAATTCATGCAGTGAGCATCGCAGGAATTGAGGTACTCGTGCTCAGCCATGGGAGTCTTCACACTCATCAGGTTGGTCACCTGAGTCAGAGCTTCGTTAGCCCATGCAGCGCCGCAGTCAGAGCAGTACCAGTACTCGATATTACCGATAGCGGTACAGGTAGCCTCAACAGCGTCAACATGCACGATGTTGTGCTGTGCATCGGGGTTGGTGATCTCGCCGCAGATCATGCAGACGGGATCACAAGCGTAGAAGTAGCTGTGACCTGCTTCGCGGGTTGCGCCGCAGCCATTACATGTGGCGTCGCAGGCATTGTCATAGCTATGACCAGTGGCTTCGGAAGCGATGTAACCACAACCGGGAACGGAGCAGTAGGAAGGAACGGTGCAGGTTGCATCAACCAGAGTATGGTTCTCGGCGGCAACACCGTACTCGGTAACACCGATAGCGCCGCAACCGGAACAAGTAACAGTTCTGGAAGCTACGGAAGTGCAGGTTGCATCAGCAACAACGGGGTTCTCCCAAGCATGGTCACAAACCTTAACGATGGAGAAGTCGTCGAAGTAGACTTCACCCAGTGCACCTTTACCAAAGCCGATATTGATCTTCATACGGCTGAAGTCCGTATCATCGGTCTCGAAGGGGATCTGGATCAGCTGCCAGGTATCGGCTGCATTGGCATAGTAGGTCTTCTTTATAAACGTACCGCTATCCAGATTTACTTCAGTCTGTTCCTTGCCATTCTCATCATAAGTGGTATGGCAGCGGTCGATCTGAACGGTCACTGCGCCTTGCTCAAGTGCTGCCGCAGACTGCTTCATCCAGAAGGACAGGATGTACTGGCTGCTCTTTTCACCCTTCAGCCAGGAGTAGAAGGGCATCAGACTTGCTGCATCGGTCTGGTCATTCACATGAACAATTGCGTCGTTGCCATCCCAAATGACTTCGCCCTTGGAGCCGTCCTTCAGACCGTA
>SVLT01000015.1 GCA_015067845.1 Oscillospiraceae bacterium
CGTTCATGTCGGTGTTGGCGGAGCAGTGCATGGAAGCCATGCCGTTCAGGGGCAGGTAGTAGTTCATCATGGAGAACATACCCTTCTTCATCTCGCCGCCGTACCAGGTGTTCAGGATGACCTGCTCCTTGGAGGTCAGGTTGAACAGAACTGCGGTCTCGGAGTTCAGGCCCAGCTCCTTGAAGTTCTCGACCTTAGCCTTGGAAGCGTTGTAAACAACGAAATCGGGCTCGAAGTTAGCCAGCTCTTCGGCGGAAGGAGTGATGAACATGTTCTTGACGAAGTGTGCCTGCCATGCCACTTCCATGATGAAGCGGATACCCATACGGGAGTCGGGGTTGGTGCCGCAGAACAGGTCCATGACGTACAGTTTCTTATTGCTCAGCTGATCCATAGCCAGCTTCTTGCAGGCGTTCCAAGCCTCGATGGAAGCGGGCTTGTTGTCGTTGGCGAACTCCTTGGAGGTCCACCACACGGTGTCCTTGGAAGTGTCGTCCATAACGATGAACTTGTCTTTGGGGGAACGGCCGGTGTAGATACCGGTCATCACGTTTACAGCGCCCAGTTCGGTGAGCTGGCCCTTCTCAAAGCCTTCCAGAGTGGGGTCCATCTCAGCCTCGAACAGCTGCTCGTAGCTGGGGTTGTAGACGATCTCGGTAGTGCCGGTGATACCGTACTTTTTCAGATCCAATGCCATAATATAATCCTCCTGATTTATGTGCGGTCAAGCCGCTGAAATTATGTGTCCTGAAGACTGGAAGTCCAATCTTCACCGCATACATTATAGCATAAAATATTCCTGCTGTCTACTGCTTTTCCGCATTTTTCCTTGCATTTTTAGCGGATGGTTTTGCACAAAAGCCTATCCTCATGATTGTAGGGGGCGGCGCCTTCGACGCCCCGTATTCACAAGTTCGGTTTGCGGGACGTCCAGGGGCCGTCCCCTACAATAAAAGGCCCTACGATTACAATGACAGTGTAAACAGGAAGGCAAAAAAATTCCCCTCCGGAGAGGGGAATTTTTATCAGCGTACGTATTCGATCACGATCCGGCGGTTGGGCTCGGTGCCGGTGGAGTGGGTGGTGATGTTGTCCATCTCCTGCAATGCGGAGTGGATCACATGACGCTCGTAGGCGTTCATGGGCTCCAGGGTGGTGCGGCGGCGGGCTTTGAGCACCTGCTGTGCCTTCTTACGGGCATAACGGCGCAGGCTCTCTTCCCGCTTTTCCCGGTAATCCTCGGCATCCACATTGATGCGGATGTGACCCTCCACACCACGGTTGATGGTGTAGTTGGCCAGGTGCTGCAAAGCATCCAGAGTATCGCCCCGGCGGCCGATCAGGTAACCCAGATCCTCGCCGGTGAGTTCAACATTGTAAGTACTGCCCTCGCCCTTGACGGCGTGGGGCACGGCCTTGGAGCCCATGTGCTCCAGAAGACCCTTCAAAAATACCTCGATCTTCTCCTCTACGGAGCCGGGCTCGGCGGGAGCATAGACCTTGGGCTCCTTGGGAGCCTTGGGGGCTTCCACCTTGGGCTCAGGCTTGCGCTGGGGCTTGGGGGCAGCAGGCTTTGCCTCTGCCTTGGGAGCCACGGGCTTGGGTGCCTCGGGCTTAGGTGCTTCCTGCTTGGGAGCTTCCGGCTTCTTGGCCTTGGGCTTGCTCCGGGAAGCGGAAGACAGGGCAGCGCGGGGTGCGGGATCGGGTGCTTCGTAAGTGATCTGAACCTTGGCCGGCTGTGCGCCGATACCCAGGAAGCCGGGCTTTGCCTGCGCCAGGACCTGGACGGAAACGCTGTCCCGGTCCATGCCCAGCTGTGTCAGGGCGGCTTCAATGGCCAGATCAATGGTTTTACCGGTGGTAACCAGTGTCTTTTCCATTATTCTTCCTCCGTGTTGTTGTAGCGGTTGGGATCGTAGGCCCGGCCCTTGCAGTAGGGACGGTCGGCAATGCCGGAGAGAGTGGTCTTTTCCTCCACCTCTTCCGCCACGATGCCCTTCTTGGCGTCGTATTCCTTCTTGGCGGCGGCCTTTGCGGCTTCCTCCGCCTGCTGCTGCTTCTTTTGCAGTTTCTTCTTGCTGGTGTTGTCAGTGATGCCGTCGGGATTTGCGGCCCGCTTTTCTGCGCGGATGCGCTCCTTCTCGGCCTCAATAGCTTCCAGTTCCATGGCCTTTTTCAGACGCTCTGCGTCCTCGGCATCATAGATCTTGCGGTACTTCTTGGTGAGGATGGTATCCTCGACGGTGCGGATCACGCCGCCCACGAACCAGTAAAGGCTCAGAGCAACGGGAACGGAGAAGCCGATCCACAGGCTCATCAAGGGCATCATCCACATCATGACCTTGGAGGTCTGTGCGGACTGGGATTTTTCAGCAGCTTCCTTATCCTGGATACCCTTTTCGTTGGTCACCAGGGAGTCGTTGACCTTCCGGGAGATCTGAGTCTGCAGAATTTGGCTGCCGGCGGAGATCAGGGGCACCAGCACAGCACCGATGTGAGCCCAGTTCCAGACCCAGCTGGAATCCCAGAATGCAAACTCGGGAACATTACCCATCTGGATACCCAGAAAATCGAAGTTGATACCTTCCAGAGTCTTTGCTGTGATGCCGGGAATATCGGCAAAACGGCCGGGATCTTCGTAAATTGCCTGGGCGGCAGAGATCTGCCAGTAACCATCACTCATGTTGGCATCCAGGATCTTGCCGATCTCGGCAATGACCTGGTCGCTTGCGCCCAGCATATTGCTCAGGGGCTCACGGATGATGGTATACAGGGGAATCAGGATCAGCAGAGGAACCAGGCTCCACAGACAGCCGCCGCAACCCATGGTTGCGCCTTCTTCCTTCTGGAGCTGCTGCATGGCTTCCTGCTGTTTTTTCTCATCGTTGGCGTATTTTTCCTTGATGGCGTTGAGCCGGGGTTGAAGCCGGGTCATTTTCATCATGCTTTTTTTGGATTTTGCGGTGATGGGCAGCAGCACGATCTGTACCAGAATAGCAAACAGAATCAGAGAAAGACCGTAGTTATTGGTCAGCTGGTACAGGAAGTTCAGCAGCCATCCAAAGGGGACAGTGATAATTTCCATTCAGATTACTCCTTATGAGTTCAGGGTACGGGGTCGTAAAAATCACCTTTATAAAAGGGATTGCAGCGCAGCAGCCGGCGCAATGCCAGCCAACCGCCTTTTAAGGCACCGTATTTTTCAATAGCTTCCAGGGCATAAGCCGAGCAGGTTGGGCGAAAACGGCAGGACGGGGGCGTGTTTGAGGAAATGTGCTTTTGGTAAAAGCGGATCAGAGCGATGAAAATTCGTTTCATTGGTCAGCCTCTTTCAGGATGCCTGCTTTGGCGGCCAAAGCGAGGTAAGCCTTGCTCAAACTCTGGAAAGAAGCTTCCACACAGCGGCTTCTGGCAACCACAACGATGTCCCAGCCCGGGCAGAATAGCTCTTCGTTCAGCCGATAGACTTCTCTTAAGCGGCGGCGGACTCGGTTGCGCACCACAGCATGTCCCAGCTTTTTGCTCACGGTGATGCCCACCCGATTGGTCTGCGTCCGGTTGGGACGGCAATAAAGCACCAAAAAGCCGTTGGCAATGCCGGAGCTGTGATACAGCCGGCGGAAAATATGATTGAGTTTTAACGAACACGAATATTTCATAATAACCCTCAAATACCTTGTTTTTGGGATGTCATTGCGAGGAGCCCTGAAAGGGCGACGTGGCAATCTCCTGGTAATACCTACCGAATTGTCACATTGTACCGGGAGATCGCCACGGCCTTGCGGCCTCGCGATGACACGGATTTATACGGAAAAACATCCTAAAAACAGGGGAAGCGGGGCGAAAATTTACTCGCCCCGCTTATAGCTCCCGTTTCGCATAGAGCGATATCCTTTACTTACCCGGATCAGGCAGACAGAACCTTGCGGCCCTTTGCACGGCGGCGAGCCAGAACCTTGCGGCCATTGGAAGTAGCCATTCTCTGACGGAAACCGTGAACCTTGGAACGATGACGACGGCTGGGTTGATAGGTACGCTTCATGAAGTTACACCTCCTAATAAATCACGATTATGCTCGACAGTCTTGCGACCGCAGCAACACATAGTTAAAGACCATAATCGGTCATGCTATGGTATTATAGCCGAAAAAAGCAAGAAGGTCAACCATTTTTTTGGGATTTATTTGATTTTTTACGATTTTATTGATTCCTCTGTTGTCCTTGCTATCCGTCCACAGATAGGACATACATGCTTTCGGCTGTTAGAGCCTTTCGGCTTGACTGTTGCCGTTCCTGTGCCCGCTGTGGGATTGCCAGTGGCCTTTCCACCGCCTACCCCGGTAAATCCCGGGAATGAAAATCCCCGGCTTATTTCGATTTCATCCCACCCTTGCAGAATGATGTAGTCTAGAAGTGCTTCTGTTGGTGTCGTAATTGTCCAGCCGTACTTGTCATGTTTGTCAATCTGTATCATGTGCTTTTCGGCTTCTTCTTTGAATTTGCGGTTGTGGTATGAACCGCCCCGGCTACAATCCTGTATGCCGTTCTGTATATTCATCAAATGGGCCATTTCGTGTATCATGGTAGCAACTACATTTTCTATCGGTCTATCTAGCCAGTCCGCTGAAATGTTGAGCTCGTGCCGGTGATCCTCTCCCCTTTTCCAAGTCTTAGCAACTGATACATGGCCGTATGCTCCGGGTGTGCTCTGGATGGTGATTATCGGCTCTTCTAGAAGTCCACCAAAGCTGTCATTGTTGATCGTGCGGAACATTTTTTCCAGATAGCCTGCCGCTCTGCTTGTCTTTACTGTCCGTTTCATGTAAATTTCTCCTTGACTATAAAATTTTGTTGTGATACAATCAAGGTGGAGTTTCGGAATGTAAGGTTTCGTACTCCTCCGGCCTTGATTGTGCTGGGTTGTGTTTATAGGCGTGTAGTGTCTTGGTCGATGGCTACGCGCCTATTTTTTTATTCTTTGACCTTTTGGCTCCCCTTGCGAGGGGAGCTGGACAAAATCTCTGATTTTGGACTGAGGGGTAGCAATCTCTCCCCCAGTCATTTTGCACCGCAGGCACAAAATGACAGCCCCCTCCTCAGAGGGGGCCGAGATAGTATACGTAATCACAGCGGATTTTGCTTGATCTTTGCGAATCTTCTGGGGTATGCGGCAGGGGTGGGAGCGACTTTTTTCAGCACGATGACCCCGTGGGTGGCATCGTCAAAGGCGAAATCCCGGACCTCCACCAGGGAAAGCCCCAGCTTTTTGATGGCATTTTTCGCTTCCGCCAGCTCCTCTTTGGCAGCGGAGCCCTTCAGGGCCACCACAAAGCCCCCTACCTTTACATAGGGCGCGGTCAGCTCCAGCAGCACATTCAGCCGGGCGACTGCCCGGGATGTGGCGATGTCATAGCGTTCCCGACAGGTGCTGACAAATTCCTCCGCCCGGGCGGTGACGCAAGCAGCGGAAATGCCCAGCTCCGGCAACACCGTTTCCAGCCACTTCATCCGCTTACCCAGACTGTCCAAAAGGGTCACTTGGGTGTCAGGGCAGGAGATTGCCAACGGCACGCCGGGAAATCCCGCGCCGCAGCCTACATCGATAAGGGTCTTCCCTTTTAGATCCACACAGGCGGCCACCGTCAGACTGTCCAGCAGGTGGAGCTTCGCCACCGGCGCATCCTGGGTGATGCCCGTCAGGTTCATCACCTCATTTTGCTTGACCATGGCCCGGGCAAAGGCGCAGAGCTTTTCCAAAACGGGCCCGTCCAGGGTCAAGCCCAGCTGGGGCAGCCCTTCCGTCAGGGTGGAAAGCATTACATCGTTCATGGAGTCACAGCCGCCTCCAATCCCTCTTCAAAAACATAGCCTTCGTCAAAGGGATCAAAGGCGTTGTCGTCCTCATCATCTGCGTGGGCGGGCATATAAACAAACTGATAGTACCAGTTCAGCAGCAGATCTGTCACTTCCCCATAGGAATTGATGCCGCTTTCGTCGCCGCTGGCCTGGATATAGGTGTCGTTGACGGAATTGGCAAGATCCGACGCGCCGTCATCGATAGTCTCCGCGCAGTAGTTCTGATAAACTGCAAGATCCCGCTGAACATTCTCGTTCAGGCCGCCGAGCAGCAGCTTGCAGGCGTTTGCAGCCGTGGATGTGGGGATGGATGCCAGGGAATTATAGCAGTACCGGAAGGCCATGAAATAGCCGGAATACTGGTACAGGGGGTCGGAATTTGCGGTGGTTGCCAGAAATGCCGCCAGATTGGCGTCCCGTTCCGGGGCAATGCACATCCGGTGAGCCATTTCGTGGCAGATGGTAAAGGGCAGCATTGCCGTGGGCAGATTGGGATTGACCGCTGCTTCCCCCGTAAAGGGTATGGTCACGCCGGCGATGCCCATGGAAGCGTACATATCCGTCCAGCCCAGCTCTTTTACCGGAGTTGTGCTGCCGGCAAAGACGGGGTAATTGTATTCATAGACCAGACAGTCGAAGCCGTCCGCCGCCTGCGCGGCGATCTCCGCGAAAGTGGGAGCTTTGATGTCTCCGCTTTCCGTCCGCTCCACCTGCTCCGCCAGCTCGTTGGCCTTGTCCCGGAAGTAGGTGGTTGCGTTGACCAGGGGGGTGATGGTGTCACCGGAAACGGTGACATTCAGACGGATATCCTGGGAAAGATCGCTGCTGTACTGGTTCAGGCCGTACATACCGGTGTGCATGCACCACAGGAAGGAGCAGGCAGTGAGTACCCAGCCCAGCCATTGGACAAAATTCCATTTCAGCAGGATCATGGCTACGATGGATGCCAGCAGGATCACGATGAGAAACACTGCCAGTACCTGCCACAGCAGGAAAGGAAGGGCGGCAGTCCACTCCGCCAGAACATCCTGGATCATACGGGAAGCGTAGGGGTAGACCATGTCCACCAATGCGCCGTGGGCGGCGGCAAATTCTGTCAGACCCCAGGCAAGCAGGGCCAGCGCCACGGCAAAAATATATCCGCGCCAATATTTCAAAGGAATACCTCCTTACGGTAATTTATAGACGGATTTTGATCTAAACCCTCCCCCGGGGGGAGGGTGGCCGAGCAAAGCGAGGTCGGGAGAGGAATGGCGGCAGAACCGACATAGGATTATGCCTATAGATTTGCTGTAATGCTACATACTCTCCCGTATTCCTCTTCCGACACGCCTGTCGGCGTGCCACCTTCCCCTCGGGGGAAGGTATGATGAACTGCCTCTTTCAACGACAAAAACTACAAAGCTATTTTACCACATCTTATAGTATAACACATTTTTTGCCGCTTGTCTGCCCCTAATTTTATTTTTTGTTTGGTGACGTAACAAACGGTTTACATAATTGTAGAAAAAGGAAGAAAAAGCGACAGTGCCGGGGATGGGAGTTTTCCACATTATCCACAGCGTTTTCCACAGGAAAAACAGGAAAATCCCTGTGAAACCCGGGGGTCACAGGGATGAAGCACCTGTTTGGCATCCGTTGGCGGGATTTGAAAAAATCGGCCAAATGGTTTACAGAACAACATCTGCAAACGCTACACGGGCGGAAAACACACGGCTGTGCTGAGGGGACACTTCGGCATCCTGCCGCACCGCTTCCACCGCCAGGACCGGGCCTTCTGACAAGTCAAAATGCAGCTGCACATTTTCATTTTCCCGGACTTCCGACATATAACACAGAGTCAATTCCCGGATCTCGTGCTTTGCATGGAAAGCGCTGGGGAGCAGATCGTCCACCCAGTCGGGGTAGCGGCAGTTGTTCATGTGGCCGTTGATGTCCAGATCGGTGTAGCGCACCGTCCGGGTCTGGACGCTTGCCATATCCCTGGGGATGAGGGAGCTGGGGGCCTGCAATTCACAGCCCCGGAGCAATCCGGTCACCTCCACGCCGCTTTTGCCCGGCAGCACCATGGCCCGGCTGCCGGCATCCATGAGGATCCACAGGCTGATAGAACGGAAGCACTCGTTGCCGTTTTCATCGTAGGCGATGGTGGAACGGGGATAGGCGGTACGGGTGGTGGGCATGGGCCAGGTTTCCAGGCGCAGCTTTTCTCCCATTCCCGGCAGACGGGTGATCTGTACCCGGTGGCGGATCACCGCCCAGAACAGATTTTTGTCCGTCAATGCCTTCTGGTCCGTGCCCAAAATGGCGCTGTGATCCCCGGCGACCTCTTGCAGAAAGGCCAGAAGACGGCTGGTTTTCAGCCGGTCGAACTGATCCACCGCCACGGGGGACACTTCAAATTCTTTTATATATAAAGGTTCCATAACGATCCTTCTTTCTGTCGTGTTCAAGCCTTCTTTTACACAGAAATATCATTCAGTTAGTGTCATTGCGAGGAACCCCGAAGGAGTGACGTGGCAATCTCCTGGTACAGTTCATCGACACGCTGTGCAGTAACAAACATCGCACCGGGAGATTCCCACGGCCCGTTGGGCCTCGGAATGCCATCCGTTTCTGACAACTTTGTTACTTTCCTGCTTCTTGCAGTGTCAGCTCCACGGTGAACTGCCGTCCGTCCCGGTACAAAACCAGGGTCACACGGTCACCGGCCTGATGGGAATACAGCACCCCGTCCAGCGCTTCCTGGGTGGTGACCCGGGTGCCGTCAATGCTTAAAAGAATGTCCTTGGCGCGGATGCCGGAGCCTGCCGGCGCGCCGGTGATATACAGTCCTGCCGGGATGCCCCGGAACTGCTGATGGAAGGAAGATACCCATTGACCCTCCAGCTCCAAGGTGGGCCGTCCGGAAACATAGCCCTGAGCGATCAGCTGATCCACGATCTGCTTGACCATGGCGGAGGGAATGGCAAAGCCCAGTCCTTCCACACCGGCATCGTCGGTAAAGGTGCCGATTTTCAGGGTGTTGATGCCGATGACCTGCCCAAAGCAGTTGATCAGCGGGCCGCCGGAGTTGCCGGAATTCAGCGCCGCGTTGGTCTGGATCAGGGTCATGGTGCGTCCGCCGGTCTGCACATTGCGGTTGATGGCGGACACGATGCCGTCGGTCATGGTGCCCCGGAATTCCACACCCAGAGGATCGCCGATGGCTACCACTGCATCACCCACCCGTACCTGTGCAGAATCGCCGAATTCCGCCGGGATCAGATCCTTGGCGTCCACATACAGTACCGCCAGATCGGACAGGCTGTCGGAGCCCACCAAGGTGGCGGAGAAGGTGCGCTCGTCGGAGAGGAGCACCTCAATTTCCCGGGCGCCGTCCACCACATGGGCGTTGGTGACCAGATAACCGTTTTCCGACAGCACCACACCTGTTCCTGTGGATGTGCCACCGGACAGAGTGCAGGTGATGGACACCACAGAGGGGATGTTTTTGTCATAGATATCTTGCAGCCCCATGCCGCCGGTCTGGGGGACATTGTCCACCTGGGCGGGGATGGAGTTCAGGGCGATCTCCATCTGATTATCCGGATCCGGAACGGTCTGGACAGAGGAGCTTGCCGGAGATGAGGAAGTGCCGGTGCTGCCGATTTCGGAAAACAGCACATTTCCGGACTCCGTGTAGGGATCTCCGCTCAGCCGGCTCAGGATACCCACCGCCGAGGCGACGCCCAGCAAAACGATGCAGATGCACAGCACCGCGGCAATTACGCCGCCGTGATTTTTCGGTGGCCGGGTAGAGCCGTTTTCATAGGAATGTTCGTTGTGTTCGTTCATAAAGAGACCTCATGATTTGAGAAATAGTGTTCTCGCGATGACAGTACAGGGGAAGGCTTTTATCGCACCAGCGGGAGCGTAAAAGTAAATTCCGTTTTGCCGTCACGGCTGGTGACGGAGATGTTCTCCCCGTGGGAGTCCAGAATGGTCTTGACGATATACAGGCCAAGACCCCAGCTGTCCCGATTCTTGGAACGGCTCTTGTCCGTCTTGTGGAATCGCTCAAACACCAGGGGAAGCTCCTCGGCGGGGATGTCCTCACTGCTGTTGGAAACGGAAAGATAAACCTTATTTTTACCCTCCCGGATGGCAATGCCCAATTGTCCTTCCACAGGACAAAATTTCACCGCATTGTCCACCAGATTGTAGATGACCTGGTTGATGGCATCCGGATTCGCCCGGGTAAATACGGGATGCTCCGGCATTTCCACCTGCACATCCATATTCTTGTCGTTGATCTTCTGCTCGAAGGAGATGAGCACCTGCCCCGTCATTTCCGAAAGGTCAAACCGGCTCTTTTGCTCCTCCGGGATGCCTCCCTGATCCTGCAGACGGGAGATATCCAGCATATTGCGCACCAGCCGGCTCAGCCGCTTGGTCTCCTGGGAGACCAGACTCAGATATTCCCGGCTTTTTTCCGGGGGGATGGTGCCGTCGAGAATGCCGTCCACATAGCCGGAGATGGTGGTCATGGGGGTTTTCAGCTCATGGGACACATTGGCCACAAACTCCTGGCGCTGATACTCGCCCTTTTCCAGAGAAGCGGCCATGTTGTTAAAGGCCAGAGCCAGCTCCTCCACTTCCTGAGGGTTGTGGCCGGAAGTTTTGACCCGGGCGCTGAAATTGCCGTGGCCGAAGGCACTGGCCACCCGGGCCATATCCCGCAGAGGATTGGATTGCCTGCGGAAAAAGTAGGTGGCAATGGCCACAGACAGAAGTACCACCAGTACGGTGACCAGCAAAAAGGTGTTGGAGATCCGGCGGATGTTGGTCAGGGTGTCGTCCACCGGGGATGAGACCAAAACGATGGCCCGGGGCGCGCCGGTGAGATCGTCGGTGACCGCCACGGATGCAATGTACCGGCTTTCCGGATACAGTCCCCGGATCGTACCGGTGTCCGTGAATTCCCCGGCGGCAAAAATGCGGTCCCGGTAGCTTTTGTCCAGCCGCAGGCCCACATGCTCACAGCCCATGGGGGAATCGGCGCACATGAGAAGGGTTCCCTGCCCGTCGCAGATCACCATGTCCGCACCGGAAACGGAAACCGCCACCGTCAATGCCATGTAGAAATCCTGATTGGATATGCTTTTATCGCCGTAGCCGGCCTTGAACAAGGTGGCAACCACCTTGGCATCGTTTTGGAGGGATGCAATGGCCTGCTCTTTCAGATAGCGGTTGGCCAGCCATTGAAAACAGCCGCTGATCAGGACCGTTGCCGCCAGCAAGATCAGACTGATGGTGGTAAACAGACGGCTGAATGTGCTTTTCATGGTTGGCTCACCTCCTGAAACGCTTTTAATAGCTTCATTATAATCAAATCATGAGGATAATTCAACATTTGGGGAAAAAGTTTACAGTATGGTAAAAAAACCGTTTGTTTTGCTTGAAATCGTCTTGACAAGGTGGTAATATATTGTCAAATATTTACACAAGGAGTGGATACCATGGCAAGAAATATGCACAAGTATGAAGAACTCACTCCCTATGAGTTCGATCGGGAAAAGGAACGCGCTTCTATTGTTTATGTAGGCGCAGGCCCTCTGGAATACCACGAGGAATGTAACATTCTGGGGCTGGATACCAACAAGGGTTACTATTGGTGTCTGGCCGCTGCGGAACAGACCGGCGGCATTGTGTTTCCTATGCTGCCCATCGCACCGGCAGGTCACCGTCCCCATTGGAACCGGGAGCAGATGAGAGAAGCCTATAAATTGCCCCGCTTCAGAGACCACTACGAGGAAGGCCTCGGAAGCATTTACCCCGGTATGTTTTTCAGCCGGGAAGCCTGCTGGGCTGTTTATGAGGAATTGCTGGAAATGTTTGCGGACGAGCTGGAATTCAAGCTGTGCGTGTTCATCGGCTCCCACTCCCCTGCCGGCCAGCTGATCAAGGAGATCGTGGCTACCCACAACGGCGTGGAAGTGCCTGCCAGCCCCACTGCCGGCGTTTTTTACGGCGACTTCCACGGAATGCGTGTGATCGCCGCCAATTCTTCTGACTATTGCAGAGAATTTTTGAAGGATTTCAATGAAAAGAACGGCATCCCCTCCAACCTCCACGGCGGTATGTGGGAAATGGCGATGAACTACGCCATCAATCCGGATTACTACCATCCGGAATATCTGGACGAGACCAAGTATCCCCAGCATTTCGGCGCGCTGCGGGAGGATTATGCGGAAATCCCCAAGCGCCCCTGCAAAAAGGAATTTACGCTTTTTAAGCCGGAATTTGCCTATGAACTCAAGAAGGTCCTGGTGGACAACATGGTAGCGGATGTCCTGAAAAACTACAAGGAAATCACGGAAGAAAAATAAATGTGCAGAGCGTGTTGCGAAAATGCAACACGCTCTACCATTATACAATAACGTAGGGGGCGTGGTGCGGTGCGCAGCGCATCCCCAATATAAATGATTGCCGGGGGCAATCATACCATAATTATGCCTTCGACGCCCCGTAAAAACATCCGTTGTCAACGCGGATCGGGCTGTCGTGGGCGCCAGCCCCTACAATTAAATAACCTCAAATTTATAACCTACACCCCAGACGGTCTTCAGACTCCATTGTTCCGACACGCCCTCCAGCTTTTCACGCAGACGCTTGACGTGAACGTCCACGGTGCGGCTGTCGCCGAAATAGTCGAAGCCCCACACCTCGTCCAATAGCTGGTTGCGGGTGTACACCCGGTTGGGAGAGGACGCCAGATAAAACAGCAGCTCCATCTCTTTGGGCGGCGTATCCACCTTTTTGCCGTCCACCGTCAGCTCAAACGCATCCATGTCGATGGTCATTTTGTCAAAGGTCAGCCGACGGGCCTTTTTCTCCGGCATTGTGCCGGAGCTGCGGCGCAAAACCGCCTCCACCCGGGCCAAAACCTCTTTCATTTCAAAGGGCTTGGTGATATAGTCATCCGCGCCGGCTTTCAGGCCCTGCACCTTGTCGCTGGTCTCGCCTTTGGCGGTGAGCATGATGATGGGTGTTTGGGATTCCGCCCGGATGGCGTGGCAGACCGCCCAGCCGTCCATGACGGGCATCATCACATCCAAAAGGACGATGTCCGGCTGAATGGCCTTGAATTTTTCCAGTCCCTGACCGCCGTCGGCGGCGATGGTGACGGCGTAGCCCTCTTTTTCCAGATACATTTGCAGAAGCTCCGCAATATTGCGGTCATCCTCCACGACCAAAACCGTTGTTGCCATAGTATTTCCTCCATAAAAAAGAATCAAGACCCTCCCCCTGGGGGGAGGGAGTCAGCCAAACAGGCTGACGGGTGAGGGGTGTTGGGCTTGCCCCTCATCCGCCCCCTCCGGGGGCACCTCCCCCCCAAGGGGAAGGTTTTTGCGTGTACAAAGACGCAAATTTGCTTTTTACCCTATTATAGCACACTTTTCTGAATTTTCGTGAACATTTTTTTAAGAGTTTCACCCAAAAATGTGAACGACCAATTTTTGCTTGCCTTATAGTCCCTTTTGCGGTATAGTTAATAAAGAATATTCGGACGACCAATGGTCGCCCCTACGATTAAGAAACCCTATGTAGGGGCGTGCATTGCACGTCCGTTTCGTTTTTGTAGGTTTTGAAAGGAGAACATTATGATCGAAATTCTGAAAGCCATATTATTCGGCATTGTGGAAGGTATCACCGAGTGGCTGCCCGTTTCCTCAACGGGACACCTGATCCTGCTGGATACCTTCGTCCATCTGGATGTGACGGAAGCGTTTTACGAGATGTTCCAGGTGGTCATCCAGCTGGGTGCCATCCTGGCAGTGATCGTGCTGTTTTTCAAAAAGCTCAACCCCTTTGCACCGTCAAAAACCCAGGAACAGAAGAAAGACACCTGGTCGCTGTGGCTCAAAGTGGTGGTGGCGGTGATCCCCTCTGCGGTGGTGGGTCTTGCCCTGGACGACTGGATGGACGCGCACCTGTATAACTACATCGTGGTTTCCATCATGCTCATCGTCTACGGCGTAGCATTTCTCTTCGTGGAAAAATGGAACGCCAGCCGGCAGTTCCGCATCCGGAATGTCTATGAAATCGACTACCGCACCGCCCTTTTGATGGGCGCGTTCCAATGTCTGAGTCTGATCCCCGGTACATCCCGCAGCGGTTCCACCATTCTGGGCGCCATTATCCTGGGTGTTGCCCGTCCTGCCGGCGCGGAATTCAGCTTCTTTATGGCGATCCCCACCATGCTGGGAGCCAGCGCGCTGAAATTACTGAAATACGCCCTGGAAATCGTCAAGGGCGAAGCCCTCGCACCCAACACCACCGAAATTTCCGTGTTGGTTGTGGGTTGCATCGTGGCATTTGTGGTGAGCCTGCTGGTTATCAAGGGCCTGATGGAATATGTGCGCAAGCACTCCTTCTCCGTTTTCGGCATTTACCGGATCATCCTGGGCATCGTGGTGCTGGGATATTTTCTGTTTGTGTAAAGGAGCGCTTTTATGAAAATTTCTTTTGCCAAGGACGGTAACTGGAAAGAGCATATGTTCACTGCCTATTCCTACCGTTTTACCGAAACCCCGGAATTTACCCAGCTGGACGACTGCATCACCACCGCTGTGAACCCGGATCACCGGGAGGGCTTCGACAACGTAAGCCTTTTGACCAGGGAACGCTACGAGCTGGGTGTCACCGCCACGCTGCGCTGCGCCTTTGAAGATCTGGGCTGCCCGGAGATCATTTTGGTGGAAGAGCCGGAGCAATGCGCCGACGGCGCGGTGCGCTACGGCGGCTGCTTTGAGGTCATCCCCTGGAAAAACGGCATGAATGTGTGGCGGCATTTCCGGGAGGAGGACGGCTGCTGCCACTGGCACATCCGCCTGTGGCTCACCTTTCCCCTTGCGGAGCAGCAGATTCACGAGCTGAAGGTGCAGGTGCTGGATAAGCAGCTTATCATCACCCTGAACGGCAGCAGAACCATCCTCAGAACCGAAGATCTGCCCCATAAATTCCATGTGGGCATCACCGGCTGCGAGGGCATCGCCCGGATGTACGATCTGGACATCGTCCCCGGCGAGGGCGAATATAAGCGCCTGAAGGATTTTGTGCCTGCTAATTTTAGCAATGACATCTGAATAAAACGGTTGCACACCGAAAATTCTTGTTGTATAATGTATGTGTAAAAATATGGGCCTGAGCCCAAAATGTGGAGGAAAATAATCATGTTCAACGCAATGATCGAAACTTTGAAAGCCAATCCCCGGAAGATCGTCTTCACCGAGGGTCACGACGCCCGTATTCTGGAAGCCACTGCCCGTCTGGTAGAGGGCGGTTTCCTGACCCCCATCCTCATCGGCAATGTGGATACCGTCAAGGAGAACGCCGCAAAGGGCGGCTACAACATCGAGGGTGTTGAGATCCTGGATCCCGCTACTTACGAAGGCCTGGACGCCATGGTTGAGAAGATGGTGGAACTGCGTAAGGGTAAGATGTCCGCTGAGGAGTGCCGCGCCTGCCTGCTGAAGGGCAACTACTTCGGCACCATGCTGGTAAAGATGGGCTACGCTGACTCCCTGCTGGGCGGCGCTACCTATTCCACCGCTGATACCGTTCGTCCTGCTCTGCAGCTGGTCAAGACCAAGAAGGGCGCAAATCTGGTTTCTTCCTGCTTCATTATGGTTCGTGGCGAAGAAAAGCTGGCTATGGGCGACTGCGCCATCAACCTGAGCTATGAGGACAGCGTGGACAAGGAAGGCAACGTCACCGTTTCCGCCGCCCGCAAGCTGGCGGAAGTTGCTGTTGAGACCGCCAATACCGCCAAGGTCTTCGGCATTGACCCCAAGGTTGCCATGCTGAGCTTCTCCACCAACGGCTCCGGCAAGGGCGCAACTGTGAAGCTGAGCCACGATGCCACCATCGAGGCCAAGGCCATGGCTCCCGAGCTGGCTATCGACGGCGAAATGCAGTTTGACGCCGCTGTGGCTCCCGAGGTCGGTCAGCTGAAGTTCCCCGGCTCCCCCGTTGCAGGCTACGCAAACACCTTCATCTTCCCCTGCATCGAGGCCGGCAACATCGGCTACAAGATCGCACAGCGTCTGGGCGGCTTCGAGGCCTACGGCCCCATTCTGCAGGGTCTGGCTGCTCCCATCAATGACCTGTCCCGTGGCTGTAACGCCGACGAGGTCTACAAGATGGCCATCATCACCGCCGCAATGGTGTAATTTGAAAAATTGATTCGGGAGTGGCAATTTGCCACTCCCGTTTTGTGTTTTCCACGTTCATGTCATTGCGAGGAGTGCGAAAGCACGACGTGGCAATCTCCCGGTACGATGTTTGTTACTGCAAAGTTTGTCGATAGATATTACCGGGAGATTCCCACGGGCCGTAAGCGATTGAATGATTGCCCCCGGCAATCATAGCGATTTACAATCGCTTCGCTATGGCCCTCGGAATGACATACATGAGAATTTACAGCATACACTCCCCCAGGAGGGGATACTATGCGCAAACGGGATTTGATTTTTATCGCGGTGGCCATCTGCACCGCCTTGGCCTTTGCCGGGCATCTGCTGGTGAAAAGCATCACCGACACCGTCACCGGCTCCTGGGGACTGAGCTTCCGTCAGGAGGGCTACGCCCCCGTCGCTCCGGCATCGCCCCGGGAATTGGCGCGGGTGGACGCGGCCTATCTGGGGGACACAACTCAGAAGGTGATCTATCTGACCTTCGATGCCGGCTACGAAAACGGCTGTACCGTCCAAATTCTGGACATCCTGAAAAAACACAATGTCCCGGCGGCGTTCTTTTTGGTGGGCAACTACATGCAGACCCACCCGGATCTGGTCAGGCGGATGGCAGACGAGGGGCACATTGTGGGCAACCACACCATGCACCACCCGGACATGAGCAAGATCAGCACCGAGGAGGCGTTCCGCAAGGAATTGGAGGGGGTGGAGACCCTCTACAAGGAGATCACCGGGCAGGATATGCCCAAATACTACCGCCCGCCCCAGGGGGTTTACAGTCAGAAAAATCTGGAAATGGCGCAGAAATTGGGATACAAGACGGTTTTTTGGAGCCTTGCTTATGTGGACTGGAACAACGATTCCCAGCCCACGGCGGAGTACGCCTTTTCGAAGCTCCTGCCCCGATCCCACAACGGTATGGTGGTGCTTTTGCACTCCACAAGCCAGACCAACGCCCAAATTCTGGACGAATTACTCACCAAGTGGAAAGCTATGGGCTATACGTTTGCATCCGTTGAGGCATTGTTTACGTAGATAAAAGGCTTCCCCTTGAGGGCGGTGCTCCGCGCAGCGGATAAATATCCTAATGCTTGCCAGGGGCAAGCATACCTACGCAAATAGCTGGCAAAAATCTTTGATTTTTGCCTGATGAGGTGTAGGCTGCGAAGCAGCCGTAAAAATGTAATTGTCGTATTACAACATCACCTCATCCGTCACGCCTATGGGCGTGCCACCTTCTCCTCAAGGAGAAGGCTTTGTTGCATTGGCCGATTATTTATGCTATAATCCGCTCAAAGGAGGGATACCATGGAACTGAAAGAAGGCCTGATCTCCGTCGTGAAAGCAGAAAAGGAAGGGGATGTTTACTGCCCCATCTGCCACAAAATCCTCCATGTGGAAAAAGGCCAGACCATCCCCCGCTGCTGCGGCAAGGTTATGGAGATGCTGGATTAAAGTAAGACCCTCCCCCTTGGGGGAGGGTGGATTTTTGCGAAGCAAAAAGACGGATGAGGGGCAACAGAACTACCCCTTATCCGTCAAAAATCAAAGATTTTTGCCACCTATTAGATAGGGTATGCTTGCCCCCGGCAAGCATTCGGATTTTTAATCCGCTGCGCGGAGCACTGCCCCAGGGGGAAGGTTTTTATTTTCTCTTCAAGTAATTCAGACAGGTCATCAGAAGCAAGGCCCAGCCGAACAGGCCGATGACCCAAACCTGGGAGCAGACCATGGGCGTGGATACTAAAATCAGCAGCCAGTACAGTACCGTTCCCCAGGCTTCCGATGCCTGAATGGATGCAAAATTCAGCAAAATGGTCACCAGGGTCAGCCCCAGACTGATGATACTGAGATTGCGGATAATACGCAGAATTTTCCGGTTTTTGTTTTGCACAGCTTCAAAAATCAGCAATGCCGGGGGTACGAAAAAGCCCAGACTCAGCAAAATAAACAGGCCGGACAGGACATCCTCCGTCACCGGAAGGAAGCCGCAGACGGTACAGATCACATAGGCCACCGCCCAAAGTATCCATAAAAGTTTCGATTTTTTCATAATTTGCTCCTTAAATAGTAGGGGGCGGCGCCTACGACGCCCCGTTGTGCTATGTCGTATTTCGGGACGTCCAGGGGCCGTCCCCTACAATCATAGCGGTAAATGCCTTATAAAGCAAGAAAAAATACTGGACAGGGGCAAAGTATTTTGCTATAATCAGTCCATAATAAATGGAAGGGAGCCAAAAATTATGAGATGTCCCTTTTGCGGTGATTTAGAAAGTAAAGTGGTGGATTCCCGCCGTTCGGAAGAGGGCGACAGCATTCGCCGCCGTCGGGAGTGTATCGCCTGCCAGCGCCGCTTCACCACCTACGAGACGGTGGAGAGCCTGCCCATTATCGTGGTCAAGCGGGACGGTACCCGTCAGAGCTTTGACCGGAACAAGATCCTCAATTCCATGGTCCGTGCCTGCGACAAGCGGAAGGTGGACCTTTCCGACCTGGAAAAGATCACTACGGAGATCGAGCAGGCCATCCAGAACTCTCTGGAACGGGAAGTCAGCACCGACAAGCTGGGCGAAATGGTCATGGCTCGCCTGAAACCCCTGGATGAGGTTGCGTACATTCGTTTTGCATCCGTCTATCGCCGATTCCAGGATGTGGGCGGATTCATTCAGGAGATCAATCATTTCCTGGAGAAGAAGTAAGGAGATTTTATCGTGGGAACTGCTGCTGGTGAAATGAATCTGGGCGCACTGCTGCCGAATATCGGCACCGTGGTGGGTCTGATCGAGTTTGCCCTTTGGCTGGCGATTTTGGCCGGGCCGCTGATGCTGCTGGGCTTCGGGCTTTTGTTCCGTTACCGCCCCCCGGCAGAGGCGAATTTCGGCCTTGGCTACCGGTTCTGGTGGGGCATGGCCAGTCTGGAAGCGTGGCGGTATACCCAGCGTCTGGCGGGTATCATCTGGACCATTCTGGGCGTGGTGCTCACGCCGGTCATGCTGGTGGTGTGCATCATTTTGCAGTGCTGCGGCACTATGACGCTTGCCATAGGCGCGGCAGTCTGCCTGATCATTGAATTGGTTTTGGTGGCCGCTGCCTGCATTACCATCAATGTGCTGGTGATGAAAAAATACGACAAAGATGGCTACCTGCGAGAAGAAACAGCAGAATAACGAACACCGGCTGAGGATTTCCTCAGCCGGTGCTGTTTTTATCGCACCTGGTATGTCATTGCGAGGAACCGCCGTAAGGCGGTGACGTGGCAATCTCCCGGTACAATCCTTGGAAAATTTCCAATGTTCGGTGAATGGAAGCAGGAGATTCCCACGGCCCGTTGGGCCTCGGAATGACATACCTAAACTACAGCTTTCTTAGCCCTGCTGTCTTTTCTTCATCAGCTGGCGCATGCGCTCGGAATGATCCAGGATTCGCTTGCGGATGCGCAGGCTCTTGGGGGTACATTCCAGCAGCTCGTCGTCTGCCAAAAATTCCAGACACTGCTCCAAAGAGAAGATCCGGGGCGTGGTCAGACGCAGCGCCTCGTCGGAGCCGGAGGCACGCATGTTGGTCAGCTGCTTTTTCTTGCAGACGTTCACATTCATATCCTCGTTGCGGCTGCAAATGCCCACTACCATACCGGCGTAAACCGGCGTGCCGGGGCCGATGAACAGCGCGCCCCGCTCCTGGGCGGCGGCCAGACCGTAGGTCACCGCTTCGCCGGTCTCGAAGGAGACCAGACTGCCCACCTGACGGCGTTCGATCTCGCCCTTCATGGGTGCGTAGGAGTGAAGAACGGAGGACATAATGCCCTCGCCCCGGGTGTCGGTCAAAAATTCGTTCCGGTAGCCAAACAGACCTCTGGACGGCACCAAAAATTCCAAACGATAGCGATTGCCCATGGGGGTCATGCTCAGCAGGTCGCCTTTCCGGCGGCCCATTTTTTCGATGACAGAGCCCATACATTCTTCCGGCACATCCGCCACCATCCGTTCGATGGGCTCGCAGATCTTGCCGTCAATTTCCTTGGTCAGCACACGGGGGGTGGAAACGGAGAATTCAAAGCCCTCCCGGCGCATGGTCTCCATGAGGATGGACAGGTGCATTTCGCCCCGGCCTGCCACATTGAAGGCATCCGTTCCCTGCTCGGTGACATGGAGGGAGACATCCTTCAAAAGTTCCTTTTCCAGACGGTCACGAAGATTCCGGGAGGTGACAAATTTGCCCTCCTTGCCCGCAAAGGGGGAGTCGTTGACCGCGAAGGTCATTTCGATGGTGGGATCGGAGATCTTCACGAAGGGCAGGGGCTGCACATCCAGAGGGTCGCACAGCGTCCGACCGATGGTGATGTCCGCCATGCCGGAAAGAGCCACGATCTCACCGGCGGATGCCTCCTGAACGGGGGCTTTGCCCAGACCGTCAAAGGTATACAGGGCAACGACCTTGCCCTTTTGCTTGATCTCGGGGTTGTGGAAGTCGCAGATCACCACTTCCTGGTTGACCTTGATCTTACCCTGCTCCACACGACCCACGGCGATGCGGCCCACATATTCATTATAATCAATGGAGGACACCAGCAGCTGCAGGGGGGCGTTTTCGTCGCCCTGAGGGGGGTCGATATACTGGACGATGGTCTCGAACAGGGGGGTCAGATCCTTACCCATCTCGTCAGGGGAGTAGCTGGCTGTGCCCTGACGGCCGGAGCAGAAAACGGTGGGAGAGTTGAACTGCTCATCGGTGGCTTCCAGCTCCAGCAGAAGCTCCAGGACCTCGTCCATGACTTCGTGGACACGGGCATCCGGCTTGTCCACCTTATTCACCGCCACGATGACCTTGTGGCCCAGCTCCAAGGCCTTTTGCAGAACGAAACGGGTCTGGGGCATGGGGCCTTCGGCGGCGTCCACCAGCAGGATAACGCCGTTGACCATTTTCAGGATTCGCTCCACCTCGCCGCCGAAGTCGGCGTGGCCGGGGGTGTCCACGATGTTGATCTTCGTATCCTTATAATATACGGAAGTGTTTTTCGCCAGAATGGTGATGCCGCGCTCCCGTTCCAGGTCGCCGGAGTCCATGACCCGATCCTGGGTCGCCTGATTTTCCCGATAAATACCGCCCTGCTTCAAAAGCTCGTCCACCAGCGTGGTCTTGCCGTGGTCGACGTGGGCGATGATGGCTATATTGCGGATTTTTTCCTGTGCCGCCATAAAAAGCGCTCCTTTTTATTCTATCTATGATATAGTTTCTTTCCAACAAGGAAATATACCACAAATGTAAAGAAAATGCAATAAATATCCGTGTGATTGTTATAGTATAATCCATCGTACTTTGCATGTCATTGCGAGGAGCGTAGCGACGTGGCAATCTCCCGGTACAATCTTTGGAAAACTTCAGCAGTTCGGTGGATTGAAGCAGGAGCTTCCCACGGCCTTTGGCCTCGGAATGACATTCTATGAAAGAAAGTACGTACGTTCACAAGAACAGGTTTTGTCCCGGAAAAATCCGCCCAAATTTCTTTGGGCGGATCGGGGAAGTGTTATTCCAGATTGAGTTTTTTGGTAAGTACCCAGCGGATCACAAGATATTCCGCCGCCACAAACAGGAACGTCAACACAATGATGACCCACATGACGGTGTGGTAAACTTCCATTGGATGCTCTCCCACCCAGAAAAGAATATCATACAGATACACACTCATGCTTGCCAGGGCTGTCAGGATAATGGTCACAACGGTGGAAACGATCTGGGACAGGATGTAGTAGGCGAAATACACGCCCACCGCCGCAAGGATGCGGTTCTTTTTGGACAGCTGACCCAGGGAAATGCAGGCGTAGTACAGCATAACGCTGGAAAACGAGGAAAGCACCAGCAGAATAAAATATTCCAGTCCGACCCAGATGCTCTGCATACTGTCCAGCGCCAGAAGCTGACCGAAAATGTATAGGAAACCGTCCAAGGTCTCCTTCATTTCCGCATAGGGCAGCGCAATGAAAACGGAGAGCAGCGCTACGATCATGGAAACCCAGTTCACGCAAACTGCGGAAACGGCCTTTACCAAAATATGCTGCCCGGCGGTTACCGGCAAGGTGTGGGTCAGATAACCCTCGGCGGAGAACATATTTTTGTAGAATCGGACGATGCCCATTACAAAGGCAAAGCCAATGGTGGCCGCAGCGGATACAATGTAGGTGATATTGGAGAAGGAACGAATGATGTAGTAGGCGTTGGTGTCGCTTTCAAAAAGGGAAATGATCCGGGTCGCCACGGCCATAGTCAGCAGGATGCCGTACACAATACCCATCGCCCGGACATAGGAGAGAAATTCGTGCTTAAACAGTTTCTTTACCATTTGAACACCTCCCGGAACAGCTCGTCAACACTCTTGCCGTATTCGGTCCGGATCTCGTCCATGGTCTTGTGCAGAACGATGTTGCCCTCTTTCAGGAAGATCACCTCGTCCAAAACCTGCTCGATCTCGGAGATCAGATGGGTGGAAATCAGCACCGTCGCCTCGGGATTGTAGTTGTTGAGGATGGTGGAGATCACATAGTCCCGGGCGGCAGGATCCACGCCGGCGATGGGTTCGTCCAGAATGTACAGCCGGGCGTTCCGGCTCATCACCAAAATCAGACAAACCTTTTCCTTATTGCCCTTAGAGAGGCTTTTCAGCTTTTTGTCCGGGGCGATGCCCAGACGATTCAGCATTTCGTAGGCCACCTCGGGGCGGAAATCTGCATAAAAATCGGCAAAATATGCCACGATCTGCCTGACAGTCATCCAGGAGTTCAGGTAGCTGTTGTCCGGCAGATAGGCCACCATCTCCTTGGTTTTCGGGCCGATGAGCTTGCCGTCGATGGTGATCAGACCTCTGCTGGGGGTCAGCAGACCGTTCAGCAGCTTGATCAAGGTGGTTTTTCCGGAGCCGTTGGGGCCCAGAAGACCCACGATCTTGCCGCTTTCCAGAGTCAGATTGATGCCGTTCAGCGCAGGGACAGAACCGTAGTTTTTGATCAGGTCCTTGCACCAGATAAGTTCAGACATGGGTTCCACTCCTTTCGGAAAATTGTATGACCTTGCCAATACAATTATATATAAAATTTCCCGGGCTGTCAATGTTTGTCCGTTTTGTGGACAGACTCCGTATTTCGCATGTCATTGCGAGGAGGGCGAAGCCCGACGTGGCAATCTCCTGGTGTAATTCATCGATACGCTTTGCAGTAACGAACATCGTACCGGGAGATCGCCACGGTCGCTGTGCTCCCTCGCGATGACATGAAAAAATATTTCAAAATATTTTTCTAAATGCGAATAATTCCTATTGACAAATAGGAAAAGCTG
Organism: Oscillospiraceae bacterium; assembly: GCA_015067845.1. GTDB lineage: Bacteria > Bacillota > Clostridia > Oscillospirales > Oscillospiraceae > Faecousia. The sequence goes on from SVLT01000015.1 coordinate 23,423, forward strand.
TGCTATGATGTGCCTGTAAACAAGAATAATTCTTATTTAGGAGGTCATCATGGAGCGTAACAACAAGCGTTTTCGCAAGCGTGAAGCCATCCTGACCTGTCTGCGCGAAACCAAAGTTCATCCGTCGGCCGACTGGGTCTACGCCCAGTTAAAGCCCAAGATCCCGGATCTGTCCCTTGGTACGGTGTATCGCAACCTGGCTCTTTTTAAGGAGCAGGGGCTGATCATCAGCGTGGGAACGGTCAAGGGTGTGGAACGGTTTGACGGAAACCCGGACTTCCATGTCCACTTCATCTGCACTGAGTGCGGATGCGTACAGGACCTGGACTGGATGCCCGATCTGCCCGGCTTGACAGCCACGGCAGAGAAAGATTCCGGCAGTCAGATTTCCGGCTGCCAGCTCACATTCACCGGTATGTGCCGGGAATGTTCCCAAAATCAAAACAAGGAGGAAGCAGTATGAAAAAGTATGTTTGCACCGTTTGCGGTTATGTATACGAAGGCGACGAGCTGCCTAAGGATTACGAGTGCCCTCTGTGCGGCGTCGGCCCCGACCAGTTCGAAGAGGAAGCTTAAAACCCTCCCCCGGGGGGGAGGGTGCCCCCGAAGGGGGCGGGAGAGGAATGGCGGCAGAACCGACATAGGAATGGGTCTGCACAGTGCGAGAAGTCTTAGATTACCGCCCGTATTCCTCTTCCGTCTTGTAAATTGCCGAAGGGCAATTTACAATCCACCTTCCCCTCGGGGGAAGGTACAGCGGCTGCGCCGCTTAAAACATGAATAACTAAATTATTATTTGGAGGAAAATATTATGAAGAAGTTTGTATGTCCCGTTTGCGGTTATGTCCACGAAGCAGAAGTTATGCCCGAAGGCTTTGTCTGCCCCGTTTGTAAGGTTCCCGGCACCAAGTTCAAGGTGATGGAAGAAGGCAAGCTGGCCGCTGAGCACGAGTACGGCGTTTACGCTAAGACCGTTAAGAACAACCCCGACATCTCCGAAGAGGACAAGAAGTTCATCTTCGAGCAGCTGATGGCCAACTTCAACGGCGAGTGCGCCGAGGTGGGTATGTACCTGTGCATGGCCCGCATCGCACACCGTGAGGGCTATCCTGAGATCGGTCTGTACTGGGAGAAGGCTGCTTACGAAGAAGCTGAGCACGCTGCCAAGTTCGCAGAACTGCTGGGCGAGGATCTGGAGCCCAACATGAAGGCCACCACCAAGGACAACCTGGCATGGCGTGTGGACTGCGAGTTCGGCGCAACCGCCGGCAAGTTCGACCTGGCCAAGTGCGCTAAGCAGAATGGCCTGGATGCTATCCATGATACTGTCCATGAGATGGCCCGGGACGAAGCCCGTCACGGCCTGGCTCTGAAGGGCCTGCTGGAGCGGTATTTCAAGTAAAAGATAAGTTTTTTCCTCTCTTCTGCCAATTTATAAAAAACGCTTGCACACCTCTGTCAAATATTGTATGATTATGGCATATTCATTTGTGGAGGTATTACCCATGATTTTTTGGTATAAAAATTCCTTTTTAGCGTCTGTTTTGAGTATTTTTGGCTGTGCTATGGCTATGGCAGGCATTGTCAGCTTCTCAGAGGACGCTGAGTTGGCTGTGATTTTGCTCGTGATCGGTGTGGTTTTTGCCATCTGGGGCAAGCAGATCAGCAACAACAAAGCGTTCAAGAAATGGTGGAAGCAGATCGAGGACAACAATTTGGAGACGGCTATCGCCCAGGATCTCAACACCGCCGTTGCCACCTACCAAAAGAATCCCCAGCAACGCACGATCAAGAAAATTGCGGCGTTGAATCCCGCCTTCGCGGAGCATATCCGGAAGAACATTGCCAACAAAAAATAACCTCAAGTCGGCCTAACGGCTGACAATGCCCGGAATAGAAAACCGTAAGGCTTCCTATCCCAAAATGAATTACAGGGAAGCCTCAGGGCTTCCCTGTTTTTTTGATAACCGACATATTGAAAGGAGAAACGCTATGAAAAAACAAATTGCCCTTGTGTTGGTATTTGCGCTCCTCCTGCCGCTTTTTGCCGGCTGTCAGAGCGTACTTGCCGCACAGCACACACCGACCCCTGAATCTGCACCGGCCACGGAGCCATCCTCCATTACCCGGGACGAGGCATTGGAAATTGCCCTGTCCGATGCCGGGCTGACCCGGCAGGAGATCTATGATCTGGAAGTTGAACCGGACCGGGACAAGGGGGATCTGCACTACGATGTGGATTTTGAAAAGGACGGCAAGGATTACGATTACGAGATCCATGCTGAGACCGGGGAAATTCTGAAAAAGGAAGAGCCCGTCACCACGCCTGTGACTCCCACGCCCACCACCCCCACTCCCACAAAGCCCGCCGACACCGAGACAGCAAAGCGGCTGACAAAGGAAGAGGCGCTGAACATTGCCCTTACCCACGCCGGGCTGACCAAGGAGCAGATCCGGGATCCGGATGTGGAACTGGACAAGGAACGGGGCGTTGTGCATTACGAAGTGGATTTTGAAGCCGGCGCTTATGAGTATGAATACGAAATTCATGCCGAGACCGGCGAGATCTTAAAATCCGAAAAGGAACGGGACTAAAAAAAACGAATCGGGGCGGCCAATGGCCGCCCGGAAGGAACAATGCCTGCTGTTTTTAACGGCAGGTATTGTTTTTTGCAGACCATGTGCTATAATAATCATGCAATATCCATAAAACGGGAGGTCAAAGGTTATGTTAAAAAAGAGTATTGCCGTATTGTTGCTGGTGGCGATTTTGGGCGGTATGCTTGTTGCCTGTGACGAGCAAGCCCAGGGCATCACCAGCGAAAAGGCCGTGGAAATCGCTTTGGCGGATCTGGGAGTCAGCTCCGATGAGGTGGATTCCGTCCATGTTCATGAGGGTGTATACGATAAGCAGGTCTGCTACAATGTGTACATTACCGCGGACGGTGAGTCCCTGACTTATGTAGTCAACAAGCTGAACGGCGACATTCTGAACATCCAGGAAGGCGCGGCTCACAGCCATTGATACAAAAAACCGAGTGTCGATTGCGTAACAGCAGTCCTCACTCGGTTTTTGATATGTCATTGTAGGGGCTGGCGCCCACGACAGCCCGTTTCGTTTTGCTGAAAAATCTTCTTACGGGGCGTCGAGGGCATAAACTATGGTATGATTGCCACACCAGTCTGCGGACTGGTTCGCAATGACATGTAATTTGCGGGGCTTTTATAGGATCACCAGTTCGAACAGCGCGAGGATGATCAAAAACGCAAAGTTAAATGCGGAAAACAGCAGAACATAGTACCGGGTTTTGCCCTTGTTAGCCTTGGTGTACTCCCGGAATGTGATCAGGCTTGCCAGGGATGCGATCAGCGTACCCACGCCGCCGATGTTCACGCCCAGCAGAAGCTCCTTATAATTCTGGGTGAACTGGGACAGCAAAATGGCCGACGGCACGTTGCTGATAATCTGACAGGAAAGCACAGAAAACAGCAGCGTGCTTTTTTCCAGCAGCATGGAGAAGAGATTTCGCACGACATCGATCCGTGCCATATTTCCGGAGAAAATGAAGAAAAATACGAAGGTTAGCAAAAGCGGATAGTCCACCATTTTCAGTGCTTCTCTATCTATAAATATCAGCACCGCCGGAATGACGATCAAACCGATCCAGTAGGGGATGCCACGGAAAACGATGGCGATGGCCAAGGCAAACAGCGCCAGATACACCGCTGTCCGCCCTTTGGGCAGGTACGCCGGCTGAGCGGCCAGTTCCAGAGGCTCGGGTTTGACAAAAATCAGACAGCATATGGTGATCATCACCACGGCCAGGATAAACGGCGGTGCCATGATCAGCATAAATTCCAGGTTTGGAATGGCAAACTTGGTGTACAGGTACAAATTCTGGGGATTGCCGAAAGGGGTAAGCATACCGCCCAGATTGGCGGCAATATTCTGCATGATAAAGGTAAACGCCATGTATTTTCCCTTGCCGGTAGTGGACAGAACAAACAGTCCCAGGGGCAGGAATGTCAAAAGTGCCATGTCGTTGGCAATGAGCATGGAGCCGATAAAGGTGATGTACACCAGCGCCAAAATGCTCAGCCGGGCATTTTTGAAGACCCGGACGATCTTCTGCGCCAAAATATAGAAAAAGCGGATATTTTTCAGGGCGCACACCACCGCCAGCACGCAAAACAGGCAGGTCAGGGTTTTCAGGTCAAAATAGTCCAGGTATGCCTTGTCCGGCGGAACGATCAGACAGGTGATCGCCGCAGCCACCATGGCCACCACCATCACCACGTTTTTTCTGACAAAATCCGCACATATGTGAATCAAATGGGATATTTTCATACCATTCCTTCTTTCTTCGCCCGGGTTATTATGGTACAAATTGCGGATTTTGTCAATAAAAACCTGCACAGGTTTCCCTGTGCAGGTTTTCTTTCCTTTTCTTATTTGTCCGCACCCATGAGGATTTGAGCAAGATCCGAATTCTGATCCAGAATGATGGTCTTTTCTTCGCCGGTGAGGCTGGCTTTCAATGCATCCAGGGCAAGAATGAATTCATAAAATTCCTGCTTATCCTTGGAATTGTAGGCCTCGGCCAGCAGACGCATGTATTCTGCCTCGCCTTCGGCTTCCAGCACAGCCGCCTCAGCTTCCGCGTTGGAGACCATGATGTTCACCTGCTTATCCACGTCATTGACGATCTTGGACGCTTCAAAATTACCGTTGGCGGTATATTTTTCTGCCATCTGATTCCGCTCGGAGATCATACGGGTGTAAACCGCGTTCTGGTTGGATTCCGGCAGGTCAAACCGCTTGATCTTCACGTCTTCCACTTCAATGCCGTAGACCTGAGCCTGTTCGTTGACGGTGGAGGTGATGGATTCATAAATGTCGTTACGTTCGCCGCCGTCATTCATGTTGATGATGTCGGATTGCTTCAAATTACCCAGGGCAATTTTCAGTGCGGTATAGGTGATGGCATCCAAACGCTCCTCAGCAACGGATGTGGTACCCAATGCCCGGTAGAACTGCTGGGGATCGTTGATATTCCACAGAATGTAGCAGTCCACAGTCATGTTCTGCTTGTCGGAAGTGATCACCGCAGAGGGCGGGATGTCATACAGCTGCGTGGCCTTGGAGAAGTACTTTACCGAGTCGATAAAGGGGATCTTAAAGTGCAGGCCGGACTGAGTTTGCGTGTTGACGATCTCGGAAAACCGGAAGGTACAGGCGTACTCATTTTCCTTGACAGTATAAACAGAAGAAAAGGCAACGATCACCAGCACCAATGCAACAATGCTGATCCAAATTGTTTTTTTCATATCAGTTACCTCCTACGATGGATTCCAGGGGCAGCAGCATATTCATGGAATTGCTGTCGCCGGTGTTGATAAATACCTTTACGTCGGGCAGAATCTGGGAAATGGTTTCATAATACATCCGGGAGCGGGTGATGCCGGGATTTTGCTTATACTCCTCGTACATGGCATTGAACATAGCCACTGCTTCCGTGGCCTCGTTGATACGCTTTTGCTTCAAATACTCAGCATTTTGCAGAAGTTTGTCCGCCTGGGCCTCTGCCTCGGGGAGTTTGGCGTTTTGGTAGGCCTTGGCGTCGTTGAGCACAGCTTCCGCGTTCTGCTTGGCGGTTTCCACAGCCTTAAACGCCTCCACAACAGCAATCGTAGGCGGTTCCGCATCCTGGATGCGTACATCAATGAGGGTCAGACCCACATCATATTCTGTCAGGATATCGGAAACCAGTTCCTTGACCTGTAACTGAATATTCTCCTTGCCGTCGGTGAGCACAGCGTCCACGGTGGACGAACCCACCACGTTACGAACCTGACTCTGGATCAGATTTTTCAAAATCAGCGCCGGATCGTTGGAAGAAAACAGATACTGCACCGGGTCGGAGATCTTGTATTCCACGAAGAAGTCCACATTGACGATGTTGTAGTCGCCGGTGATCATGGAGCTTTCGTCATCCACAGTGGTGGTGGAGCCGTCTGCGTTGGTCACATAGCCCAGCTCGATTTTTTGGTAAACGTTTATGTCCACTTTATGGGCCTGCTGGATGCCGAAGGGGACTTTGAAATGCAGACCGGGTTCGGTGATGTCGGTGACTTTTCCGAATGTGGTCACCACCGCCTGCTGTTTGTCGTCTACGGTGTAGAAGCTTGTCAGCACGCCCACCAGGACGAAAATACCCAGCAGACTCCAAAGGACAATGTTGCGGATCTTTTTAAAATTTGGGGGATTTTTTGAGGTAAAAGAAAACCTGTATGTACCGTTTATCATATTGTTCTCCTTTCAGAATTTTAATCGTTTTTTAGTTCTGCCGCCATGGTAATGGCCTGCTGGCGCATCGTGGACGCCGCCCAGGCGGTGAGCATGACTTTCAAAACTTTTTCCACCCGATCCCGGGCACCGGGGACGGGCTCCGCATAATCTGCCAGAACCTGCCGGATGTAGGCATCCCGCCCGTCCGGGTCGTTCATTTTGCGGTGATGCACCGCCAACCGCAAAAACAGAAAATAGAGCTGGCTGTCGTCAATGAGGTCGTCGGTCTCATCGTCCAGATTACCGTTGATGTAGGTCATCAGGCTGACGATCTGCTCCATTTGCAGGGCGTCTTTCAGCATATTGATGTTGATGATGCGGCAAAGTTGACGCAAGGTGTACTTTTTCGCCACGGGTTTTGTTAAAAAACCCCGCTTGACCCAGTTTTGGATGGTGTAGGGTTCCAGACCTGTGACCGCAGCCACCTGGCTGAGCACCATTCCGCCACCTAAAAACATGGATTCAAAGTTTTTTTGTGCTTGATCTGCCTCATCCATGGGGATGGACAAGACTGTGCCGGGGATGTTCCACTCCATTGGGGGTACCTCCTTTTTATGTGGTGATTTGATAATATCATATGGTTACGTGATTGTCAAGAGTAATTATTAAACTATTTGTAAACAATAAAAAGAAACCCTCCCCCGAGGGGGAGGGTATGTACGTATTACAGATGCAGTACCCGGTCTTTGATCTCCTGGGTGCGTCCCTGGTTCCAATACTGGGTGCCGATGTAGCCGCAGGTGCGCCGGGCCACATTCATTTTGCTCTGATCCGTGTTGCCGCACTGGGGGCAGACCCAGATCAGCTTGCCGTCATCTTCCCGGATCTGGATTTCTCCGTTATAGCCGCATTCCTGGCAGAAATCCGACTTGGTGTTCAGCTCGGCGTACATGATGTTCTCGTACATGAACTGCATCAGCTCCAGCACCGCGTCCAGATTTTGCTGCATATTGGGCACTTCCACATAGGAGATGGCGCCGCCGGGGGACAGCTGCTGGAAGTCAGCTTCAAAACGCAGCTTTGTGAAGGCGTCGATCTCCTCCGTCACATGGACATGGTAGGAGTTGGTGATGTAGTTGCGGTCGGTGATGCCGGGGATGATGCCGAACCGCTTTTGCAGGCACTTGGCGAACTTGTAGGTGGTGGACTCCAGGGGCGTGCCGTAGAGGGAGAAGTCGATATTGTGCTTCTCCTTCCAGCCCTTACAAGCATCGTTCATGTGCTGCATCACCTGCAGGGCAAAGGGCTTTGCCTCCGGGTCGGTGTGGGATTTGCCCGTCATGTACTTGACGCACTCGTACAGGCCGGCGTAGCCCAGAGAAATGGTGGAATAACCGCCGTAGAGCAGCTTATCGATGGTTTCGCCCTTTTCCAGTCGGGCCAGCGCGCCGTACTGCCACAGAATGGGGGCGGCATCGGACAGCGTGCCCTTCAGCCGTTCGTGGCGGCACAAAAGACCCCGGTAGCACAGCTCCAGACGCTCGTCAAAGATCTGCCAGAATTTGTCCATATCCCGTCCGGAGGACAGAGCCACGTCCACCAGATTGATAGTGACCACGCCCTGATTGAACCGGCCGTAATATTTGTGCTTGCCCGGCTCGTAGTTGCCGGCATTGGCGATGTTGCCCACGCCGGCCTCGGTAAACCGGTCGGGAGTGAGGAAGGAACGGCAGCCCATGCACACATACACATCGCCCTTCAATTCCAACATCTTCTTTTCACTGATGTAGTCCGGCACCATCCGCTTGGCGGTGCAGGCGGCGGCCAGCCGGGTCAGATACCAGTAGGGCGTGCCCTCACGGACATTGTCCTCTTCCAAAACATAGATCAGCTTGGGGAACGCGGGAGTGATCCACGCGCCCTTTTCGTTTTTCACGCCCTCAATGCGCTGGCGGAGGGCTTCTTCAATGATCAGGGCAAGATCCTTCTTTTCCTGCTCGTTCCGGGCCTCGTTCAGGTACATATAGACGGTGATAAAGGGGGCCTGTCCGTTGGTGGTCATCAGGGTGACCACCTGATACTGGATGGTCTGCACGCCCTTTTTGATCTCATCGCGCAGACGCTCCTCCACCACCTTGGCGATGGCGTCCTCCGACACATTCGCACCGTAAATTTCCAGCTCCTTTTCCACAGCTTTGCGGATCTTCTCCCGGCTGACCTGGACAAAAGGCGCCAGATGGGTCAGGGAAATGGACTGACCGCCGTACTGGTTGGAGGCCACCTGGGCGATGATCTGGGTGGCGATGTTGCAGGCGGTGGAGAAGGAATGGGGCTTTTCGATCATGGTGCCGGAAATGACAGTGCCGTTTTGCAGCATATCCTCCAGGTTCACCAGATCGCAGTTGTGCATATGCTGGGCATAGTAGTCCGCATCGTGGAAGTGGATGATGCCGGCCTCGTGTGCGGCAACGATGTCCTGGGGCAGCAGAATTCTGGTGGCGATGTCCTTGCTCACCTCACCGGCCATGTAGTCACGCTGAACGGCGTTGATGGTGGGGTTCTTGTTGGCGTTTTCCTGCTTGACTTCCTCGTTGTTGGACTCGATGAGGGTCAGGATCCGGTCGTCGGTGGTGTTGGCCTGACGCAGCAGACTGCGGTTATAGCGATAGGTGATGTAGCATTTCGCCACCTCGTATGCGCCGTGGGCCATGATGGCCTTTTCCACCAGGTCCTGGATCTCCTCCACGGCGGGACTGCGGCCCATTTCCTCGCAGGCGATCTCCACCTGCATGGCGATGCGGCGGATCTGCAGGGGGGTCATGCGCACCTTTTCCTCCGTTGCCTCGTTGGCCTTGGTGATGGCGGTGATGATCTTTTCAATGTCAAAGGACACTTCCGCACCGTTTCTTTTGATGATCTTCATATGGTTTCCTCCGGTAGTTGCAAAATGTTACAGCGTGTCATTGCGAGGAGGACGAAGTCCGACGTGGCAATCTCCCGGTGATATTTACCGAATTGCCACATTGTACCGGGAGATCGCCACGGCCCGTTGGGCCTCGCGATGACATACAAAAACAAAAATGTTATGCAAAAAATTGCGTCGTGCACGACTCATTATACTACATCTTGTGTTTTTTGCAAGTACCAAATCGCTAGATACTGTGTTTTTATTTTTCGGTAGGCATTCCGACAAAAAAGGAGAAATTTGGAAAAATTTAAGAAATATCCATTGAAAAACGGGTATAATTATCGTATAATAAGGCAACTGCCAAGTAAGGAGAAATGAAAATGAGCGAATTTTTCGGTATTTTGCCCGACGGCAAAAAAGCTTACCTATATACCATTCAAAACGGAAAAATGACAGCGGTGCTGTCCGACATGGGCGCAATGATCCACAGACTGTTCGTCCCGGACCGTAACGGCAAGCTGGCGGATGTGGTGCTGGGTTTCGATACCCCGGAAAAATACTGGGAGGGCGGCAGATTTTTGGGCGCTGTTGTGGGCCGGAACTGCAACCGCATCGGCGGCGCGGCCTTTACCCTGAACGGAAAGCACTATCAGCTGGAACGCAACGACAAGGGAAAGAACAATCTCCACAGCGGTCCGGACTTTTTCAAGCGGCGGATCTGGAATGTGGACAGTCTGACGGAAAACGCCATCACCTTCAGTCTGGAAAGCCCGGACGGCGACCAGGGCTTCCCCGGCAATGCCCACATCCGTGTGACCTACACCCTGGAGCAGGGCAACACCCTGCGTATCACCTACTCCGGCATCTGTGACCGGGACTCCGTGTTCAATTTTACCAACCACAGCTATTTCAATCTGGCCGGACATGACCGTCCGGAAAAGGCCATGGATCAGATCTTGACCATGCCTGCCCGGTTCTTCACCCCCTCGGATGCGGAGAGTATTCCTACCGGGGAAAAGCGGAGCGTGGAGGGCACGGCTATGGATTTCCGCACCCCCAAGGCCATCGGCCGGGATATCGATCTGGACGAGGAGCCCCTGCGTCTGCAAGGGGGTTACGACCATAATTTTGAGGTGTTTGCCAACCCCTGCGCCATTTTGTCCGACCCGGACTCCGGACGCACCATGGCGGTGAGCACCGATTGTCCCGGTATGCAGCTGTATTCCGGCAACTATCTCAGTGGCGAGATCGGCAAGGATGGGGTGTCCTACTGCCGCCGCAGCGGCGTGTGTCTGGAGACCCAGTTCTACCCCAACGCCCTGAATTATCCCCAATGGCCCCAGCCCATCGTCCCCGCCGGGGAGAAATATCACAGCGAGACCCGGTTTGTTTTTGGCATTGAACCCTGATCATTGGGCAATTCCCACAAAATGCAGAGGAAAAAATCTGCTAATGCGTTCATTGTAAAAAAGACACTGTTTTGATATAATATATACTTCTCCAAGAGAGTGCCGCACCGATAATACCCTCCCCCGGGGGGGTGGATTTGAATTCGCTGTTAGCGAATTCAAAGACGGGTGAGGAATGGCGAAAAGACGGATGTTTGCGGAAGCGCGACAGAACGGAAAAACAATCAGATTACTGCCCGCATTCCTCTTCCGCCTCACATTCGTTCGGCACCTTCCCCCCCCGGGGGAAGGTAGTGGCGCGGGCTTTTGGAAATCATCAAATATCAAGGAGTGTGAAATATGGAATATCGGGAAGTAACTTATCTTGCGGTTGCACTTCGGATCGTGGTTGCAGTGCTTTGCGGCGGCGCTCTGGGCTTGGAGCGCGGACTGAAACACAGACCGGCAGGTATGCGTACATACATGCTGGTATGCGTGGGCGCGTGCCTGGTCATGCTGACCAATCAATACCTGTTCCAGGTCACACAGACCGGTGATCCCATGCGTTTGGGCGCACAGGTGGTCAGCGGCATCGGCTTTTTGGGCGCAGGTACCATCGTAGTCACCCGGTATAACCGGATCAAGGGTCTGACCACCGCGGCGGGACTTTGGTCCGCTGCCGGTGTGGGTCTGGCCCTGGGCGTGGGCTTCTATGAAGCTGCTTTGATTGCAGGATTTGCCATTTTTGTAGTCATGACTCTGCTGCAGCGCTGGGATGATAATTTGCACAGCAAGACCCGGGCGGTGGAGATCTATGTGGAGCTGGCAGACGGCACTACCATGGGTTATTTTATCAGCAAGCTGCGTGAACTGGAATTGGAGATCAGCAATGTTCAGATAGAGCAAAGCACAGCGGAGAGCAACAGCCGTGGCCTGATCGCTACGCTGAAAGCCCAAAAGCGGTGCGATCACAGCGACCTGATGGAAAAGATCCGCGCCATCAATGGCGTGCGGTATCTGGAAGAGCTGTAACAGAACCAAGATAAAGCCTTCCCCTCCGGGGGAAGGTTTTTTTAATAAACGATTGCAAAAAAAATAAGGCGTGCTATAATAAGAGGACTTTCCGTGTATAGAGGTGAGAAAAATGATATTCGGCAAACACATCAACCGATACTATTGGAAATACGCCCCCATGCTGCTGCTGGGTCTGCTGGCGTTGGTGGCGGTGGACTATCTGCAATTGGAGATCCCCAAGCTCTACGGCGCGGTGATCGACGGCATGAAATCCGGCACCGTTCTGCAAGCAGACGGCACGGTGCTCCCCTTTGACATGGACTATGTGCTGGACGGTATCTGCCTGCCCATGGTCAAGATCATTCTGGCCATGATCTGCGGCCGTTTTCTGTGGCGGCTCTGCTTCTTCGGTTCCGCCGTCAGACTGGAAGCGGATCTTCGCAACCGCATGTTCGACCATTCCAAAAATCTGAGCCGGGAATATTACCAGGTGAACAAGGTAGGCGACCTGATGAGCCTGTATACCAACGATCTGGACACGGTGCAGGAATGTTTCGGCTGGGGTATCATGATGTTCTTCGATGCCCTTTTGCTGGGTGTGCTGGCAATCAACGATATGCTCCGCATGAGCCCCACAATGACCCTGCTGTGCCTGATCCCCATGGGCTTTTTGATGGCATCCGCCACCATTGTTGGCAAGCGGATGACGGACAAATGGGACGCCCGTCAGGAGGCATTTTCCAAGCTGTCCGATTTCTCTCAGGAGAGCTTCTCCGGCATTGCGGTGATCAAGGCCTTCGTCAAGGAAGCCAAGGAGCTGTGGGCATTTAAGAAGCTGAATGTGGAAAACGAGAAAACCAACATCGACCACACCAAGATCTCCGTCACCTTCCGGGTGCTGGTGACCATGTTCGTGGAAAGCGTCATTTGCATTATTTTGGGCTACGGCGGTTATCTAGTCTACTGTGGCGAGTTCACCGGCGGTCAGCTGATGGAATTTATCGGCTATTTCAACGCTGTGATTTGGCCTGTGATGGCGGTTTCCGAGCTGATCGACATGACCTCCCGGGGCAAGGCTTCCATGAACCGTCTGGCAGAGCTGCTGGATGCCCCCGTCCATGTGAAGGACAAGCCCGGCGTGACGGATCTGACGGACATCAAGGGCAATATTGAATTCAGAAACCTCACATTCCGCTATCCCGACGGGGAATTTGATGCCTTGAAGAATGTTTCCTTTACCATCAACGCCGGAGAAAATGTGGGCCTGGTGGGTAAGACCGGCTCCGGCAAGACCACCCTGGTGGATCTGATCCTGCGTACCTACAATGTGCCCGACGGCACGGTGTTTATCGACGGGAAGGATGTGAACGAGGTTTCCATCCGCTCCGTCCGGGAGGGCTGCGCCTATGTGCCCCAGGACAATTTCCTTTTCTCTGATACCATCGAAAACAACATCGCTTTCGGGGTGGACAAGCATGACCTCGCGGCTGTGACCGATGCGGCAAAGCTTGCCGACATTCACAGCAATATTTCGGAATTTGGTCAGGGCTACGAAACGGTTCTGGGCGAACGGGGCGTGACCGTCTCCGGCGGCCAGAAGCAGCGAATTTCCATTGCCCGGGCGCTGATGAAGGATGCGCCCATCCTGATTCTGGACGACTCTGTTTCCGCGGTGGATACCAAGACCGAGACCACCATCCTTTCCAATCTGCGGCAGACCCGCGCGGGCCGCACCACCATCCTCATCGCCCACCGGATTTCCACCATCGAGAAAATGGACAAGATCCTGTTCATTGACGATGGTGCGCTGGCGGCGGTCGGCAGTCACGAGGAGCTGTATGAAAACAATGCCGAATACCGTAAAATGGTAGACCTGCAACGGCTGGAAGAGGCGGAAGGAGGTAACGGCGATGCGTGAGTATTTACCCGTTCTGATCGTGGGCGGCATCATCGGCCTGTTCACCACCTTCTTCCTGGTCGCCTACGCCATTTTGCGCCGGCAAAAGGAAGATATGACCGACCGGGATCGGAAAATGTCCGACAAGGAGATCATCACCCGGCTTCTGCGCTATGCAAAGCCCTATTGGAAGAGCTTCGTACTGGTCTTTTTCGTTATGCTGTTTTCCATCGTGTTTGAGGTGGTTTCCCCTCTGCTCATGGGCAGCCTTACCAAGCTGGTCCAGCAGGACGGCTTTGAATTAAGCCAGCTCTTTACCCTGGTGGGCGTGTATGCCGGAATTTTGGCGGTTTCTTTGATCTGCACCTATTTCCAGGCCATGATCTTGCAAAAAACCGGACAGAAAATTCTGTCCCAGATCCGTCTGGATGTGTTTACCCGGGCGGAGGAGCTGAGCCATGAGCAGCTGAACAACATCCCCGTGGGTAAGCTGGTGACCCGTGTCACCAACGATCCCAACGCCATTTCCTATATGTTTACCAACATTCTGGTGACCCTGGCGAAGAACTCTATGGTGGTTGTGGGCATTCTGGTCGCCATGCTGCTGGTCAACTACGCCCTGACCCTGATGGTGCTGTGCTTTGTGCCTTTCGTGGTGCTGTTCACCATTATTTTCCGTCAGTTCTCCCGTCGGGTGCACCGGCAGGTGAGTAATGCCACTACGGACATCAATACCTATCTGTCCGAAAATCTCTCCGGTATGAAAATTACTCAGATCTTCAACCGGGAAGCAGAAAAAATGGATGCCTTTGCCCTGCGCAGCCGCAAGCTGATGAAGGCAAAGTTCAACCGGATGTATGTGTTCGGCATTTTCCGGCCCATGGTGTATATGCTGTTTGTGTCCAGCCAGCTTTGCCTGTTCTATTTCAGCGCAAAGGGATATATCCAGCAGACCTCTTTTATGGGTCAGATCATCGACAGCGCAACGGTGGTCACCTTCTACGGCTATATCTCCCGGTTCTTTAACCCCATCCAGACCCTGGCGGAGCAGTTTGATATGCTCCAGCGCAGCTTTGCCTCCGCGGAAAAGATCTTCACCATTCTGGACATGAAGCCCAAAGTGGTGGACGATCCGGATGCCATTGAGCTGGAAAATATCCGGGGCGAGATCGAATTCAAGGATGTGTGGTTCTCCTATGTGCCCGACGAATGGGTGCTCAAAGGGGTCAGCTTCCACATCGATCCCAAGCAGACCGTGGCCTTTGTGGGCTCTACCGGCTCCGGTAAGACCACGATTCTCAGCCTGATCTGCCGCAATTACGACATCCAAAAGGGACAAATTCTGATTGACGGCATCGACATCCGGAAGATCAAAATTGCCTCCCTGCGCAGTCATTTCGGACAGATGCTCCAGGATGTATTCCTATTCTCCGGCGACATCCGCAGCAACATCCTCCTGCGAAAAGAGGGTATTTCCGATGAGGAAGTCATGGAAGCCTGCCGGTACGTCAACGCTGATTCCTTTATCAACCGACTGGAAAAGGGACTGGACGAGCCGGTGCGTGAGCGGGGCAACAACTTCTCCGCCGGTCAGCGGCAGCTTCTGAGCTTTGCCCGGACCATCATCCACAAGCCCAGCGTGATGATCCTGGACGAGGCAACTGCCAACATCGACACGGAAACAGAGCTGTTGATCCAGGACTCTCTGGAAAAGATGAAAAACATCGGCACCATGCTCATCGTTGCCCACCGTCTGTCCACCATCCAGCACGCGGACAACATCATTTTGCTGTCCCACGGCCAGATCGTAGAGCAGGGCAACCACCAGGAGCTGCTGCAGCGGAAGGGCAAATATTATCATCTGTATACCTTGCAGTATAACAAGCAACAGCTTCAAAACAGTTAAAAAACCGGCCCGAAAGGGCCGGTTTTTCTTATGAAAACAGTTTTTTGTCCAAATTCCGCAGGCGCAGGGCGTAATACAGGGCGCTGCCCAGAGTCAGAAGCACGCCCAGCTCGCCGATGGCCACGGTGATGGCGTTATACCAAAATCCGCCGCCTATGATCACCGCCAATTCCCAGCCGATGATCAGTCCGTTCCACAGCGCCGGCATCAGCAGACCCAAAAGGGGATAGCCTTTGATGGTGATGTTCCGGCATCCGCGCATGGAAATTGCCGCGAGAAAGGTTGCTGCACTGCCCATCAAAAAATCCAATGGCAGGGCATTTGTAGAGATATTGAACAGCAAGGTTCCCAAGGTCAGCCCGGGGATGGCTGCCGGGGTAAAAAATGCCAGAACGCACAGCGCTTCCGATGCCCGGAACTGAATTGCAAAAGAGGCAGAGCCAGGGATCAGCAGATTTTGCAGATGGGTCAGCACCATGTACAGCGCGGCGATCATGGCGCAATGGACAAGGTGACGGGTGTTTTTTCGCATAGTGTTCTCCTGAAAATAGAAAATGGGCGCAGTCGCACCCAAAGAAAATGGGCGCAATGCGCCCATCAAGATCCCTAGTTTTGTTTCAAGACAGGATGGTTGCGAACTGTCCTATGAAGTTGGGGTTATTATAGCGGAAAATTGGGGAGATGTCAAGAGAAGCGGAAACACGGATCAACGCAAAATATCACAGTCATGTCATTCCGAGGCCCAACGGGCCGTGGGAATCTCCCGGTACAATGTGGCAATTCGGCAGGTTCTACCAGGAGATTGCCACGTCACCCCTTCGGGGCTCCTCGCAATGACATACGAGGTGGGATGGTGCGTCGGAACAAACGAGTGTTTAGGTGAAAAGTTTTTTATCCAAAGAAAAATACCTGCTTCATCAGGGGTTGTGCGCCGGTGACGGGATCCATTTCCATGACCATGACATCTTTCATGTACTCGTTCCAGCGGTCAACCACCGGGCTCTCGGCCTGCACCTTCGCAGCAAATTCCACGCTGTCGCACTCATAATAGCCGAACAGCTCGTTGCCCACATTCCAGATGGTGTAATTGCGGATGCCGGCGGCGGCCAGAACCTCTTTCATCTCCGGCCAGATGTTATCATGGCGGCGGATATATTCTTCCAGCTTGCCCGGCAGTACGGTTGCTTTCCATGCGTAGCGTTCCATAAATGTTCCTCCAATAAAAATATAAAAAATAGTTGCATTTGTGGCGGTTTAGTGATATTATACATATACGCTCTAAAAATTCCTAGTGTCGTAGGTAATAAATGACAAAAATTAGCGAATCATACAAAAATTTAGATATTTTTTGTGAAACTAGACGGACAAGTGCTCCCCATTAATCGGGCACTGTCAAGGGAGGGGAACGGTAAATGTCCGAACCGATATTGCAACTGCGAAATATTACAAAAATCTTCCCCGGTGTCAAGGCGCTGAACAAGGTTCAGTTTGACCTGCGTCCGGGAGAAATTCATGCCCTGATGGGCGAAAACGGTGCCGGTAAATCCACGTTCATCAAGGTGATCATGGGTGTGCACCGGGCGGAAGAGGGCGAAATGCTGCTCTACGGAAAGCCTGTGCATTTCAAGAGTACCCGGGATGCCCAAAAGGCAGGCATCGCCGCCATCTATCAGCATGTAACCGCCTATCCTCATCTGAGTGTGGCGGAAAACATCTTCACCGGCCACCTGAAAAAGCGTTTCGGCGTGGTGCAGTGGAAGGAAATGTATGACGAGGCAGACAAGCTCCTGCAGGAGCTGAACGCCGATTTCGATTCCCGGGCCCTGATGGGCAATTTGTCTGTTGCTCAGCAGCAGATGGTGGAGATCGCAAAGGCACTGTCTGTGAATGCGAAGATCATCATCATGGATGAGCCCACCGCCGCGCTTACCAAGCGGGAGTCGGAGGAGCTGTATCGCATCACCCGTAAGCTCCGGGACGAGGGCAAATCCATCATCTTCATTTCCCACCGGTTTGAGGATATGTACGCCCTGGCTACCCGGGTCACTGTGTTCCGGGATGCCAATTATATCGGCACCTACGATGTGGACGGCATCACCAATGCCGACCTCATTAAGGCCATGGTTGGTCGGGAGATCAACGACCTGTTCCCCAAGCCCCAGGTGGAGCTGGGCGAAGAGGTGCTTCGGGTGGAAAACCTCAGCCGTACCGGCTATTTCAAGGATGTTTCCTTTGCGGTGCGCAAGGGTGAGATCCTGGGCCTGACCGGTCTGGTCGGTGCCCGGCGTACCGAGGTGGTGCAGACCATTTTCGGCGCGGAAAAGCTGAATTCCGGCAAGATTTATCTGGATGGCAAGGAAGTCAAAGTCAAGAATCCCACTCAGGCTATGAAGCTGGGCATCGGCCTGCTTCCGGAAAACCGGCAGATCGAAGGTCTGATCCTGGATTGGGGCATTGGCCGGAACATCACCCTGACGGAGCTGGGCAAGTATACCACCGCCCTGTTCCTGAACGAAAAGAAAGAAAATCAGGTAGCGAAGGATCTGGCGGAGCAGGTGGATACCAAAGCGGTGTCCGTTTTCGACAAGGCCAGCTCCCTTTCCGGCGGCAACCAGCAGAAAGTGGTCGTCGCGAAAGCCTTGGGCTCTGATTTTAAGGTGCTGGTTCTGGATGAACCCACCAAGGGCGTGGACGTGGGCGCGAAAGCCGCCATTTACGAGATCATGGGCGATCTGGCCCAGCGTGGCTACGCCATCATTATGATATCCTCGGAAATGCCGGAAATTTTGGGCATGTCCGACCGGATCGTGGTCATGTGCGAGGGCCGTGTCACCGGCGAGCTGAGCCGGGATGAGGCCACTCAGGAGAAGATCCTGGAGCTGGCAATGAGCAAGCATGTGACGGCAGAAGGGAGTGTGTGACTGTGAAGAATAAAACACTTCTGAAAAACGATAAGCTGGGCGGCATCCTGCGCAGCCGGGAATCCAGCCTGCTTCTGGTCATGATCCTGCTGGTGGCTGTGATCCAATGGCGCAGCAACGGCATGTTCCTGAAACCCATCGTTATTTCCCAGTTGCTGCAAAACTATTCCTATATTATGGTGCTGTCCTTCGGTATGCTGCTGGTGCTACTCATCGGCGGTATCGACATCGCCATCGGCGCAACCATGGCCATCAGCGCCATGAGCACCTGTCTGATGATGCGCGACGGCATGATCACCAGCGCACCTCTGGCCTTCGGTATGAGCATCCTCATCGGTCTGGTCTGCGGACTGCTCATCGGTCTGGTTGTGGCAAAGGGCAAGGTCATCCCCATCATCGCCACCCTGGGCGCCCAGTACATTTTCCGCGGCCTGACCTACTATGTCTCCGATTCCGACTGGGTCAGCCGTGATGAGATGCTCCCCGCCTACACCCAGTTCGCCCAGGGCGAATTTCTGGGGATCAACAACCTGTTCTGGATCGTCATCGGCGTTTTCGTGCTGTTTTTGATGTTCCTGAAATGGACTGGCTTCGGCCGTCAGATCTATGCCGTGGGCTCCAACTCTGATGCGGCGAAGATCTCCGGTATCAACATTGACCGGGTCAAGATCATCGTCTACGCCATCAACGGCGCCATTGCCGGTCTGGCCGGCGCCATGTACACCAGCCTCTACACCTCCGCCCAGGGCAACATGGCGGACGGCGCGGAAATGGATGTCATCGCCGCCTGCGTCATCGGTGGCGTGAGCCTGAACGGCGGACAGGGCAGCGCATTCGGTGTGCTGCTGGGCGCGCTGACCATCGCAATTATCAGTAAATCGTTGAGCCTGGTAGGTATCGATGCCTTCTGGCAACAGGCTTTGAAGGGCGCGATCATCCTGCTTGCTGTGCTGATCAATGTGATCGTGCAGCGCAATGCCGCCCGTAAAGCACTGGAAGGGAGGGATATCTGATGGCAACCAAATCCGGAAGAACCATCTCCAACGCCCGGGAACTTTCCCTGAAATCCCTGATCGTCCGATGGGAATTCCTGCTGATCCTGATTTTTGTGGCGGTCAATATCATGAACGCCAACCTCTCCCCGGTCTACCTCAATGAAAAATTCCTGTTCATCAATATCCGGGGTTTCATGGTCAAGGGCATCCTCGCCCTGCCCATGGCCTATATCCTGCTGTTGGGTGATATTGACCTGTCCGTGGGCGGCAATGTGTGCTTGTCCGCAACGGTTCTGGGCATCGTCTACAACACCACCGGCAATATGGTGCTTGCCATCGCGGCCTGTCTGCTTACCGGCACGCTGTGCGGCGCGCTGAACGGCATCCTGCTGACCAAGTTCACAGAGCTTGCTCCCATGATCGTCACCCTGGCCACCAATATCATCTTCCGGGGCATTTCCGAAAGAATTTTGGGCGACGGCTCCACCGGCGGTATGCAGGAAGTGGAATGGTTCACCCAGCTGTATTACGGTCGGGTGGCTGAGTTGGTCCCCTATCTGGTCATCATCTTCTGTGTGCTGGCGCTGGTCTTTGGACTGGTGATGCACAAGACCGTCTTTGGCCGGCAGATGTTCGCCATCGGCGCCAACAAGAAGGCCGCCGCCTACGCAGGCGTCAAGGTAGAAAAGATCCGCATGATCGTGTTCACCCTCACCGGCCTGGTCTGCGGCTTCGCAGCTGTTTTTGATTGCGCCAACATGGGCTCTGTCAAGAGCAACCTGGCTAAGGGCTACGAGCTGGAAGCCATTGCTATGTGCGTGCTGGGCGGTATCTCCACCGCCGGCGGCAAGGGCACGATGGTGGGTGCGGTGATTTCCATCTTCATCATCGGCCTACTCCGTTACGGCCTGGGTCTCGCCAATTTCAGCGGCCAGACCATCCGTATCATCCTGGGCGCGCTGCTGATCGCCGTGGTTCTTTACCCCACCATTCAGGAAGCAATCAAAAACCGCTTTGCCAAGAAGGCACAATAATTCTTTGGTATGTACGCGAAAGCGTTCATATAATAAAAATTTCTGAAAGGAAGACAAAAATGAAAAAGTTAATCGCATTGCTTCTCGTCGCTGTTATGGTATTCGCTATGACAGCCTGCGCACCTGCTGCTCAGCAGGGTGACGGCAAGGACACCTACGCCATCGTCTGTAAGGACGCCAGCAACCCCTACATGAAGCGCATGGTCTCCGGCTTCAAGACCGCTTGTGAGGCTCTGGGTGTGAACTTCGTTGAGAAGTCCCCCGAAACCACCTCCGCACAGGACCAGATCACCATCGTGAACGAGCTGATCGCTCAGGGCGTTAAGGCTATCGCCATCGCCGCTAACGACGCTGCTGCTCTGGAAGCAACCCTGAAGACCGCCCGTGAGGCTGGCATCGCCATCGTGACTCTGGACTCCGACACCAAGGGCTCCCAGATGTTCATCAACCAGGCCGGTGTTAAGGAAGTCGCTCAGGTTCTGGTCGACTCCATCTACGACATGGCCGGCGGCGAAGGCGAATTTGCTGTTCTGTCCGCTTCCTCCACCGCTACCAACCAGAACGCCTGGATCGCTGCTATGCAGGAAATCATCGCTGCTGACTCCAAGTACGCAAGCCTGGTTTGGAAAGAGACCGTTTACGGTGATGACGAGCCCACCAAGTCCACCACCGAAACTCAGAACCTGCTGACCAAGTACCCCGATCTGAAGGTCATCTGCTGCCCCACCACCGTTGGTATCCTGGCTGCTGCTCAGACCGTTGAGAGCACCGATGGCTGCACCGTTAAGATCGCTGGCCTGGGTCTGCCCTCCGAAATGAAGGAATATGTTGGCGACGACAAGGTATGTCCCTACATGTATCTGTGGAACCCCATCGATGTTGGTAACTGTGCTGCATACGCCATCAAGGCTATCCTGGACGGCAAGGTCGGCGCTGTTGACTCCACCTTCACCGCTGAGAACGGCAAGACTTACACCGTTATGACCGGTGACACCGCTGAGAAGCAGATCATCGTTGGACCTCCCTTCGCATTCACCGGCGAGAACATCGCTGACTGGGCAGGCGTTTACTAAGAAGTAACCACACAATAAATAAAAAGGTTAGGGCCTCGGCCCTAACCTTTTTTATATGCTTTTGTAGGGGCGAGCATTGCTCGTCCGCAAAACTGATCAATCACGAAAATCAAACAATTCCTTAGGCGTGATTCTCAAAACTTCACACATTTTGAAAATGACATCCATAGAAACGCCCACATTGCCCAACTCAATAGCACTGATATGGCTTCGGTCAATATCCACCAATTCCGCCAACTGCAATTGCGTTAATTGTTCTCTCTTTCGAAAATACACCACATTTAGGCCAAACTTTTCGTAAAGCCCTTTGTACTCCTTTTTCACTTGTATCACCCCTTGCATATATTGTAGGCTGCGTGATACAAGTAATAAACCTTGTGAAAGTAGCATGACGCTATTGACAGGCATCATTTTCGGTGTTATAGTAGCATTACGCTTGTGGAAGGAGTTGTTCTATGGATAAAGTAGAGAAGTGGAAACGCCTGGATGAGTTGGCACTTCAAGATGATCTATATAAGTTTTATCGGCGTGCTTACTGTGAATCCGCAGCAAAATATGATAAGGTTTGCCGTTTCTTTCCCCGAAAACTGCGTAATACATTGGAAGGCTATGCGGATTTTGGACGATTGATGATGCAACGTATGGCTGGGATTGCATTGGAAAACATGGAATTCAAAGACGGGCCAGAGGAAGAATAATAAAGAGCACCCCATCCGGGGTGCTCCTTTATTTTACTTTACAGCCACTGCGGCCGGACGGAGTTTCTTGATAAGTGCACCGATGCCCATGGCGATGAGCAAAACCAGATACGCGGCGGCGGTGAAGCCCAGAATGTAGATCACCAGACACCAGGGGAAGGGTACTGCCCGCTGCACATCGGAGTACACCAGCAGACTGGGGTCGCAATAGGGGCTGATGAAGAACATATTAAATGTTTCTGTTTCCAGCAGACCCACCCGGTAGGCGATCTCGTTCATCACGGCAGCCATGCCCACAGTCACCGCGAACACCGGCATGGCCTTCAAAATGGTCCTGTGGCTCAGCTTCACATAGCCGGTGGCGAAGAGATAAATGGCAATGGTGATCATGGAGCCGTGGCAGATCATGGTCTGAATGTTGATGCCGATGGTGCTGATGAACACATCATTGGGATAGATCATCACCGCCAGACCGGCAAACAAGGCGTAGGTGGCCAGATAGGCGCACAGGCTTTCGTGGAGCTTGCCTTTTTTCGTCAGTCCTGCCAGCAGACCGATGTACATGGGCGTGGAGCAGAACTGGAAGGGGAAGGCGTACCACTGATAGTCAAAGACGATGCCGTCTTCGTAAGAAAAGCTGTAATTGATCTGCTTGTAAACTTCCAAAACAGTGACCGCAATAGCGGTAAACAGCACCACCCGGCGGATGTGTGCATCCTCCTGCCGCTTGGGGAAGCGGAGCAGGGGGATCAAAACCAAAAATGTCAGCGCCAGCCACAAAAGGTGGAACCAGCCGAAGGACGCAGGTGTTTCCATAGAGCTGTCCAAAAACGCCAGGACAGATTGCCAGAAAGTCATAAAATCAAACCTTTCAGATGAATTTATCTAATTCCTGAGCAATTATACTACAAAATTCAAACTTTTTCATCTTAAGATTTTCTTAAATTATGACCGCCACCGGCGGACAGTAAACAGTTCCATTTCATTGTAGGGGGAGGCGCCTTCGACGCCCCGCAAGAAAATCTTTTGACAAAATCAAACGGGCTGTCGTGGGCGCCAGCCCCTACAGGAGCAAACCAGGCTGCGGCATAATTTTAGGGACTGTTGCAAGCAACAGTCCCTTGTGTGATCCATTCTTACTTAATGACCTTGAAGTAGGTCAGCAGGGTCAGGATCACGCCACCGATGGCGTACACATCCACAACCGTGCCTACGATCTTCAAAACCAGGCCAATGACAAAGCCCACAACGGGGATCCATCCAAGCAGTGTACCCACCAGCCAGCCCACAACTGCGCCGATTACGGCGACGACGATGTAAACGATCAGCGCGGTGACCAGCTTGTTTTGCTCCGTAGCGGCAAAGGCATGGGGGAAATATTTTTTCAGCATATCCATAATACTTTTCTCCTTAAATGCAGATTTGATCCACAAAGATCACCTATATTATAAAATCTTTTGCGGAAAAATGCAACAGCATTTGCAAATTTTGCTTAATCCGCCAGCACGCCATACTGGATGGATGTGACCACGCCCTCTTCCAGAATGATGGTCAGCTGGCCGCTGCCCTTCTTGATCTGGAAGGCGTTGCTGCCGTTGTAATTTTCTGCGCCGTAGGCGGCTTCCACATCCGCCTGGGCAGAGCCGATGCAGATGCCCTCATCGGTCTCCACCAGGTCATCCACAAACCACCAGCCGTAGACATAGTCCTTGCCGTTCAGGGGGTAGGTCTCCAGATAGAAGCTGTCGTACTTGTACCGCTTGTCCAGACCGTCAAAGGCGCAGCTGGTCTCCTCAGAGTATTCCAGAGGCTCACCCAAAGCGGAAACCACGGCCTCAGCCGGGGCGTTCAAGGCGATCTTTGTGCCCTTGTAGGTGAAGGTGAAGGAATCCTGAGCAGGCTCGTTGTTGTCCGGAGTGTCCGGGGTCTCGGCGGGGGTGCAGGCCGCGAAGCACAGCAGCATGGCAGCCGCCAACAAAAATGCGATCAGTTTTTTCATAATGTCTCCTTATTGTTCCTGGGCCTCCAATTCCGCTTTGCGGTCATGGTAGGTCTTTGCTTTTTCCGCCCAAAGGGCGGCTACTTCTGTGTCATTGCGCCGATCCGGCACACTGCATTGCTCCTGCAATACTTTGCCGAACCAGGACGCCGCCTTTTCCGCGCCGTACACATTCAGATGCAGGCCGGTGTCGTAGGTGTCCGTAGTCCAGTCGATGCCGATCTCCTCCTGGTATTCCAGCATGTTGATATACAAAAGGCCATTTTCCTCAGCGTATTCCTCGATCTGCGCATCCCACTGGGGCCACCAAACGGGGCTCAGCGCCGGGGCTTTGATCAGCACCAGCTGAGTGCCCTTGCTCTTGCACAGCTCCACCATCTTGTCCAGATAGTACCAGCTGTTTTCGCCGAAGCTGTAATCCACCAGGGGGCGTTCCACGTGCTCGTCCTCCAGGGGCTTCACACCCACCTGCATCAGATAGCCGTTGTCGGACACCTGATCCTTGGTAAACCAGTACTGAAAATCCTCGGCGGTCAGATCGGACCAGCGGTCGTGATACCGCAGCAGGGGGAAAAGATAGCTGAATTCCGCTTCTTTTTCCTTTTCTTCCTCTGTCATGGATGCCTGGATGGCGTTCCATTTGGACTCGGACCAGCGCATGCCGTCCAGGGTCATGCGGTTGTAGGCCTCACGCTGACTTTGGCTGCCGGTGGACTGGGGGGTGTCGTACTTCATGGAAAGCACATTGAACACCATCACATCCGGGGTCTCATATTGGAAGGTTTCTTCCATAAGATAGTAGGACTGCCAGATCAGCTGCTGGGCGCTGCCGCGAATGTAAGAGGTGATGCCGTATTCCTCCCACAGGGTGATGGGAGAGAAATTCTCATAAACCTCGCAGTCACCGATGAAAATGACGTCGTTGTTACCGGCGTTGTCGTAATATTCTCCGATCAGCGCGCCCTCTTTGTGCTTGCCGGTCATGTACTTGGGCACCAAAAGCGCCTGCAGGCAGTAGAGCACAAGGCCGCAGATCACCAGCGTGGAGACCAATAAAGCAATTTTCTTCTTCATATGCCCTCCTAGAACTGGTTGTAGATAAAGTTGCTTGCATTATAGCCGATTCCGTAGCTGCCCATAAGCAGAACGATCACAAACAGCACAAACACAAGGATGTAACGAAGTACCGGCTTGTCCCACAGAGCTTCCCGGACGCTTCCTTTTTTCTCCTGGAACAGGCTGATGCAGAACATCAGCACAATGCCCCCAAGTAAAATGCCGTAATCCAGCGCAGTCAGGCCCAGAGTCATCATGGTGCCGTCCCACAGGATGTGGAAGTTAAAGGTGGTGACCAGAGAGCCCATCCGGGTGAAGTAATCCCCCACATTGGGAAACAGATCCACGATGCGGATCAGGTTCATGAGGATGAACATCCGCAGAATTTCAAAACCACCGTACCACTTTTTCCCTTTCAGACCGAAGCGGCTGTGGAATTTGTCGTACAGGGGGTTCAGCTCTTCGGAAATCACGATCACAAAGCAGTTCATCATGCCCCACAAAATGAAATTGGGGGTGATGCCATGCCAGATACCGGTTACGCACCATGTTGCAATGGATGCCACGTACACAGGCAGTCTCTTGCCGAAATTGCCCATTTTGGTACGGGCCTTTTTACTCAGCTTCAAAATCGGCTGGCTCACGGACAGAGGGTAGAAAATGTAGCTTTTCATCCATACGCTGAGGGTGATGTGCCAGCGACGCCAGTATTCGGCAATGTTTTTAGAGAAGAAAGGCCGGATGAAGTTTTCTTCCAGCTTGATACCCAATGCCTGGGACAAACCGATGGTCATATCGATACCGCCGGTGAAGTCGGCGTAGATCTGCACCGCATAAAACACCGACAGCAGGAAAAAGCCCACGCCGGTGTGGCCTTTCAGGGCGATCACAGCTACCGCAATGCGGTCAGCGATGACCATTTTCTTGAAGAAGCCCCACAGAAGCCGTTGCAGACCGAAGGAAAATTCCTTGCCGTCAAAGGCTTTGCCGGCGGTCAGCTGGGGAGCAAGATCCGCATGGCGGCTGATGGGGCCCTGCATGAGCTGGGGGAAGTAGGACGCGAACAACAGCAATTTCAGAGGGTTTTTCTCCGCCTTATCCGTTGCCCGGTAAATGTCCACCACATAACCCATACTCTGGAACATATAAAAGGAAATGCCCAGAGGCAGACCCAGGGTCAAAAAGGACAGGGGTGTGCCGTTTGCCATGGAACGGAAGGGCTCAGCCAGCAAAAACTTGCAAAGACCCAGCACCCCAAAGTTGATCACCAGACAGACGATCATAATGATGCGGTTTTTGCCCTTTACCTTGGCCTTGTATTCTTTTTTCTCCTCCCGGGAGAGTGTGGCCTTGTTTTCAGCCAGATACTGCTCCTGTTTGGATAAATTCTTGTCCATCAGCGCTCCTGCGAGGTAGGTGGATGCCACAGTTAAGACTATGAATGCCAAATATTCCACACCGGCCAGCAGATAGAAGAACATACTGCCGCAGAGCAGCCACACCCACCGTGCCTTTTTCGGCAACAGATAGTTGCCCAGCAGGATGGCAGCCGCAAACAGCAGAAAGCTTACACTTGTAAATTGCATATTACTCTTCCATCAATCTTTCCACCAGGGCGTACAGCGCCTGGGCGGAGTTGAAGTTGTCGGGGGTCAGCTCCACAGCGGGGATCTGCACGTCGTACTCGGCGTCGATCTCTGCCACGATGGTGACGATATCAAAGGAATCCAGCACCTTGTCGTCGATGAGGCCGGTGGCGGTCTCAAAATCCACTTCGGGGTGCAGCTCGTTCAGAATGTTCAACAGTGCTTCCATAATTTTCTCCTTTATTTTCCGGCGTACAGGTTTTTCAGCCCGTTGCGGTCGATTTTTCCGTTGGGGGTGTAGGGCAGCTCCTCCAGTTGCTTGGTCACATTGGGGATCATGTAACGGGGCAGCTTGCTCTTGATATATGCCGTCAGCTCTGCCACGGCGATGTCGCCGGTGTAGAACAGGACGATCTTCTTCTTTTCATTGTCGAAAATACAGCAGGCGGAGCGAACCTCCGGGTGCATATTCACGATGACCTCGATCTCGCCCAGCTCGATGCGGTGGCCCATGTGCTTGATCTGATAGTCCTTCCGGCCGGCGAATTCCAGCTCGCCCCGGTCGTTCCAGCGGCCCAGGTCGCCGGTGCGGTAGATCAGTTCGGGATAGAGGTTATTCAGGGGGTTCTGCACAAAAGCTTCGGAAGTTTTCTCCGGGTTGCAGTAGTAGCCCAGCGTCAGGCGCGTACCACGGACGCAGATCTCGCCCTGCGCACCGGGTGCGGCAAGCTGGTTGTTTTCGTCCAGCAGAAGGATCTGGGTATTGGCGAAGGGACGGCCAATGGGCAATGTCTCATCCTCGGAGAATTCCCGTTCCACCTCATAATAACAGCAGATGCCGGTGGTCTCCGTGGGGCCGTAGAGGTTGATAAACCGGGCGTTGGGCAGAGCCGCGCGCCACAGCTTGAACTGCTTGATGGGGAATACCTCGCTGGCAAAGGCGATGGTGCGCAGATGCTCCGGCTTCACCGTCTCAAAAGTGCGGAAAGAGGAGATCATGGTCAGCGCGGACACCACCCAGCACAGGGTGTTGATTTTATGCTCGTTCAAAAATTCTACCAACTTGATGGGGAACATAAACAGCTGCTTGGGGATCAGCACCGTCTTTGCGCCGTATTTCAGGGTGGGGATGACCTCTTTCAGATAGGCATCGAAATACAGGGGCGTCTGGTTGCCGAAAACGGAGTTTTCGTCAAATTTCAGCACATCGCACAGATGCTCCACATAGTCGATGACGCTGCGGTGGCAGGCCACCACGCCCTTGGGCACACCGGTAGAGCCGGAAGTGAACACGATGTAGATGGGGTCGATGTCCAGCTGCTTGTCCCGGATCTGGGCCAGAACGGCATCGTCAGCTTCGCTGGAAGCCAGGTCTTCGTAACGGAAGATCTCGCCCTGGTAGTTCAGCTCGGAAGCGATACTTTCTGTGGTATCGTCGCAGATCAGCGCGCCCTCCCCCAGTGTCTGGAAGATCAGCTCAATGCGATGCCGGGGCATCTCATCGTCCAGGGGCACATAGTAGCAGCCGGCGTAGATGGCACCGAAAAATGCCGCCAGAGTGGTGGGATGCTTGCGCATAAACACCACGATGGGCTTGCCGTAGTAACCTTCCTTATTCAGCCGGGTGCCGATAGCTCGGGATTGCTGATAGACTTCCGCAAAAGTCAGACCCATCTGCTCATTGGCAAAGGCGATCTTGTCGGGACAGCGCACAACGGTGCGTTCCAAATATTCCAAAATGTTTGTCTGCATAGCAGGTTGCTCCTTTCGCACAAGCCTTCTCCTTGAGGAGAAGGTGGCAGCCCGACAGGGCTGACGGATGTGGTGGTGTCGCAAAGCGACAATTTATATTTGGACGGCTGCTTTGCAGCCTACACCTCATCAGTCACCACCTTGCGGTGGCGACAGCTATTTGTATTGGTATGCTTGCCCCCGGCAAGCATTAGAATTTTGATCCGCTGCACGGAGCACCGCCCTCAAGGGGAAGCCTTTATAAGGCTTATCTCGTAATCAAACAATCATATTCCGATTTTACCGGTTTGCCACAAGCGCGGAGGGATTCCCGAGCCAGGACTTCCATGGCGTCGATAAAGCCGGGGCCGATCTTCTCGTCCCGCTTGATCAGGGACAGCTCGGTGCAGCCCAGAATGATGGTCTGGGCGCCCTGCTTCCGCAGATCCTCCGCGGCGGCGAAAAAGCGATCCATTTCCGCCCGCTTGCCGGCTTTGACATTCTCAAAAATCAGATGCATCACATCTTTTTGGGCTTCGGCACTGGGCGCAATGGGGGTCAGGCCCTGCTTTTCCAGCTCCTTGTGGAAAATTCCGGACTGAACGGTGCCGTCGGTGGCCATGATGCCCACCTTTTGGATGCCATTTGCCTTCAAATGTGCAACCGTTTCCTGAACGCCGTTGACCAGGGGAACAGGAATATCCGCTTCCAGCGCATCCATAAAATAATGGGCGGTGACACAGGGCACGGCGATCCGGCATACCCCCTGGGCGCACAGGATTTGTCCGATCTCCAGCATCTTCGGCAGGGGATTTTCCTTGTTGTTGTCCAGAATATAGGCCGTCCGGTCGGGGATAAAGGGCATATTGTACACGATCATGGGCAGATGCTCCTGATCGGTCTTCACATCGGTCATATTGATGACCAAGTCCATAAAATGGGCAGTCGCACCGGGGCCGAGGCCGCCGATAACACCCAAAATTTCTCTTTCCATGGCGTTACCTCAGGGCTTTGCCGCCGCAATGTCTGCGTTGGTCCAGGGCAGCTCGCTGTCCGGCAAGGGCGTGGTGGGGGTAGCCGGATACAGGGAAGTGTCCCGGTTGAAGGGCTTGCTGTCCTGTGTGGCGGAAAGGGCATCCAGCTCCGCGTCGGTGACCAGACACAGATCCCAGGACCACACATTGTCGTAGTGATAGTAGGTTTGACCGCCATCCACGCTGACCAGGAGCCAGTAGTGGTTGGAGTCGCCCTCGAAATTGGGCACCTTCTTACAGTCAATGGTAGGAATTCCCAGCCGTTCCAGCATCAGCTTCTGGATGGCATAGAAGTAGAAGCAGTCGCCCTTTTTCAGCTGCAGAAATTCGTAGGCCGCCTGCAAATAGTCATCGTGACGGGAGGTGGAACCGGAATAGGTGAAGTGTCCCGGGCCGATGAAGCCGCCCCGGCGGGTCCACACGTAGACTGCCTCGGCCTTTTCCCGGTCGGTCATGTCGTCGCGAATGAATTGCGCCAGCAGCGCGTCCACTCTTGCGTAGATCACTTCCGGCTCGACAAAATTCGCCGGCTTTACCTTGACGGTGATTTTTACGGTGACGCTGGTCTTGTTTCCGGCGGCATCGGTTGCTGTGTAGGTCACATCATACACGCCGGGGGTGCTCATATCCACCTGAGAATTGTCGATTTCCAGCGTGGGCTTGGGATCCAGATCGTCGGTGACGGTCACACCGGATTTATAGGACACCGTACCGCCGGCATATACTTCCAGATCCTTTGCGCCGGAGATCACCGGAGCGACCTGGTCGTTTACCGTGGAAGAGCTGGGGATATTGGAGGTGGGGGTGCTTTCCGAGCTCTGGGGCTCTGTGGCGTTCAGTCCGTCAAGGATCTTGCTGCCAACCAAAATCAACGCGATCAGCACCGCGGCCAGTACCACGATGGCAACGATGTATGGGATGTTGGGATTTCTGCGTCTTCTTCTCATAAAACATATCTCCTAAGGGGAATATTGCTTCATTCCGTAAATCTATCACATTTTGCATGTCATTGCGAGGAACCCCGGAGGGGTGACGTGGCAATCTCCTGGTAATGCCCACCAATTCGCCACGTTGTACCGGGAGATCGCCACGGCCTTACGGCCTCGCGATGACACGGTGTTTTTATTACTGCTAAGCGGCCGGGTGAATTTTTCGCCCATTTCCGCATTCTATAATTAGCCTACCCTACATTATATCCCCAAAAGGCAAGAAAATCAAGTGCAGAATGTGGAAAAGAAAACCCCGGCTCCTCGGAGCCGGGGTGCGGATCAGCAATAGAAATCCTTGATCTTCTTCGCTCTGCTGGGATGGCGGAGTTTGCGGATGGCCTTGTTTTCGATTTGGCGAATCCGTTCCCGGGTCACGCCGAAGATCTGACCCACTTCTTCCAAAGTGTGGGTGCGGCCGTCGTACATACCGAAGCGCATACGCAGAACATCTGCTTCCCGTTCGGTGAGGGTGTCCAGAATCTCCTTCAGAGCCTCGGCAAGCAGGGCGTTGGAGGTGGCATCGGCAGGGCCGGGGGTGCGCTCATCCTCCACGAAAGAGCCGATGGAGGTGTCTTCCTCGTCACCCACGGGGGTATCCAGGCTCAGGGTATCGGCGGCGGTGCGGTTGGCTTCGATGATCTTCTCCACAGGCAGATTCAGCTCTGCGGCGATCTCCTCCACGGTGGGCTCACGGCCCAGCTCCTGCACCAGCTTCCGGTTGCACCGGGTTGCCTTGTTGATGACCTCCACCATATGCACCGGCACACGAATGGTTCGTGCCTGATCGGCAATGGCTCTTGTGATGGCCTGCCGGATCCACCAGGTGGCATATGTAGAGAATTTGTTTCCCTTTGTCCAGTCAAACTTGTCCACGGCGCGGATGAGGCCGGTGTTGCCCTCCTGGATCAAGTCCAAAATGTGCAGGCCGCGGCCAGAATATTTCTTGGCGATGGACACCACCAACCGCAGGTTGGCTTCTGTCAGCTTGTTCTTGGCTTCCTGATCGCCGTCTGCCACACGCTGAGCCAGCTCCACTTCTTCCTCAGCAGAGAGCAGCTTTACCTGGCCGATCTCCTTCAGGTACATACGCACCGGGTCGTCCAGATTGTATTCCGCCGCCAGATCCACCGGGTCGATCAGCTCTTCCTCGTCCAGACTGGCAATGTCCAGATCCATATCCCCGTCCAGAATGTCCAGATCCAGATCATCTCCCAGATCCAGCTCCAGTTCCGTGCCCACGATCTGGATGTTCATGGCCTCAAAGCGGTCGTAAATTTCTTCGATTTTTTCAGCGGTCAGCTCCATCTGTTCCAGCAGGGCGTTCAGCTCTGTGGAGCGGATCATGCCGTCTTTCCGTCCCCGGGTGATGAGTCCCTGCAATTCGCTTTGCAGTTCTTCCATGCTCTTGGCCGGTGTTTTCTTTGAAGTGCTCATAATAATCCCCTCTTTTTCTTGGTTCATTGCAAGTACCAAAACCTTCCCCCGAGGGGAAGGTGGCCGAGCGTAGCGAGGTCGGAAGAGGAATACGGGCGGTAACTTATGATTTGCAGAAAGGTATAGACCTGTTCCAATGTCGTTTCAGCCGCCGTTCCTCTCCCGTCAGCCTGTTCGGCTGACACCCTCCCCCCGGGGGAGGGTTTATATCACAGCTCTGTGTGCCTTGCAATGACATATATTTACGCATTTCTTCCTAAGCCCATAGACTATATCCCGATTTTTCAATTTCGACAAGGGTTTTTCTGAAAAAATATTTGATTTTTTTGGGTTTTGGCGTTTTTTGTCGCTACGGTACGAAGTTTTCCCATTTTTCATGGAAAACATACAGTTTACTTTTTGGCGGAAATTCAGTATAATGGAAAAAACTATGCCAATATGAGGTATAAAGATATGACCGAGCTTTCTAAAATTCGTAATTTTTCCATCATCGCCCACATCGACCACGGCAAATCCACCCTGGCAGACCGACTGCTGGAGGAATGTAATGCCATCGAGTCCCGGCAGATGGAAAATCAGATGCTGGACTCCATGGACTTGGAGCGTGAGCGTGGCATCACCATCAAGGCCACCGCTGTACAGCTGACCTACACCGCCGACGACGGGGATACCTATGCCCTGAACCTGATCGATACCCCCGGCCATGTGGACTTCAACTACGAGGTCTCCCGTTCTCTGGCCGCCTGCGAGGGCGCGGTGCTGGTGGTGGACGCTTCCCAGGGTGTGGAAGCCCAGACCCTGGCTAATACTTTTTTGGCCACCGATGCCGGGCTGGAAGTTCTGCCCGTGATCAACAAGATCGACCTGCCCTCTGCCCGTCCTCAGGAAGTGAAGGCGGAGATCGAGGACATTATCTGCATCCCGGCGGAGGAAGCCCCGGAAATTTCCGCAAAGAACGGCATCAACATCCGCAGCGTCTTGGAAATGATCGTCCGGGATGTTCCTGCTCCCAAGGGTGATCGGAATGCCCCCCTGCAGGCGTTGATCTTCGACAGCGTGTACGACTCCTACCGGGGCGTTATCGTCTATGTCCGCATCAAAGAGGGGACCGTCCGTGCCGGACAGGATATTAAGATGATGGCCACGGGCGCAACGTATAAAGTTGTAGAAGTGGGCACCATGAATCCCTTGGGGTTGACGCCCAAGGATGCTCTGGGCGCAGGCGAGGTCGGTTACATTACCGCTTCTATTAAAAATGTATCCGATACCCAGGTGGGCGATACCATCACCACCATTGAAAACGGTGCGTCCGAACCCCTGCCCGGCTACCGCCCGGTGCAGCCCATGGTCTATTCCGGTGTGTACCCGGCGGACGGCGCAAAATATCAGGATCTCCGGGAAGCGCTGGAAAAGCTGAAGCTGAACGACGCGTCCTTTGTCTACGAACTGGAAAGCTCCATCGCTCTGGGCTTCGGCTTCCGCTGTGGATTTTTGGGTCTTTTGCATATGGAGATCATCCAGGAGCGTCTGGAACGGGAATACAATCTGGACCTCATCACCACCGCCCCCAACGTTGTGTACCGTGTGACGAAAAACACCGGGGAAGTGCTGATGGTGGACAACCCTCTGGACTATCCCGACCCCATGGAGATCCAGCTGGCGGAAGAGCCCTTCGTCAAGGTCAATCTTATGGCGCCCCAGGAATATGTGGGCAACATCATGGATCTGGCTACCTCCCGTCGTGGCGAATTCAAGGACATGGTCTATCTGGACGCCAACCGGGTGGAGCTGCACTACGAAATGCCCCTGAACGAAATTATTTACGACTTTTTCGATGCTCTGAAGTCCCGTACCCGTGGCTACGGCTCCCTGGACTATGAGCTCATCGGCTTCCGTCCCAGCAAGCTGGTGAAGCTGGATATTCTCCTCAACGGCGACATCGTTGACGCGCTGAGCTTCATCCTCTTTGCGGACAACGCCTATCCCCGCGCCCGGAAGATCTGCGAAAAGCTGAAGGATAACATCCCCAGAGCCCAGTTCGAGATTCCCATCCAGGCGGCCATCGGCGGCAAGATCATCGCCCGGGAGACCATCAAGGCTCTCCGGAAGGACGTGCTTGCCAAGTGCTACGGCGGTGACATCACCCGTAAGAAGAAGCTGCTGGAAAAGCAGAAAGAGGGCAAAAAGCGGATGCGTACCTTTGGTACTGTATCTGTTCCCAGTGAGGCCTTTATGGCCGTCCTCAAGCTGGACGAAGATTAAACACGCTTCCCCCGGAGGGAAGCTGTCACCGCCGTCAGGCGGTGACTGAAGAGGAATGCGGGCAGAATTGCCGGATTTTTGCAATGTATCAGGCATTTTTAAAACCTTCAAATATCGCCGTTCCTCTTCCGACCCGGCTTTGCCGGGCCACCTTCCCCCCGGGGGAAGGTATTGCGCTACGCGCTATTTCCTCAAAGCGGAGGTATCCTATGTCCCTGTTCTCCACACAAATGAAAACGCCCCTTGGGATCTATATTCATGTCCCCTTCTGTCGCAGTAAGTGCCATTACTGCGACTTCTACTCCGTGACGGACATGGACACCCAGCTCCACGACGGCTATCTGGATGCCATTTGCGACCACATCCGGGAGACCGGTCCGCTGACCCCCGGCTACCGGGTGGACACCGTCTATTTTGGCGGCGGCACCCCCAGCTTTTTCGGCGCGGAGGGCATGGCCGCCATTTTGGCCACCGTTCGCCGCTCCTTTGACGTGGCCGGCGACGCGGAGATCACCTTTGAAGCCAACCCAGATTCCATTGACCCCAAATTGTTGCGTCGGTTGCACGGCGAGGGCTTTAACCGGGTGAGTTTGGGCGTGCAGTGCAGCGACGATGCCATTTTGGAAGCCATCGGCCGCCCCCACGACTATGAAGAAGCGGTGGATGCGGTGAAAATGATCCGCAGAGCCGGGTTCAAAAACCTCTCCCTGGATCTGATCTACGGCCTGCCGGAGCAGAATCTGGACTCCTGGAAGCGGACGCTTCTGGATGTTCTGGAGCTGAAACCGGAGCACATCAGCTGCTATGGCCTAAAACTGGAAGAGGGCACGCCCCTGTGCCAGCATCAAAACAAATTCAATCTGGCGGATGATGACATGCAGGCGGATATGTACCTTTCCACGGTGGAAATTCTGAGAAGCCACGGCTACCGCCAGTATGAGATCTCCAATTTCTGCAAGCGGGGCCGGGAATCCCGGCACAATATGAAATACTGGACTGGCGGCGAGTATCTGGGCTTTGGCCCGGATGCCAGCTCGGATTTTGCCGGAAAACGGTTTTCCATCATCCGGGATCTTCACGGCTACATCACCGGCATCCGCTCCGGCGGACAGGTTTTGCGGGAAGTGCAGACTGTTCCTCAGCGGGAACGGGCGGGAGAGTATCTGATGATGCACCTGCGCACCACCTACGGCATCAGCGGCGAGGAATACGAAAGGAAATTCCTGCTGCCCTTTGCTCCCATTGAAAAGGCGCTGGAGCAATGCCGTGGCCGGGGTCACGCCCTCCGGGGCGGCGACGGACGGTGGCATTTGACGGCAGAGGGCTTTCTGCTGTCCAATTCCATTATTACCGATCTCTTGCTCATCCAGGAAAAAACAAGATCCATTTCAAAATGGAAGTAACAAAGCCTTCCCCCAGGGGAAGGCTTTGCTTTCGATAAAAATTTATCAATATTTTTTCAAAAACCTATTTACTTTTTGCTTCCCATGGTGTATGATATGGCCGAACAGAGTAGAGGCCCTCGCGTAAAGTGCCGCCAAAATGGGGAGTTGTCTGGCGGACGAAGGCAAATTTGCCGCGATGAGGATCTCGCACCCGCTGCCCATAATGGATATTCTCCTTTATGAGAGCGATACTCGGTCGGGCAATCGGTCGGCTGAAACGCTGCTTTCGGAAATAATCACTCCCCCACAGTTGTTGTGGGGGTTTTGTATTTCCGGAGTCCTTAGCGGCCATTGCTCCCATTAAAGGAGGCTTTTTTATGCAAAAACAAAACCAAATATCCACCAAGTCCTTGGCTTACTGCGCAATGCTCACCGCCCTCAGCGTCGTATTCGCCCGGCTCATCGGCCTGATGCCCAGCGAATCCGTCCGTTTTTCCATTGAAGCGGTGCCCATTTTCCTGGCCGGTATGCTCTTCGGCCCTCTGCTGGGGGGTTGTGTGGGCTTTGCCGCGGATTTCGTAGGCTGTCTCTTTTCCCCCTACGGCTTCAACCCCATTTTCTGCATTCCGCCCATTCTCTACGGCGTGTTTGCCGGGCTGATGCGCCCTCTGCTGCGCAAGCAGGTCTCTATTTGGCGGCTGGCAATTGCCTTTTTGCTGCCGGTGGTGCTGGGCTCCTTGCTGTACCAAAGCGCGGCGCTTGCCTATATGTATTATAAGGACGGCCCGTTTTTCCAAGGGTTTGTATACTATCTGTCCACCCGGGCTGTGCAGTTTTCCATTACTCTGGTGGTGGATGTCTTGGTAACATATTTCATTTTCAAGGCCAGAGTTTTTGAACGCATCGGTCTTTGGAATCCCGGAAAGGATGAAAATAAATGAACGCACAGCAGGCTATCGAATATATCCACTCCTTCTTCTGGAAGGGCAGCATCCCCGGCCTGGGCCGGACGCAGGAGCTGCTGCGCCGGATGGGAAACCCGGAGAAAAAGCTGAAATTTGTCCACATTGCCGGCACCAACGGCAAGGGCAGCACCGCCGCCATGACGGCATCCATTCTGCAAAAAGCAGGCTACAAGGCAGGTCTGTATACCTCTCCTTATATCTACCGCTTTAATGAGCGCATCCAGGTCAACGGCGAGCAGATCGCCGACGAGGATGTGGCAACTGTTACCGAGTATGTGAAGCAGTTTGCCGAGACTATGGAAGAAAAGCCTACGGAATTTGAACTGGTCACTGCCATCGGTTTTGAGTATTTCGCCCGTCAAAACTGCGATATCGTGGTTTTGGAAGTGGGCATGGGCGGCGCGCTGGACTCCACCAATGTCATCGACACCCCCGAAGTGGCGGTCATTACCAATATCGGACTGGATCACACCGATTATCTGGGCGACACGGTGGAGAAAATTGCGGAAACCAAGGCCGGAATCTTCAAGAAAAACGGCCATGCGGTCGTTTATCGCGGAACGGAGGGCGTGGAAGCTGTTTTTGAGCGTATCTGCGCCCAGCGGAATGTGTCTTTGAAAAAGGCGGATTTTGATTCGCTGGTACTGCGTTCCCACTCTCTGGAAGGTCAAGTGTTCGACTGCGGAAGCCGCAAAGAGCTGTTTCTGCCCCTGCTGGGCGACCATCAGCTCCACAACGCCTCCGTGGTGCTGAGCATTGCCGATACCCTCATTGAAATTGGCTGGAATATTACGGAACAGAACATCCGGGACGGCATCCGGGATGTGTCCTGGCCCGGCCGGTTCGACATCGTGGGCCGTGACCCTCTGTTTATCATCGACGGCGGACACAATCCCCAGTGCATCGATGCCCTGGTGGTCAACATCCGGGATTATTTGAAGGATCGGAAGATCATCGCCCTCACCGGCGTGCTGGCGGATAAGGACTACGGAGAAATGTACCGGCCCATGATGCCCTACATTCAGGAATTTGTGTGCATCACGCCCCCCAACCCCCGGAAGCTGGAAGCGACGGAGCTGGCGGAGCATCTGCGCCGTGTGGGCGCAACGGCCACCCCCTGCGAGACCATCGCTCAGGGCGTACAGACCGCCATCGCAAAGGCCGGCAGGGACGGTGTCGTCCTCTGCTTCGGCTCCCTGTATACCATCGGGGATATTCGGAATGCTTTGAAGTAAAGGCTTCCCCTTGAGGGGAAGCTGTCGCCACCGTAAGGTGGTGACTGATGAGGTGTAGGCTGCGAAGCTGCCGTGCTAATTTAATTGTCGCTCTGCGACACCACCACATCCGTCACGCCTAACGGCGTGCCACCTTCTCCTCAAGGAGAAGGCTTCATTTGACAACCCTTTTATCTCCATATATAATAGTAAAAAACCGCAAAGGAGAATTGCTATGCATATTCATCACGATCATGTGGGCGCTCACGACCACGAACATACCCACACCCATACCCACGAGCACACCCACGACGGTGTGACCCATTCCCACGCCCACGACCATGCCCATGAGCATGACCATGTGCATCCCCATGACCACGACCATCTGCACCATGAGGGCGCAGAGCACACCCATTCCCATGACTGCGCCGGCCATTGCCACGATTGCGCCGGCAAGTGCGAGCACACCCCCATGGAGGAGCTGACCGCCCTGATGAAGTACATGGTAGGCCACAACGCCGCCCACGCCAAGGAGCTGGCGGATCTGGCTGCCCAGCTGGAAAAGGCCGGCAACAAGGCCGCCTACGAACAGGTGATGGCCGCTGTTTCCGACTTCGAAAAGGGCAATATGCGGCTGAGCATGGTGCTGCAGACCCTGAAATAAGAGGTGCGCCATGTGTCTTTCTACCGTTTATAGAAACCAAAAGACGGAAGATGCCGTCGTCATGCGCAATGTCATGTCCATCGAGTGTAAGGACGGCTGTGTGATCCTGACCGACCTGATGGAACGCACCGTTGCTATCGAGGGCGCGCTGGTATCCGCCAATCTGGTGGACGGCTATGTCATTGTAAAAGAAAACTGAGAAAACTCCCGGGGCTTTGAAGTGACCCCAAAAAGTTAGACAAATATTTCTAACCCAAATTGTTTAAGCTGCCGAAAGGGCTTGCTGTCTGTGTAATGCAGGTGGCAAGCCCTTTAGTCTTGCCTTAATTCGCCGGTTGTTG
>SVLT01000041.1 GCA_015067845.1 Oscillospiraceae bacterium
AAATAGAAAGAGAGCGAACTGAACAGGTCAATTCGCTCTCAAATCTACCGAAATATGGGCTTTTTCCGCTATATTTAGCTGAGTGTTGAGGACCTTGAGGTGTAGGTATCATCAATTTACTTATGTCCTCGTCAACGACCCCACAGGTATCTTTATTGAAAATATGCTGGACGCAGCGGCATAAGGAGGTAACAAAATGGATTTCTATAAAGTTCCGATAGGATTTGGTATGGCATTGGCGCAAAATACCGCCGCCATGAACCGCTATACCCATCTGACTGAACAGCAAAAACAGGACATTCTAAACAAAGCCCACAATGTCCGCAACGAAAAGGAAATGTATTCTCTCGTGGCCAGCCTTGCCAACGGGAACATGTAAGCATGTAGGGGCGGTGACCGCCCCTACATTTTCTTGCCAAGTTTATCAAGCTGTGATATGATTGTTTCAGAAACTATTACACAAGGCGGGTGAACTCCCTATGAAAATATTAGTGACCGGTTTTGAGCCGTTTAACGGACAAACAGTAAATCCTTCGGAACAAATCGTACATCGTCTGACAGCTCCCGAAGGGGCAACCTTGGTCAAGGCGATCCTGCCGGTGGAGTTCAAAAAAGCCGCAGCCCAATTACAGGAACTCATTGAGGTTCATCAGCCGGATATTCTGCTCTCCATCGGGCAGGCCGGTGGCCGTCCGGAAATCAGCGTGGAACGGGTCGCCATCAATATAGACAGTGTAAAAAGCTCCGACGGCAGCAAATTGTTGCCGGACAACGCAGGCCATATGCCCGTGGATACGCCCATTGAAGCAGAGGGAGCTGCGGCGTACTTTGCCACGCTCCCCCTGTGGAAGATAGTGGAAGCCATACAGGAAAAAAGCATTCCTGCGGCAATCTCCAACACCGCAGGTACATATCTCTGCAATCATGTTATGTATGTAGGCCTGCATCAGGCGGCCACACAATACCCGCAGTTGAAAGCCGGTTTCATTCATGTGCCGTTTTTGCCGGAACAGATCAAGCATCGTGAGGATCGGGATCGGCTGGCGGCCATGCCCCTTGCAGATATGGTAACGGCTCTGCAAGCAGTGCTGGAAGTATTGGCAACACTATAATTTCAGGAGGAATTTATGAATAACTTTACATTTTGCAGTCCTACTTATTTCGTATTCGGCAAGGATGAAGAAAACAACGTCGGCAAATATGTCAAGCGGTTTGGCGGCACGAAGGTGCTGATCCACTACGGCGGCGGCAGCGTAGTTCGCTCGGGTCTTCTGGACCGGGTCAAGGCCTCTCTGCAGCGTGAGGGCATCGGCTTTGTGGAGTTGGGTGGTGTAAAGCCCAACCCCCGGGACAGTCTGGTATATGAAGGCATCGCTCTGTGCAAGGCAGAGCAGGTGGACTTTGTTCTGGCAGTCGGCGGCGGCAGCACCATTGACTCGGCCAAGGCCATTGCCCTGGGCGCAGTATACGACGGCGATTTTTGGGATTTTTACAGCGGCAAGTTTGTGGAAAAGGCTCTGCCCGTGGCAACCGTTCTGACCATCGCGGCAGCCGGCAGCGAAGGCAGCACCGGCTCGGTGATCACCAAGGAGGAAGGCCTGCTCAAGCGCAGCACCGACAGCGATGCTCTGCGTCCGGTATTCTCCATTCTGAACCCCGCCCTGACCCAGACTCTGCCGGCCTATCAGACCGCCTGCGGCGTTACCGACATTATGGCCCACCTGTTTGAGCGCTATTTCACCAACACCAAAGATGTGGAGGTGACCGACCGGGTGATCGAGGGCCTTTTAATGACCATGATCCACGAAGCCCCCAAGGTCATTGAAAACCCCAATGATTACGAAGCCCGCGCCAACATTATGTGGGCGGGTATGCTGGCCCACAACAACTGCTGCGGCGTGGGCCGTGACCAGGACTGGTCCAGCCACGATCTGGAACACGAGCTGTCCGCCCTTTACGATTGCGCCCACGGCGCAGGTCTTGCGGTGGTATTCCCCGCGTGGATGGAATACACCATGCGCCACGATGTGATGCGCTTTGCCCAGGTGGCTAGCCGGGTTTGGGGTTGCGCTATGGATTACCAGCACCCCGAGCGCACTGCCAAAGCAGGCATTCACGCATTCCGCGCATTCCTGAGGTCCATCGGTATGCCCCAGACGCTGGCAGAGCTGGGCGGCAAAGCGGAAGACATTCCCTACCTTGCCCACACCGCTGCCTACGGCAACGGAAACAGCGGCACAATGGGCGGCTTTGTTATCCTGCAAGAAGAAGATATGGCAAATATCTACAGACTTATGCTGTAAATGCATTAAACACAATCAAAAACAGCACCGGAGTGCTCCGGTGCTGTTTTTTACAGCCGTTTTTGCTTTCTGTACTCTCTGGGGGATTTGCCGAACTTCTCCTTAAAACGTCTGGAAAAATACAGCTGGTCAGTATAGCCGAATTTCAGCGCCAGATCGTGTATGGAAATATTGCTGGTCATGAGAAGTCTCTCTGCGTCCGCCATGATGGTATTGCAGATATACTCATTGACCGACATATGCAATTCCTTTTGAAAGTGTTTTGTAAGTGTACTTTTGGAAACAAAGATATTCTCCGCAATCTCTGCAATGCTCAGCTGCATGGAGAGGTTCTGCTTAATGTACACCAGCGCCTTAAAAATGCAATAGGAGTAATCCTGAGCGTCAATGGGGATCTGATAGGTGTCAATGAACGAAATCAGCACATCAAACACCGCCTGCCGTAAAAGCAGTCCGTCGGTCAGCCGGTTGCTGTCCAGGCACTTTTTGAAAAAGTCACAGTCCACTGCCTTTTCCGGTGTCAGGCACAGAGGAACCGCGCAGTTTCTCAGCAAGTCCGTGCCATCAAAATCACACAGCTTTACATGGAAATAAAAATGCTCCATGGTTTCGCCACATTCATAGTCAAAGGAGTAGCCGGAGGGAATCAGATACCAATGCCCTTTCCCCAATCGCATTTTTTCCGATTGATCCGTCCAAATGGTAAACGCGCCGTCGGTAATATAGTATAGCCGGGAATAGACCGGCGAGACCACATTGCCGAACCAATCCGGGTCGACCCCTGCGTATCCAAAAGTGAGGATTTCCAGGTTCAGCCGGTTCACAGGCTTCAAAAGAGACGGATTCGCAGATACATACATACGCAAAACTCCATATTCTATACTCGATTTTCGCTAGTTGCTCACTCATAATTGCAGTATAATGAAATGTGTAATTACATATTACAGCACCCTGGCGAAAATTGCAAGGTCTTAAAGGAGTATGCTATGAATATTAACAGTGTCTGTGGCGAGATCACCCGGCAGCAGCTGGGCATTGTTGCGCCCCATGAGCATGTATTGCTGGACCAGAGCAACCACTATCAGGCGTTCCCCACCCCCGGCATCACAGATCCGGACAATCAAAAGGTGGAGATGTGGAATCTGGGTATTTTGAGCCGCGATTGCTTTGCGCTGAAGGACAACACCATTTTGGACAACGAAGAAGATCAGACCGCGGAAGTGGCTTTCTTCAAAAGAGCAGGCGGCGACACTCTGGTGGATGCCTCTCTGCCGGGAATCGGAAGAGACCCGCAGGTGTTGCTCCGGGTTGCCCAAAAAACAGGTTTGAATGTGATCATGGGAACCGGCTTCTATGTGGGCGCTACGCACCCCGAGGAGCTGCAGTTCATGAATGAACGCCAGATCGCAGATATCATGGTCAAAGAATTGACCGAGGGCGTGGATGGAACAGGCATCCGCGCCGGTTACATTGGCGAGATCGGCATCAGCGAGGTCTTTGACGACAAGGAACGCAAGGTCCTGCGCGCCTCCGCCATTGCCCAGGCCGACACCGGCGTTGCCATCAATGTACATATCAATCCCTGGACCACCAACGGCATCGAAGCGGCAGATATTCTGCTGGAGGCCGGTGTAGCGCCGGACCGGATCTGCATCAGCCATGTGGATGTGGAGAACCGGGAGGATTACATTTTTGCCCTTTTGGAAAAGGGTGTGTATGTGGAATTTGATAATTTCGGCAAGGAGTATTTCATTCGCCGGGAAGTAAGAAACTCCGGTTATGGCTGCTTCGTCCACGACACCCAGCGGGTGGAACTGGTGAAAAAGCTGATCGATATGGGCTATCTGAAACAGATCCTGCTGTCCTGCGACCTTTGTCTGAAAAATCTGATGCACATGTATGGTGGCTGGGGCTACGACCACGTACTGACCAACATCGTGCCTATGATGGAAGAATTCGGCATCACCAAAGAACAAATCAACACTATGCTGGTAGAAAACCCGGCTGACTGGCTTTGCGGAAAGGAGTAATATTATGAGCAACAGATTGGATATCCCCTTCATTCCCGACGAGGAATACAAAGAAAGAGTTAAGAAAGTACAGGCCGCGATGAAGGCCGACGGCTTCGACCTGATCCTGTCCTACGGCAACGAGGCTGAGCCCCAGTATGTGCGGTATTTCTCCAACTACTGGCCCTCCTTCGAAACCGCCGGCGTGCTGATCGCTCAGGAAGGTGACCCCATCCTGCTGATCGGACCGGAGAGCTACACCTACGCATCCGATCGTTCCAAGATCGCCAAGATCTGCCGGGTAAAGGCATTCCGGGAATCCTCCGAGCCGGAGTACCCCGGTGAAACTCTGGACACCTTCCAGTCCGTTTTCAAAATGCTGCTGGGCGATAAGAAGGTCACTCGCATCGGCGTTGCCGGTCTGCCCCTGATGACCATTGGCGTATACGAAGCCCTGGCCGAAGCAGTAGATGTGAAAATCGAAAAGGCAGACTACATTGTCAACAACATCCGTATGCACAAGACCGAGAACGAGCTTGCCTGCATGCGTTACGCCGCAAAAATCACAGCCGAGACCTTTGATTATGTCCGCGCCAACATCAAGGTGGGCATGACCGAGCAGCAGGTTGCCGGTCTGGCGCTGGGCAAGATGCACGAATTAGGCGCTGAAAGAGAGTCCTACCCCGTTTGGGTGCTCACCGGCAAGGGTTCCAATCAGGCTATCAGCAGACCCCGCAACAAGAAGATCGAAAAGGGCGACATGACCTTTATCCAGATTGGAGCCCGTGTGGACGGTTACGCATCCAGCATCGGCAGACCCGTGGTCTTCGGCAAGGCAACCCCCGAGCAGAAGGAACTCATTGAAGTAGGTTACAAGGCGCAGGAAGCTGTGATCGGCATGCTGAAGGCCGGTACGCCTGCCTGCGATGTGGCAAAGGCCCATATTGAGAATGTGACCCGGATGGGGTACGGCGATTGGTTGCTGTACGGCCCCTGCCACGGCAACGGCACTATGGAGGGTGAGGCCCCCTGGATCGAGACCAATT
Source organism: Oscillospiraceae bacterium (assembly GCA_015067845.1). Classification (GTDB taxonomy): domain Bacteria; phylum Bacillota; class Clostridia; order Oscillospirales; family Oscillospiraceae; genus Faecousia. Next base: position 5,359 of record SVLT01000041.1, read on the forward strand.
CCACCTATGATCTGGAAGAAAATATGACCTTCTGTGTGGATATTTTCCTGGGCTCCAAGAAGACCGAGACCGGTCTGCGTATGGAAGATGTGGTCTGCGTCAAGAAAGATGGCGCTGAGAATCTGACCAACTACCCCAGAGAACTGTTTGAAATCGACTGCTAATATATCAACATCATCAAAACCACCGGCCCTGCCGGTGGTTTTTCTTGAAAAAGTATTGTTTTTTCAGGCAAGTTTAGTATAATGGTTTCAAGAAAGGCGGTGCAGTATGCGGATTTTGGGAGAGCAATTACAGGGCAGAGATGGGCACAGTGCCGGCCTTGCCCTTTTGGAAAAGCTCTGCGGCGCACCCTTACCGGAAATTCGCCGTACAGCTTTGGGAAAACCCTATTTGGCTGACTCCCCTCTCCACTTCTCCATCTCCCACACCAAAAATCATGCATTTTGTGTGGTTTCCCATGTGCCGGTGGGTATTGATGCGGAGGAGCTGGACCGGGATATCAACTTAGGCCTGGCGGAGAAGCTTCTCTCCCCCTCGGAATTTTTGCAGTTTCAGCAGGCAGAAGATCCCCGGTTGGCGCTGCTGAAGTTCTGGGTTCTGAAAGAAGCCGCAGGAAAATGCGCCGGTGAGGGCCTGCAGCTGTGGCCCAACCGCACAGACTTTTCCCTTACTGATCCCCGCATACAGGAAATTGACGGCTGTCTGGTAGCCGTAATTGAGGAGAGATAATATGCTGTTCGACACCCACGCCCATTTAAATGACCCTGCCTTTGACCCGGACAGAGAAGAATTGATGGCCGGCCTTGCCGATAAGGGCATCGGCCTTGTAATGAATGCCGGCTGCAGCCTGGAAAGCTCCAGGGATATTATCAAAATGGCAGAGCGCTACCCCTGGCTCTACGCCTCCGTTGGCAGCCACCCCGACTCTGCCGACGAAGTAAACGAGGAAGTTATTGAGGAATACCGCCGCCTGTGCCGCCATGAAAAAGTAAAGGCCATCGGTGAGATTGGCCTGGACTACTATTACGAGGATATCCCCCGGGACATTCAGAAAAATGCCTTCCGCATGCAGATGGCGCTGGCCAACGAGCTGGATATGCCCGTAATCATTCACGAACGGGAAGCCCACGACGACGGCATGCGGATCGTAAAGGAATTCCCCAAGGTCAAGGGTGTGTTCCATTGTTACTCCGGCTCTGCGGAAATGGCGCGGCAATTAGTGAATATGGGCTGGTATATCGGTTTTACCGGTGTGCTCACCTTCAAAAATGCACGCAAGGCGGTGGAGACCGCCGCCAGCATTCCGCTGGATCGGATCGTACTGGAAACCGACTGCCCCTTCATGGCGCCCGAACCCCACCGGGGCAAGCGGAACGACCCGGGGTATCTGCCCCGCATGGCAGAAAAGCTTGCCGAAATCCGCGGCATTTCCACCGAAGAAGCCATTGCCGCAACCACCGAAAACGCAAAACGACTTTACCGCATCAAATAAGGAGAAATATTATGTTTTTGAAATCTGTAAAATTATGGGAAAACACACCGGGAACATACGAGCAAGCGCCTACCTTGGATATTTATGTCCCTGCGCGAAAGATCACAAAAACCGCTGTTGTAATCTTCCCCGGCGGTGGCTATAACCACCTGTGCGTACATGAGGGCGCAGGCTACGCAGACTTTTTCACCGCCCATGGTATCACCGCCATCGTGTGCCAGTACCGTGTTGCTCCCCACCAATTCCCCCTGCCCTTGCTGGACGCACGGCGGGCAATGCGATATGTACGCGCCCACTGTGAGGAATTGGGCATTGACCGGGACGACATCTACATCATGGGTTCTTCTGCCGGCGGTCATTTGGCGGCGCTGACTGCCACTTATCACGCCCCCATCGACTTTGAAGGCATGGACGAGATCGACAAGGAAGATTATCGACCCAACGGTCAGATCCTCTGCTACCCTGTCATCTCTTTGCTGGATGAAGCCATCGCCCATCCCGGTTCCGGCAACTGTCTTCTGGGGGATCGTAAAAACGAGCTTGGCGATGCTTTGAGTCCCAATCTGATCGCCGACGAAACCACGCCCAGAGCCTTTATTTGGCACACCTTTGACGACGGCAGCGTCAATGTGATCAATACCCTTGAATATGCCAAACGCCTGAAGCAGGTTGGTGTCAATACCGAAGTACATGTTTATCCCCACGGCAGACATGGCCTGAATCTTGCCTCCGAGCTGCCCCATGTGCGGAATTGGTCGCGGGATCTTTTGGAGTGGCTGGAGCTATAAGTTTATCCGTAAATTTTTATCGAAAAGGCCTCCCGCTCCCTTGACAAAAAGGGGAAAATCGTATATCATAAACGCGATGCCACATGACTGACGGGGAGTGAGGGGAGCGCCGCCTGCGGCGGATACAGCGACCTGAACGAGTGGCTGCGGTCGATCGCTGACGAAGGCTTTTGAAAGCCGAGAAAGAGATCGGGCACCGCAACAGGAACACAAGAAGCCATTACATATCAACAGCCTGCATAACTGACGGAATTGCGGAGAACCGCAAGGGAGTGCAGGAACTGTAAACGCCGACCGTCTGGGCAATTCAGTTTTTATGGGACTGGATTGCCCTTTTTTATCATAATATTAGGAGTAACACCATGGAATTTACTTACAAAGGCTTAAAAGCCCAGCTGAATAAACATATCGTTACCGACGAGGAAGTGGACAAGCAGATTGAACGGGTGCGTTCCCAAAACCCCCGCATTGCCGTCATCAAAGATCGCCCCACCGAGAACGGTGATGAGGTGGTGCTGGACTACGCAGGCTACTGCGACGGCGTGCAATTCGAGGGCGGCACTGCGGAAAACCAGACCTTGGTGCTGGGCAGCGGTATGTTTATCCCCGGCTTTGAGGAACAGCTTTTGGATAAGGTCTGCGAAGAGCCTGTGACCGTGAAGGTCACCTTCCCCGCCGAATACCACGCCCCCAATCTTGCCGGCAAGGATGCCGAGTTCCGCTGCACCATTCACGAAATTCGTGTCAAGACCCAGTACGAGCTGGACGATGTATTTGCCCAGGAAGTGGGCGGCTGCTACACCTTCGACGAACTGCGGGAGCAGGTCAAGAAGGGCATGCAGGAAAATATCGACCAGCGAGGCGAAATGGATCTGCAGGACCGTCTGCTCCGGCAGGCCGCTGCTACTTTGGACTATACCGTAGACCCCGAGGAGTTGGAAAAAGCTGTTGCTGAGCAACTGCAGAATATGGAGGCTCAGCTGGCCCGTCAGGGTCTGAGCCTGCAGATGTACTGCTCCTTTATGAATACCACTGAGGAGGATCTGCACAAGGACGCCTATCCTGCCGCCGAGGCCGCGCTGCGAAACCTGGCCGCTGTGGACAAGATCGTGGAGCTGGAAAAATTGGAAGCCACCCAAGAGGAATTGGGTCAGGCCATCGCCGTTATCTGCCGCAACAACGGTGTCACCGTAGAACATCTGAAGGAAGTCTACGATGAAGAATTTGAAAAAGCGGTTATGAGAAGTGTGCTCACCGGTAAGGTCATGGCGTTCATTCGCGACGCCGCCGATGTTACCGTGACAAAATAAGTCATTTTTGTGCTGCAAGAGAAAGCACCAATTTTAAGGAGGAAACACACCATGGCAATCGTATTTGACGAAAACGGCAAGTATGTGGACGAAAAGGGTCTTGTAAAGCTGGACCCCACCAAGTTCGCTGACTGGCAGATCGCAGAAGAGGCAGAAAAGA
>SVLT01000042.1:0-6178 GCA_015067845.1 Oscillospiraceae bacterium
AGGAACTGGGTATCCAGCTGGATCTGGAGCCGGAATTTGCCGAGCTGAAGGCACGGCTGGACAAAAAGGCTGTTTCTCAGGATGAACTGGTCAGCCGGGGCGAGTATTTCTCCGCCAAGCTGATGGCCGCTTACCTCGGCTTTCGCTTTATTGATTCCGCCAACTGGGTCAAGTTCAACTTTGACGGCACTGTGGATCAGGAAGCAACCTATGATGCCCTGCGCAAGCAGGTTCCACTGAACGGCGGCGCTGTGATTCCCGGCTTCTACGGTGTGATGCCCGACGGTCATATCCGCACCTTCTCCCGTGGCGGCAGTGACATCACCGGCGCGCTGGCTGCCGCCGCGCTGGATGCCGATGTTTACGAAAACTGGACCGATGTTTCCGGTATTTTGATGGCTGACCCCCGGATCGTTGATGATCCCCAGCCCATTCCCGAAGTCACCTACGACGAATTACGGGAGCTGAGCTACTCTGGTGCTCAGGTGCTTCATGAGGATGCCATCTTCCCCGTCCGTGAGAAGAATATTCCCCTGAACATCCGCAACACCAACGCCCCCGAAGATGACGGTACCATGATCCAGGAAAACTTCGACGGCGATCATGACCCCCACCGTTTCATCACCGGCATCACCGGCAAGAAGGACTTCACCATCATCTCCATGACCAAGCGGGGTATGAGCAATCAGGTAGGCGTTCTGCATAAGGTTCTGTCTGTTCTTGTCCGCCATGGCATCAGCGTGGACTATGTGCCCAACGGCATCGACAATGTGTCCGTCGTTCTGCCCACGGAAGCTGTTGCGCCCCATCTGTACAGCATTCTGGCGGAAATCGAGAAGGAAGCGGAGCCGGATTCTCTGGATGTCCACGATCAGATCGCCGTTGTCGCCGCCGTTGGCCGGAAGATGGCTTTCCGCCCCGGTATTTCCGGTAAGATCTTCGCCGCCCTCGGTGAAGCGGGCATCAACATCCGTATGATCAATCAGGGCCCCGACGAACTGAACATCATTTTCGGTGTGGATAACAAGGATTTCAAGTCCGCCATCCGCGTGCTGTACAACAGCTTCGTAAAATAAATCCATTGGAGGGAATCACTATGAAACTGTATACCGTTGCTGTTCTGGGTGCCACCGGCGCCGTAGGACAGGAAATGATCAAAATTCTGCAGGAGCGGGGTTTCCCCGTCGGTAAGCTGGTTCCTCTTGCCAGTGCCAGAAGCGCCGGCAAGACCCTTACCTTCAAGGGCGAGGAAGTGACCATTCAGGAAGCCTGCGACGAGGCTTTTACCGGTGTGGACATCGTTCTAGGCGCTGCCGAAAATGACATCGCCAAGAAGTTCGCTCCCGCTATCGTGAAGGCCGGCGCTGTATTCGTTGACAACTCCTCCGCTTTCCGTCTGGACCCCAAGGTGCCGCTGATCGTTCCCGAGGTCAATCCCGAGGATGTTAAATGGCACAATGGCATCATCTCCAACCCCAACTGCTCCACCATCATCACCATCACCGCTGTCAACGCACTGAATTCCATCGCCCCCATCCGCACCATGACCGCCTCTACTTATCAGGCTGTTTCCGGTGCCGGTGCCGGCGGCCCCATCGAGCTGATGAACGAGGTGGAAGCTCTGCGGGAAGGCAAAACCTACGAGCCCAAGATCTTCTCCCACCAGATCGCCTACAATCTGATCCCCCAGATCGGCGGCGAAAGCTTCGAGGGCTACACCAGCGAGGAAATGAAGATGCAGAACGAGGGCCGGAAGATCATGCACCTGCCGGAGCTGAAGGTCTCCTGCACCTGTGTCCGTGTTCCCGTTGTCCGCAGCCATTCCATTTCCGTTTCCTGCCACTTTGATGTACCCGTCACCGTAGACCAGGTCAGAGAAGCCATCGCCAAGGCTCCCGGCTGTAAGCTGGTTGACGATCTTGCTAATAAGCAGTATCCTATGCCTCTGGAGACCTCCAATCAGGACATCGTATTCGTTGGCCGGATCCGTCCCGATCTGACAGACGATTGCGGCATCTGCCTGTGGTGCTGCGGTGACCAGGTCCGCAAGGGCGCTGCCACCAACGCCATCCAGATCGCAGAACTGCTGGTCAAGTAAATAGATAAGCCCGGTGCTTTGCACCGGGCATTTTATTACAGCAGTTCCAGTAGTAGCTTTGCGCCGCTATGCATACCATCCAGAAAAGCAACTTTCTCCACTGTAGCGCATAATTCATTTACCGCGCATTCTATGCTGTTCTGCTTTTGGCGAGGGAATTCTTGCAGTAATTGATACAGCTTTTTATAGCACCGGTTGACTTCCTCCCCATCCGGTCCCCGACTTTCCATATAGTGGCGGTATAAAACATCCAATTGTAAATGTAGTAAATCTCAATTATTGCATCCCTTCATGGCGATACTCCTTGTACTTTATTTAAATTCTTCTTTATTATAGCACCTTATAAGGTGTTTTTCAAGCACCTTTTCGGGTGTTGTGCTATATTCAGCATATACAACAAAACGGGGTGAGTATAATGCAGGAATATGCACAAAAAATCAGGGATTTGCGGAACGACCATGATTTATCACAGGGACAAATTGCCGATATTATAGGTACAACCAAAAATCAGATTGGTAAGTATGAACGCGGTGAACAGGAAATGCCTATTAAGCATTTAATCTCTCTTTGCAACTACTACGGCGTCAGTGCCGACTATGTGCTGGGACTCCCCAAGGGTCGTCCCTACGGACTAAGCAAAACCCGCAAGAAATAATGCAGCCCGGTGCTTTGCACCGGGCTTTTGCTGTCAAATTGGGATTTGTTGGGCAGTTGCTACGCACTAAATAAAACGCACGTCATTGCGAGGCTGCTGTCGCAGCCTCGCAATGACGTGGTTATTTTAGTTGGCTGCACCGATTTAAACAGACCGACAAACCGAAATTTGTACAAAAAGCAAGGGCGCGGTTTTCACCGCGCCCTCTATACTACAGATTGTCCTTGATCTTCCCGATCGTTTCGGCGTACTCGGGAACACCTTTTGAATTCATTTCCTATACGCCCAGAAGGGCCTTGGCAAACAGGAAATACACCAGAAGCGACACCGCGTCCACGATAGTTGTGATGAAGGGGCTTGCCATTACCGCAGGGTCAGCGCCCAGAGCTTTGGCCGCCAGCGGCAGCACGCCGCCCACGATTTTGGCAATGACCACCGTCACCGCCAGAGCAAGGCAGACCACCGCATTGACCATCAATGTGATATCCTCATTTCCCATCAGCATACGGTCGATCAGCCAGATCTTAACAAAGCACACCAGCGCTAGCGCAACACCGCACAAAACGGAGGTGCGAAGTTCCTTCCAGATCACCCGCCAAATGTCCGCGAAGCGCAATTCATCCAGACTCAAGGCACGGATCACCGTAACGGAGGACTGGGAGCCGGAGTTACCGCCGGTACCCATCAGCATGGGGATAAAGGCCGTCAGCGCCACCTGCGCCGCCAGCGCGCCCTCAAAAGAAGTGATGATCAGCCCCGTAAAGGTGGAGGACACCATCAAAAGCATCAGCCACGGAATACGGTTTTTAAACAGGTCAAAGGCCGTACTCTTCAAATATGTTTTTTCCGAGGGCAACATACCGCCCATCAGCTCGATATCCTCGGTGGTTTCTTCTTCAATAACGTCCATGGCATCGTCGAAAGTGACGATACCTACCATCCGCTCTTCGCCATCCACCACAGGCAGGGCAAGGAAATTGTACTTGGACAGCATCTTTGCCACTTCTTCCTGGTCCGTCTGGGTGTTGACATAGATCAGATTGGTTAACATAATATCTTCAATGAGGGTTTCATCATCGGTTGCCAGAAGCAGATCCTTCACAGACACCAGACCCAGAAGCTTTCTGTCCGGTGCGGTGACATAGCAGGTATAAATCGTTTCCTTGTCCACACCCTGCCGGCGGATCCGCAAAATTGCCTCTTCCACCGTCATCTTGGGGCGCAGAGAAACATATTCCGTTGTCATGATCGAGCCGGCGGAATATTCGGGATACCGCAGAATCTGATTGATGGAACGGCGCATTTCCGGGTCAGCCTGCTTTAAGATACGCTTGACCACATTGGCGGGCATTTCTTCTACCAGATCCGCCGCATCGTCTACATACAGCTCGTCCACGATCTCTTTCAGCTCATTATCAGAAAAGCTGCGGATCAGCACTTCCTGTGCGTCCGGTTCCATTTCCACGAAGCTCTCCGCTGCCAGTTCCTTGGGCAGCAGCCGGAACAGTAGCGGCAATCTCTGCTCCTCCAAATCGCTGAAGAGCGCGGCAATATCGCTGGGATTCATCACCAGCAGAATATCCCGCAGGGCGGCGTACTTCTTTTCCTCGAGCATTTTCCCGAGAGCTTTTTCTACAATTTCAAAACGTTCTGCCAAGGTGCATTTCCTCCTTTTAAATATTTCAGGAAGCAAATACACCGGTCATATTTTCAGGAGCGCGCCACGAATCGCGGCCGCTGACTACTTCGACCGGGTATATTGCCATTACTGCCGGATTCCATGGTTTTCCCTCCTTTGCTTTTTCACTTCCCTTATTTTACCGTTGATTTTGTCATCTGTCAACCTTGACTGCTATGACAATTGCGCGTAAAATAGAAAGAAAAGCATGCTGCTAAATGATCATTTGCGACAACATCGGAGGTTTTACCATGATCCGCCTTGCAACATCTGAGGATATTCCGGCCATTCTGGAAATCTATACGCCCTATGTGCTAACAACCACCCACACCTTTGAATATGTGCCGCCTGCGAAGGAAGAATTCCATCAGCGGTTTGAATCTATCACTGCCCAATTTCCGTGGCTGGTATGGGAAGAAAAGGGCAAGGTTCTTGGCTACGCCTACGGAAGCCTGCCTTTCAAACGGGCAGCCTATTCCTGGTGCTGCGAGGTTTCCATTTATCTGGCTCCCCAGATCCACGGAAAGGGCATCGGCAAAAAGCTGTATCAGGTTCTGGAGCATATCTTATGGCTTCAAGGCTATCGGGTCATCTATTCCATCATCACAACGGAAAATTCCGGCTCCATTGCCTTCCACGAAAAGGTAGGCTACCGGCATGTTGCGGTACTTCCGGACTGCGGCATTAAATTTGGCCGCACACTGGGCACCGTCTGGATGGAAAAACGGTCAGGTTCTGTCGAAATCCCCAGTGAATTCCCCGTCTCCTGGCGGTCTATTGTGAAAAATGACGGAAATTTATCCCATATTTTAGCCACTTTGTCCCTTTCTTAATCCGGAAAAATATGGTATGTTATTTATGGAGTTTTATTGCCCTTTTCTGGCCTGACCGGCTTTTTAGGGGACAAGAATGATAAGGAGCTGTGTATAACTATGTATTTCCAGAAGAAGCGCTGCATTGCTATGCTGCTGGCCGGCGGTCAGGGAAGCCGATTGAAGGTCCTCACTGAAAAGACTGCCAAGCCCGCTGTTCCCTTTGGCGGCAAATACCGCATTATTGATTTCCCCTTGAGTAACTGCGTCAACTCCGGCATCGATACCGTGGGCATTCTGACCCAGTATCAGCCTCTGGAGCTGAATGAATACATCGGCAACGGCCAGCCCTGGGGCCTGAACAAGACCCACAGCTGCGCGCAGGTCCTGCCCCCCTACGAACGGCACGACAAGAAGAGCGGCTGGTACAAGGGCACCGCCAACGCCATCTATCAGAACATTGACTTTATCGAGCGTTTTGATCCGGAGTATGTGGTGATCCTCTCCGGTGACCATATCTACAAGATGGACTACGCCGCAATGGTTGCCTACCACGAAAAGCACAATGCCTCCTGCACCATCGCCGTGCGGAATGTCCCTCTGGAGGAAGCCTCCCGCTTCGGCATCCTCAACACCAACCCCGACAATTCCATCTACGAATTCGAGGAGAAGCCCAAGGTTCCCAAGTCCACCAACGCCTCCATGGGTATTTATGTATTTAACTGGAGCGTTCTGCGGGAAGCTCTCATTAATGATGAGGAAAATCCCGAATCCTCCAACGACTTCGGCAAGAACATCATCCCCGGCCTTCTGAACGGCGGTCACAAGATGATGGCCTATCCCTTCGACGGCTACTGGAAGGATGTGGGTACCATCGACTCCCTGTGGGAAGCAAACATGGAACTTTTGGGCAAAGATCCGGAATTCAACATCCG
>SVLT01000042.1:6278-8677 GCA_015067845.1 Oscillospiraceae bacterium
CTGATGAACCACATCGGCGCAGGTGAAGAGTGGGGTCTGGAGCTGGAAGAGGGCGGTCTGGAATTTTTGACTCCTTATTCCATGTCCACTGTGGATATCTATCGAGGCAAGCTGGATGCGCTGCATTCCGTCATGGGCTTTTTGGAGTACGGCTGCGACGATGAATACGTGGTCATGATCGACTCCGCCATTCTTTCCAACATTGACCTGAACGACGTTCTGGAATCCCATATCGAAAGCGGCAAGGATATCACTGTCGTCACCAAGACTGGAATCGCCAACGGCAAGAAGCAGCTGGATCTGGCACTGAAGCTGGATAAGAAGGGCGAGGTTTCCGACATCGCCGTTGACTATGTGGCGTCCCAGGATTACCTCGCTTCCATGGACATTTTTGTTCTCAACAAGAAGTGGCTGGTGAAGCAGGTCAAGGAGCATATCGCCCGGAACCTGTTCCATATGGACCGGGATCTGGTGCTGGGCTTGTGGCAGAAGAAGGCCGTTTCCATCAATGTCTACCAGTTCCCCGGCATCGCCATGTACAATGAATCTGTGGAAGAGTACTTCCGCAACTCTCTGGCACTGATCGACAACAAGACCCGCCACGATCTGTTTGGCTACAACCATCCTGTTTATACCCGTGTCCGTGACCGGGTTCCCACCTACTACGGTGAAAACTGCGAGATCGAGAACTGTGTCATTGCTGACGGCTGTATGCTGGAAGGTGAAGTGGAGGATTCCATTCTGTTCCGCAATGTCACCGTTTGCGAGGGTGCAGAGGTAGAAAACTGTGTCATCATGAACGATACTGTCGTTGGTGAGGGCGCAGAACTGAAGTACGCCATTTTGGACAAGGATGTCACCGTCCGTCCCGGTGCCAGACTCTACGGCACCCCCGCAAATCCCATCATTGTAAAAAGAGGAGAGATCGTATGAAAATAGCCATCCTCGCATCCGAGGGTGCCCCCTATATCAAATCCGGCGGACTGGGCGATGTAATGGAGGCTCTGCCCTCCGCCCTCGCCCGGATCGAGGGCAACGAGGTTGTCCTGTTCCTGCCCTACTATAAAAAAATTAAGTACAATCCTGCCATTCAGACAGAACTGGCACTGTATTGCAGCGTGAGCCTAGGTTGGCGGCAGCAGTATGCCGGGCTTCTGCGGCTGAAAGGCCGCAACGACGGCGTGCAGGTCTATTTCGTTGACAATGACTATTACTTTGGCGGCCGTGACGGTGCCATCTACGGCGACCTGGACGACAGCGAGCGCTTTGCCTTCTTCTCCAAGGCCTGTCTGGATCTTATGAAACGGATGAATTTCATCCCCGATGTGATGCAGTGCAACGACTGGCAGACGGCCATGGTGCCCACCTATCTGCGGGCAATGTATCGTGATTTCTTCCCCGGCACCCGCTGTATGTTCACCATCCACAACATTGAGTATCAGGGTTGGGCTCACGGCGGTTTCTTTGACGATGTTCTGGGGCTTCCCTGGGAATACCGGGGCTGCATGGATATGCACGGCTCAGTAAACATGATGAAAGGTGCCATTGAGACTGCCGACATGGTCACCACCGTTTCCGAGACCTACTCCCGTGAGCTCATGTATCCCTACTACGCCCATGGACTGGACAGCATCATCTCCAGCGCCGCATGGAAACTTACCGGCATCACCAATGGCATTGATGTGAACACCTTCAATCCCCTGACCGACCCCGCTCTGCCCGTTAACTACAACGCTGAAAGTTTTGTAGCCGGCAAAGCAGCCTGCAAGGCCAAACTACAGCAGGAGGTTGGACTTCCCGTAAAGCCGGATACTCCCTTGATGGTCATGGTCACAAGACTTGCCGGTCACAAGGGTCTGGATCTGCTGTGCTACATTGCCAGAAAGCTTCTGTGGGAAGAGGATTGCCAACTCTTGATCCTCGGCACCGGCGAAAAGCAGTTTGAGCAGTTCTTTACGGAGCTTGCCGCGGAATTCCCCGACCGGGTGGCTGCCAAGATCACCTTCAATCTGGGTTTGGCTGCACGGATCTACGCAGGCGGTGACATCTATCTGATGCCCTCCAAGAGTGAGCCTTGCGGCTTAAGCCAGATGAACGCCATGCACTACGGCACCGTGCCCGTGGTCCACGCCACCGGCGGATTGAAAGACACCGTTCCTCCCTGCGACGAAAATGGCGAGGATGGTCTGGGCTTTACCTTCCAGAGCTATAATGGCGATGATTTTATGGCCGCCGTGAAGCGCTGCCTCCATCTGTATCACTGCAACCGCCCCGCTTTCCGGGCACTGCAGGAAAGGGATATGCGGCAGGACTTCAGCTGGAATGTGCCTGCTTCCCGTTATATGGATCTGTTCCATCGGATGCTGTGCCGGTAGTAAATAATCGATACAAAAGCGCTG
>SVLT01000043.1 GCA_015067845.1 Oscillospiraceae bacterium
GCATTGGGATCCTTGTTGATGCCCCAGGAGGCATAGGGCCACCTGCCATGATCATGGTTCGCGTAGACACCGTCAATGGCATTCTTCGCCTCAAAGACAGATTCTCCACGGGTTTCAACATTGGCATCTGCATGGGGATAGCAGCCCTCGATCCGGTGCTGATCCGCAACATTGACAGCCAGATTCCGGTAAGCGCTGATCTCTTCAGTTTCTGCATACCGGGCATAGATGTAATGACGATTGCCGGAGAAAGCTTTGGGAGAATACACCCGCATCTTTTCCCCAAAAGGAATGGCATAGGAGAAGGTATCGGGCTTGAGATAGCACATGGCTGCGCCCAGGACTTCATCTACCTGCCAGACGATATGGGTGTTCGGCTCAGCAGTCGTAAGAACGATCCGGTCGCCTTCCGCGTAAGTACCCTTGTAAAATAGGTCTACTCTCCCCTCGCCTGTTCCCTCAGCAAGGATCTCACCATTGGCATTTTGAATTTTTAAATTCAATACCGCCATATTCGCTCCCTTAGGGCTGCTTGCCGATGTAGGCAAGGATGCCGCCGTCAACATACAGAATGTGACCGTTGACAAAATTGGAAGCATCGGAAGCAAGGAACACAGCGGGACCCTGCAGTTCCTCTGTAGTGCCCCAGCGGCCGGCAGGTGTCCTGCTGACGATGAACTGGTCGAAGGGATGCCGGCTGCCGTCGGCCTGGCGCTCACGCAGAGGCGCAGTCTGAGGTGTTTCGATGTAGCCGGGGCCAATGCCGTTGCACTGGATGTTAGCCGCGCCGTACTCGGCGCAGATGTTCCGGGTCAGCATTTTCAGACCGCCCTTTGCAGCAGCATAGGCAGAAACAGTCTCACGGCCCAGCTCGCTCATCATGGAGCAGATGTTGATGATCTTGCCGTGGCCCTTCTTGATCATGCCGGGAATAACAGCCTTGGAAACGATGAAGGGCGCGTTCAGGTCTACATCAACGACCTGACGGAACTCAGCAGCGGTCATCTCGCACATGGGAATGCGCTTAATGATACCGGCGTTGTTTACCAGAATATCGATCACGCCGACTTCCTTCTCGATCTGAGCCACCATAGCATTCACAGCGTCTTCATCGCAGACATTGCAAACATAGCCCTTGGCATCGATGCCCAGTTCCTTGTATGCAGCCAGGCCCTTTTCCACCAGCTCAGGCTTGATGTCGTTAAAAACGATCTTTGCACCGGCGTTAGCATAAGCGGTGGCGATGGCAAAGCCAATACCGTAGGATGCACCGGTGATCAGGGCAACCTTGCCCTCCAGAGAAAAAGCATTCATGTTCATTTTTGATGTCCTCCTTTAGCGTAAATCAGTTGTTGCAATATTGTCCATATCATCAAAGGCCTGGTTCTCACCGCCCATAGCCCAGATAAAGGTGTAGTTGCTGGTGCCGGCACCGGCGTGGATCGACCAGGAGGGGCTGATCACTGCCTGCTCGTTCTGCATAACGATGTGGCGGGTCTCATTGCCCTCACCCATCATATGGAACACAACATTGTTTTCCGGCACTTCGAAATACATATAGACCTCCATGCGGCGCTCATGGGTATGCGCGGGCATGGTGTTCCATACACTGCCGGGCTCAAGGACGGTCATACCCATGCTCAGCTGGCAGGTGGGCAGCACATCGGGGTGGATAAACTGGTTGATGACACGCTTGTTGCTGGTCTCCAGAGCGCCCAAGGGCCGCTTGGCAGCGTCTTTGATCTTGATCAGCTTGGTCTCATAGGCACGGTGTGCAGGGGCGCTGACCATATAGAACTTCGCAGGGTTCTTGGCATCGTCAGAAGCGAACAGCACTTCCTTGGTGCCCTGGGTGATGTACAGGCAATCCTTGTAGCCCAGCGCATACTTGACGCCGTCACAGGTAATAGAGCCGGCTCCGCCGATATTGAAAATACCGACCTCACGGCGTTCCAGGAAATAGTGAGTACCGAAGTTTGCCCAAATATCAATACCCTTATCGATGCTGACAACTTCATCAACGGGCATACAGCCCAGCGTCACCATCCGGTCTACGTGGCTGTAAACAGCAGTAACGGTATTGGGAACATAAAGGTTCTCAATGAGGAACTCGTTGCGGGTCTCCTCCGTGGTGTAGCGCTTGAAATCGCGCTGATTGCAAGAATAACGAATGTCCAAAGCAAGATTCTCCTTTACAAAAATTTTGACTTTTTATATATCGACCATCCGCACTGACCGAATGGCGAAAATACTTTTGTTACCAAATCAGGAAGTCATTCCCCTTCAGCTTCGACAGTGCCTCCACGAAGAAGAAGTCGCCGTAGATAATGGGAATATGCACACCCGTGAGTTCCTGCTCATTCTGAGGATATTTTTCAGTGCCCATCAGAACCAAAGCATCCTCATCGTCTGAATAATTGCAGAAATGCTCATCAGCAGCCTTCAGGAGCTTCAAGGCTTCTGCCAGATAGTATTCCCCACGGTCGCCGCCGAGAAGCTTTGCGATCTCGATCAATCCGCAAGCTGCACACATACCGGCGGTGGAATCGTAATACACCGGCTCCTGGGGGGCATAAAAATCGACTACCGGCAAATAACCTGTCTTCTTGCTCTCCTTGATAAAGTGATCTGCGGCCAGGATCGCACCATCCAGATAGCGTTTTTCCTTGGTGTGGATGTAAGACAATGCCATACCGTATATCGCCCAAGACACGCCTCTGGACCAGGAAGAAGTCTCACTATAACCCTGTCCGGCATAAGAGAGCAACATTTGGCCCGTCTTTTCGTCGTGACCGACAATATGGTTCACGCTTCCGTCCGGGCGGATGTGATCGCGGAGCGCCATATCTGCGTGTTTCTTGGCAACCTTGGCAAACCGATCGTCTCCGATCTCCTCAGAGGCCCAATACAGCAGAGAAAGATTCATCATCGTATCAATGATCGTCCGTGCTCTGTTGCCGCCCTCTTCATTGCCGCCGTTCCAGGCGCGGATATATCCGCCGTCAATATTAAACCGGGAGAACAAGGTACTTGCTGTATACAAAGCTTTGTTGCAGGAAGCTTTGTTTCCGGTAATACGATAGTTGGCAACGCCGCTAAGCTTCCAGATAAAACCCACATCGTGATGCAGTTTTTTGAAGTTTTCCAATGTCTTGTCCAAAAGCTCCTCGGAGCGGAGCGCAGTAGTCTTATATTCCTCATGATTGGTACCGAGGTACATAAGCCACATCATACCGCACCAAAAGCCGTTGGTCCACCAGTAAGCTACGGGATCTTTTTTGTTGATATGCACACCGTTGACGCTTGTATACGGCAGCTTATCCCGACTTCTAATGCAAACTTTTCGCAGCTTGCGGTCAACCTTTTCCCAAGTGTCATTCACCCACTGGGCGTTTGCTTCCATTATCCCACTCAATCTCTATCCTCCTCTTGTCGACTGGCTGTCTCTGTATGCTATATACATATAAAGTATTTATATCATATTTCGTTAGCAATGTCAATTTTAGGATATCAAAAAATCGTCTGGTTGTAAGATTATTTTTTAGGTAGGGTCGCTAAATCAGAAATAATTAATATGCCTTCTGCAGCCCGGGTTCTCCCGGATCAGGGAGTACCATCCCGTGGGAATAGTTGATTTCCCAAAAAGACCTTCCGCTTGCGGTGGGACTTTTCTTTGTACGCTTTCGTCACGTTTCACATTGACAACCGCCTTAAAATCGCATATATTATAAATAGTAGCTTTATGCAAAATCTCACTTTTAAAGGAGTTTTTAATACTATGTACATGAAAGAATATGATCGCTGGCTCGGCACCGAGCTGGAAGACCCCGCGCTGACCGCTGAGCTGCAAAGCATTCAGGGTAAGGAAGAAGAGATCAAGGACCGCTTCGCCGTGGCTCTGAAGTTCGGCACCGCCGGTCTCCGGGGCGTGCTGGGTGCCGGCTCCAACCGGATGAATATCTATGTGGTCCGGCAGGCTACCCAGGGCCTTGCCAACTGGGTCAAGACCCAGGGCGGCAATCAGCTGGTCAGCGTTTCCTACGACAGCCGCATCAATTCCGATGTTTTTGCCAAGGAGACCGCACGTGTTCTGGCCGCCAACGGCATCAAGGTCCGCATTTATGATGCGCTGATGCCCGTCCCTGCCCTGTCCTTTGCCACCCGTTACTATGGCTCCAACGCCGGTGTTATGATCACCGCTTCCCACAATCCTGCCAAGTATAACGGCTACAAGGCCTATGGCCCTGACGGCTGCCAAATGACCGACGATGCCGCCGCTGTTGTCTACGCCGAGATCCAGAACACCGATATTCTTACCGGTGCCAAGCTGATCTCCTTTGAAGAGGGTATCGCCAGCGGCATGATCCAGTATGTCGGCGAAGATTGCAAGGAAGCACTCTATGATGCCATCAAGGCCTGCCAGGTCCGTCCCGGCCTCTGCAAGACCGCAGGACTGAAGCTGGTGTACTCTCCTCTGAACGGTTCCGGCCTGGTGCCCGTCATGCGGATCCTGCGGGATATCGGCATTGACGATATCACCATCGTGCCCGAGCAGCAGTATCCCGACGGCAACTTCCCCACCTGTCCCTACCCCAACCCCGAGATTTTCGAGGCTCTTCGGCTGGGTCTGGAGCTGGCCCAGAAGTCCGGTGCAGACCTGATGCTGGCCACCGACCCCGATGCTGACCGTGTGGGCATCGCTATGAAGTGTCCCGACGGTTCTTACGAGCTGGTCTCCGGCAACGAAGTCGGCGTTCTCCTGCTGGACTACATCTGCGAAGGCCGCATCGAGAAGGGCACGATGCCCAAGAAGGCTGTTGCCGTCAAGAGCCTCGTCTCCACTCCCCTTGCTGACGCAGTTGCTGCCAACTATGGTGTGGAAATGCGAAATGTCCTCACGGGCTTTAAGTGGATCGGCGATCAGATCGCCCGTCTGGAAGCTGACGGTGAAGTGGAGCGATTCCTGCTGGGCTTTGAGGAGTCCTACGGCTATCTGGCCGGTCCCTATGTACGGGATAAGGACGCCATCGTCGGCTCTATGCTGATCTGCGAAATGGCAGCATACTACCGCTCCATCGGTTCTTCCATCAAGGAACGCCTGGAAGCCATTTATGCCAAATATGGCCGTTACCTGAACAAAGTGGATTCCTTCGAGTTCCCCGGCCTTTCCGGTATGGACAAGATGGCCGGCATCATGACTTCCCTTCGGGAAAAGCCCCTGACCGAGATCGGCGGCTATGCCGTTACCAAGACCGTTGACTACGCCGACAGCGCTGCCACCGGCCTGCCTGCCGCCAATGTTCTGGTCTACACGCTGGAAGGCGGCGCTACCGTCATCGTCCGTCCCTCCGGCACTGAGCCCAAGATCAAGACCTACTTCACCACCCTGGGCAAGGACCTGAAGGAAGCCGAAGATCAGAAGAACACCTTGGCCGCCGCACTGAAGCCCATTTTTGCATAAAACCCCTATGATTTTCCAACGCCGCAAACGATCGTTTGCGGCGTTTCTTTGTTGAAAAGCAGCAGCTTATGTGTTATACTGTCAGCAGAATCTCATTTGGAGGAACACCTATGTCCATGTCTCTTACCGTCGCAGGCCTGCAGAAAATGACGCTGCTGGATTTCCCCGGCCATGTTGCCTGCACCGTATTCCTGCAAGGTTGCAATTTCCGCTGCCCCTTCTGCCACAACAGCGACCTGCTGCCCGGAAGCGGCGAGATCTTTATGACCGCAGAAGAATTTTTGGATTTCCTAAAAAAGCGCACAGGGCTGCTGGATGCTGTCTGCGTCAGCGGTGGCGAACCTACCTTGCAGAAGGAGCTGCCGGATTTTTTGCGTCAGATCAAAGCCCTGGGCTATAAGGTCAAGCTGGACACAAACGGCTTCCGTCCTGAGGTGCTGAAAGGCCTTGCCACAGAAGGGCTTGTGGACTATGTAGCCATGGATGTCAAAAACAGCCCTGCCGCTTACGGCGAAACCGTGGGCGTTGCCAAGCTGGATCTGTCCAGGATCGAAGAGAGTCTGCGCTTTCTCATCGGTGGTACTGTCCCCTACGAGCTGCGCACCACCGTTGTCTCTGAGCTCCACAACGAGCAGACCATGGAAGAAATGGGACAATGGCTTTCCGCCCTGGTCCCCGGCAAAAAACCTGCCAAGCTGTTCCTGCAAAGCTTTGTGAACCGGGACAGCGTACTGCGCAGCGGACTGTCTTCTCCCACCGATGAACAATTACAGAAATATGTCTTCATCTTGACCCCATATATAGATGTGGTGACGGTTCGCGGCACTTGATACACAATATATTGTGTTAAAAATTAAAAATTAACCACAATATATTGCGTTAATCTATTGACAATTGAATTTTAGTCTAGTATAATACAGGCACTGCGGTTTTTCTGGCAAG
The DNA here is from genome assembly GCA_015067845.1 of Oscillospiraceae bacterium. Taxonomy (GTDB): domain Bacteria; phylum Bacillota; class Clostridia; order Oscillospirales; family Oscillospiraceae; genus Faecousia. Next base: position 6,404 of record SVLT01000043.1, read on the forward strand.
GGAAACCCTGCCTGTATTTACTATTATTTATGGAGGTAGAAATATGTATCAGGTACTGAAGCGTGACGGCAGCACCATGGAATTTGACATTTCCAAGATCAGCGCCGCCATGATCAAAGCATTTGAGGCCCAGAACAAGAACTATCATCCCAGCGTCATTAACATGCTGGCACTGCAGGTTAGCTCCGATTTTGAGCCCAAGATCAAGGACGGCTATATCGCCGTGGAAGACATTCAGGACAGCGTGGAAAAGGTTCTCTCCGATGCCGGCTACGCTGACATCGCCAAAGCCTACATTCTGTACCGCAAGCAGAGAGAAAAGGTCCGTAATGTGGGCTCCGCTCTGCTTAACTACAAGGATCTGGTGGACAACTATCTGAAGATTAACGACTGGCGTGTTAAGGAAAACTCCACCGTTACATACTCCGTTGGTGGCTTGATCCTCTCCAACTCCGGCGCAATCACTGCCAACTACTGGCTGTCTGAGATCTATGATCCCGAGATCGCTGAGGCTCACCGCAGCGCCGCTCTGCATCTGCACGACCTTTCTATGCTCACCGGTTACTGCGCGGGTTGGAGCCTGAAGCAGCTGATCCAGGAAGGTCTGGGCGGCGTTCCCGGCAAGATCACCTCCTCCCCCGCCGGCCACCTCTCCACCCTCTGCAACCAGATGGTCAACTTCCTGGGCATCATGCAGAACGAGTGGGCAGGCGCACAGGCCTTCTCCTCCTTCGACACCTATCTTGCTCCCTTCGTAAAGGTGGACAACCTGACTCAGAAGGAAGTCAAGCAGTGCATCCAGTCCTTCATCTACGGCGTCAACACCCCCAGCCGCTGGGGCACGCAGGCTCCCTTCTCCAACATCACTCTGGACTGGGTCTGCCCCCCTGACCTTGCCGATCAGCCCGCCATCGTCGGCGGTAAGGAGATGGACTTCACCTACGGCGACTGCAAGAAGGAAATGGACATGGTCAACAAGGCCTTCATCGAGATCATGATCGAAGGCGATGCCAACGGCCGTGGATTCCAGTATCCCATCCCCACTTACTCCATCACCCGCAACTTTGACTGGAGCGAGACCGAGAACAACAAGCTCCTGTTTGAAATGACCGCCAAGTATGGCACGCCCTACTTCTCCAACTACATCAACTCCGATATGGAGCCCTCCGATGTCCGCTCCATGTGCTGCCGTCTGCGCCTTGACCTTCGTGAGCTGCGTAAGAAGTCCGGCGGTTTCTTCGGCTCCGGCGAATCCACCGGCTCTATCGGCGTTGTTACCATCAACCTGCCCCGGATCGCTTATCTTGCCAAGGATGAGGCTGACTTCTATGCCCAGCTGGACAAGCTGATGGACATCGCCGCCCGCTCCCTGAAGACCAAGCGTACCGTTATCACCCAGTTGATGGAAAACGGTCTGTATCCCTACACCAAGCGTTACCTGGGCACCTTTGCCAACCACTTCTCCACCATTGGCCTCATCGGCATGAACGAGGTGGGCCTGAACGCCGCTTGGCTGAAGGCTGATTTGACCCATCCCGAGACCCAGAAGTTCGCTCAGGAAGTGCTGGATCATATGCGCGAGCGTCTGTCCGACTATCAGGAGCTCTACGGCGACCTGTACAACCTGGAAGCCACTCCCGCTGAGTCCACCACCTACCGTTTCGCTAAGCACGATAAGGCGCAGTACCCCGACATCATCACCGCTAACGAAAACGGCACTCCCTACTACACCAACTCCTCTCACCTGCCCGTGGGCTACACTGAGGATATCTTCTCCGCTCTGGAGGTTCAGGACGAGCTGCAGACCCGCTACACCTCCGGTACTGTTTTCCACGCATTCCTGGGTGAAAAGCTGCCCGACTGGAAGGCCGCTGCTGCTCTGGTCCGCAAGATCGCTGAGAACTTTAAGCTGCCTTACTACACCATGAGCCCCACCTACTCTGTCTGTGCAGAGCACGGCTATCTTATCGGTGAGCAGCACAAGTGCCCGCTCTGCGGTAAGGAGGCTGAGGTCTACAGCCGTATCACTGGCTACTACCG
>SVLT01000016.1 GCA_015067845.1 Oscillospiraceae bacterium
ATATCCAGCAGAATTTCGCAACAAAGAATTCCGATGCATACACAAACACCTATCTAAATTAACCGGCAGGTCCCAATCATGGGGCCTGCCACATTTTGTCCACGGGTGGTCGTTAAGCGCTTACGTTAGTTCTGATGCTTATGTTATTAAGTGCTTACATTCCTTCTCCTGCAAGCATCCTAAAAAATGGAGTGGCGCCGCTAAAGCTACGCCACTCCGCATAAGAACTATTTTTTCCTACACAGGGATGCTTTTTTTGATATCCACACAAGTAAGGGCTATTAATTCTACATTCGGCGGTACTATTACCTTTACTGCCTTTACCGTTTCCGTTCATTCACCGATCATTTTGGGGGACGCATACGATCAGCTGTATAATTCCTCGGATATCTCCGGCGATTTCCTATTCCTGTTGGTTACCGTTCGTGTACATATATCGTGTAGTATATTGTAACATCGCCGTAGCTTATGGCAATTGGTTGATTGCCCGCTTTTTTTAGTTCCTTAACATCAATAGTAAAGGTGCCCAGTAACTTCCGGTTCAAGCCATTCGTATAGATTGCAACAACGCTGAAATCGTCCACGCTCAATCTGTCTCCCACAAAAAAGGTCTTTTGGGGTGCTACTGACAAACTCTTAATCGTAGAATCAAACGGCAACGAATATCCCTCAGTTTTTCCGCAATTCCTACATGTATCCGGGCTGGAAACCGTTGCCGGTCTCCAAACATGACCCCACACCGAACATCGCCAAAGCGGGTAAGTCAGAACGACGACAAGCAGCACCGCAGCCACAGCAATACCGCTCCACATCAGGATTTTCCGCATTTTACCGCTTTGCTTTTGAGATGCAACCGTTTCGTTTCTCACCGTCTCCGCTTTATTCTCTGAGTGCACCTCACGCTCAGCACGCATCAAGGTTAGTTCGTCAATCGTCCGCTTCCGTTTCTCCTCTTCCTCTGCAAGGCGCTGCCGTTTTTTCGCGGCCTCATCCCGTTCCCTGCGTACCTGTTCACTTTCTATACATTCGCCCCGCATAAGAGCAAGATCATTTAACAAATCTCCCCGGTGGGCATCTCCGGCATTCTGCGCTTGATTGATTTGATTTTTCCCCAAATTCTGTTGTGTCTGGCGCAGACGCTCCTGTTCTTCCCGCTCACGCCGCAAACGGATCTTTTCTTCTTCTTGGCGGCGTTGGGCTTCCAAGGCTTCCCGTTCCCGTTTCAGGCGCTCTTGCTCATTCTGTTCCCGCTGTAAACGGGCTGCTTCTTCCTCCTGGCGGCGCTGAGCTTCCAGTGCTTCCCGTTCACGGCGCAGACGTTCCAGCTCCTCGCGCTCCCGGCGTAAACGCTCCTGCTCCTCCGCTTTTTGGCGTTCCAACGCCTGCGCTTCCGCATCTCTTCTTTTAGCTTCTTCATCCTCACGTATTTGACGTAAACGTTCCTCTTCAATTTGGGCCAGCATCCCCACATTCGGCTGTGTGGCATTGGGCATAACACCGCGCAATCCGTGGCCTGCGCCCATTTCTAAAAGATCCTTCAGCATCTCATCCGCGGTATGATACCGGTCACTCGGATTGAAGGCACACGCCTTCAACACAATCGCCTTGAACTTTTTACTTCCGTTTGCAGGTTCCGGCAAAGGCGTTCCGGAGAAACGGCGATTACGGGCCGCGTCCTCCATGGTGGCGCTCAGTTTTGCCGGCGGCAGCGGCAGGAAGGGCAGGCGGCGCTCGTTCAGCAGCCAATACAGCACCAGTCCCAAAGAATAAATATCGGCACTCAAACCGTAGGGCTGATTGTTGTATACTTCCGGTGCCATATACTTGTATGTACCGATCTTCGTGCCGCCCATGGTTTTTTCCACCGTTTTGGCGATGCCGAAATCACCCAGCTTGAAATCTCCGTTGGGAGACACAAAGATATTCTGCGGCTTGATATCCCGATGCACAATGTCATGCTTTCTGCACAATTCCAGCGCGGCGCACAGGTCAACCGCCAGTTGCACCACCATTTCTTCCGGAATCTTTGCCGGAAGCACTTTGGTCAGGGGTGTCAGCAGCTCCATTTTGATAAAAATGTCCCAGCCGATGCCGTCATCATGCTGCACATAACGAATATCATCGCAATGCACCACATTGGCGCAGCCATTCATCTTGCGCATCAGCGAATATTCAGCAACAATACTGCTCAAGTGGCTCTGGAACGTACTGGTGATGCTCTCGTCATCATAGCCATCACTATACATTTCATCAATGTCACTGGCATGCTGCGGAATGGAAATAACTTTCAGCGCCGCTTTCTCCACATTGCCCAGGACATCTCTCTGAATTTCATAGACCGCGCCAAAGCTGCCGCGACCTATGAGTTTTACCGTTTCCCACCCGGGCCATACCGGTTTTTGTTCCATTTGTACTCCCCTTTCTAGTATCTCAAAACGCTCAGCTTTTTTGTTAGTGTCTTCCGCAGATCAGGAGATAACAATCCAGCCCGTTACGCCGTTATAGGTCACTTTTGCCCACGTAAAATATCGATCTGACGTTTCATAGACGCTTTGGTCAAAAAACACTTCCATGATCGTAACAGTTTCACCTGTGGGTACAACTCCGACCTGACTATATCCAGTTCCCGGCCCACTTCGCAAATAGTTTCCTGCCGATGTTGTTTTATATAGGCTGAATGTTACAGAATAATCTGCACTGTATGAGTAACCTTTATATGTTAGTGTGGCTCTCGCTACGATCGTCCCCGGCTGTAGCGCGCTGATGCATCCACTACCAATTTTCGCCTGTCCGGACACTATACTCCATTCAACACTACCGTTGCTGGGTGTTCGAGTTACTTCTGGTAGTGTGATCATCCAACAAGGAGCCTTAGAGGTGCCGTTATTGTAATAACTATATGGCCAACAACTCATACTGATCGTCTCGCTATATTTACTGAGCGTAATGGTCGGTTTGCGTACAGTGACTGTAAAGGAGGCACCCTTTCCATCATAAATCACAGTAATCGCATGTGTGCCCGCAGTTTTGAACGTACTCGATGTGCTCGGTGAACAGGTATACCCGCTCGAAATTGTTTTTGTTGTCCCATTATTGTACGTAACGTTTATCATCATGCCGGACGTACTGAGCGTGTCACCAATATAATAGGATGTTTTTGTCGGCAGCGTATTGATCGCAATGCTACTTACCACCACCGCATTCACATCGACTGTAAACTTGGCAGACTTACCCCCATAGGAAACTGTGATCGTCTGTGTTCCCGCTGTGTTAAGCGTTGTTGGAGAACAGGAAAAACCAGACGAAATGGTTTTCGTTGTTCCATCGTTATAGGATACAGTTAGCTTCAATCCCGACGTGCTCAACATGTCACCCGCATAGTAGGTGGTTTTGCTGGGTTTTGATTTAATTGATATGCTACTAACGGATACCGCAGATACGTCTACTGTAAATTGCGCGGTCTGTCCCCCGTAGTGAACGGTGATCGTTTTGGTTCCTGCTTTGTCCAGCACTTGAGGATCGCAAGTAAATCCACTCGTAATGGTTTGGGCGGTTCCATCGTTATAGTTGACGTTGAGCATCAATCCACCGATATCCAACGTATCCCCAACAAAGTACGTGCGCTTAGCCGGCAGCGTATGGATCGATATTGAAGTAACGGTAACCGGCAACACCCGCACGCCAAATGTCACTTTCTGGCCTTCATAGGTCACCGTAACGGTCGTAATTCCTTCCGCATTCAGCACAGAAGGCTGACAAGTGAAACCACTGGAAATGGTTTTTGTAGTGCCATTACTGTAATGTGCCGTTAAGGTCAGTCCTGTGGTATTCAATGTGTCGCCAACGTAGTATTCCGTCTTGTTGGGCAATGTCTTAACAGTTATGCGGGTTGCTTCATTAGCCAGCACCTGTACCGGAAAGGTTGTTTTTTGGCCTTCATATGTTACCGTAACCATCGTTTGTCCCACCGAACTCAGGACAGACGGCTGGCAGGAGAAACCACTTGTGATGTTTTTCGTAGTCCCGTCGCTGTAATGTGCAGTTAATGTTAGTCCTGTGGTGTCCATTTTTTCACCCACATAGTACTCCAATTGATTGGGCAAAGTACTAACAGATATGCGTGTAACTTCATTTTGCAACACCTGTATCGCAAATGTCGTCATCTTGCCTTCGTATGTTACCGTAACAATCGTTTGGCCGCCCACATTTATTTTGGACATCTGGCAGGTAAAACCGCTGGTAATAGCTTTTTGGGTACCATCACCATAATGCGCAGTTAATGTTAGTCCGGTGGTGTCCAGTTTTTCGCCCACATAATAATCCGTTTTATTGGGTTTTGTCTTGATGGATATACTTTGTATATACGTACCAACCGTTTCGTTAGGAATCGGCTTATTGCTTCCGATTCCATTACCGGTTCTACTTGTACACGAGCGAAAGGCCATGCCCAGCAATATTACAACTAAAATGGCCGCACTCAATACAACCGCCGCAATAAGGACATCAGCCTTCTTTTCCTGTTCAGTTTTTGGCGTGTCAGCACCCTTTTCACGGCGTTTCCGTCTGGTTTCTTCCTTCTTGCGGCGCTTGGCTTCTGCGGCTTCACGCGCACGAGCCAGACGTTCCTGCTCCTTCCGCTCACGCTCCAATTGAGCCGCTTCTTCCTCCTGGCGACGCTGCTCTTCCGCGGCTTCCCGTTCAAGTCTGAGCCGTTCCTGCTCTTCTCGCTCGCGCTCTGGCCGGGCCGCTTCTTCCAACCGGCGTTTTTCTTCCGCCGCCGCCTCCCGCTCAAGCCTGAGCCGTTCCTCTTCTTCACGTTGCAGGCGCTCCAGTTCTTCTGCATGTTTGCGCTGCATCTCAGCCGCAAGCGCCGCTCCCGTCATATCGGTATGCAACTGCCGCAGCGCATCGCGCATTTCTCCTGCGGTATGATACCGTTCGTCAGGCTTATAGGCGCAGGCCTTCAGCACGATCTCCTTGAGACGCTCGCTGCCGTGGGCAGGTGCCGGAAGTGTTTCTCCGTCAAAGCGGCGATGTCTTGCCGTTTCCTCCATGCCGTAACTCAACTTCTCCGGAGGCAGCGGCAAAAATGGCATCCGTTTTTCATTCAGCAGCCAATAAAGTACCAAGCCCAAAGAATAGATGTCCGCACCGGTACCGTAGGGTTGGTTGTTGTACACTTCCGGTGCCATATACTTGTATGTACCGATCTTCGTACCGCCCATGGTTTTTTCCACCGTCTTGGCAATACCAAAGTCACCCAGTTTATAGTCGCCATACTTGGACACAAAAATATTCTGCGGCTTGATATCTCTGTGGACGATCCCATTCTCTCTGCAAAGCTCCAAAGCCGTGCAGATATCTTCACCAATCTTGATGACGGTTTCTTCCGGGATTTCTGCCGGCAACGTTTTCAGCAACGGCGTCAGCAGTTCCATCTTGATAAAAATATCCCAGCCAATACTATCATCGTGCTGTACGTACCGAATGTCGTCACAGTTGACAATATTGGTACAGCCATTGAGTTTACGCATCAAGGAATATTCCGCGACGATTGCTTTCAGGTGTCCCTCAAAGGCAGTGGTGATGCTTTCATCATCATAACCTTCGTTGTACATCTCATCGACGTCGCCGGGATTCTGTGGAATCGTTATTACCTTCAACGCCGCTTGCTCCAGGTTACCAAACACATCCCGCTGGATCTCATAGACCACGCCGAAACTACCGCGACCTATAAGTTTTACCGTTTCCCACCCGGGCCATACCGGTTTTTGTTCCATCTTAACCTCTCTTTCACTGCGCCAGAAATATTTTTTGAATTTCTTCCAAGGCAAGATTCTCAGCATATATCACAACAGCATCCCACTGTTGCTGATTGCCCGCATAGCAGACATCCGTTAGTGCACTACAGTGCAAAAAGGCCCCCCAATCAATAATCCCCAATTTCGCAGGCAAGAATATCTCTTTTAGGGATATACAGTCCGCAAATGCCATACTGCCAATTTTCTGAACTTGCGACGGCAATACAATGCTCGTTAGGCTTGTGCATTGCCCAAATGCCCAATGATCAATAGATATCAAATTCTCAGAGAAAGTAATGTGGCGCAAATTGTAACATCGAGAAAATGCATAATCTCCAATATTTAATACATTGCCTTCAAACTCCAGTGTGCGGATTTCTTCCCTATAGTTATGCCAAGGAACCTCTGTAATATCGTACCAAACTGTCATGGAACCATTACCAATAATCGTCATATTCCCATAACGATCCAGTTCCCATGTTAGACTATCGCCACACTGTCCCGTCTGCACAGCAGGTCGAACATCTATCCAGAATGAAGTCAAAACTCCATGATAGGAGATCACTATTTGCTGTACTCCTTCTTCCGTCAATACTTGAGGGCTGACGGTAAATCCCGTTGAGAGAGGTTCATAGAATCCATCGCTATAAGTAACTCCAATCGCAAGACTGCCGGGCTTAATCTCATCTCCCACATAGTAATCTCTATTAGTCAGATTTTCCATGTTCACGACTGTTATGGACGTTACCTCCCGCAGACTATCCCCTTTTGTTTCGCCACAAGTCTTGCATCTCTGCGGGTCCTGCGTCGTTGCCGGTGCCCAACTATGTCCCAATGCACTCCGCCCCAGTTGGCCGCACACCAGACATCTTTCAGATTCCGTACAAGTCGCTGATACCCACTGGTGGCCAAGCGGTTCTTCTCCGGCTTTTCCACACAAAACACACTTTACAGGTTCTGTACAAGACCCCTCGCTCCAAATATGAATCGTAAAGAAACCAATAATCAAGAATATAACCAATACTATAAAAGCCACGGGCAACAACACTCTTGCTTTGCTGTCTTGCCACAAGCCATGTATTTTTTCCAGGAGATAGTTCCCGCTACTCTTGGTTTTTTCGCACAGTTCATTCCCTTTTTCCAGAGCTAGTTTCTGCAATTCCTCCAGCTTCCGTCTGGTTTCTTCCTTCTTGCGGCGCTTGGCTTCTGCGGCTTCACGCGCACGAGCCAGACGTTCCTGCTCCTTCCGCTCACGCTCCAATTGAGCCGCTTCTTCCTCCTGGCGACGCTGCTCTTCCGCGGCTTCCCGTTCAAGTCTGAGCCGTTCCTGCTCTTCTCGCTCGCGCTCTGGCCGGGCCGCTTCTTCCAACCGGCGTTTTTCTTCCGCCGCCGCCTCCCGCTCAAGCCTGAGCCGTTCCTCTTCTTCACGTTGCAGGCGCTCCAGTTCTTCTGCATGTTTGCGCTGCATCTCAGCCGCAAGCGCCGCTCCCGTCATATCGGTATGCAACTGCCGCAGCGCATCGCGCATTTCTCCTGCGGTATGATACCGTTCGTCAGGCTTATAGGCGCAGGCCTTCAGCACGATCTCCTTGAGACGCTCGCTGCCGTGGGCAGGTGCCGGAAGTGTTTCTCCGTCAAAGCGGCGATGTCTTGCCGTTTCCTCCATGCCGTAACTCAACTTCTCCGGAGGCAGCGGCAAAAATGGCATCCGTTTTTCATTCAGCAGCCAATAAAGTACCAAGCCCAAAGAATAGATGTCCGCACCGGTACCGTAGGGTTGGTTGTTGTACACTTCCGGTGCCATATACTTGTATGTACCGATCTTCGTACCGCCCATGGTTTTTTCCACCGTCTTGGCAATACCAAAGTCACCCAGTTTATAGTCGCCATACTTGGACACAAAAATATTCTGCGGCTTGATATCTCTGTGGACGATCCCATTCTCTCTGCAAAGCTCCAAAGCCGTGCAGATATCTTCACCAATCTTGATGACGGTTTCTTCCGGGATTTCTGCCGGCAACGTTTTCAGCAACGGCGTCAGCAGTTCCATCTTGATAAAAATATCCCAGCCAATACTATCATCGTGCTGTACGTACCGAATGTCGTCACAGTTGACAATATTGGTACAGCCATTGAGTTTACGCATCAAGGAATATTCCGCGACGATTGCTTTCAGGTGTCCCTCAAAGGCAGTGGTGATGCTTTCATCATCATAACCTTCGTTGTACATCTCATCGACGTCGCCGGGATTCTGTGGAATCGTTATTACCTTCAACGCCGCTTGCTCCAGGTTACCAAACACATCCCGCTGGATCTCATAGACCACGCCGAAACTACCGCGACCTATAAGTTTTACCGTTTCCCACCCGGGCCAGAGGATTTTATTCGTACCATCAGCCACTTTTATCACTCCGTTACATCAATCTGCACACAATTGCAGTTATATTGTCACGACCTCCATGCTCCAAAGCTGCTTGAATCAGTGCATCCACGCAAGATTCAGCATCTTGGTTGTTTAGCATGATATCGGAAATTTCAAAATTCGTCAGCATATCGGTAAGACCGTCGCTGCACAGTAAATAAACATCATCTTTACAAACTTCACCCTTTGCAATATAGGGTTCGATTTCCATGTCCTCATCTGCCACCCCCAAATACTGGGTCAGCGGCGCTTTTTTCGCATCCCTACCGGGGCGTTTTTCAATATGGTCCAAAGACAATTGCAGAAATTCCCCGTTTCTTAGCCTATACGCTCTGCTGTCTCCAACATTAAAAACATAAATATACTTCCCGGCAAAATAAAAGCCCACCACGGTTGTGCCCATCTTGTCCGTGCACATTTTTACTTGTTCCTGGCGCACAGCATCATTAAGCTGCTGTGTCATTCTTTCCAGATATCTTTTTTCCGGAACAAAGAAATCTGCAAAACGTTTCTCCGTTTGCTGCATGCTTCGTGCCGCAGAAAACGATGCGATCTCACCAAAATTCTCGCCGCCCATACCGTCGAAGACAGCAAGGCATACCCCATGCCTTAATGTGCATTCATAGGAAACCGGATGTTTCAGGCCATAATTAACCTGCTCCAGACATTTACCATCAAAATAAAAATTATCCTCGTTGTTCTTTCTGACCTTTCCGGTGTGACACCCGCAGGCTGCTTGCAGAACATATTTCATATCCGTTCTCCTTATTTTATTTCTCCAAAATAGCATGGTGGCGACATTTCGTTGCCACCATGCTTTTTGAAATACACGATTGGAAATTGTGGCTGTCACATCATGATGAGATGATCGCCGTTTTTGATGCCATATTGTTTCAGTGTGGCATTATTCCGTAGCAAAATGTTCATTTCGACAGAACTCAGGCATTCCTCACCGGATGACACATAGCGATGTCCCGACAGTGTTTCAACTGTCTCTGCGATCAGCGTGGTAACACTCTTAATCCGTAAAGACTCCGGAACGAGGATGTCATACTTCATTCCAACTGCGGGAACATGCACATTTACAAGAATTTTCATACAGCATACCTCACTCCAGCTTTTTCAATGCTTCCACCGCTCCGACGGTGTCATCTTTCAGCCGATTATTCGCACGGTACAAAGTCTCATGCATTTCCCGCAAAAATTTCTGCTTAGTGCGGGTATTATTGATGTACTGCTCCATAAATTGTATCTGCCTGTCCACCAACGACAAATCAGCGCCCGGAATCAATGCAGCACCACTTCGCCAGCTTTGCCACAATTCGATGTTACGCCGGGCCTGCGTTATTTGCTGATCCAGCGTATGTACATGGGATTCCAGCCTTGCGAGGTCTACATATACGTGCATTTAGACAACAATCGATTGCAGAAGGCCCACGGCTCCCTCAAGCAAGTCTCCCAGCGTGCCCTGAGAGTTATCCAGATCTGCAACAATTTGTTTATATTGATCAAGAGTACGTTGTGCAATCTGCATGTTATCCTTTGTTCGCTGGATGGTAAGCGTTATGGCATCAAAGGCTTTCTTTGCCTTATCATCATCCCAAAAAGAAGGGATTTCGCTCTTCAAATTTTCCAATTCTGTTAGGTGGTTATTCAGTCTTGCCACCAAGTTGGTTAGTTCAGAGATTTTTGATTCGTACTCATCCTTGGTGTAGTTGAACACATAATCCTTAATGACCATACCGCCTACAACAGCGCCAGCGGCAGCAACAATGAGCGACATATTAATTATCCTCCTTATTAATTACTTAATTGTATCCTTCAGCTTACTGAGTCCTTCTGTTATTTTCTCACCGGCACGAACAACAGCTTCAATACCATTTTCCACGTCCTCCCATGCATTTTTAAATACATTCTTGGTTGTGTCCCATGTGTTTTCTATCAGATTTCCGGTTTCACAGATCAACTGAATAATCGTATCATCCGAACCAGGTACACTTGTACAGACCTTACTAACCTCACCAAGTGTGATATTCGTTCTGTCAATCTCTCCCCTGACTCTTTGAACCCATTCCTGGGCTAACCGAGTCTGAATACTTAAGTCCGCCATTTTATTTTCCTCCAGTTTAAATTATTAATTATTGCAAAGCAGACGAAGCTCTTTTCGTAGGTTTTCCTCCTCTCTTTCAATAATTTTCAGATAAGACTGCAGATAGTCCCCGCCCATACACTGGGCGGCACTTTCCTTCTCTTCTTCCAGGAGCTGCAGCAATCTTCTATAGCCCGTGATCACTTCATCCACTTTAGATCCTCCTAAAAAATACTCTTCAGGTCCGCATCTTCCGCCTTGACCTCCAATACGCCGCAAGGCATCACGATCGGATGGTACTGCTCACGGTAGCGCATAATACCCAGATTATAGGGCATTACCTTATCCGTGGCCGGAGTAGACGGCACATTGCAAAGTTTTTGCTTTTGGAATTGCCCACCTAACAGCAGACACATATTTTTCTTGAGCACTTCGCTGAACAGATTTTCTTTGTAGAGCGTATGGTCCTCCGGTTCCGTACAAGCTACCAAATAAACATTCCGCTTCGCCAGTTTTTCCGTCAGCTTTTGGTAGCTCATTCCCGCGATCGGCGACAGTACATTACAAAAATCCGCCAGGCTCTCAATAATTAGCAAAATAGGCGTTGTTTGCTCCAGCATCGGCGTAAATGCTGCCAGGTGCATCTGTTCTTCATCCACCTGTATGCCATGATCCTTGCAATAATCTTCCAGATACTTTCTGCGCTGCGACATTATTGCCACCAATGCTTTCTGAAGCAACAGCTGATTTTCGTTGGTGCATGCCAACCTATCGGCATTCTCCAGCAACATCGGATCCACATGAACCGGACTTTCGCTGTCATAGATGCTGTTCTCGTTTCTATGCATGATCCAGACTTCCATCGCTTCCCTCTTGGCAACATACAAAAGGTTCTCCATAACAGGAACAACACCCTCTGTGTTACCAAAATAAAGGCAAAGTGATGTATACTGTTTCAGCGGCAACACCACTGGATTTCCCGTAGCCTTACTGTAACCCAGTGGGATGCGTCCACGGGCAAACTGACCGGCGAAATCCCGATACTCAATCGTTTCATCAGTAACCGGTAACCTTCTGGCTTCAAACGCTCTGTCACTTTTCTGCGCCAACCTTGCTAATTCTTCTTTCATTTGAAGCAACTGCTCTTTACGACTCAATGCTGTGCGAAACTGAGCGCATTGATACTCCAAGATTCTCCCCGCCTGTAGACACAGTCCTCGCCCCGGCATTTCCGGTGGTGTATACCCCGCCTTAATGCCCAGGACATCCGTGTATCCATACTTATCTTCCTGATACAAACAAATGCTGTCTCCGACCGCACGCTTCATCCGGGAATTCAGATCGGCCATGCGATTAACGGTGATCAAGAACTTTACGCCATAGCAGGCACTTTCTTTAACATAGTCCGCCAACTTATACGATAGCGAATCGCCTTTTTTATTGGAAGTAAATCCGCTGTAATTATCGATAACCACCACCACAAGAGGCAATCGCTTCACCGCACGTGCAGACTCAAAGTCATCCACACCTAATTCCGTATACAGTCTTTTGCGTTCCTCAATGATCTGTCCCACAAGGTTAAAGAACGCATCCAACATATTGGAATCTTCCTCATATAATACTGCGCCGCAGTGCGGAAGCGGGTCAAACATTTTCAGCAAACGAGAAGAATAGTCCAGAATATAGAGGTTCAAATCCTGCGCCGTCAGTTGATGGGTCAAAGAATACAGAATACTTTGGACCATACTGGTCTTGCCGCTACTCGCCTCACCGGCAATCAAAAGATTTTGGCAGGCCGCCATATCCAATGTCAACGGGAATTGGCACTGATTCTCCGGGTCATCCACCTTGCCCAGCAAAACAGTCATTGGTAATCTTTCCTGATTCTGCTCCGCTCCTTGCAGAGTTTCCAAATCAATTTTATGCGGCAATTGGGGGGGACACAGTTGCCGAATATGAATGTTCTGGTTCTCGGCCAATTTGCTCAAATACTGAACGACTGCACCAATCTGTTTCATTCCGGAAGGAGTTTTTTTGACCTTCGGTTTTGCTTTTGCAACCACTTGTCCAGTAATATCCAGAAATTCCAATGCATCATCTTTTTGAACCTTCATCACGTCCTGCGGTTCATAAGCGGCGCCACACCAAGCAGATTGACCCATGGCAAAATATTCGTTGTAGCCAACCTGCAAATAGAATCGACCGGTGTCTGTCAATTCAGCAGCCTCCGGACGCTTCAGCATGTCCTGACTGTCTGCTTTCTCCTGAACGCGAAGACAGACCCGGAATTTGGTGTTACTTCGAATCTGATCATCAACTACACCCGAAGGTTTCTGGGTTGCCAGAATCAAATGCACACCCAAGCTTCGGCCAATGCGCGCTGCACTGATCAGCTTCGCCATAAATTCCGGTTGTTGCTGTTTTAGCTCCGCAAACTCGTCCGAAATGATGAAAAGATGCGGCATCGGTTCCGTTACTTTACCTGCGCGGTGCAACTTCTGATATGTATAGATGTTCATTGATCCTTCATCGAAGCGCTTGCTGACCTCGCTGAATACCTTCTGACGGCGCACCAATTCGCTTTCAATGGACATCAGCGAACGCTGAATAGACGCACCATCCAGGTTAGTGATCGTACCCGCCAAATGAGGTAACTTGATGCCGGTTCGAGGGTTTTCAAAAGCATCTGCCAGGCCGCCGCCCTTATAGTCGATCAGAACAAATGCCACTTCATCCGGATGGTAATTGACCGCCAACGACAAGATATAGGTGATCAAAAACTCCGATTTTCCCGATCCGGTCATGCCTGCAACCAGACCATGGGGACCCTGGCGCTTTTCATGCAAGTCTAACATGAACGCAGACCCATCTTCCGCTACACCAACGGGCGTAGCCAGAGACTTGACCGGGTTATTCTCTTCCCAACGTTTCAATGGGTTCAATTGTTCAAGACGGCCGACGCCAAACATTTCCAGAAATGTGACCATCTTCGGCAACGTTAGGCTTTGCGTAACAGACTTTATGTTTGTATTCGCCAGCATACGCATTGCTAAACTGATCTTGTTTTCTTCGCAAGAATCCAGCGAGAATAGAATTTCCTCCGCGCCGTTGGCACTCAACGTCGTACACGTATTGCCATATTCTGATACAACATTCAGGATCTTTTGCGTTTCTTTCGGAAGATCGTCATAGACCGCGACAATGGACGCCGCACAGTTCGTTTCCGACTGCAGAATCTCCTTCATAATTTCATGACTCTCAAGCAGTTTTTTATCCAACGCAAAAATGAGATAATAAGGACGCGATTTCAGTATATCACGCCATTGTTTCTTGTCTTCAAAGGCTGTATCAAGCTGATTCTTTATGTATTCGCCCAGTAAGTATACCTCCGCTTCATTTGTTGCAACAAAACGAATGGTTTTCTGATCGTCCCACACATGTGGTAAGTATCGCAGGGAATCCAATTGCTCCAGTTCTGATTCCTTGAGCAAAAACAGCATCTTCACTTCATCATAGCTATGAAATGCCGCAATCTGCATAACCATATCCCGGAGAAATCTAAGAACCAGGTCACGTTGGCCCACAATGCCGGTAACCATTGTGTCCGTCAACGACAACGTAATCGGGGCGTTCTCCAAAGTATACGCGCCTTCCGCCAACGCATACATTTTGTCTTCCAGTACATCCGATTCCAATTCAAACCGTCTCATCGGATAATCAATAATCGCGCTTGCGGGCTGCACACCCGTTCCGACTCGTATATGCAAAAAATCATCATCGATTGGACGGCGCTCCCACAAACGTGATTGATCCATAACAGAATCAGCTACAGAAGCCAAATGCGGATACTTCTGTTTGAGCATGGCCAGTTCTTCTTGACACGCATCCATAATCTCTGCATATTTCTTATCCAGATACTCCGAATACTTGCTGACGCGTAAACGCTCATATTCCTGACGCTGTTTATCTGTATACTTAGAACTCAAAAACGGAAAGAGTACAGAAGTAATCAGAGTCATAAAATTGCCTGCCAATGCAGCGGCACCACCCATGACCAACGAGCTGCCCATTCGCAGCATCAGAGGGATCTGCGTGCTACTCATCGACATCGGTGGGCCCTCAACAGTAATAGTTCTCGGCTCCCAGCCGCTGCGTTTTCTCGGCTGTCTGTTAAAGCACTCAGTTTCGCTCTCCTGGGCCTCTTGTCCGTAATAACGGGCATATCCCCCCTGGTATTCCATGGACGAACGCAAATTTGCTCCCAAACTCACTTCGCCCATTTCATTGTTGATAGCCAAATAACCGGAACCAGCGATTATTCGAAGTCCAAACAAAGAAATAACGTCTCCTTGTTCCAATTCAGCATCATACGTTCGGCTGCCATTAACATAGAGCCCGAAAGTATTGCTTTCATCATGGAGCCTCCACTTTCGTTTTTCCCGGCAAAGAACAGCATATCTGGGCGCAACATAGGGGTTTGCATAGCAAATGTCACAGTCCGGTCGCGAGCCAATAACCAGCTTAACATCTGCATCAACAAAATAGTTCTTGAACTTACGCTGTTCGTCAACGGTCTCTTCAGCATAAAGGATATAGGAACGATCCTCACACTCAATCTCTAATGCCATCCGATCTTTTATGCGCGCTTCGTAGGCATTATCATCGGGAGTATTTAGAAAAAAAGCAGGCGCACGGCATACTACAACCCACTCCCCATCTCGCGCAATAACAGAAACAAACCGATGGCTATGGTTTTCTGAGAATTTGAATTGTCCCTCCGGTGTTGAAGGCAACCAAAGATCACACAATTCATCGTCTTGAGATATCAGAAGAAGATGAAAACCATGCGCACCATTCTTATTCATACGAGCAACCTCCCAATCATTCTGAAAGCAAGGCGTATTCACTTCCATGTTTGCCAAAATGGTTAGTAACGTACACCTTTTAGACCGTGGAATACTTGCAAAAAAAGTAAAAATATATATAATGAGTTTAGACAATTAATGTGGGGGTACATATGGTCAACAAGGTGTATATTTTTATCCATTTTCTTCTCTTGCCCAGCGCAAAAATGTACTATGACTGATTCCCAATTGTGCGCCGGCAGCTCGTGCCGAGAGTGCGCCTTTCTCCCAAAGGGATTTAATCTCATTAAAGTCCGCAGGCCGTTCCTTAGGAATTCGGCCAAATTTTACACCCTGTGCTTTGGCTGCTGCTATCCCTTCAGCCTGGCGTTGTCGTATAAATTCCCGCTCTGTTTGAGCCACGTACGACAACAGTTGAAGCACAATATCGGCAATCACAGTACCGACCAGATCTCGATCTTGTGTTGTACTTAATAGGGGCATATCGATGACGACAATGTTTGCTTTTTTGTCTTTTGTGATCAACCGCCATTGCTCTAGAATTTCATCATAATTTCGGCCGAACCGATCAATGCTTTTCACGACTACGGTATCGCCCGGTTTCAGTCTTCGAATAAGTTTGCAATAGTTTTTCCGTTGAAAATCCTTTCCTGATTGCCTATCGACATAAATAAATTGCATAGAGACACCATATTCTTGCAAAGCTGTGATTTGGCGTCTCTCATTTTGCTCCTTGGTTGATATTCGTACATACCCATAAATCATGTTTATCCTCCCTCGTATAATAAGTTTCAAGTAATTATTTGCAGATGACAATTGTCACCCTATCATAGGTATCCTTGCGATACATTTTGCCGATATCTGCAAAAACACTCCCCATACTGTAGTCTAGATCGGCTATACTATGGGGAAATCTCTACTAATGCCAACGCACATGTTCAAGACATCTGCGGGTAAGCAGGCACTAACCAAGCGCACCGCATTAGTCCACGCAGCCATAGTGTTACGCAAACTCAAAGATTGAAATTACCCTAAACAGCAAACGGACACTCTCTTACGCGCTGTATTCCAGTCCTGTCGCCAGCAGCATTTCGCACCGGAATAATTATGTACCCGACGGATACGCGCAAAACGGCCGCCCCACCTTTCATTGTGAGACAGCCGTTTTGCTCATCAATATTCAATTCAAAAATTGTCTGAATATGCCTTAATACGGTTCCGTGCAATGATGCAGTTATCCATGAGGGAGTCTTTTCAACGCCCCATTCTTTCAAGCCGCGGCAGATGACCAGCTTTAGAATCATCCAGCTTCCGGATATCTCACAAGATCCTTCGCTTTTCGTTCATCGTGCCGGGCAGCATGAATGCTGCCCGGCACGGTCTTTACTATTTATTCCGTCGTTGTCTTTTCGCTAAGAAAGCGCTTTAGCATAAAAGTGAGAAAATACGGGATCGTATAGAACTTGCCATTAAAGCCAATGTTCTTATTGGCCAGCTTGATGCCATAACGGATATCACCGTATTTATCCTTAGTGATCAGCGCATTCAGGGATACAGTAGCATTGTCTTCCGCTTTTACTTCAACGGGCACCAGGGAGTTTGCATCGCGAACGAAGAAATCCATCTCTACCGTTCCCTTTTCGTTACGGTAGAAGTACAGACTATATCCTTGCTTAACGAGCATATCGCCAACAATATTCTCATAGAGAGCGCCTTTATAGGTGTTAAAGTTCTTGTTGTGCCGAAGATCTGCTTGAACCTCTTCATCCAGGGATGCAACAAGCAAACCGGTATCCCGATAGTAAATTTTATAATGATCCGGATTATAATTTCCTTTGAGCGGCAGCTCAGGAGCGGACATGCAATAGCAAACATTGATAATGCCGGCACAGTTCAGCCATTCGACAACGCCTACATAATCCCGGTTGCGCGCCCCGGACCGAACCTTTGATATCTGGAATTTTTTGTTTTCCTTCCCTAGGAAAACAGGGATTTTTCTGTAAATATCCAGAATTTTCCCCTTATCAAGTCCTTCGGCATATTTGCTGATATCTTCTTCGTAGTCCAGCAGCAACTGCCTTTGAAGTCTAAGGGATCCACTAAAATTCTTTTGCGTAACAAATGCAAACACCACAGCGGGCATGCCGCCAAGCACCATATACTCTCTAAAGTTTTCAAGCATCGTATTATATTCAATGGCAGACAGCGGTGTTGTTGTCAGCAATTTCTGGTAGAACCCTTCAATCTGTTCTTCTCTATATCCCTTGGCCCAAAGGAACTCTTCAAAATCAAGGGAGAACATCTCATAATCTTCTTTATAGCCTACACTGTTGGATTCAATCTCTCTATAATTGATCCCCATCAGAGATCCAGAGCAAATCACATCATAGCGGCCGTCGATCTTAAAGGATTTCAGGCTCGTGGCGCAATTGATGCAATCTTGGAGCTCGTCAAAGAAGATCAGCGTCTCCCCTGCAGGAAATTCAAAGTCAGGATTAATCAGCGAGATATTTTTGATAATCGTGTCTACGTCAAAGCCATTATCAAATATTCCTTTGAATTGCTTCTGCAGCACGAAGTTGATCTCGATCACGGACTTATACTTCTGTTTTGCAAAATGCGTTATTGCTTCCGTCTTGCCGATCTGCCGCGCTCCCTTGATAATAAGGGG
This sequence comes from Oscillospiraceae bacterium, assembly GCA_015067845.1. Taxonomy (GTDB): domain Bacteria; phylum Bacillota; class Clostridia; order Oscillospirales; family Oscillospiraceae; genus Faecousia. Next base: position 17,849 of record SVLT01000016.1, read on the forward strand.
CAAGCGTTTTTCATCACGCTTCCAGTTTTGCAGAAAAATATCTATTTTTCGTGTAAGTCTTTCCATAAAATCACCTGCCAATGTTTATTGCAAAAACAGTGTACCACAAAATTCCCGCCATTTCAATAGGCTCATTTCACATTTTTCCAACCCATTTTGTCATTATGGCCACATTTCTTCCAAAAACCGGCTCCTCCCCCTTGTTTTTTTTGCACATCCATCCTCTTACATCATTTCCTGCTTCTAATAGCTTTTCTAACGCAGTCAGTACCAGATAAACGGCACTCCCCTCTTGCACCCCGCCGCATCATATGGGCAAAATCTGCGGCGGCTTTATGCCCTGCCCTTAAAGTGCCGCTCCCAGGATTTTCTGCTGATCACCTTTCTGCCGCTCTCCCATGCCTGCAGACTACGGATGGGGATTCCGCAGGCACGGGCAAAGGATTTCTTTCCTAACCCAAGGGACACTCTGTATGCCCGGATGCGATAGGCTTGTCCATCATAAAGAAACTGATGAAATTCATCCAAAAGATCCTCCATCGGAACACCGTGGCAGTCCGCCAACCGTTTCAGCGTGCCCAACGGAATGCTTTGCGTATCGCCTGCCTCCAAAGCCCGGTAGGCACCGGGCGACATTCCCACCTGCTCCGCCACTGCATCCTGCGTCAGCCCCTTACTGTGCCGAAGCCACCGCAATCGGTCCGGCACACACCCGACGGTCTCATATTTTCCCTGCTGCAATTTCTGCGGGGTGTACAGACGGAAACTATGGATATATACGGGCGCATACCTCACATTCGAATCCAATCTCCGGCAAAGGACATACAAATCCGCCGAAAGCCGGGCCAAAACGTGCCAACTGCCGCACTTGGGCCTCAGGAGTGTCCCGTTACCGGTGTAAAGTGCGCTGGTGTGAGGGTAGCATTGCAGCAGCAAATGGATGTGATTTGGCATAATCACATAATGATCTACAGAAATCGCTGGATAATGTTTTGAAATTTCTTCTATGCTCCCCTGTGCGATTACCCCTAGATTGGTCAAGGGAACATTTTTCGGGCGATCGATGATCGCCCCTACATCCTTCCAAAACAAATTTTTACGATTCCCAGTGCAGACAGTGATAAAATAGGCACTGGGTGTACTGTAATCATATTCTGTCAGACGGTTCTTTTTTCGCTTTGGCAATTCCACATGTATCACCTGCTCTATATTCTTCAGAAACATAACAGCAAAAAATATCTTTCGTTTCAAGGGCGCACTTACTCACCACCGGTCCATGCCAGTAGTGTTGTGCTTCCGGATAACACCAAAAGCCGGGATTACTCCCGGCCCTTGGTCTATTTCTTTTGCAGAATCCTGCGGATGCTTTTTTCAGACAGGTGGTATTTGCAACTCAGCGCCACAACGCTTGTGCCTGCGGCATAGTCGCTGCGGATACGGTCATTGCGGATCTTCAATTCCGCTTTGTAGTCCGTTTCCTGTCCCCAGGGGTGACGGGTCCCCGGTTTTCGGGGGATGTAGATGTACACGCCGTCGGCATACTCCTGAATCTGACGGATCAGTTCCTCCGGCAGGATTTCTTCTGCTTTTATATAGCTCACGGTTGCCTCCTTGTTGAATTTGCTTCTTAAGGAAGCGCAACGGCTATACAAAATCAGTATTCTATTGCTCTTGCATAGCCTGCGCTTATGCAACCATTACATAGCGAATCAAAATGCAGATCCTCCTTTTTTCGGGTTTCCACCCTATAATATACGGCAAATTGGAAGGATTTGCAATCGCAAAGTTTTTTCAGAAAAATCCGTGTCTCGGAAATGGATTCTAATGAAAAAAGTATGGGGATAGCTTTCGTCCATGATCTGTGATAGCATAAAGAAAACCGAAAAGGATGGTGCCGATAATGGCAGAATTTCAATACATCACACTAAGAGAAAAGCCTGACCTTATGAACATAGCCGCAGAGTGGTTCCACAGCAAATGGGGTGTTCCCAAGGCCGCTTATCTGGAATGTATGGAAGCTTATCTGAACCGGGAGACCGAACTGGGTTGGTTTCTTTGTCTGGACAGCGAAAAAATCGTTGGCGGTCTGGGTGTCATCGAAAATGATTTTCATAACCGGCCCGATCTGACCCCCAATGTCTGCGCCGTATACACGGAAGAAGGCCACCGCTGTCAGGGCATTGCCGGGAAACTGCTGAACATGGCTGTAGAGGATCTGCGATCCAAAGGTATCTCTCCTGCCTATCTTGTGACCGACCATATCGGCTTCTATGAACGATATGGGTGGGAGTTCCTGTGCATGGTCCAGGGCGACGGCGAACCCGATATGACCCGGATGTATATTCACAGATAAGTATTCGGAGATGAAGTTTTTTGATCTCCACAGGCTATTAAATACCGCAAAACAATCAAAATAGGGGTATCCCACCTAATCTTGTATGGCAGCCCCTATTTTTGATTTGAGTGAGAAATATCCTTTACAAATTGCGCAACAGTCCGGGGGACTGTTGCTCGCCGGGTAGGGGCCCGGCGACACCTTAATCCGCGTCCATTCCCGGACGCGGATGCAAACGAGTCCCCGGCGGGTCACCGGAAAGGCGTGTCGCAAAACTGCAACACGCCTTCTTGCTTTTGGGGAACATCTCCCCCTCGGACGGACCATTCACAAATACTGCCGGATATCAATGGCCAGTTGCTCTTCCAGGTTGATCAGCCGCTTGGTGATGTCTTTGGAAACCTCATCGGCGGCCTTGTACTGATTCAGGTACCGGTTCAGGGATTTCACACCCATGTTGCATCCGTCCGTCATCAGGTCCGCAATGGTGGCATCGGAATCCTCCATCCCCAGTTTGATGTTGGTCTTCATCCAGGTCATACCCTTTGCGATGGGATTGGGGTTCTTCCCTTCATCGTTGTACTTGTCCAGCAGGTGCTGTACCTCCTGCTGGAGCTGCTCGTGTTCCCGCTTGCATTCCTTCAGCTTGCCGGTGAAATCCTTCCCCTTCACGTGGCCCAGCACATCACCAATGGAAGCCGTGCCCATTTTGATGCCGGCATCGCATTCCCGAAGCAGTTTGACGGTATCTTGTTCGATCATCATTGACCCTCCCATACGAAGATGGGATTAGTATGCCCCGCATCCACCATTTTATCAAACGGTCAAAAAAATCCGGTGAGAAACCTTCATTTCCCACCGGTCTTTTGTTGATTTTTTCATTTTATGGGATGCGCGGCAATGTAGGCATCCAGTACCTGGGCCGCAATGAAGACCATCCGGGCGCAGGGCCGCTGGCTGTAGTATTCCGCCGTCCGGGGACTGGGCGTGGGATCCGTGGGGGGATTCTTCAGGATGTCCCGGCATACGATGCTGCCCACCTGATGGCGGAATTGACCCGCCAGCTCCTGGATCCGCTCATAATGCTCCTTTTGCCGTGCAGGGTCCGGCGTTTCGTAGCCGTAGAGAATACCGGCCACCAGCGCCATTCCGCTGACCGCGCCGCAGACCTCCCGGAGCCGGCCCAGGCCGCCACCGAAGGAGGATGCCATCCCGGCCGAATATTCCGGTGTCAATCCGGTCACATCGCTGAAGGCCACCGCAATGGCCTGGGCGCAGTTGTAACCCTTGCAGAACAGCTCTGCCGCGTAAATGCTGTGATCCATGTGCTTCACCCCATGCTATCCGTGATGTGGAAGCCGGTCTCCGCCCAGAACTGGCAGCAATCATCCAGCCACCCCACCACATTGGGACTGAAATGGCCCTGGATATGGGCAGGATAGACCTGGTCGTTGGCCAATGACAGACCGTGCCAGCCATGGCGGTACAGATGGAAGGTGAAATCCACACCGGCCTCGTCCATTTTCTCCGCCAGGATGATGGAATTGCGGCAAGGCACCGCCTGGTCATCCCGGGTATGCCAGAGGAAGGTGGGCGGCATATCCGGCCGCACCTGGCGATCCAGGGACAGCCGCATCCGCAATTCCTGATCGCCGCCGGAAATGCTCTCCATGGTCCCCTCGTGGGTACTGCCCCACCCCAGGGTCACGGGATAGCTCAGGCACAGCGCATCGGGGCGGATCATGGCCCCATCGCCGATATCCGCCACCTCCGGGCAATCATACATCATGCCCAGGGTGCCGCACAGATGGCCGCCGGCGGAAAAACCGATGGCCGCCACCATGTTCGGGTCGATCTCCCAGGCGTCGGCGTGTTCACGGATAAACCGCATAGCCATGGCGGCCTCCCGGAGCTGCACCGGGAAATGATGACCTTCGCAGGTATACCGCAGAATGAACGGCACATATCCCTTGGCCAGAAAACGGTAAGCCAAAGGCTCCGCCTCCCGGTCGGACGTGCGGGCATAACCGCCGCCGGGCAGGATCAGCACCGCCGGACGGCGCCGGTTCCGGCTCACTTCGTGGCTGGTGGCAAAAATCCAGGCCGTCAGATTACCCTCATGGCCCTCCGGTCCGGTCAGACCGTAGTGTTGGTACAGATCAACGTGATGGATGTTCATGGTATTTCCTCCTTCTCAACGCTTTGCCAGAGCCCCGGCCAATTCCGCCAGGATCTTGGGTATCTGAATATCCTGAGGACAATGGCCCATGCAGGCGCCGCAGGCAATGCAGTCTCCCGGCTGGCCCTGGGTCTCGATCTTGTCCACACCGTTCAGCGCCCAGGGTCCGTGGATCTTGTAGTTGTTATACAGCTTCATAAATGCGGGAATATGGATGCTCATGGGGCATTCGGCCGTGCAGTAGCGGCACTCGGTGCAGGGCACATAGATCTGCCGGCGGAACAGCGCCCCCGCCTTCATCAGCATAGCCATATCCTCGTCGCAGAGCCCCTCAGCATCAGCAAAAGTATTCAGATTGTCCCGCAACTGTTCCAGGTTGCTCATGCCGCTGAGGATCACCTGGACCTGGGGATGGCTCTTGACGAACCGCAGGGCCCAGGAGGCCATGGACCAATCAGGGTGGGCAGCCTTCAAAATGGCTTCCACTTCCGGAGTCAGGGATGCCAGGCGGCCACCGCGGACCGGCTCCATGACCATGATGGGGATATTCCGCTGAGCCAGGATCTCATACTCCTTGGCGGCGGTACCGTAGACCCAATCATAGTAATTCATCTGAATCTGGGCAAAATCCCAATCCGCGTGATCCGCAAACCGGGTCAGGGTGTCCAGATCCGCATGGGTGGAAAAGCCCAGATAGGTGATGCGGCCCAGCCGCTTCTGCTCCTGGAAGAATTCCACCGCGCCGCCATCAATGTACTTGTCGATGTTATAATCCTTCAGACAGTGGATCAGGTAAAAATCGATATGATCGGTCTGGAGCCGCTCCAGCTGCTCTTCAAACACCGCCCGATAATCGGGATTGGCGTTGACATTGAATTTGCTGGCAATGTAGAAGCTGTCCCGGGGCTTGGTCTTCAGCCACTGACCCAGGCACCGCTCGGAGTCGCCGCCGTTGTAGACATAGGCGGTATCGTAGTAATTGATGCCGGCTTCGTAGGCCTCATCAAAAATGGCGTGGGCCTTTTCGTAGTCGATGTGGTCCTCGTCCCGCATCGGCAGCCGCATAGCCCCCATCCCCAGGCCGGACAGACGGATATCCTGAAAGGGTTTATAGAACATATACAAACCTCCATAGAAAGAAGATGGTATTATTATAAACCAGGATATCCCCATAGTCAAATAAAAAGTGAAGATTTCAAATTTCGCTTCGGCGCAAAAAATGAGCGGGGCCTTCTCACCAATCCCCGCCCGGATTCAGTGCATTTACCCAATTCTACCCTTCGGTTCTTATGTAATATCAACAATTTTGTGTGACTGGCCAAGAAAATGTACCACTTCGCGCCATTGTTATGTATAATAATATCGTCTACTTAGAAAGAGCAATCCTCTTGATCAATCTATTAACAAAGGAGTATATGATATGGAACGCTATGCATGGAAAGCCACCGTCCTGCCCGGAAAGCTGGAGGAATACATCTGCCGCCACGACAACATCTGGCCTGAAATGAAGGAGGTCCTGGCAGCCGCCGGTATCCGCAACTACACCATTTGGAATGTTGGCAACGAGCTGTTCGGCTACTACGAGTGCGACAGTGTGGAGTTTGCCGCCAAAGTCCAGGCAGAAAGTCCCGTGGTGGACAAGTGGAACGAATACATGAAGGATGTCATGGTAATGGAAATGGATCCCGTCACCGGCGCCCAGCCGCTGATGAAGCAGGTCTTCCTGTTCGACTAAACGAAACCGCCCGCGGCGCACAGCCGCGGGCGGTCCTTTTCATGTAACAATCTTAAAATGATCCCGGCTGCTGTCGCAGACAGGGCATTTGTTCAACACGCCAACCATCCGGTGACCGCACACGGTGCAAACATAACCGCCGCCAGACTCCGCCGCTCCGCGTAATGCATCGGCCCGTGCCTTCTCCGCCATCAGCGCATCCACCTGCCCCCTGGCATTGGTGTTGCCCGCTTCCTCCGCCAGACGGAACCAGCGGAGCGCCTCTTCCGGGTCCTTCGGGACTCCTTTACCCAGTTTGTGCCACAGGCCCATATTGTACAGTGCGTACTTATTGCCTTTTTCTGCAGCCTTCCGGCATAGCCGCACTGCTTCCACCGGGTCCTCCACAACGCCCACACCGTTCATATAGCAAAGGCTCAGGCCGTTGTAGGCCAGGGCACTGTCGAGTTCTACACCACGACGGTACAGTTCCACCGCTTTTTTCGGATCCTTCGGTACACCGTAACCGTTGCGGTACAGCAGCGCCAAATTGGCCAGCGCCGGTACGCTGCCATGTTTCACCGCCTTTTTCAACCAAAAGGCAGACTGCTCGTAATTTCTGATCACCGCATTGCCTTCATAGTAACAGATGCCCATCAGACATTCCGCGGAAGGAACGCCCTGCTCCGCCAAAGGCTTGGCCAACTCATACGCCTTTTTCTGATCCTTCGGACAACCTTTTCCGTCGTACATGCATTTCGCCAAACCGGCCTTGCCGTAAGGGTCACCGGCCTCGGCGCCCCGCCGATAGCAGGCAACCGCCTCCTTATATTTTCCGGCATCATAGTTCAGGTCCCCCAGGGAGGTGACCTCCGAGGGAATCATCTTCCAGATCGGGATGTCCGTTTTTTCCGGAACCGGGTCTACCGCTCCCTTGCAGGGCTGCATGATCCGGGCACAGCTTAATTCACCCAGAAAAGAATCCAGAGAGGTATGGCGATCCCGATACAGCGCCTGGGTTGAAGACAACTGCAGACGCATGCCGCCGGTCAGAGTCGTATGTTCAATGTATGCCACCAGAATATCCTTGCCCAGTTCCAAAGCATAGTTGATCTCATTGCGGCAATTCCGGGAGGCCGTAGCCGCCGGGGACATAAACACCAGCACCACCGCCGCACTTTCCAGATGCTCCGCAATATATTCCGGCCATTCCGACCCGGCTTCGATGCCGGAATCGTACCAGATCCGAAATCCCTGCTGTTGGAGTCCCTGGATCACAGGCACTACGCTTGGGGTATCCTTGTGGGCGTAACTCACAAAAATAAAATTTTCCGCGCCTTCATAAACCGCCATACTATCCGGTCCTTTCTCTTTCTTTCTTGTATTATACCCCAGGTAATTCCAGAGTGTCAACCCTTTTCGGGGTCTCAAAACCGTCCCTATGCCTTGCCTCCGCTGTTTCTGTTGCCGCAGAAAGACTTTTTTGCTAAAATTAATAAAATAACCCTGGGTCAGGTATTGCTCATGACGTTACGTCATGATGTACAATGACCGTCGTAGGAGGTGAATGCTATGTCCAAATACACGACCGGTGAACTGGCTAAGCTCTGCGGTGTCTCCGTCCGCACGGTGCAGTATTACGACTCCCGGAATATCCTGGTGCCTGCCGCCTTGTCCGAAGGGGGCCGCCGGCTCTATTCCGAGGAGGATCTGAAAAAGCTGAAGATCATCTGCTTCCTGCGGGACGCCGGGATCTCCATTAACGGCATTGCAGAACTTTTTGCCGATCCCCACCCCGAAAAGGTCCTTTCCCTTCTGCTGGATCAGCAGGAGCTGGCCCTGCGGGACGAACTGCTGGAGCGCCAGCGGAAACTGGACATGGTGATCTCCATCCGGCGTACCATGCGGGGGATGGAAACCTTCTCCGTTGAATCCATCGGGGATATAGCGCACGTTTTGGATCAAAAGAAACATCTGTCCCGTCTGCGTCTGCTTTTGCTGGCTGTCGGTATCCCCCTGGGGGTTCTGCAATGGACCGCCGTCATTCTGTGGATCACCCACGGCTTTTGGCCGCTATTTGCGCTCTGGGCCGCCCTGGCGGTAATTTACGGTCTTGGGGCCAGCGTCTACTATTTCCGCCATGTGGCCTTCCTCTGTCCCGAATGCCACAGTGTATTCAAAGGCCGGAAAAAAGAAGCCTTTTTCGCCTATCACACCCCCACCATGCGCCGCCTGACCTGCCCCCATTGCGGCCGCCATGGACTCTGCATTGAAATTTACGGTAAAAAGGAGACTGCCTGCAATGAATGAACTGATGGAATTTCTGCCCTTCCTCATCCCCCTGGTGATCGCGGAATTTGCGCTGTTCGGTTACACGCTGTACCACATTCTCACCCATAAGACCTACAAGCGGGGCAGCCGTACCTTGTGGCTCATCATCACCGTCGTGCTGATGAACTTCGTGGGTCCCATTCTCTACTTCCTGCTGGGCAAGGAGGATGCCTGATGGAGATGCTCCGGATCACCGGTCTGCACAAGCGGTTCGGAGACAAGACCGTCCTGGACGGCCTGGACCTGACCGTCCCGGAACACAGTATTTTCGGTTTTGTGGGCAAAAACGGCGCCGGCAAGACCACCACCATGAAAACGGTGCTGGGCCTTGTGAAAGCCGACGCCGGCCGGATCCTGGTGGACGGAACACCGGTGACCTACGGGACCACCGAACCCTCCATCGGCTATCTGCCCGATGTGCCGGCCTTCTATCCGTTCATGACCGCCCGGGAATATCTGCTGTTTTGCGGCGGGATCTCCGGCATGGCCAAAGCAGAACGGGAAAGCCGCTGTGAAGAACTGCTGGCGCTGGTGGGCCTTTCCGAAGAGGGGCATCGCATCCAGGGGTTCTCCCGGGGCATGAAACAGCGGCTGGGCATCGCCCAGGCGCTGCTGAACCGGCCCAAACTGCTGATCTGCGACGAGCCCACCTCCGCCCTGGATCCCCTGGGCCGTAAGGAGATCCTGGATCTGCTTCTGACGGTCCGGGCGGAGACCACCGTGCTGTTTTCCACCCATATTTTGTCGGATGTGGAGCGGGTCTGCACCGACGTTGCCTTCCTGGACAACGGCACCGCCCGGATCCAGGGCAGGCTGGCGGACATCAAGGCCCAATACCGACGGGAGGAATACATTGTGGAAACAGAAAAAGCGGAGGATCTGCAGATCCTCCGCCAAGCCTTCCCTGCCGCCCAGGTGGCCGGTCCCCTGCAACTGACCTTTGTGGACCGGGGCAGCACCCTCTTTGACCTTCTGCGCTTCGCCGCAGACCGCCGGATCCCTCTGGTCCGCCTGGAGCGGGCCGAGCCGTCCCTGGAAAAGCTGTTCATGGAGGTGACCGGATCGTGAACTCCTTCCGCGCCTTCCTGAAAAAGGAATTCCTGGCCCAATGGCGCACCGGAAAACTGATGCTTCTGGCCATTGTGTTCATCCTTTTCGGCATCATGAACCCTGCGGTGGCCAAGCTGACCCCCTGGCTGCTGGAGATCGTGGCCGATTCCCTGGCGGAAAGCGGCATGATCATCACGGATGTCACCGTCACCGCCATGGACTCCTGGGTCCAGTTTTTCAAGAACATCCCCATGGCCCTTATCGTTTTCATTTTGGTCCAGGGCAGCATCTTCACCACCGAATACCAAAGCGGCACCCTGGTCCTCTCCCTGACCAAAGGCATGGGGCGGCATTGGGTGGTCCTGGCCAAAGCTTCCGTCCCGGTCCTGCTTTGGACCCTGGGTTTCTGGCTGTGCTTTGCCATCACATACTGCTATAACGCCTGGTTCTGGGACAACGCCGTTGCCCGGCATCTGCTGTTTTCGGCGCTGTGCTGGTGGGTGTTCGGTCTGTGGGTCATCGCGCTGGCCGTATTTTTCTCCACTGTCTCCACCGCCAACACGGGGGTCCTGCTGGGTACCGGCGGTACCGTCCTGGCCGGCACGCTGCTGGGTCTGCTTCCAAAGCTCCGGGCCTATATGCCCACTCTGCTGACCGAAGGCACTGCCCTGATCTGCAGTCAGGCCGAAACGGCGGACTACGTCACCGCCCTGTGGATCGCCGGCGGCACCGGCATCCTTCTGTTCATCGCCGCCTTCCCCTTATTCGCCAAAAAACAACTGTAAAGCGCAAAAGGGCCACGGCAATGAAGCCGTGGCCGTTTTTGTCAAATAAACAGTTTCCGCTCGATCATTTCCCGGGCCGCCCGGTCGATGGCCAGGAAGATCAGAAATCCGCCGATGGCCCCCAGCACCGCCAGGGGATAAATGGACCAGCCCACAAAGGGTCTTTGGAAGGTGATGACCACCAAAAATTCCACCAGCAGCATCAGGGCGCCGAAGGCCATGGCCGCGCCGCCGAAGATATACAGCTGCCCCCGGCGCACATAACGCATCAGGGTCACCACCGCCGTCACGATCAGGGTGATGCCCCCCAGCACCGGGAAGGCAAAGCTCAGGAACCACCCGCCCTCCAAAACCAGGTCGATATACAGCAGATACAGCCCGATGGCCGCAAAACCGCAGGGGACGAAGATCACGGGATTGGGATCGCGGAACCATCCCGGCAGGCAGAGGATCACATAGCTCACCAGCAGGGCGCCAATGACAAATCCGGACCAGGTGACGGTCTGATTGATCCGCAGATCCACCAGCAGGGTCACCAGCATGGGCAGGATGAACAGGATCAGCAGGACCCGCTGGGCCGCCATGGGGCTGACTTCCGTTTTGGGATAGTGGTTGGTGGGATACAGCGGTTCACCGGGGGTCCTGGGGATCTCCGGGTGATAGGGCACGGTGCCGCAAAGGGGGCATTTTTTCTCCGAATCCGCCAGCTTTACGCCGCATTTGATACAATACATGGCTGTTACCTCTCATTTTGGTTGCTTTCCACCGTCACCGGGATCCCCAGGTCACGGAGGACTTCAAAAAAGTGCCGTTCCAGCTCCGCAACGCGGGTGTTGCGGATGAAGTTGATATACAGCGTATCGCCGTAACTGAGGATGCCGCAGTTATACGGCGCCGCGGCCTGGACACCCAGGACAAAATCCATCCGGCGGATATAGGGCTTCATGACCTCCGGCAGACGGATGGCCCCCAGATTCGACATACTCAGACAGGATTGGCTCTCCCCCACCGTGTCAAAGATCGCCTTCATCACCATATTTTTCAGGGGCAGGGGGATCAGCCGCACCGCCAGGTTCTGTTCGTCCCGGACGTTGGTGGCAATGACGGTGGACATATGCTTGGGGGTGACTTCCAGGCCGATCTTGTGGCGAATAATGGTGCAGATCTCATCAAAGGTATAATCTCCCAGCCGGGGATCCAGTTCCGGGATGGTGAACATGGCAAAATTCCGCAGCGTCTTGCTGGGGAAAAGTTTGCGCAGGTCCACGGGGATCAGCAGGCGGATGGGTTTGCGGCGGTGGAAGGGTTCTTTTTCCTTTTGCAGTTCCTGCAGGGCCATCATCATGGCCGCGCCCAAAAACACCGTCAAGGTCACGCCCCGGTCCCGGGCCCCTTTCAGGGCCGCCTCCACCGGCAAGCGCATACAGACCTGATGCAAAAATCCGCCGGGCTGGGGTTCGCCCCAAAGCCGCCAGGCCTTCCGTTCCTTCCGTGATGCCGTCACCGGGGCTGCGTATTTCGGGAAACTGTCCTCCAGTTCCTCCGGTTTCGGCAATTCCCGACGGTCCAGGACCCCCTCCTCCGCCGGCACGGTGATGCCGTATTTCTGTTCCAGGTATTCCGCCGTCAAAGTTTTCAGGAAGATCAGAGCGCCGTTTCCGTCGGTGAGGGAGTGAAAAAATTCCACGGCGATCCGGCTGCGGTACACCACCACCCGGAACGCGCATCGGCGCATCTCCCGGCGGCTCATCCACACCATGGGGTAGCTGTGTTCCTCCCGAATGGCCGGTGCCTGGGGGATCTGCTGAAGATAATACCAAAAAACGCCCCGGCGCAGACGGGCGGCAATGGTGGGAAACCGGGGCACGGTGACCTCCAGCGCCCGCTGCAAAACGGCCGCATCCACATCCTCGGTCAGGGTCACGGATTGGCGGTACAGATTGCTCCAATTCCGCCGCAGCACCGCCGGGTAGATCTTGGCCGCATTGTCCAGCCGCACCCAGCGCAGGCGGCTTTGGTCTTCTTTTTTCGGCGCCATGGCGCTTCCTCCTGTTCGCTGTTTTCTGGGGTCATGCTATCACGCGGGGTCGAAAATTGCAATCTACCGTTGTTTTTTCCGGTTCTACCGGCGGTAGAATAGGTCCAAAAGGTACTATACCGGGTCCTTTTCGGTACTTTTACGGTCCTTTTCGGGTACTTTTTGGACCCTTTTGTTGCATAAAAATATGCAACCGCTCCACGTCCCCGCCCTGGCGGGACCGTGAAGCGGCGATGCATTATTTCAGGTCCCGGACCACATCCCGGGCCACCCGGTAGATGTCTTCCATGGTGGTCAGAGAAGAGATCTGATTTTTGTAACAGGCGCTGTGGCTGACGCCCCGTAAGTACCAGGCAAAATGCTTCCGTGCTTCCAGGCAGGCGATCTTCTCGCCGTGATCCTGCTCCGCCAGGCGGAACTGCTCCACCGCCACCGCAATGCGGTCGGCCAGGCAGGGCCGCTCCGGAATGGGCAGGCCGTCGATGGCGGCCCGGGCCTCAGCAAAGACCCAGGGATCACCGAAGGTGGCCCGGCCGATCATGATGCCGTCGGCCCCGGTGCGCTTCAAACATTTCCGGGCGGTCTCTCCGTCCACGATGTCGCCGTTGGCGATGACAGGAATGGAAAGGCTCTGCTTGACCTTGGTGATCATATCCCAATCCGCCACGCCGGAATAGAGCATGGCCCGGGTGCGGCCGTGGACGGTGAGCATGGCGGCGCCGTTGTCTTCCATCCGCTTGGCAAAGTCCAGCACGTTGATACTGCCCTTGTCCCATCCCAGGCGGCACTTGACGGTGACGGGAACGTCCACCGCCCGGACCACGGCGGAGACGATGTCACCGGCCAGTTCCGGTGTCCGCATCAGGCCGCATCCATCGCCGGAATTGGCGATCTTGGGCATGGGGCAGCCCATATTGATGTCCAGAAAATCACAGCCGGAGATCTCCAGGGCCATCACCGCCGCCTTGGCCATGATGGCCGGGTCGTTGCCGAAGATCTGGGCACCGCAGAGGCTCCCCTCATTTTTCCGCAGCAGCTTGGCGCTTTTCTGATCCTTATAGACCAGGGCCCGGGAGGAGACCATTTCCGTCACGGTCATATCCGCCCCCAGCCGGGCGCAGACGGTGCGGAAGGCCCAATCCGTCACTCCGGCCATGGGCCCCAGGATGATGGGGTTGTGCAATTCATATTGACCAAGACGCATGACCTGCTCTCCCTTCCAGAGGTAAATTGTTGTTTAGCTTTGTAGCAATGGCGGCGGCCTATGGCCGCCGAGCGCCGTCCTGCGGCGCACTCTTGGCCCCCGCTTTTAAGAGGGGGCTGTCACGGAATGGCCGTGAGCCATTCCGTGACTGGGGGAGTTCGGTATATTGTCCGGTTTTTGCTCCCCCCGCCCCAGTGTGCCCACTGGGGCACCCCCCTCATAAATGCGGGGGGCAAGAGATGTTCCTATACTTGTAAACAACAATTTATCTGTTAATTCACAACGGATTATAGCACAACCGCGTGGGTTTGGCAAGTCAAAGCAGGGCCGTCAGCAGCCAGATCAGGGCCGTGACCGCGCCGCCGCCCAAGGCCCACAAGGGTCCGTAAAACGGTCCCGGTCCCCCACTGCTTGGCTGTCGGATGGCCTTTTGGGCCTCCTTCAGCAGCATTTCGTCGGTAACGGCGGCTGCGTCCTCCCTGAGAATGAAAATAGCCTGCTCGAAAAGGGCCCGGTCCGGGGAACGGACCACATAAACCTGCCGGGTAATGCCTTTGACCATGACGATCGCCTCCTTTGGAAACAGTATCCCCAAAAGGAAGGATCTGTATACCCTCAGTAGCCGATCCGGCGGAGGATGGTGTCCATAAGGCGGCTGTTGGCCAGGGAGAAGGCCGCCGAGACCCAGGGCGCTTCGCCCAGGCGGATGCAGTTCGTTGGGCAGCGGGTATAGACCGCCTCCACCGCCGGGTCCGCCAGCAGGGCCTCGTAGCTTCCGCAGGCTTTTTCAAAGCCGAAAGCATCCCGGAAGGCTTCGGCCTTTTCCATGCTCCGGCCGGCCACGGCATACAAATGGCAATTCTCTGCCTCCTGCATTCCGGGGATGGTGTGCTTCCGGGCGATATTGGCGGTGCCCAACACGCCCCAATTGACTTTTCTATTGAGATCCGGATGTTCCTTGGGTGGTACCTCCTTGTTATTCTGCATTCACTATACCATCGCCGGGTCATAAATGCTAGTTGCTTTTTTGCTTTTTTCTTCCTATAATGGAGCAAAACAGATGTCGCGGAGGCATTATGAAGAAAAATTACAACCTCACCATCGTCGCCTGCTTTATCGGCTACATAACCCAGGCCATCGTGAACAATTTTATCCCCCTGCTGTTCGTCACCTGGCAGGGGCGGTACGCCATTCCCCTGGGGCAGATCACCCTGCTGGTAACCATCAATTTCGGCGTACAGCTATTGACGGATTTTCTGGCCACCTATTTTGTGGACCGGATCGGCTACAAGGTATCCATCGTGGCTGCCCATGTTTTCAGCGCGGCGGGTTTGCTGCTGCTTCCGGTGCTGCCGGAGGTCATGGATCCCTTTGCCGGCATTTTGACGGCGGTGATCATCTACGCCATCGGCGGCGGATTGCTGGAAGTGCTGGTCAGTCCCATTATGGAGAGCTGTCCCACGGACAACAAGGAAGCGGCCATGAGTTTGCTCCACTCCTTCTACTGCTGGGGCCATGTGGGCGTGGTATTGCTCTCCACGGTGTTTTTCCACTTTTTCGGCATCGACAACTGGCCCATCCTCAGCGTGATTTGGGCCCTGATCCCCATTTGCAACGGTATTCTCTTTACCAAAGCGCCCATTGCTCCGCTGATCAGCGAGGGCGAAACGGGCATGACCATGGGACAGTTGTTCAAGAACAAGATCTTCTGGCTGCTGATGGTGATGATGGTCTGCTCCGGCGCCAGCGAGCAGGCGGTGAGCCAATGGGCCTCCACCTTTGCGGAGCAGGGCCTGGGCATCAGCAAGGCCGCCGGCGATCTGGCCGGCCCCATGGCCTTCGCCATTTGCATGGGCGGCGCCCGGGCGGTATACGGAAAAATGGGCGAAAAGTGGGACCTGGATCGGTTTATGAAGGGCAGTTTGGCGCTGTGCGTGGTGTCTTATCTGCTGATCAGCCTGTCTCCCTGGCCGGTTTTGAGTCTGATCGGCTGTGGGCTGTGCGGTATGTCCGTAGGTATTTTGTGGCCCGGCACCTTCAGCAAGGCGGCGGTGGTCCTGCGCCGGGGCGGAACGGTGATGTTTGCGTTGCTGGCCTTGGCCGGTGACCTGGGCTGCAGCGGCGGCCCCACCCTGGTGGGCGCGGTGGCCGACGGCCTGGGCGGCGACCTGAAGGCGGGCATTCTGGCGGCCCTGGTATTCCCGGTGGTGCTGTTGCTGTGCCTGGGCAAAAAGTGGAAGACGCAGTAAGGAATTGCAGAATTTATACCCCCGGCTTTGTGGAGTTTGCGCAAGGCCGGGGGGTGTTTTTTTGGTTGAGAGGTGTCACAGATGGGGCCTTTTGCCCCTTGTCAGCATGGTCGACGGGCCGTATAATTATTTGTGGGGGCACATGGCCCTATACTGAATGATTACTGAGGAGATGATTCCAATGGCTCAATTTGTTACCCTCCGGGCATCCGGCCTGGAAAAGATCCGTGAAATCGACCAGCGCCTGGTTTCCTACAACGTGGAAATGACCGAAGTGACCGGCGGCACCTTCTGGAAGGCTTACACCGAAGCTCAGGTGGACGGCACCGAAGAATTCCCCGTGATCCGTGACTGGACCAACATGGGCAACCTGCAGCAGTGGTACGAACCCATCGACACCACCAATCCCCGGCTTATCAAACTGGCCAAGGATCTGGGTGTCGCCTGGGTCCGTGTGTCCGGCACCTGGGCCAACAAGACCTACTACGATTTCGACGGCCACACCGGCGGCGTGGTGCCGGAAGGGTTCCAGAACCTGCTGACCAAGCAGCAATGGCTGAATCTGCTGGATTTCGTCCGGGCCATTGACGGCAAGCTGTTGGTGTCCATTGCCAACTGCCCCGGCATCCACAAGGCCGACGAGCCCATGCCCTTTGACCAGGCGGAGCTGCTGTTCAAGACCTCCAAGGAATACGGCGTGCCCATCAGCGCCGCCGAATTCACCAACGAACCCAACCTCATCGCCCTGAGCGGTCTGCCCCAGGGTTACACCCCCGCCGATCACGCCCGGGATCATGACCTGTTTGGTGCCTGGCTGCGGGAGAACTATCCCGAGTGTCTGTTCGTGGGTCCCTGCACCGTAGGCGACATCAATCTGTTCGGTGCCCTCAGCGGCGCTGGCGGCGGCATGGCGGCCGGCTTCCAGATCGTAACCACCGAACAGCTCCTGGGCGACTACAAGTCCCCCATGGATGTGTTCAGCTATCACTATTACAACGGTGTTTCCGAGCGCGGCGCCGCCATGGGCGGCCATTGGCCCTATGAGGCGGCCCTCAGCGAGCAGTATCTGGCTGTGGCCGGCAACTGCGCGCGGCAGTATCTGGCCCGGCGGGACAAGTATGTTCCCGGCGGTCAGATGTGGGTCACCGAGTCCGGCGATGCCGGCTGCGGCGGCAACACCTGGGCCTCCACCTATGTGGACGTTCCCCGGACGCTGAATGAGCTGGGCGATTTCTGCACCGTCACCGACGGCGTGATCTTCCATAACACCCTGGCTTCTTCCGACTACGGCTACCTGAAGCACGGCACTTTCCTGCCCCGGCCCAACTATTTTGCCGTTCTGCTGTGGAACCGGCTCATGGGCAGCACCTGCTACGCTTCCGGTGAAGAGATCCGGGAGGGTGCCCATGTATACGCCCACTCCCGTAAGGATGGTCAGGAAGGCTACACCTATCTGGTGATCAACAATTCCAAGGAAGTGACCACCCTGGAACTGCCCAAGGATGCCACCGTTTATGCCCTCACCGGCAACGGCAAGCTCCGCTCCCGGACCATGTTGCTCAACGGCCGGGCCCTGGTGCTGGGCGAGAATGACGAACTGCCGGCTCTGGACGGCGCGGCCGTTCCCGCAGGCACGTTGGAAGTTCAGCCCGGCGGCTGTACCTTCGTGGTGCTGTAAAATCTTACAAAACAGAGATCCGAACCCGGCCGGGTTCGGATCTTTTCTGTCTTTATGTCGAAAATTGGGGATGATGGTATGCCTTACGGCAATACCGCAGAGGCGGCATAATAAAATTGAACATCACAGCAGAGCCATCAGCGCATCCGTATATTCCGCGCAGGTGGCGCCCCCGGGGCCTGGGGTCAGAGGGCAGGTATGCAGGGCCGTTTCCAGCCGTTGGGCGGCCTCCTGGCGGCAGATGTGCCGCAGAAGGAGTACCAGCGCATTGAGGATGCTCTTGGGGCTGGCATACTGACCCAGGCCCTCTTCCATGAGCCGGGGGGCGGAGCCGTGGATGGCTTCGAACATGGCAAAACGGTCTCCGATATTGGCGCTGCCGGCGGTACCCACACCACCCTGGATCTGGGCGGCTTCGTCGGTGAGGATATCGCCGTAGAGGTTGGGCAGCAGGAACACCTGGAAGCGGCTGCGGATGGCCGGGTCCACCAAATTGGCGGTCATGATGTCGATATACCAATCGTCCACGGTGATGCCGGGGTAATCTTCTGCGATCTCGTGACAGATCCGGGTGAATTTACCGTCGGTCTTTTTCATGATATTGGCCTTGGTGACGATGGAAAGCCGGGTCTTGCCGTTGTTTTTGGCGTATTCAAAGGCGGCACGGGCGATCCGGCGGGTGCCTTCGTCGGTGGTGACTTTGAAATCCACCGCCATCCCCGGCAGGTCCAGGCCCCGGCTGCCCAGGACGTATTCCCCTTCCGTGTTCTCACGGAAGAAGATCCAGTCGATGCCCTCTTCAGGGATAGCCACGGGGCGGACATTGGCGTACAGGTCCAATGCCCGGCGCAGCGTCACGTTGGCCGACTCCATGGTGCCGCCCATGGGGGTGGTGGTGGGGCCTTTGAGCAGGACGTCGCATGCTTTGATGGCATCCAGCACCGCCGTGGGCACCGGCTGGCCCAGGGCCATGCGGTTTTCGATGGTGAGGCCCTCAATGGGCCGCAGGAGGATGCTGCCGGCGGCGATCTCATCCGCCAGCAAATGGCCCAGGACCCGGACGGCCGCCTTCATGATGATGGGGCCGATGCCGTCGCCGTCGATGAGGCCGATGGTGACGGTTTCTTTTTTGGTAAAATCCACCTTTTCGGCAGACATGCCGGCGATTCTCGCCTGCTGTTCTTCCAGGAGGAGCTTAAAGGCTTCGCATGCTTGTTGGATGTTCATGGTATCACCCTTTCGAGTTTCAGTTTATTCGCTGTGGTTTTTCAATCGTCGGCTGTACGCTGATCCCGATCAGCAGCCACCGGATTTGGTATAGTTCAGCAGGCCGCCGGCCAGGATGATCTTCTGCTGGCGCAGGGAAAGATCGCATTTGGCCCGGAAGGTGCGGCCGGCGGTACGGTCCGCCACCGTCAGTTCCCCGGCGGCCATCCCGGCGGTGAGGTGGGAGATCAGCAGTTCATGGTCCTGCTGCAGCAGGTCATAATCCGCCGGGTCTGCAAAAGTCAGGGGCAGGATGCCGGCGTTGATCAGGTTGGCCTGATGGATCCGGGCGAAGCTCTTGCCTATGACACAGCGGATGCCCAGGTACATGGGCACCAGGGCGGCGTGTTCCCGGGAGGAACCCTGGCCGTAATTGCTGCCGCCGATGATGACCCCGTCCCCGGCCGCCCGGGCCCGGGTCGGGAATTCCGGATCGCAAACTTCAAAGCAGAACCAGCTCAGGTAAGGAATATTGGAGCGGTAAGGCAGGATCCTGGCGCCGGCCGGCATAATATGGTCGGTGGTGATATTGTCCCCCACCTTCAGCACCGCCCGGACCGTCAGTTCCTCCGTAAAGGGCCGGGACACAGGGAAAGGCTTGATATTGGGGCCGCGGAGGACCTCCACGGCGTCGCCATCCTCTGCCGGGGGCAGGACGGCGGAATCGTCCACATGGAAAATCTCCGGCAGAGCCACCGGTTCCATGGGCGCCAGGGTGGTGGGGTCCGTGATATAGCCGGTCAGGGCAGAGGCCACCGCCGTTTCCGGGGACACCAGATAGACCCGGCCATCCCGGGTGCCGCTGCGGCCGGTGAAATTGCGGTTGAAGGTCCGCAGGGAGATGCCGCCGGAATTGGGGGCGAAACCCATGCCGATGCAGGGGCCGCAGGCGCATTCCAGCAGACGGGCGCCGCTGGCCAGGATGTGGGTCAGATCGCCGCTTTGGGCCAGCATGGTCAGCACCTGCCGGGAGCCCGGGGACACGGACATGCTGACCCCCGGTGCCACGGTCCTGCCCCGGAGCATGGCGGCCACTTTCCGCATATCCTGCAAAGAGGAATTGGTGCAGGAGCCGATGCAGATCTGGTCCACCGGGACATCCTTCAGGGAGGACACCGGCACCACATTATCGGGGCTGTGGGGGCAGGCAATGAGGGGCTCCAGCGTGGAAAGGTCGATCTCAATGACGCGGTCGTAACGGGCATCGGGGTCGGCGGCCAGAGGGATGTAGTCAGCTTCCCTGCCCTGGGCTTGCAAAAAGGCCCTGGTTACTTCATCCGAGGGGAAAATGGAGGTGGTGGCTCCCAACTCGGTGCCCATATTGGTGACGGTGGCCCGTTCCGGGACCGTGAGGGTCTCCACGCCGGGGCCTCCCCACTCCATAATGGCGCCCACGCCGCCCTTGACGGACAAGATCCGCAGGATCTCCAGGCTCACGTCCTTGGCGGTGACGTAAGGGCGGAGTCTGCCCGTCAGGTGGACCTTGAACATTTTGGGCATGGTGATGTAATATGCGCCGCCGCCCATGGCCACGGCCACATCCAGGCCGCCGGCGCCGAAGGCCAGCATGCCCAAACCGCCGGCGGTGGGGGTATGGGAATCGGAGCCGATGAGGGTCTTGCCGGGACGGCCGAAGCGCTCCAGGTGGACCTGGTGGCAGATGCCGTTGCCGGGACGGGAGAAATAGACGCCGTGTTTGGCGGCCACGGTCTGCAGATAGCGGTGGTCATCGGCATTTTCAAAGCCGCATTGGAGGGTATTGTGGTCCACATAGGCAACGGACAGTTCGGTTTTCACCCGGGGGATGCCCATGGTCTCAAATTCCAGATAGGCCATGGTGCCGGTGGCATCCTGGGTCAGGGTCTGATCGATCCGCAATGCCACTTCGCTGCCGGGGGTCATGTCGCCTGCCACCAGGTGGGAAGCGATGATCTTCTGTGCAAGGGTCATTCCCATAACATCATCCTCCAAACATATGGGCTTTGGCGTTGGCGATATGGCGGTCCGTCAGTTCGGCGGCCCGGTCCGCATCGCCGGCCATAATGGCTTCAAAAATGGCCCGGTGTTCCGCCATGGTCACCGTGGCCCGGTCATGGTCCTCCATGGCCAGTCTGCGGTAGCGGCGGGTCTTGCGGTGGAGGGGCTGGAGGGTGTCTTTGACCACGGTGCGGCCGCTGAAGCGGCAGATGGCATCGTGGAAATCGTCATCGGCCCGGCGCAGGCGCTCCACGTCCCACTTGGTATAGTAGAAGTCCTGGAGGTCCACGATGTGGGCCAGCTCCGCCCGGCCCTCTTCCGTAATGTTCAGGGCCGCGTAATAGGAGGCCAGGGCCTCCACCCGCTGGCGGATATTCATGATGTCCAGCAGGTCGTCCTCGGTGATGCCCAGGACCACGCTGCCTTTGCCGCTGTCCTCGATGAGACCTTCATGCTCCAATCGCCGGAGGGCCTCCCGGATGGGGGTGCGGCTGACCCCCAGCTCTTCCACCAGGCGCAGTTCCGTCAGCACTTCACCCCGGGCGTACACGCCGTGGATGATGTCATTTTCCAATTTATCAAACACCTGGTCCGCCAGGGATGTGGTTTTGAAATTTTTCATGGCGCAGACTCCTTTTCCGTTCAGAACCGGCCGGGAGCCAGATTCCGGACTTGCTCTTCCAGTTCCTTATCCGTCAGGACCGTTTGACGGCCGTCCTCATACTGCAGGTCCACCCAGCCCTTCAGGGCCAGGACCAGGGGGTCCCGTTTGTCCACCCGGCTCTCCCCTTCCAGGCCGTATTTCTGGTTGACCCAATAGGCGATGCCCGCCAGACCGGAGGTCTTGCTGATCTGGACCGATGCGGGCCGGCCCAGGATCTTTTTGGTGTTGAAGATGGTGTAGATCTCTTCATCCTTCATGAGACCGTCGGCATGGATGCCGGCCCGGGTCTGATTGAAGCTGCTGCCGGCGAAGGGGGTCATGGGGGGGATCCGGTAGCCGATCTCATTGGTAAAATAGTCGGCGATCTCGGTAATCACCGTGGTATCCATGCCGTCCAGGGAGCCCCGGAGGGCGGCGTACTCAAAGACCATGGCTTCCAGGGGGACGTTGCCGGTGCGTTCGCCGATGCCCAGGAGGGAGCAATTGACGGCGCCGGCGCCATAGAGCCAGGCGGTGGAGGCGTTGGCCACGGCCTTATAGAAATCGTTGTGGCCGTGCCATTCCAGGCATTGGCTGGGGACGTCGGCATAATGCTGAAGGCCGTAAATGATGCCGGCCACGGACCGGGGCATGGCCGCCTCGGTATAGGGCACGCCGTAACCCATGGTGTCGCAGGCCCGGATCTTCACCGGGATCCCTGCCTCCCGGGACAGGGCCTGGAGTTCGTTGACGAAGGGCACCACGAAGCCGTAGAAATCCGCCCGGGTGATGTCCTCCAGGTGGCAGCGGGGAATGACACCGGCGCTGAAGGCATCTTTGACGGTGCCCAAATATTGGTCCAGGACCTGGCTGCGGGTCATGTGCATCTTTTTGAAAATGTGGTAGTCGGAGCAACTGACCAAAATGCCGGTCTCCCGGATGCCCATATCCTTGACCAGCTTGAAATCCTCCCGGCTGGCCCGGATCCAGGTGGTGATCTCCGGGAATCGCAGGTCCAGGGCCATGCATTTTTCCACGGCCTCCCGGTCCTTTTTGCTGTAAATGAAGAATTCGCTCTGGCGGATGATGCCGAAGGGGCCGCCCAGCTTACTCAGCAGTTTATAGATATGGACAATCTGGTCCACGGAATAAGGTTCCACGGACTGCTGACCGTCCCGCAGGGAGGTGTCGGTGATCCAGATCTCTTCCGGCATCCCCATGGGCACCCGGCGGTGGTTAAAGGCCACCTTGGGGACGGTGTCATAGGAATACACATCCCGGTGCAGATTGGGTTCGGCCACGTCCTGCAGGGAATATTTGTAGGATTTGTGTTCCAGCAGATTGGTTTTGGACGAGATTTCAAGCATAGACGGGACTCCTTTCGGACTGTTGTATTATTGTATACAATTATACTTGTATCTCAGGTTTTGTCAAGCACCAAGATACCAAAGTCTCCTTTTAAGAAATCGGGTGAAAAATCCAATGTTTTTACTGAAAACTGTTGTATTTTTCTTACATCCGTGGTATACTTTCCCAAAAGGCAGAAAAAAGGAGGATCTCCTATGGCAACATCTATCAATTTCCGCAGTTCCATCGGCGGTTTTAACCGGGAGGACGTGGTCCACTATATCGAGTATATGAACTCCAAGCACAGCGCGCAGGTCAATCAGTTGACCAACCAGTTGGAGGAGCTGCGGCAGGAGGTGGAACGGCTGAAGGCTCTGCCGGATCTGGCTGAAACCGTAGCCGCCCTGGAGACCCGTCTGGAGGAGGCCAACGGACAGATCGCTTCCCTGGAATCCCAGAATGCAGCCCTGACCCAGCAGCGCAACGAGGCCCAGGCCCAGGTGGAACACGCCAAGGCCCTCCAGGCCGAACGGGCTGCCCGGGAACTGGCTACCATGGAGCTGGAGGCATACCGCCGGGCCGAGCAGGCCGAACGGGCCGCCAAGGCACGGGCCGAGCAGATCTATCAGCAGGCAACCGGCACCCTGGCCCAGGCCACCAATCAGGTGGATGCCGCCGCCAACAGCTTCAAGCAGATCGCCGAACAGGTGAATCAGCAGATGGCCCTGCTGCAGGTGGCTGTGGACACCGGCAAGAATGCCCTGCTGGATGCCGCCACCACCATGTATTCCATCCGCACCGAGAATTCCGCAGAATAACACAGCCGGGCCCACCTGTGTGGGCCCGTTCATTTTCCGGAGGGTACTTATGAAGATCTATCGTTCCGCGCTTTTCACGCAGTTTCGCTGCATCGCCGGGGATTGCCCCGATAGCTGCTGCAAAGAATGGGGCGTGACCGTTGACGACGGGGCCGCCGCCCTTTACCGCGCATTGCCGGGGGCCCTGGGAGACCGGCTGCGGCAAGTATTGAAGGACGATAACGGTGTGACGGTGATGGAGATCATCGACGGCCGCTGTCCCATGTGGCGCACCGACGGGCTGTGCCGCATCCAGGCGGAGCTTGGCCATGAGGCGCTGTGCAAGACCTGCCGGGAATTTCCCCGTTTGACCCACGATTACGGCGATTTTCAGGAATGGGGCCTGGAACTGAGCTGCCCGGAAGCGGCGCGGCTGATCCTGGAGTCCCCTACCCTGCCGCCGGACGTTTTGGAAACTCCCCAGGAAGGGGCCGCCGAATACGACGAGGACGTGATGGCTCTCCTGCGCGGCAGCCGCCCCGGGGCCTGCGCCCTGCTGGAGCAGTGGCCGCTGCCGGAGGGATTGGCGCTGCTGCTGATGTATGCTTACCATATCCAGGCCCAGATCGACGGCGGTGAGATCGTACCCTTCGATGCCGGGGCCGCATTGGCAGAAGCCCGGGGATTTGCCGGCAAGGGGTCCATGGCGGAGGTTCTGGCATTTTACGGGACCCTGGAGGTCCTCTCCCCGCAATGGCCCGCCCGCTTGCATAGGCCGGCGCCATCCCCATGGGAGACCCGGCACCGGGCCCTGGCCCGGTATTTCGTAGAGCGGTACTGGCTCCAGGCCGTGGCAGACTACGATCTGGTTTCCAGGGCAAAGCTGGCCGTGGTATCCTGCCTGGTGATCCGGGCCTTGGGCGGCGATCTTCTGCAGACCGCCCAGGCTTATTCCAAAGAGATCGAAAACGATCCGGACAACATCGATGCCCTCCTGGACGGCGCCTATACCTGCCCCGCCTTCACGGACGAAAAACTCCTGGGCTTGCTCCTGAAACCCTAACGCAGATCCATTTCGGAGATCGCGACCCCTGCCAACCGCCGTGCATGGCCGCCCGAACCGCATGCAGCCAACGGCAAGGATCATGGCAAAGCAGGCTGCAGGATACTCGGTTCCGTCACAGTCCGGAAATCCCCAGTCCATCCGGCAGGTTTCTCCCGGTTCTGCAGCGAACCGGCCGCCACGATCGCCCTGTTAACAGCGCCTCCGTCCAACTTCGTACTGTGAGATGAATCACACCTGATAAAGAGAGAAAGGTATCCAAACGAAAGAGCTGAAAACATCTATGTCGAGGATCATGAAGCTATGAACACTTTAATTGAACTTTACGATGAAAGAACCATCGAAAATGTTTTGGCTGCGGATATGTTTCGCCCTCAGCGAATTATTTATTTGTGCCCGACCGAGGTAGCCCAAAACAAGGAACAGCAAAAGACGATCCGCAGCTTTTTCCGTCACCGCGGATGGGAACCGGAGCTGTATTTTATCGAAGCCAGCCTGTACAAGGTAGACCGTATCGTCCGGCAGCTTCTCACGATCAGTGAGAAGTATCCCGACTGCGCGTTGGATGTTACCGGCGGCAGCGATGCGGAACTCTTCGCCGCAGGCATGTTTGCTGCCAAAGCAAATGTCTCTGCGTTTACCTATTCCCGGAGAAAAAACCGGTTCTACAACATCTCCGGGGCAGAGTTTGCAGACAATCTCCCCTGCGATCTTTCCTATTCTGTGGAAGACTTCTTCCTGATGGCCGGTGGCACCTTGCTCCCCGGCCGGGTAGATAACGCGACCCTTCAGAAGTATCTGGTGGATATCGATCCGTTTTTCGACTGTTTTCTCCATTTCCGCCGGGACTGGACAAATATCATTACCTATATGCAGAGAGTATCCCCGGCCGAATATGGCCAAGTGCCTCCCATGTCCATTAAAGGAAGCTATGCAGTGAAGGGTGAACGGGGCGGACGGATCTCCGCAAATGAAGCCGCCCTGCGGGCGTTCGAACGCATCGGATTCATTCGCAATCTGAATATCGTTTCCGGCGAATCCGTCTCTTTCCGTTTCCGGGACGCAAATACCCGCGCCTGGCTGCGGGATGTGGGCAGCGTTTTGGAGCTGTATGTTTATAAAGCCTGCCTGGACGCGGGCATCTTCAACGATATTATCAGTAGCGCTGTTGTCCGCTGGAATGATGTGCTGGGACACGGCAGCATTATCAACGAGATCGATGCAATGGCCACTATGGGTGTTTTGCCCATTTTTATCAGCTGCAAAGTCAGCGACATCAGGACAGAGGCCCTCAATGAGCTGGCGATCTTGCGGGATCGGTTTGGCGGCAAGGGCGCCAAAGCGGTGATCGTCTCCACCGGACAGTGTAATGCCGCATCCCGTCACCGCGCCGCCCAGTTGGGGATCGCCGTGATCGACCGGGATGAGCTGGAAAGCGGTGCGCTTGTCCACCGTCTGAAAGTGATCATGAAAGTCGAAGATACCTGAGCAGAGCAAAGCCGGCATTGGGTCAACGTCGGTGCTTGTGCCATAGATGTCTGGACCGGACGATTGAAGAACGCAAAGCGCAAATCGCGGCATTCCCTGCAGCGCATCGCGCTGATTGGGTGCCACGAAGAGTGACCTTCATTGAGAACAAGACCAACTATGATGAATACATCCGTACTGAGAAACAGCATGATGAGCTTATTGTTTATCATGGCGGTTTCATAAGCCCGAAAAAGAGGGCGCTTTTCTCTAAATTAGCCCTTGCCGCACAAAGTGGGATTGCGCTGCGCTTCTGGGGAGATATCGACCTGGGCGGTTTTCAAATGTACGAACAGTTACAGAAGACGTTCCCTAACGTACGGCCCATGCGAATGTCTGCGGCTGAGGTGGAGAAGTATCATCATAACGGATTGGCTCGCGCAGAAGAGTATCTATACAAGTTGCGCACTTCGCATTTTAATCATGACGGTTCGCAGTTTAAATCTGCAATCGACAAGATTACAGAATACGGAGTCACTATCGAACAAGAGGCCTTCTTAGCGGAGTACGTTCCATGCGACTTAGCTTGTGTGTAACAAATATCTGCCATAATCCCGGAAGTGTTTGTATGTGTAACGGCGGCCTTGAAATCAAGGCCGCCGCTTCATGATCCACGTGCTATGTTGTTATGCTTCCAGGTAATGGCAGGCGGCCATGGCGGCGATGGCGCCGTCGCTGGATGCGGTGACCACCTGGCGGATCCGCTTACTGCGGCAATCGCCGGCTACGAACAGGCCCTCGGTGACCGTGGCGCAATCTTCGCCGCTGTCAAAATAACCCCAATCGTTCAGCTTGGCCAGATCTGCAAAGGCGGCGTTTTCCGGCTGCAGACCCACCGCCAGGAATGCGCCGTCCACGGCAATGTCCCACTCTTTGCCGGTTTCCTCGCTCTTGAGCCGCAGGCCGGTCAGATTGCCGTTTGCGCTCAGATAGCCGCTGACAACGGTGGAGAACAGTACGCGTACATTCTCTTTGGCGGTCAACGCCTCCGCCAATTTCTGCTCTCCGGTAAAGAAGGGCAGATTTTGCACAACGGTGACCTTGCTGCATACTTCACTCAGCAGCAGCGCTTCCTGCAAAGCGGAATTTCCGCCGCCGATCATGGCCACTTCCTGACCGGTATAGAAGGCGCCGTCGCAGACAGCACAGAAGGAAATGCCGTTGCCGATCAATTCCTCCTCGCCGGGCAGACCCAATGTGCGGTGCTTGACACCCAGGGCCAAAATGACCGTTCTGCCGGTAAATGTATTGCCCTCTTCCGTGTGTACAACAAAGTGGCCCTGGGATTTTTCTACCTGGGTCACGGTTTCCAGCTCCACTTCCGCCCCCAGGGCCAGGGCCTGATCCGTGAGCTGATCAGCAAACTCCACACCGCTGATCACCTTCGTACCGGGGATATTTTCCACCTTGGGAGAGTAGGCGATCTGGCCGCCGAAGGCGTTTTTTTCAATGACCAACACGGTCTTACCGGCCCGCAGGCCATAAATTGCAGCGGTAAGGCCCGCCGGGCCGCCGCCAACAATGATCATATCATGCATAAGGCATCCTCCAATTTCATTAAAAGAGCCGGGCAGTGCCCGGCTCTTTTCTGTTGTTACAAAGTTGCGATGTACTTCTTGATTTCCGGAACACTGTAGTAGCTGGCAGTCAGGTCGCCGCTTGTAACGACCAGGGTCGGCGCGCCCTTGACACCGTACTGTCTGCACAGTTCCACATTCTCGTCAGCGATCAGCTTTTCAAAGGCCACGCCGGCTTTGGTCAGCAATTGTTCCGCTACCCGGCAGTTGGGGCAGGTAACGCGGCTGAACAGAATGACTTTGCCGCCCTCCACGGCGGGCGCCGGTGCGGCCGCTGCCGCGGGAACGTCGCAGGCCGCCGCAGCGGGGGTCATCCGGACGGTGCCCTTCAGCTTGGAGTTGCCCACGTTGTACACCAGGCGGTCCTTGAATTCCTGACTCTTGCCCACATTCCAGTTTTTCACGGGACGGTAGTAGCCGGTGATGCGGCTGTAGACCTCGGTCTCTTTGCCGCAGATGGGGCAGGTGTACTGCTCGCCGGTGATGTAGCCGTGATCCGCGCAGACGGAATAGGTGGGGCTCAGGGTGTAGTACGGCAACTTGTGGTTCTCTGCGATCTTACGCACCAGGGAGGCTGCAGCCTGCCAATCCGGCAATTTTTCGCCCAGGAAGGCATGGAAGACCGTGCCGGAGGTATAACGGGTCTGCAGCTCGTCCTGGATCTCCAGGGCGGTAAAGATATCCTCGGTGTAGCCCACGGGCAGATGGGAGGAATTGGTGTAGTAGGGAGTGCCGTTTTCGTTGGCGGTGATGATGTCGGGGAAACGCTCCTTGTCGTGCTTGGCAAAGCGGTAAGTGGTGGACTCTGCGGGGGTCGCCTCCAGGTTATACAGATCGCCGTACTTTTCCTGGTAGTCGGACAGACGCTCACGCATATGGTCCAGCACTTCCCGGGCAAACTTCTGGGTCTGCTCGTGGGTCAGATCCAAACGCAGCCACTTGGCGTTCAGACCCACTTCGTTCATACCGATCAGACCGATGGTGGAGAAGTGGTTATTGAAGGTACCCAGGTAACGCTTGGTGTAGGGATAGAGGCCATTCTCCATCAAACGGGTGATGACCTGGCGCTTGGTCTTCAGGCTGCGGGCCGCAATGTCCATCAGCTTGTCCAACCGCACATAGAAATCCTTTTCATCCGCAGCCAGGTAAGCGATCCGGGGCAGATTGATGGTGACGACACCGATAGAACCGGTGGATTCGCCGGAACCGAAGAAACCGCCGGACTTCTTGCGCAGTTCACGCAGATCCAGACGCAGACGGCAGCACATACTGCGCACGTCGGAAGGCTCCATATCGGAATTGATGTAGTTGGAGAAATAGGGGGTGCCGTACTTGGCGGTCATTTCGAACAGAAGCTTGTTGTTCTCCGTTTCGCTCCAATCGAAATTCCGGGTGATGGAATAGGTGGGGATGGGGTACTGGAAGCCACGGCCGTTGGCATCGCCCTCGATCATGATCTCGATGAAGGCCTTGTTGACCATGTCCATTTCCTTCTGGCAATCACCGTAGGTGAAATCCAGTTCCTTGCCGCCCACGATGGCCGGCAGGTCCTTCAGGTCAGGCGGGCAGACCCAGTCCAGGGTGATGTTGGAGAAGGGGGCCTGGGTACCCCAGCGGGAGGGGGTATTGACACCGTAGATGAAGCTCTGGACGCACTGCTTGACTTCCTTCTGAGACAGGTTGTCCACCTTGACAAAGGGCGCCAGATATGTATCAAAGGAGGAGAATGCCTGGGCGCCTGCCCATTCGTTCTGCATGATGCCCAGGAAGTTGACCATCTGATTGCACAAAGTGGACAGGTGGCCAGCGGGGCTGGAGGTGATCTTGCCGGGAACACCGCCCAAACCTTCCTGGATGAGCTGCTTCAGGCTCCAGCCGGCGCAGTAGCCGGTGAGCATGGAAAGATCGTGCAGATGGAGGGCGGCGCTGCGGTGGGCTTCTGCCACTTCCGAATCGTAAATCTCGCTGAGCCAGTAGTTCGCGGTGATAGCACCGGAGTTGGAAAGGATCAAACCGCCCACGGAATAGGTAACGGTGGAATTTTCCTTGACACGCCAGTCGTTGATCTGCAGATAGTTGTCTACCAGATCCTTGTAGTTGAGCAGGGCGGAATTGACATTGCGGACCTTTTCGCGCTGTTTACGGTACAGAATATAGGCCTTGGCCACATCCGAATAGCCGGACTCGGACAATACCTTTTCCACGCTGTCCTGAATATCTTCCACGGCGATGCAGCCGTCGTGGATCTTGGGTTCAAAATCAGCGCTGACCTGCAGGGCCAGCATGTTGATCACGCTGGGATGGTAGTTTTTGCCCAATGCTTCAAATGCCTTGATCATGGCCGCCGCGATTTTAGTGATCTCAAATTCAACGGTAATGCCGTCGCGCTTTAGTACCTTATACATCCGAATCTCTCCTCTATATGATTATTGCAAAACAATCGAGCACTGCTGCTCATTCCGAAAGCCACAGTGCCCGTATTATATCGTATCTGTATTAGAATGTCAACCCTAAAGTAACAATATATTGTGGTTGTCGTTGAAACAACGCCATAGATATGGTGTCATTCACCCCGTAAGTACACTTTTTGAACAAATTCCCCGAGAAGTTGCGCAAAGCGCTCTTTTTGGGCCTTTTCCGGGGCAGAAAGGCCGGTAAAAACGACGGTGTCCCGATCCACAAAGCTCTGCAAATACAGCACGTCCGGGCGTTTTCCGGGACACAGTCCTGCAAGCCACCGGCCCATGGCCGCAATGGATTCTTCGTCGTGGAGCTGCTGCACGAGGGTCGTGCGCAGTTCGTAGGGGATATGGCCGCCGATCAGAAAGCGCAGACTTTCCTCAACATCCTTGAGCTGCAGTCCCGCCACGCCCACGGTTTGGGCGTATTGCGCCGGGCCGTTTTTTACATCCATGGCCACATAATCCACGAACCCGGCTTCCACCAATTGACGCAGCACATGGGGGCGGCTGCCGTTTGTATCCAGTTTGACTGCATAGCCCAGGGCATTGATGCGCGCCAGCAACTGCGGCAGTTCCGGATTCAGCGTAGGCTCACCGCCGGTAATGCACACGCCGTCCAGGATGCCCTGGCGCTTTTGCAGAAAAGAGAGCAGCGCATCGCTGTGCATCAAGGGTTCTGCATCGTGGGTCTGTAACTGGCTGTTATGGCAATAGGGGCAGGCGTAATTGCAGCCGGCCAGAAAGACCGTGCAGGCCACCTTGCCGGGGTAGTCCAGCAAGGTCATTTTTTGCAATCCGTGAATATACAAGAGACCGCCTCCTTTGAAGAATCCGCATCCAGTATACCCTGATCCGCAGGGAAAGTCAATCGTTCAAAATGCCCGTTATGGACCGGCTGCACCAACAGACGATTTCGGAAATATATAGTCCGCTATGCGGTGACGAATTGAGATGGCTGGCGGTGTTTTCTATGGCTGTACCAACTACCATAACGACGAGAAGAAGTGCGGACACATGATCGCACTCAGCTCGGATCCGGTTTAGGAGGTTTCATATGACCGAACTCGAAACTTTGGAACGCGCTAAAATGTACATGGAGAAGCTGACCAACGGCATTAATCCCATTGACGGCTCCACGATCCCGGACGAGGATGTTGTTAACAATGTCCGCCTTTCCCGTTGTTTCTTCTATGTGGCCGATGTGCTCCGTCAGGTCATCGATAACAGTGGCGTTACGGCGCAGAAAAAAGCAAAAAAGGAACCGTTTGCTCTGCCGGTTGAGAAGCGTAGCGGCTTTGCTTTTTCAGATGTGCCGATTACTATTTCAGAGATTGTAAAACGCATCAACGATTTGGTTGCCAATGAGAATATGAACAGGTTAACGATCTCCATGGTGACAGACTGGCTTGTTAGTATCAACATTTTGGTCAACGAGATGAACGCAGAGGGAAAGATCGCTAAGCGGCCTTCTCCCCAAGGCCGATCTTTAGGTATCGGCGTTGAGAACAGAACAAGCATCAACGGCCCATACTCCGTGGTGGTTTACAATCGGGAAGCACAGCGCTTTATCATTGACAATTTGGATGCCGCACTTGATGCTTATCGCGCAAAAACTGAAAATCAAGGTCAGCCCTGGACTCTGGAACACGACCAATGCCTGCTGGATCTGCACCAAAAAGGCGTTCCGGCCGGTGAAATTGCAGTCACATTGAAACGCAATTCCGGCGCTGTTCGCGCCCGACTGAAGAAGTTGGGAATAACTGAATAAATAAAAAGCACAGGAATGACGATTGCGGCTCGTTCTCTTTAATGGGAATCTTACAGAGTAATTTTTATCTCTTTCATGCCATGTCTGCCTCCTTTATCCGTAGTTTTTCATTGAAGCAGACACCGATCAGATCCTTATGATCCTGTTTTCTGAAATGCGGGCAGGAGCCGCAGTCGTTGTTACCTTCGCCGCCGTGATGGAGACATTCTGTAAAGATCGCATTCCTCCAGGGTCTGCCGGACGGCGTATATCTCGGTTCCTCCTTAAAAAACGGATACTGTCCGATCTAGATCTTCCACTGATCGTCATATAGGAACATTACTTCCAGGGCGTCTTCATCTACGCGGATCGTGCGAAGCATCTTTTTCTTTTCGTCGCTCATTTGGATCCTCCCTTCGATGTGTTTATACTATAATTATACAGATTTTCAGAAATTGCGGTAGAGTAATTGACCCCCGTTTTTACTGCAAATTCTATAGAATTTTGGGTCTGTTTGTTCGTGAAAGCGAACGAGAACATTAAAAAAGAACTCTCCGTTCGTCAAAACAGAGAGTTCGATATATTTGGTTTGTGCTAAATACAAGAGTGAACGCGTATTCCCTTCATCATCTTGCCCACAGGCGGTAGCGGCTCGTTTCTACCGTCACCGCCTGTGTGGTAAAATCACTTCAATATCTTGAACTTGCCGATAATGGGCAATTCCTTTGCCTTGCCGTTCAGCGCGTTGATGATGCCGATAACGGCGAGGACGGTGATCACGATGCTAAGAATGGGAGCAATGATCCATCCGAGAATGGGGATGATGAGAATAACAGAAGAAAGAATAGCTGCCAAGAACAGGACAAGTCCCTGATTTGCGTGGTATCTTGCAAAGGGAGAGTCCTTCGCCGCAAGCAGCGGGATGAAGAACAGGATGTATGCCAAAAGTCCCATCACCTTGTTCTTTTCAATATCGTCCTTGTCAAACTGCTCGGTGATGTCTGCCGTGTTGTTTAAATTGGTTACTTTTGCCGATAAGTCGCTTTGTTGTGCTTGTGCCTGCTGAGTCTTTGTCTGCTGTTCGGAGGCGGGAGCCTCCATCGGGTTTCCGCAAGAGGGGCAGAATTTTACGCCCTCGTCTACCTTGGTTCCACATTTTCCACAGAATGCCATAATTATTTCCTCCTAATCTAATTTAATTAATAGGCAGATCTCCAAGACTGCCTTCCAGTGCTTGTTTGATGTACTCCACAGGAGAATTACCAAGAGAAATGATGCCAATGATCGATACAATCATCAAGACGAATGCGACGATCGCCCAGATCAGATTTGCCTTTGCGAAGTTCTTGATGTTTTTGTTCTTCGCCTTGCAGGACAAAATGATCACCGAGATAATGCCGATAATAGGAAGCGCAAACAGAAACATCAAGGCGAAGTATGTTCCCGTTCCAACCACCTTGCTGACAGGTTCCGTTACCGGTGCCTGCGCCACTGTCTGTTGAGGTGTGGTCTGCTGATACGTTTTTACTGTCTGAGTTTGCGTTTGTACTGCATTACCAGTCACGGCTTCAACCTTGGCAGTTGGTGTATCCGGTGCTTTTGCTCCGCATTCGGTACAAAACGATACACCGTCCGCAATTTCTTTGCCGCACTCTGTACAGAATTTTGCCATTTCGTCACCTCCTTCTACTGGTGGCAGGTTAATAGGAAAGGTTTTCGATCATATCGGAGAATCCGACTTCCAACATACAATCATAATCGTAGTAGTTGGAAATAGCATACACGCCGTCTTTTTTCAAGCAGCAGCGGTATCCATCTTCTCCGTCGGTCTCCCATTCCACTTCCCAGCCAAGATCCTTAAGCTGCTGTGCATAGTCGATAGCGTCCTGGTTGTCGGCGCAGTAGTAGCTGAACCAGGCGGCGTAATACTCGTCAGGCAGAGTGTCAGAGGACAGATCAAAGTCCACATCCTCATAGCCATCGGTAAAATCGTTGATTGAGTAATTGTCGTGGTTATAGGTGACCA
The DNA here is from genome assembly GCA_015067845.1 of Oscillospiraceae bacterium. Taxonomy (GTDB): domain Bacteria; phylum Bacillota; class Clostridia; order Oscillospirales; family Oscillospiraceae; genus Faecousia. The sequence continues at coordinate 51,844 of SVLT01000016.1, forward strand.
TGCCCACCTGAGGCAGAGGGATGCCGCTGATAGACGCAGGCAGATCGAACAGGCAGTCTGTTGCACTGACAGACACCCAGTAGTTGTACTCCTGGTCGTTGTGCATCTGATTGGCGAAGATTTCCATGAACCAGCCGTTGCCGAAATACTCGTAGATGCACCAATCTCCGTCTTCGGTTTGGCCGCCGGTCATGCCCTTGGCCTCCACCGCCGCCACGAAGATATCCAGTTGCTCCTGGGTTGCGTAGAAGCCCACGCCGTATTCCCGGTAATCCTCGTAGCTGTCGTAGATCAGGGGGCCGACGCTGTAATCACCGTTCAAGGCATCGTGGTCATAGTCCTTAAAATTAGTCTGATCTACCTTGATTCCATCCGGAGCAGCCGGGAAACAATCCGGCAAAAACTCCGAATCCCATACATCGTAGATATAGGCGCCGTACTTGTTTTCATCCCATCCATCGGGAAGCATCTGTTCCAGCTTATCCAAGGCATCGTCCAGATCATCCAAATCTCCCTGTGAAATTGGATCTGTTTCTTTGCCACCGGACGGTGTCTCGTTGTTACCGCAGGCAGCAAACGAGCACAGCATCAAGCCTGCCAATAAAATTGCTAAGAATCTTTTCATGGTGTTGTCCTCACTTTCGTATCGTTATTTTCTGGATAGCACACACGGACGGTCGGCGGTGTTGCGGGCCGCCCGTGGTGGTTTGGGGTTCGGTATTGGGTTAAGAAACGCTGTGTACCAAAATAATGATCTTGTACTGTTCGGTTTCTACATCATAACTGTAAGCAAGATTGATTCTGGTGGACTTTCCGTTTTCATTCACAGTGATGTAACAGGTGCTGTTAGGTGTCTTTGCCCACCAGGATTCGGCTTTCAGTTCTTCAAGAGTCGGTGCCTCCATAACCTTGCCGCCGGTGTACCACAGCTTTCCATCATCGGAAAGCTCGGTCATCTTTGTGTAAAGGTTTTCAAACCAAGCGTTGTAATCGTCTGCGGTAGTCTTGCCTTTTTCTACGCTGATCTTAACGATACCTTTGCTATCACGCTTACCAGGCACTGCACTGCCAACAATTTCAAGTTCCTCAAAAGAGGTGAAATGGTTGGGCTTGAGAGCCTCTGCATCGAAACCGTAGAGTTTCAAGAAACTCTCGACAGTCCAGGTGTCAACCTCGTTGTTCTCGGTGCTGTTTCCTGCATTGTCCGGCTCGGTGGTGCCGGAATTGTCCTCGCCGCCGTTATCAGCAATGGGATATTCGGGAACGATTATAAACGCCGAGATTTCTTTATCAACACCAAAGTGCGCAACCTCGATACGCCCCCATTCAAAATCAAAATGCTTCGATGCGCTGCCGGACATTTCTTCATCCAATGTACCGCCATTAGATGCGTAATAATCTACAAGCGCATTAAAGGCTTCCTTATCGGCATCCTTTGATTTTACATAAAAGTGAGCCTCGGCATCCCTATGATAGTCGTTATAAGCTTTATTAAAGGTGCCAACATAAGCGAGGGCCACAGCAGGCAGCTCATAACCGTCAATGGTAGCGGTCTTAACGGCAATATCATTATTCTCTCCACCCTGCAAGGCACCGGGTTTGTCGCCTTTGCTGCCGGATGGTGTTTCGTTGTTACCGCAAGCTGCGAGAGAGAAGAGCATCATCATAGCCAGTAAAAGTGCAAATATTTTTTTCACCGTAATGCCTCCTTTTTCTTATTTGAATAGATCCATAAAGCTCGTTTTCTTCTTGGGTTCGGGTTTTACGTAATCGAAACCGCCGTAGGGTTCACGGATGCAGAAGCCGATGGTTGCAAAGTCGGGATCACCCTCGAAACAATGCTCGGTATCCACGTTGTAGACCACGCCGTCGATACGCTTGAACAGCTGCTCGATGCTGGGATACTGACCTGCCTGACGGAAGCCGTTTGCAAGGAGTATCTGACGGTACTGCTCCACGGCTCTTTGCGCCGCCGAGGGGTTATTTTTGAACTCCACCTCGAAGCTGTGTCCGTTTTCATCGTAGTCGTTGATGTACATTTGGTCGCCTCCGCAAGTCCATTTGGGATATTGCGGGAGCTTTGCATCCCACTGCGCCATCACAGCGGCGTTGCGGTCGGCCTGCGCCTGTTCCTCGGCGATAGCGGCGGGGAGCTTGGTGCCGCAGTCCTGACAGAACTTGGTGCCGATGGCGTTCTGCTTGCCGCAGCTCGGACAGACCGCACCTTGTGCTACCGTCTGTTCGGGGAGCTGTGTTCCGCAGTCGGGGCAGAATTTCTTATCTGCCGTAGTCGGCTTGTTACAGTTCGGGCAGACCTTTATGTTCTTGGCCGCCT
>SVLT01000017.1 GCA_015067845.1 Oscillospiraceae bacterium
AAAAAAGCGGCGTATGGGGGGTGGATTTGGCGGCAAAAAAAAGAAGCAGCCTCACCGAAAAATCGATGAGGCTGCGCGCTACGTTATTTTGTTTTTCTCAGGATACAGTTGAGTATTTCCCGATATATAAATCTAATTACTTAGATTCTTTGATTGCAGCCTGAGCGGCGGCGAGGCGGGCGATGGGCACACGGAAGGGGGAGCAGGACACGTAGTCCAGACCCAGGGTGTGGCAGAACTCCACGGATGTGGGGTCGCCGCCGTGCTCACCGCAGATACCGATGTGCAGCTTGTCGTTGTTTGCACGGCCCAGAGTGCAAGCCATGTTCATCAGCTTGCCAACGCCGGTCTGATCCAGCTTTGCGAAGGGATCGTTCTCAAAGATCTTGGAATCATAGTAAGCGTTCAGGAACTTGCCGGCATCGTCACGGGAGAAGCCGTAAGTCATCTGAGTCAGGTCGTTGGTGCCGAAGCAGAAGAAGTCAGCGTTCTGAGCGATCTCGTCAGCGGTCAGGCAGGCGCGGGGGATCTCGATCATGGTGCCCACCTCGTAGTGCAGGTCAGCACCTGCAGCGGCGATCTCAGCCTCAGCGGTCTCGATAACCACGCTCTTAACGTACTTCAATTCCTTAACATCGCCAACCAGGGGGATCATGATCTCGGGAACCAGGTTCCAATCGGGATGTGCCTTCTGCACATTGATGGCGGCGCGGATGACAGCGGATGTCTGCATCTTGGCGATCTCGGGGTAGGTGACGGCCAGACGGCAGCCACGGTGACCCATCATAGGATTGAACTCGTGCAGGCTGCTGATGATGGCCTTGATCTGCTCAACGGTCTTGCCCTGGGTCTTGGCCAGCAGAGCGATGTCTTCCTCAGTAGTGGGAACGAACTCGTGGAGCGGAGGATCCAGGAAGCGGATGCACACGGGCATGCCTTCCAGAGCCTCATACAGCTTCTCAAAGTCGGACTGCTGATAGGGCAGGATCTTGGAAAGAGCGACTTCGCGCTCCTCGGCGGTGTCGGAGCAGATCATCTCACGGAATGCGGCGATACGGTCAGCCTCGAAGAACATATGCTCGGTACGGCACAGGCCGATGCCTTCTGCGCCCAGCTCCCGGGCCTTCTTGGCGTCGGTGGGGGTATCGGCATTGGTGCGGACCTTCAAAGTGCGGAACTTGTCAGCCCAGCCCATGATGGTGCCGAAGTTGCCGGAGATCTCAGCGTCAACAGTGGGGATGATACCATCGTAGATGTTACCGGTGGAACCGTCGATGGAGATGCAATCGCCCTCCACATAGGTCTTGCCGGCCAGAGTGAACTTCTTATTCTCCTCGTCCATGTTGATCTCGCCACAGCCGGAGACACAGCACTTACCCATACCGCGGGCAACAACAGCTGCGTGGGAGGTCATACCGCCACGGACAGTCAGGATACCCTGAGCGGCCTTCATGCCGGTGATGTCCTCGGGAGAGGTTTCCAGACGAACCAGAATGACCTTCTTGCCGGCGTTCTTCCAAGTCTCAGCATCCTCAGCGGAGAAAACGACCTGACCGCAGGCAGCTCCGGGAGAAGCGCCCAGACCACGGCCAATGGGAGTAGCGGCTTTCAGAGCCTTGGCATCGAACTGGGGATGCAGCAGAGTGTCCAGGTTACGGGGGTCGATCATCAGAACGGCCTCAGCCTCGGTCTTGTGACCCTCGGCCACCAGATCAACGGCGATCTGCAAAGCGGCCTGAGCGGTACGCTTGCCGTTACGGGTCTGCAGCATGTACAGCTTGCCGTGCTCAACGGTAAACTCCATGTCCTGCATATCATGATAGTGGTTTTCCAGAATGTTGCAAACATCCACGAACTGCTTGAAAGCCTCGGGGAATGCTTCTGCCATCTTTGCGATGGGCATGGGAGTCCGGACACCGGCAACCACGTCTTCGCCCTGAGCGTTGGTCAGGAACTCGCCCATCAGCTTCTTCTCGCCGGTGGCGGGGTCACGGGTGAAAGCAACGCCGGTACCGCAATCGTCGCCCATGTTGCCGAAGGCCATGGACTGAACGTTAACGGCAGTACCCCAGGAGTAGGGGATATCGTTGTCGCGGCGGTAGACGTTTGCGCGGGGGTTGTCCCAGGAACGGAAAACAGCCTTGATGGCACCCATCAGCTGCTCCTTGGGATCGCTGGGGAAGTCGGTGCCGATCTTGGCCTTGTACTCGGCCTTGAACTGGGTGGCCAGTTCCTTCAGATCGTCAGCAGTCAGTTCCACATCCTGCTCAACGCCCTTGGCTTCCTTCATCTCATCGATGAGGGCCTCGAAATACTTCTTGCCCACTTCCATAACCACGTCGGAATACATCTGGATGAAACGGCGGTAGCAGTCCCATGCCCAACGGGCATTGCCGGACTTGGCAGCCATAACTTCCACGACCTGCTCATTCAGACCCAGGTTCAGGATGGTATCCATCATACCGGGCATGGATGCGCGGGCGCCGCTGCGGACGGAGACCAGCAGAGGATTCTGAGAATCGCCAAACTTCTTGCCGGTGATGCCTTCCAGCTTTTCTACATACTCCATGATCTCGGCCTGGATCGCATCATTGATACGGCGGCCGTCTTCATAGTACTGAGTGCAGGCTTCGGTGGAGATGGTGAAGCCCTGAGGAACGGGCAGACCGATGTTGGTCATTTCAGCAAGGTTTGCGCCCTTGCCGCCCAAAAGCTCCCGCATGGAGCCGTTACCTTCGGTAAACAGGTAAACATACTTGTGAGACATTGTAAAACTCCCTTCATTTGTTGACGGGCCTACGGCCCGGATTTTACTTTTTGGTGCGTTTTTCGGACAAAGTCTGAATTTAGCCGTACCAGTATACCATAATGAAAGAGAAATTGCAAATATTTTTGCACATTTTTATGTAATTTTTGTGTTTTTCTGTGAAAATTTCAGGATGAAACGAAAATTCTTGGCTGAAAGCGTGTTTCCTTTGGCATATTTGCTGTTTTTTTGCCGATGGAAGAAAAAAAGATTGAAAAACCGGGCCAGTTGCGGTATAACAGTACTGTAAAAAAACCTTCTCAGAAAAGAGGTTTCCCTATGGAAAGAAAAGTAGGCACAACATCCAGAGGTATCCGCGCCCCCATCATTCGTCAGGGCGACGATCTGGCGCAGATCGTGGTCACCAGCGTACTGGAAGCCGCCGAGAGCGAGGGCTTTGCCCTCAACGATCGGGATGTGGTCGCGGTAACAGAATCTGTCGTGGCTCGCGCCCAGGGCAACTATGCCGGTGTGGATGCCATTGCCACCGATATTAAGAAAAAATTGGGCGGCGGCACTGTGGGCGTGATTTTCCCCATTTTGTCCCGTAACCGGTTTGCTATCTGCCTGCGTGGCATCGCCCGTGGCTGCAAAAAGATCGTGCTGATGCTCAGCTATCCTTCCGACGAGGTGGGCAATGAGCTGGTCTCTCTGGATCGGCTGGACGAAGCCGGGGTCAATCCCTACAGCGATGTGCTGACAGAGGCAAAGTACCGGGAGCTGTTCGGTGAGAATCTGCACCCCTTCACCCTGGTGGACTATGTGAAATATTACGGCGATCTGATCCGGGCAGAGGGCTGTGAGGCGGAGATCATTCTGGCCAACAACCCCCGGGCGATTTTGAATTATACCAAAACCGTCCTGACCTGCGATATCCACAGCCGGGCGCGCACCAAGCGGATCCTGAAGGCCGCCGGCGCGGAAGTGGTCTGCGGACTGGACGATATTTTGACAGAATCTGTGGACGGCAGCGGCTATAATGAGCGCTTCGGCCTGCTGGGCTCCAATAAGGCCACGGAGACCACCATCAAGCTGTTCCCCGCGGAGTGCGGCGATCTGGTGCTGGATATTCAGAAGCGTTTTCTGGATGCTACCGGTAAGCATATTGAGGTGATGGTCTACGGCGACGGCGCATTCAAGGATCCCGTGGGTAAGATCTGGGAGCTGGCTGACCCCAGCGTGTCCGTGGCACACACCCCCGGCTTGGAGGGCACGCCCAACGAACTGAAGCTGAAATATCTGGCGGACAACGATTTTGCCGGTCTGTCTGGCGCGGCGCTGAAAGAAGCCATCGAGGAGCGCATCCGCAGCAAGGGCGATCTGGCGGGCTCCATGGCGTCCCAGGGCACCACGCCCCGTCGGCTGACGGATTTGATCGGCTCATTGTGCGATCTGACCTCCGGCTCCGGTGACAAGGGTACGCCCATCATCCTGGTTCAGGGCTATTTCGACAATTATACAATGTAAAACCAAAGGCCGGTGCATCACGCACCGGCCTTGTGTATTGAAATATACTATGTCATTCCGAGGGCCATAGCGAAGCGATTGTAAATCGCTATGATTGCCGGGGGCAATCATTCAATCGCGTACGGCCCGTGGGAATCTCCTGGTACAGTTCATCGATAAGTTGTGCAATAACAAGCATCGTACCGGGAGATTGCCACGTCGCTTCGCTCCTCGCAATGACATGGTAACCGTTACATTTTCCGTAATTGCTTATAAAGCTCCAGATTTGTCCGATCCAGGGTGACGGGCATGACGGAGATGACCTTGTCCACCAGTACCGCGTCGGTATCGAATTCGCTGTTGTCGGTTTTTGCGAACACATCAATGCCGCAGGGCAGGTACATATCGTTGTCTTCCGGCTTGAACTGATCGGAATAATAGTTGCCGCCCTGACGGGTGAAGCGGAAAGCGTCGCTTCCGCCGGTGGGGATGTTAATGTTCCACATATCGTTCTTGCGGAACAGGTCGTTAGCCACGATGAAATCCCAGATCTTGTCCATTTCCTTGGCGGCATCCTTGTAATATTCGGGAGAGGTGGACACCGCCATGGCGTTCACGCCCAAATTGCCGGCCTCGAAAACAGCCGAAACGGTGCCGGAGTACATGATATCCCGGCCGATATTCAACCCCCGGTTGATGCCGGAGATCACCAGATCGAACTCCATGTGCAGACCCAAAATCGCCAGACGCACACAGTCTGCGGGGGTGGAATCCACCGCCCATGCGGTGACGCCCTCACACAGGTCTACCTGTTTGGCTTCAAAGGATTTGTGGATCTCGATGCCGTGGCTCTTGGCGCTCTGCTCCACCTTGGGGGCGACCACCGTCACCTCGCCCTTGGTTTTTGCCCACTGTACCAAGGGCAGTACGCCCTCGGCATAAATGCCGTCGTCATTTGTAATTAAAATTCTCATAACCAGCCCTCATGGGTTTCTTTGTATTCTTTCACTCTTGCGTCGGCTTCCGCGATCAGCTGCTGCATTTCCTCCAGGGAGTAGACCGTTGCGCCGCTGGCGCAGGCGTGACCGCCGCCGTGGTGATTTTCCGCGATGGTGTTGATGGTGACGAAACGGGAGCGCAGACGCACCCGGATGACGGTCTCCTCGCCGGGGGCGTCGATGAAAGCGATCCAGCACAGCGCGCCCTTGATGGTGTCCATGTAGCCCACCGCAGAGGAAGCATCCTCTTGGGAAAGACCGAATTTCTCCTGCATGGCCCGGTCCACATAGATGTAGGCTACGCCGTTTTCGGTGATGCACATTTTGTCGTAGACGTAAGCCTCAAATTTCAGTTTGTCGAACTCCTCCAGATAGAGGTTTGCGAACAGCACATCCGTATCGATGCCCTGATCCAGCAGAAGACCTGCCAGACGCATGGTGTCTCCAGAGACGGAAGAAAAACGGAAGCGGCCGGAGTCGGTGACCATGCCGGCGTAGAGGTAGGTGGCGGCTTCCTTGTCGATTTTCAGTTCATTTTGGAAGACCTCGTAGAACCGCACCACCATTTCGCAGGCGGAGCTGCGGAAATCCTCCACCCAAAACACATCGCCATAGGGATTGTGGTCAATGTGGTGGTCGATCTTCACGATCTCCTTGCAGAGGGTGATCTTCTTGTTGGATACCCGGTCAATGGTGCCGGTGTCCAGCACAATGCCCAGAGCATCGGCATACATTTCGTCGGCAATGGGTTCGCTTTCACCGCCCAAAAAGGCCAGATATTCGGAAAAATCTTCGTTCAGCAGATAGATCTCCTTTTCGGGAAAGCTGAGTTGTAAAATTTTCCACAGACCCTTGGTAGAGCCGATGGCGTCCCCATCGGGACGGAAATGCCGGGTGATGATGATCCGGTCGTAGTCTTTGATCTTTTGCAGAATGGCCTGCATTTTTTCTGTGTTCATAGGTTACTCCTTATTAACCCTCCCCCGGGGGGAGGGTGGATTTTTGCAAAGCAAAAAGACGGGAGAGGAATGGCGGCAGAACAGAAATTGGAATATGACTATACAGTTGCCTAAGACTACATTTTCGCCCGTATTCCTCTTCCGTCACCACCTGCGGTGGTGACACCTTCCCCTCGGGGGAAGGTTGGGTGCGTTATTTCGTCATTGCGTCCAGATCGCCCAGCATCTGCATGGCGATCTCCTTGCTTGCAACGCATGCGCCGCTGGCCTTGGCATGTCCGCCGCCGCCGTATTTTACCGCGATGGGGTTGATGTTATACTTACTCGACCGCAGCTCGCACAGCACGCCCTGCTCCGTCTCGGTGAAATTCACCCAAATGTCCACGCCCTTGATATCGGACATGGTGCCCACCATACCCCGGGAGACGGTGAAGGTGTCCACATTCAGCTCTGCCATTTCTTCCTTGGTGGTGTAGATGTAGGCCACATTGCAGTCGGTCAACTTGATCTTCAATACGAACTGAGCTTTCAGCCGAATCCGGGCGAAATCGTCGGCGTACAGCTTGCGATAAATGTCATTTGTGTCGAATTTTTGCTCCATGAGAGCAGCAGCCAGACGGAAGGTCTGATCGGTGGTGGAGTCATAGCGGAAGCGGCCGGAATCGGTGACCATGCCGGTGTACAGCGCCTTGGCGCTGACGGGGGAGAGCTTCAATCCGCAAGCAAGAGCAAAGGCCGTCACCAGACCGCAGCAGCTTTCGTAGGACGTGTCCACAACTTCCGTATCGCAGATCTTCTCTACAAAAATGTGGTGATCCATCCGGCCGGTGGCCTTGGCGGTGGTGTAACGCTCGTCGCTGATCAGATGCTTTGCGGAGGTGTCCAGCACGATGGCCAGAGCATCGGCGTAAACCTCGTCGGCAACCTCGTCCATCACGGAGTCATCCATAAAGCCGTAGTGTCCGGCACTGTCGCCCACCACATAGACGGTCTTTTCCGGGAAGTTTTCCAGCAAAATGTGCTTCAAGCCGATCTGACTGCCCATGGCATCTCCGTCGGGATTTTTGTGCCGGTGGATGATGATGGTTTCATAATTTTTTATTACATTCAAAAGTTCCTGAAACATAGTATTTCCTCACTTTAAATTTATCTTGCGCAAATTTGCCTTAGTATGGTATTATACTATAAAAAGGCGTTTCATGCAAACATTTTTTATAGAAGCCACAGTTATGTCATTGCGAGGAGCCGTCCCAAAGGCGGCGACGTGGCAATCTCCTGGTAGGGTTCACCGAAAATGCATGCAGTAACAGACATCGTACCGGGAGATTCCCACGGCCCTATGGGCCTCGGAATGACACGGAGATAGAATAAAGGAGAAAAACTTTATGGAATACCGTATTTTAGGAAAAACCGGCTTGAAAATATCCCGTTTGGGCTTTGGCGGCATCCCCATTCAGCGTACCGACGCGGAGGGCGCAAAGGCGGTGATCCGCTATCTGATGGAAAAGGGCGTGAATTACATCGACACCGCCCGGGGCTACACCGTCAGTGAGGAATTTCTGGGCTACGCCCTGGAAGGCATCCGGGACAAATTCGTCATCGCCACCAAGAGTATGGCCCGGACAAAGGAAGCCATGGCGGCGGACATTGAAATCAGTCTGAAGAATTTAAGAACAGACTACATCGACCTGTATCAGGTCCACAATGCGACCCCGGCAGATGTGGAAGCGGTCATCGCTCCCGGCGGTGCGCTGGAAGCCTTGCAGGAAGCCGTGGCGGCAGGCAAGATCGGCCATATCGGCATTACCGCCCACTCCCTGGACACCTTCAAAATGGCGCTGGAATTGGACTGGGTGGAGACCGTCATGTTCCCCTACAACATCGTGGAGACCCAGGGCGAGGACTTGATCGCCAAGTGCGCGGAAAAGAATATCGGTTTTATCGACATGAAGCCCCTGGCCGGCGGCGCCATTGAAGATGCCACCCTGGCTCTGCGCTTTATCTGCGCCAACGAAAATGTGACTGTGGTGATCCCCGGCATGGCGGAAACATCCGAGGCGGAGCAAAATGCGGCGGCTGTGGAAAATACTATGCCGCTTACAGCAGAAGAGCTGGCGTCCATGGATGCCATCCGCAAGGATCTGGGCACCCATTTCTGCCGCCGGTGCAACTACTGCGCCCCCTGCACCGCAGGTATTTCCATTCCGGCCATGTTCCTGATGGAGGGCTATCTTTCCCGTTACGGCCTGGCGAATTGGGCGATCATGCGCTACGACGGGTTAGGAAAAACCGCATCCGACTGCGTCGAATGCGGCGTGTGTGAGACCCGGTGTCCTTATCAGCTTCCCATTCGGGAAATGCTGAAAACCGTTGCCAAAAAATTCGGAAAATAAGCATTAAAATTTTTCAATGACAGCTGTCGTGCCGGCATCCAACAGGGTGTCGGCACTTTTTCCCAGGATCTGTGCCAGCAGGGCGTGTTCCGTGTCCGCACCGTGGGGCACGGCCCAGGCACCGGCATCGGAGCCGGGGGCGATGAGGCCGCCCAGGGCGGCAAAGCGGCGGATACTTTCCGTGGCGGAGTCCAGAATTTCCCGGACTGAGGTTTCCTTGAACCGCCCGGTGCCACGCAAATTGGCAATGGTGGATATCGTCGGCACCCAGATGACCCGGTTTTGCGCCATGGCCTGTAAGGCATCCTCGTCGGCATATGCCCCGTGCTCGATGGAATCCACGCCATAAGTGGCGGCGGCTTCCATGGTCCGCGCGCCGTTGCAATGGGCCATTACGGAAAAGCCTTCTCCGTGGGCGATGCGGATCAATTCCTTGATTTCGTTTGGAGAAAGTCCGTCCTCAGTCAATACCCCGGCCCGGTCAAAATCCATCAGTCCGGAGATCATGATCTTGATAAAATCGGCCCCATTTTGCCGGTGACTTTGTACCAATGCGGTATATTCACTGAAATCGTGGTAGACTTCCCCGATAAATGCGCCGTAATGTCCGGCCTTGCACAGGGGCGCAAGAGGTGTGCGATAAGTAATGCCGTATTCCGGTGCCAGTTCCCGGGCGGCGGCGCCCACGCCCCAGCGGTCACCCCCGTCCCGCAGGTAGGTATAGCCCTGCTCCCGATAAAGGGCAAGGGCACGATGGATGGTGGGGATATGGGGTGCTTCCCGGTGACGGGCGATGGATGCTTTCCAGTCCAGTCCGTCCAAAACCATATGCATATGACAATCGGCTTTCATGGAAAACCTCCTCTCTTTTTGGTTATTATATATCTTTTGGAAAAAAGAATCAATCCCGGAACACGCAATACCCTCCCCCGGGGGGAGGGTGCCCAGTGCGCACACTGGGCGGGAGAGGAACGGCGGCAGAACAGAGATTGGAATATGCCTATATGTTGGCAAAAGTCCAAGGTTACTGCTCGTATTCCTCTTCCGTCACGCCTATCGGCGTGACACCTTCCCCCGAGGGGAAGGTGGTGAGAGAATTTGTCAAAATTCACAGCGAGACAGACAAAAAATTGTCAGAAACTGGCGGCTTAACAAGTTGACGAGGGGCGCCAGGTTATGATATAATCAAATCACAACCAAGCGCGGCATTGTGCCTGACGGATCAGTGGAGCACCACGTGGCACAACGCTTGCGGAACAGCCGACCGTCTGGGCACACTTTTCGCGTTATGGCGGGAAAGTGCGCCCATTTTTTGTTGAATGGAGGGTTTTTATGAAAAAAGTTGCCATCATCATGGGAAGTGACAGCGATCTGCCGGTAGTGCAGAAGGCCGCGGACACTCTGCAAGCCTTCGGTGTGCCCTGCGAAATGCACATCTATTCCGCCCACCGCACCCCCGAGCAGGCCCGGGATTTCTCCGCAAATGCCCGTAAAAACGGCTTCGGCGTGATCATCGCCGCGGCGGGTATGGCCGCACACTTGGCAGGGGCACTCGCTGCCAACACCACCCTGCCTGTCATCGGTATCCCCATGAAATCTACCACATTTTCCAACGGCATTGACGCGTTGCTGTCTACTGTGCAGATGCCCTCCGGTATCCCTGTCGCCACAGTAGCGGTGGATGGTGCAGTCAATGCCGCTTTGCTTGCCATCGAGATGCTTGCCATCACCGATGATGCGCTGGCAGCAAAGCTGGATGCCAAGCGCAAAGCAGACGCGGAAAAAGTGCTGGCAAAGGACGCGGCTTTGCAGTAATACTGTAATATTAGGCTTCTCCTTGAGGAGAAGCTGGCATTTGCGAGGAACGAGCAAATGACTGATGTGGTGTAGGCCACAAAGTGGCCGTGGGATTTAAATTGTCGCTTCGCGACACCACCACATCCGACCTCGCTTGTGCTCGGCCACCTTCTCCTCAAGGAGAAGGCTTTGGATGTCAAAAACATATATATTAGAAAGAGGGAATTATTATGAAAGACTTGCAACTTCTGTACACCGGTAAAACCAAAAACGTTTACGCACTGCCCAACGGCAACTGTCTGCTCCTTTTCAAGGACGACTGCACCGGCAAGGACGGCGTGTTTGACCCCGGCGAAAATACCGTCGGCCTGACCATCGAGGGCGTGGGCGATGTGAACCTGCGTATGTCCATCTACTTCTTCGAGAAGATCAACGCCGCCGGCATTTTGACCCACTATGTGTCCGCGGATCTGAACAGCACCACCATGGAGGTTCTGCCTGCCAAGGTGTTCGGCAAGGGTCTGGAAGTCATCTGCCGGTATAAGGCTGTGGGTTCTTTCTTCCGCCGTTACTCCGACTACTGCGTAGAGGGTCAGGATCTGCCGGCATATGTGGAGACCACCTTCAAGAACGACGAAAAGGGCGATCCGCTGGTCACCAAGGACGGCCTGGTGGATCTGGGCGTTATGACCGCGCAGCAGTATGACGATCTGAAGGATATGACCCAGAAGATCACCAAGATCGTGGCTGACGACCTGAAAGAAAAGGGCCTGGATCTGTATGATATTAAGTTCGAGTTCGGTTACGATCCCAATGGCAACGTGATGCTGATCGACGAGATCGCTTCCGGCAATATGCGCGTTTACAAGGATGGACAGTATGTGGATCCTATGACCCTGAACAAACTGTTCTTCGCGTAATTTTCTAAAAGGAGTTTATCCATGGGAGGATTTTTTGGAATTGCATCCAAGTGCGATTGCATGATGGATGTGTTTTTCGGTGTGGACTACCATTCCCATTTGGGCACGCGCCGGGGCGGCATGGCCGCCTGGGATGCCCGAATCGGCCTGCAACGGAAAATCCACAGTATCGAAAACTCTCCGTTCCGCACAAAATTCGAGCATATTTTTGATGAGATGCAGGGTACGTCCGTTATCGGCTGTATCAGCGATTCGGATCCCCAGCCCATGCTGATCCGTTCCCACTTGGGAACCTACGCTATCACCACCGTTGGCATCGTGAACAATGCCGACGAGCTGATCGAGCAGGTCATGGCGGATCACGGCGGCTATTTTGATGCCATGACCGGCGGCAAGGTCAATTCCACGGAACTGGTTGCCGCGCTGATCAACCGCAAGCAGAACTTCGTGGAGGGCATCCAGTACGCCCAGTCCGTCATTGAGGGAACCTGCAATGTTCTGATTTTGACGGACACAGGAAGCCTCATCACCGCCAGAGACCGTCTGGGCCGGATCCCGGTGCAGATCGGCAAAAATGAGGATGGCTACTGCGTTTCCTTTGAAGAATTTGCCTTTACCAAGCTGGGCTTTGAAAAGGTCTGCGAGCTGGGCCCCGGTGAGATCGTGGAGCTGACCTCCGATTCTATGACCCGTCTGGCAGAGCCGGGGGAGGAGATGCGGATGTGCGCATTCCTCTGGAGCTACTACGGCTACCCCACTTCTACTTATGAGGGTATCAATGTGGAGGCCATGCGTTACCGCAACGGTGCGATCATGGCCGAACGGGATGAAAAACAGGGGCGGAGCATGGAGCTTGACTATGTGGGCGGCGTTCCTGATTCCGGCACGCCCCACGCCATTGGCTATGCCAACCGCACCGGTAAGCCCTTTGCCCGGGCGTTCATCAAGTACACCCCCACCTGGTCCCGTTCCTTCACCCCTGCCCGGCAGTCGGATCGGAAAAAGGTGGCCAAGATGAAGCAGATCCCGGTGCATGACCTGATCAAAGAGAAAAATCTGCTGTTTGTTGACGATTCCATCGTCCGGGGCACCCAGTTGCAGGAAACTGTGGAATTCCTCTACGAAAACGGCGCAAAGTCCGTGCATATGCGCTCCGCCTGCCCGCCCATCATGTATGGCTGTAAGTATCTGAATTTCTCCCGGAATACCGGCGACATGGATCTAATCACCCGCCGGGTGATCATGGAACTGGAAGGGGAAGAGGGCTTCAAGCATTTGGAGGAATACGCCGACGGCGACACAGAGCGCGGCAAGGCCATGCGCAAGGCCATTTGCGAGAAATTTAAGTTTGCATCCCTGGGCTTCCAAACGGTGGACGGCGTGATCAAGGCCATCGGCATGGATAAGTGCAAGCTGTGCACCTACTGCTGGAACGGCAAAGAATAATTAGGAATGAGAAATGAGGAATTTTATTTCAAATTCCTAACTCCTAATTCCTAATTTCTAATTCAAAAAAGGAGCATCATTATGGATCATAAGAACTCCCAATCTGCCAGTTATGCCGCCGCCGGTGTGGATATCACCGCCGGTTATAAGGCTGTGGAGCTGATGAAAAAGCACATCGCCCGCACGAAAAACGCTGGTTGTCTGGACGATGTGGGCGGCTTCGGCGGCTGCTTTGGCCTGCCCATCGCCGGCATGGAAGAGCCGGTGCTGGTCTCCGGTACCGACGGCTGCGGCACAAAAGTCAAGCTGGCGATTTTAATGGACAAGCACGACACCATCGGCATCGATGCGGTGGCTATGTGCGTCAACGACATCATCTGCTGCGGCGCAAAGCCCCTGTTTTTCCTGGACTACATCGCCTGCGGCAAGAATGTTCCCGAGAAAATTGCCGAGATCGTAGGCGGCGTGGCGGAGGGCTGTGTCCAGTCCGGCGCGGCGCTCATCGGCGGCGAAACGGCCGAGCATCCCGGCTTGATGCCCATGGAAGACTACGATCTGGCCGGTTTTGCGGTGGGCATTGTGGACAAAAAGAAAATTCTGGACAACACCCGGATGAAAGCCGGGGATGTAGTGATTGGCCTTGCCTCCACCGGCATCCATTCCAACGGCTTTTCTCTGTGCCGCAAGGTCTTTGACATTGATAACAATCCTGCGTCGCTGTATGCTCCCAACGCCGAGCTTGGCGGCAAGAGCATTGCCGAGACCCTGCTGACCCCTACAAAAATCTACGTCAAATCCATTCTGGCTCTGCTGGAAAAGGTGGATGTGAAGGGCATTTCCCACATCACCGGCGGCGGTTTCTATGAGAACATTCCCCGTTCCATCCCCAAGGGACTGTGCGCGGAAATCGACAAGGCGTCCATCCGGGTCCTGCCGATTTTCGATCTGCTGGCCAAGACCGGCAACATCCCCGAACGGGATATGTACAACACCTACAACATGGGTGTGGGCATGAGCGTGGTGGTACCGGCTGAGCAGGTGGACGAGGCGATTTCCATCCTCACCGCAAAGGGCGAGACCGCCTATGTGATCGGCAAAATCATCGAATCTGACGAGCAGGTGATCCTCAAATGAGCGCGCGGATCGCAGTTTTGGTCTCCGGCGGCGGCACCAACTTGCAGGCGCTGATCAATGCCCAGGGAAGCGTGCTGAAAAGCGGAAAAATTGAATTGGTGGTGTCCAATGTCCCCGATGCCTATGCCCTGGAACGGGCAAAAAAGGCCGGGATCGCCACGGAAGTGGTGGTGAAAAAGGAGCTGGGCAGCCAGGCCGCCTTTGAAGAAAAGCTCATGGAAATCCTGGACGGCAACCGCATCGACATCATCATTTTGGCCGGATTTATGACCATTTTGACAGAAAAGTTTACCGCCCACTATCCCAAGCGGATATTAAATGTCCACCCCAGTCTGATTCCGGCCTTTTGCGGCGAGGGCTTTTACGGCCTGCGTGTGCATCAGGCCGCGCTGGATTACGGCGTAAAGGTCACCGGCGCGACGGTGCATTTTGTCAACGAGATCCCCGACGGGGGCGAGATCATCGCCCAGAAGGCGGTGGAAATTTTGCCCGGGGACACCCCGGAAATTCTGCAGAAACGGGTCATGGAGGAGGCGGAATGGATCCTGCTTCCCCAGGCCGCTGAAAAAGTTTGTGCACAACTGTAAAAGGCTTCCCCTTGAGGGGGAAGCTGGCATTTGCGAAGCATGAGCAAATGACTGATGAGGTGTAGGTTGCGGAGCAACCGTGAAAAAGGCCACCTCATCCGTCACGCCTATCGGCGTGCCACCTTCTCCTCAAGGAGAAGGCTTAGAAAAATTGGAGGTAAGTTAATGAATGTTTATGAAATCGCCACCATGGCGGAAAAACTGAAAGACAATACATACCCCGGACGGGGTATCGTGCTGGGCGTGACGCCCGACGGCAAAAAGGCCGTAGCGGCCTACTTCATCATGGGCCGCAGTGTCAATTCCCGGAATCGCATTTTTGCGTTGGAGCCGGACGGCATCCGCACGGAAGCCCATGACCCCAGCCTGATGAAAGACCCTCATCTGATCATCTACCATCCCGTCCGGGAGACCGGATGCGGCTTGATCGTCACCAACGGCGACCAGACGGATACCATTTGGCAGTATCTTGCCAAGGGCGAGAGCTGGGAAGCCGCTCTGCGTACCCGGTGCTTCGAGGACGACGGCCCCAACTGGACACCCCGTATTTCCGGCTTGCAGGCAGGCGATGGCAGTTACAAGATGTCCATCCTGAAAGCCAATGACCCCGAAGGCACGGACTGCGCCCGTTTCTTCTATGAGTATCCTGCCAAGGCAGGTTTGGGCCACTTCCTCCACACCTATGTGTGCGACGGCAATCCCGTGATCCCCACCTTCCAGGGCGAGCCGGAGCGTGTGGCGATCCCCCAGGATATTGACGCATTTACTGCCGAGCTGTGGGAGAATCTCAACGAAGCCAATAGAATTTCCCTGTTCGTCCGCTATACCGATCTGGCAACCGGAGAGAAGGAACAGAGAGTGATCAATAAGCACCAATGAAAAAATAGGAATTAGGAATGAGAAATGAAGAAAAATTCCTAATTCCTAACCCCTAATTTCTAATTAGTGATTTTTGGAGGTAATCAAAATGAATGAATTTGAATTAAAGTACGGCTGCAACCCCAATCAGAAGCCGTCCAAGATCTATATGCACGACGGCAGCGAGCTGCCCATCACTATCTTAAACGGCCGTCCCGGCTATATCAATTTTCTGGATGCGCTGAACTCCTGGCAGCTGGTCAAGGAGCTGAAAGAGGCTACCGGCATGGTCGCCGTCACTTCCTTTAAGCATGTTTCCCCCACCTCTGCGGCAGTGGGCAAGGTTCTGCCCATGGAGTTAAAAAAAGCTTGCTTTGTGGATGACATTGAGGGCCTGGACGAGAGCCCTCTGGCCTGCGCCTACGCCCGTGCCCGTGGCGCGGACCGTATGTGCTCCTTCGGCGACTGGGTCGCCCTGTCCGATGTGTGCGACGCGCTGACCGCAAAGCTCATCGCCCGAGAAGTGTCCGACGGCGTCATCGCTCCCGGCTACACCGAGGAAGCTCTGGCGATCCTGAAAACCAAGCGCAAGGGCGGCTACAATGTGGTTGCCATCGACCCGGATTTCGTGCCTGCTCAGCAGGAGACCAAGCAGGTCTTCGGCATCACCTTCCAGCAGGGCCGCAACAATTTCAAGATCGATGAAAGTCTGCTGCAGAATGTGGTCACCGAGAATAAGAATATTCCGGAAAGCGCAAAAATCGACCTGATCGTTGCGCTGATCACCCTGAAATACACCCAAAGTAACTCCGTCTGCTTTGCCTACGACGGACAGGCCATCGGTGTGGGCGCAGGTCAGCAGTCCCGTGTCCACTGTACCCGTCTGGCAGGTGGCAAGGCGGATACCTGGTTCCTGCGCCAGCATCCCAAGACCCTGAGCCTGCCGTTCCGTGAGGATCTGGGCCGTCCCAACAGGGATAACGTCATTGACGGCTACATCAACGGCAACGAAGAGAATGTATGCGCCGAGGGCATTTGGCAGAACTACTTTACCCGTCAGCCGGAGCGTCTGACGGAGGAAGATAAGCGTGCTTGGCTGTCCTCCCGGCAGGATGTGGCTTTGGGAAGCGATGCGTTCTTCCCCTTTGCGGATAATGTGAAGCGCGCCTATGCCTCCGGTGTCAAGTACATCGCCCAGCCAGGCGGCTCGATCCGGGATGATCTGGTCATCGAGGAGTGCAACAAGAAGGGCATCGCCATGGCCTTTACGGGCATGAGATTGTTCCATCATTGATATGTCGTAGGGGCGGATGCCCACATCCGCCCGTGGGACGATGTAGGCATCGTCCCCTACATCCAAATATAGGAGATTTCTATGAAATTACTGGTCGTTGGTAGTGGTGGTCGTGAACACGCCATCATCAAAAAACTGAAAGAAAATAAATCGGTGTCCGCCATTTATGCCCTGCCGGGCAATGGCGGCATTGCCGCAGATGCCACTTGCGTGCCCATCGGTGCGACAGATATTGACAAGATCGTGGAATTTGCGGTAGAAAACGCCATCGATTATGCGGTGGTCGCCCCGGATGACCCTCTCGTTTTGGGCTGTGTGGATCGGCTGAATGAAAAGGGCATCCCCTGCTTCGGCCCGGATGCCAAGGCGGCGATCATCGAGGGAAGTAAGGCGTTTTCCAAGAATTTGATGAAAAAGTACGGCATCCCCACCGCATCCTACGAGATTTTCACGGAGCTGTCTGCGGCTTTGGAGTATCTGAAAACCGCACCCATTCCCACGGTGGTCAAGGCCGACGGCCTGGCCCTGGGCAAGGGCGTGATCATCGCCCAGACCCGGGAAGAAGCTATCGAAGCGGTCACCGACATGATGGCCAACGCCAAGTTCGGCAAATCCGGCTCCACGGTGGTCATCGAGGAATTTTTGACCGGCCCGGAGGTGTCCGTTCTGGCCTTTACTGACGGCAAGGTGGTGCGGCCTATGGTGTCCTCCATGGACCACAAGCGCGTGGGTGATCACGATACCGGCCTGAACACCGGTGGCATGGGCACCATTGCTCCCAATCCCTATTACACCGAAGAAATCGCGGCCCGGTGCATGGAGGAAATTTTTCTGCCCACCGTTGCCGCTATGAATGCCGAGGGCAGAACCTTCAAGGGCTGTCTGTACTTCGGCCTGATGCTCACCCCCAACGGCCCCAAGGTCATTGAGTACAACTGCCGTTTCGGCGACCCGGAGACCCAGGTGGTGCTTTCCCTGATGGAAAGCGATCTGCTTACCGTCATGCGTTCTTGCACCAACGGTACCTTGGCAGAAACGGAAGTGAAATTTGCGGACAAGCACGCCTGCTGTGTGATTTTGGCCTCCGGCGGCTATCCGGAGAGCTATCCCAAGGGCTTTGAGATCACCATGACGGCGGAAGCCGCAGCCCACACCTATGTGGCCGGCGCGAAGCTGGAGAATGGGAAGCTTCTCACCTCCGGCGGTCGGGTCACCGGCACAACTGCCGTTGCGGATTCCTTGGAAAAAGCGGTGAAAGAGGCCTACCGTTTGTCCGACGGGGTGCAATTTGAGGGTGCATACCGCAGAAGTGACATCGGTCAGCGGGCCTTGCAGGCAAAAACAAGATAACTGGGAGGGAAATCCATGGTATATCGTGTATATGTAGAGAAAAAGCCGGGTCAGACCCACGAATCCGACGGCCTGCTCCGGGAAGTACGGGAGTTTTTGCAGATCAAGGGTCTGTCCGCCATCCGGGTACTGAACCGCTACGACGCGGAAAATCTGGATGCAGACCTCTTTTCCTATGCAGTAAGCACTGTGTTTTCCGAGCCCCAGGTGGACGATGTTTCCTACGATGCCCCCACCGGACAGATCGTTTTCGCGGTGGAGCCCCTGCCCGGTCAGTTCGACCAGCGGGCGGATTCCGCCGCCCAGTGTATTCAGATCTTGGGCCAGTGCGAGCGTCCCACCGTTCGCTCCGCCAAGATCTATGTGCTGGAAGGCGAGCTGAGCGAAGCGGATGTTGCCGCCATTAAAAAGCATGTGATCAACCCGGTGGAATGTCGGGAAGCAAGTCTGGAAAAGCCGGAGACCCTGGCTGTGGAATACGCTGTTCCCCAATCCGTCGCCACCGTTACCGGATTCATCACCATGGACGAAAAGGCGCTGGCAGAACTGCTGGACAGCTTGGGCCTTGCCATGGATCTGGACGATCTGAAATTTTTGCAGAATTACTTTGCCGCAGAGGAACACCGGGACCCCACCATTACGGAGATCCGGGTGGTGGACACCTACTGGTCCGACCACTGCCGGCACACCACCTTCTCCACCCACATCGACGATGTGAAGATCGACGATCCGGCTGTGCAGGCCGCTTATGACCGGTATCTTGCCGCCCGGGTGGAGGTCTACGGAGAGGAAAAGGCCGCCAAGCGGCCTCAGACGCTGATGGACATTGCCACCATTGGCGCAAAGACCCTGAAAAAGCGGGGTCTGCTCCCGGAACTGGATGAGAGCGAGGAGATCAACGCCTGCTCCATCCGTCTGACCGCCAAGGTCAACGGAGAAGATCAGGACTGGCTGCTCATGTTCAAAAATGAGACCCACAATCACCCCACGGAGATCGAGCCTTTCGGCGGCGCGGCGACCTGTATCGGCGGCTGCATCCGGGATCCTCTCAGCGGCCGGGCCTATGTCCATCAGGCCATGCGCGTCACCGGCGCGGCGGATCCCCGTCGTTCCTTGAACGAGACGATTCCCGGCAAACTGCCCCAGCGCAAGCTGTGCCAGACTGCCGCCGCAGGCTATTCCTCCTACGGCAATCAGATCGGTCTGGCTACCGGTCATGTGGCGGAAATCTATCACGACGGCTTCGTTGCCAAGCGCCTGGAATGCGGCGCTGTGGTGGGCGCAGCACCGGCATATAATGTCCGCCGGGAGCGTCCTGCCCCCGGGGATGTGATCATCCTGCTGGGCGGCCGCACAGGTCGGGACGGCATCGGCGGCGCGACCGGTTCTTCCAAGAGCCACAATATGAAATCCCTCACCACCATGGCTTCCGAGGTACAAAAGGGCAACGCCCCGGAGGAACGGAAGATCCAGCGGCTGTTCCGCGATCCGGAGGTCACCCGGCTGATCAAGCGGTGCAATGACTTCGGCGCAGGCGGCGTGAGCGTTGCCATCGGCGAGCTGGCGGACGGCTTGCAGATCGACCTGGATGCAGTGCGCAAGAAATACGAGGGCCTGGACGGCACGGAACTGGCTATTTCCGAATCCCAGGAGCGCATGGCTGTTGTGGTGGAAGCGAAGGACGCGGACAAGTTCATCGCCTTTGCTCAGTCGGAAAATCTGGAAGCCTATCGTGTGGCGGTGGTCACCCAAGAGGCACGGATGGTCATGCGCTGGAAGGGCGCGGAGATCGCCAATCTGAGCAGGGCGTTTTTGGACACCAACGGCGCAAACAAGCACGCAAATGTCCAGGTCAGCAAGAAAGACCTGTCCGCGTTGAGTAAGCCCCTGTACAGCAATTTGGGGGAAATGGCCGGCGATCTGAAAACCGCCAGCCGTCGCGGCCTTGTGGAGCGTTTTGACGGCTCTATCGGTACCGGCTCTGTGCTGATGCCCTTTGGCGGAAAATATCAGCGCACACCTGCTCAGGCCATGGCGGCGACCCTGCCCATGCTCCCCGGTCAGGTGACAGATCAGGCCAGCGTGATGGCCTGGGGCATGGATCCCGACCATATGTGCATCGATCCCTACACCGGCGCGAAAGCGGCTGTTTACAGCAGCGTAGCCAAATTGGTTGCCGCCGGCGCGGATTACAAAAAAGCCTATCTTTCCTTGCAGGAGTTCTTTGAAAAACTTCGCACCGAACCCCAGCGCTGGGGCAAGCCTTTTGCGGCCCTTTTGGGTGCGCTGGATGCCCAGTTGGAATTGGGCGCGGCGGCTATCGGCGGCAAGGACTCCATGTCCGGCACATTCCTGGATCACGATGTGCCCCCCACGCTGATCTCCTTCGCCATTGCTCCCATTGACAAGAATCTGGTACTGACTCCCGAATTTAAGGAAGCCGGCAACGGCGTTTATCTGTTTGGCGCAGCGGACGACACCGCCGAGAGCATGAAAAAGACTTGGGAAGCTTTCCACGATCTGCATTTGGCAGGCAAGGTTAAGGCCGCCTGGGCGGTGGAAAACGGCCTGGGCGAAGCGGTGATGAAGATGTCCTTCGGCAACAACATCGGCTTCAAGGCAAGCGCAGATCTGGGCGAAAATTGGCATATGCCCGGCTTCTACGGCTTCCTGGTGGCGGAATTGACCGAGGATGTGGAGCTTCCCGGCGTGATGAAGATCGGTGAAACCACCGAAGCCCCCGTGATCGAGCTGCCCGGCGATGCCTGGGGCATTGAAGCGCTGTACAAGCTCAACAGCGACGTTCTGGAAGGTGTCTATCCCACCAAGACCGCCGAAAAAGAAGCAGAAATTCCCGTATTCAGCTACACCGGCGGCTGCAATGTTGCCCCGGCGGTGAAGACAGCCAAGCCCAAGGTGCTGATCCCTGTATTCCCCGGCACCAACTGCGAATACGACTCCGCACGTGCGGTGATGGCCGCAGGTGCAGAGCCGGAAGTTTTCGTGGTGCGCAACCTGAGCGCAGAGGATGTGAGCCGGAGCGTGGAGCAGTTTGCAGGTAAGATCGCCCAAAGCCAGATGATCTTCATTCCCGGCGGCTTCTCCGGCGGCGACGAGCCGGACGGCTCGGCCAAGTTTATCACCGCGTTCTTCCGCAATCCTGCCATCAAGGAGCAGGTGACCAAGCTGCTGGACGACCGGGACGGCCTGATGCTGGGTATTTGCAACGGCTTCCAGGCACTGATCAAGCTGGGTCTGGTGCCTTTTGGCAAGATCATCGACACCGATGATACCTGTCCCACTCTGACTTACAACACCATCGCCCGTCACCAGTCCAAGATGGTGCGCACCCGGGTCTGCACCAACAAATCTCCCTGGCTGGCAGGTACGGAAGTGGGCGAAATTTATACTGTGCCCGTGTCCCACGGCGAGGGCCGGTTCTTCGCAAGCGAGGATCTGGCAATGCAGTTGGCGGCAAACGGTCAGATCGCAACCCAGTATGTGGATTTGGACGGCAAGCCCACCATGGACACAGCTTTCAATCCCAACGGCTCTCTGTTCGCCATTGAGGGCATCACCTCTCCCGACGGACGGGTGCTGGGCAAGATGGGTCACAGCGAGCGCTGGTGCAACGGCCTTTACCGGAATGTTCCCGGCGCGTATGATATGAAGCTGTTTGCATCCGCGGTGAAATACTTTAAGTAAAATAAACATGACCCCCTCCGTTCGGAGGGGGTTACGTATATGGAAGATATAAAAAATGCTGAGCAGGTCAATCCATAGGGAAATGATCACTCAGCACTTTCTTTATGCATTTGGGCTTCGATTGCATCACAGATAAATTTATTCAAGCTCTTGCCTTGATTTGCGGCGTAATCCTTGATAATCTGCCGCTGACCTTTCTTGACAATAACATTGATACGGTCATAGGTCTTCTTGTTGTACCTTGCGGTTGCTTCTTTTTGTGCGTCGGAATATTTCACGGCAGTCACCCCTTTCTTATCCCTATACTAGCGTAATTATAGGTAAAAACATATAATTACACACGTATATATTTGGTGCGAATGTCAATAGAAATTTCCATAAGCGCAGTATATAATTATGTAATGATATATTAATAGGAGGAAGCAAATGATGCCAATGGATGAAGTGATCCGAGCAATCGAAAAGGCGGATAAGGAAGACATCCAAGACATTTTACATGCGGCGATGGAACGGTATCGGGAGTTATACCCGGATTGGAAAATACAGTTTGTATCCGTTGATCCAAATGCAACGGATGAGCGCAGTGTAAAACTTCGTAAATGGATGCTTTTGGCGGAACAAATTTTTGAGATATAAGCATGTTACGGGGCGGCCTATGGCCGCCCCATTTTCGTACCTATTGTAAGGGCGAATCACGATTCGCCCGCGGGCGGCAGGTTGCCGCCCCTACATTATTTTTTGTGCAAGTTTCTTTTGTGTCACGGCGTACAGCTCCATGGCTGCCAGGCTTACCGGCACCCAGAGCAGGGAAAAGGCAAGGCATATTTGTCCCTGGAAATGGAAAAGCTGATCCCGGTAATCCCAAACGGAATGATCCCGGTTTACCAGCCAGCCGGTGATCAGCTCCAGCCCGGTGATGATGCCTGCGCCCAAAAGGGGACGGACGGGGACAGGGAGATTGCGCAGTTTTGACATACCGCCGCCCACCAGCAGAAAACACAGCCCGCCCAGCAGGAACATACTGCCGTGACTGCGGCCACGCCATACGAATTCCAAAATCATATACGCCGTGCCGCCGATGTAAAACAAAATACAGCCCCGCAAAAATTTCATAAACACCCCTCCGGGAAATAGTGTGCCCGGAGGGGTAATTTTTATTCACCGCAGCGAAACCTTCCCCCGAGGGGAAGGTGGCCGAGCGTAGCGAGGCCGGAAGAGGAATACGGGCGAAAACCGATAGATTTTGTGAATGTATAGACCTGGCCCTATGCAGTTCTGCCGCCGTTCCTCTCCCGTCTTCAAATTTTCCCTAAGCGGTCAAATTTGAATCCACCCTCCCCCCGGGGGAGGGTATGGAATACTCAAAGTCCCATCAATTCCGCCAATTTACAGCAATTTTCCCGTTGACGGGCAGCGATGTCGGTGAAAACCGGGCCGTATTCGCCGTGAAAGGTCCGGGCGTTGCAGGCGGACAGGGTTTTCAGGGTCTGTCCGTAGCATTTACGCAGGGCTACCTCCATTTTATCCGGGGAGAGGGGAACGGTACCCGGATTCATTTGCGTGCCGTCCGCAATGCGAAAAACGCCCTTGATGCACCGGGCGCAGCGCTGTTCATTTTCCTGCAGCTGCTGTAAAATGCTTTTTCCCGGTCCCTGCATTTGCCGGGAAAGGGTGCTGTACAGGGCTGCCCGGGCAAGGCAGCCTGCCGCAAGACCGGGAAGCCCCTCCGTCACCGACGGCGTTTCGCCCCGCACTCTCTGCCAGATCTTCACCTGTTCGTCCATAGAAATTCCTCCTTTTACAGTCTCTGTAACAGTATAGTGGAGTACCGGTGGAGTGATACCAAAATATTTTGGTGTAAATTCTCGGATTTTCAAAAAATCCCATTGACAAAGAGCAGGAAATATGGCAATATATTGTGGAGCGGATTTTATAGTGGCACAAGATATTGCGTTCGTTATCTTGTGTTTTATTTTGCGATTATACATAGGAAAGAATGGTGTTTTGCAATGATTCACAGTATCATCAAGCGGGATGGCCGCGTGGTTTTGTACGATCAGAACAAGATCGCCGCGGCGATTTTGAAAGCAATGGAAGTCTCAGGCGAGGGCAATGCTGCCGATGCCGCCCGTGTGGCCAATGACGTCCAGCGGGAACTGGAAAATCGCTTCAACGCAGAAGCACCCCATATTGAAATGATCCAAGACGCGGTGGAACAGCAGCTGATGAACCATGGTTTCAACGCTGCCGCCAAGGCGTATATCCTGTATCGGGCCAACCGTACCCGGGCAAGAGAGGCCAGCACTTCTTTGATGAAGACCATCGATGAGATCACCAACATCGATGCCCGCATCAGCGATATGAAGCGGGACAATGCCAACATCGACGGCAACACCGCCATGGGCTCCATGCTGCAAATCGGTGCCGCCGGCGCAAAGGCCTACAATGAGATGTATTTGCTCCGTCCTGAGCATGCCAAGGCATACCGGGAGGGCGACATCCACATCCACGATTTTGATTTCTATTCTCTGACCACCACCTGCTGCCAGATCGACATTCTGAAGCTGTTCCATGGCGGTTTCTCCACCGGTCATGGCTACCTGCGTGAGCCCCAGAGCATTCAGAGCTATGCGGCTTTGGCGGCCATCGCTATCCAGTCCAACCAGAACGACCAGCATGGCGGTCAGTCCATCCCCAACTTCGACTATGCCATGGCTGAGGGCGTGGCAAAGACCTATCGCAAGGCGTTCTCCCGTCGTCTCCGGGACGTGGTGGAGGATTATATGGACCTGGAGGATGAGGGCGAGAATATTACCAGCATCATCAGCCGGGTGGAAGCCGCTACCGGCGAATTTGCCCGTCTGGAAAGCAGCAAGGCATATCTGGACGGCGTTGCCGAGGCTCTGTTCAGCAAATACGGCGTGTCTATGGAAATGGCCGCAAAGCTGGTGGACCGGGCGGCAAAGCGCTCCGCCCAGAAGACCAACCGGGACACCAAGCAGGCCATGGAGGGTTTTGTACATAACCTGAACACCATGCACTCCCGTGCCGGTGCCCAGACACCCTTCTCTTCCATCAACTACGGCACAGACACCTCTCCCGAGGGTAGAATGGCCATTAAGAATATTCTGCTGGCGCTGGAAGCCGGTCTGGGCCACGGCGAGACCTGCATTTTCCCCATCCACATCTTTAAGGTCAAGGAAGGCGTCAACTACAACGAAACCGATCCCAACTACGATCTGTTCCGCCTGAGCATGCGGGTTAGCGCCAAGCGGCTGTTCCCCAACTACACCTTCCTGGACTCTCCCTTTAACCTGCAATACTATGTCCCCGGCCGTCCTGAGACAGAAGTGGCAACCATGGGCTGCCGTACCCGGGTCATGGGCAATGTATACGACCCCAGCCGTCAGATCGCCTACAGCCGGGGCAACCTGTCCTTCACTTCCATCAACCTGCCCCGTATCGCCATTGAAAGCAAGGGCGACGAGAAGGTGTTCTATGAGAAGCTGCAGGATATGCT
Organism: Oscillospiraceae bacterium; assembly: GCA_015067845.1. Lineage (GTDB taxonomy): Bacteria > Bacillota > Clostridia > Oscillospirales > Oscillospiraceae > Faecousia. The sequence goes on from SVLT01000017.1 coordinate 25,214, forward strand.
GGAGCTGGTTGCCCAGCAGATGCTGGATCGGTTTGAAATCCAGGCCAGCAAGCACATCTACAACTACCCCTTCCTCATGGGTCAGGGCGTTTGGCTGGATGCGGATCACCTGGGATTGGATGATGACCTGCGGGATGTGTTGAAACACGGCACGCTGTCCATTGGCTTCATCGGCCTGGCGGAGACCCTGACTGCCCTGTACGGCCAGCACCATGGTCAGGATGAGCAGCTGCAGAAGAAGGGCTTGGAGATCATCGGCTTTATGCGCGACTATTGCGACCGTAAATCCCAGGAAATGAAGATGAATTTCACCTTACTGGGTACTCCGGCGGAAGGCCTGTCCGGCCGTTTCATCCGCATGGACAAGAAGCGTTACGGCAAGATCCCCGGTGTCACCGATCGGGAGTATTATACCAACAGCTTCCATATCCCCGTATGGCATCCCATCTCCGTTTACGACAAGATTCGCCTGGAAGCACCTTACCATGCCCTGTGTAACGCCGGCCACATCAGCTATGTGGAATTGGATGGCGACGTGGCACGGAACGTGGAAGCCTTTGAGTCTGTTGTCCGTTGTATGCACGATCACGGCATCGGCTACGGCTCTATCAACCATCCTGTGGACCGGGATCCCATCTGCGGCTATGTGGGCATCATCGGCGATGTGTGTCCCCGTTGCGGCCGCCGTGAGGGCGAGCAGATCGACCCGGAGAAGGCGGAGCAACTCAGAAGAATGTATCCCGAAATGCCTGCATTTCAGGGAATTCGCTAAGGAGGAATTATTATGACAGTCAAAACACAGAGCGAGAAAATGGGCCAGGGCGTAGGCTTTGAGCGGATCCGCCGGATCACCGGTTATCTGGTGGGAACCATGGACAAGTGGAATGACGCCAAGCGTGCCGAAGAGCGGGACCGGGTGAAGCACAGCCTGAACACCAATGCTTGATCTTTCCGGACTCGTCAGCGACAGCATCGTGGACGGCCCGGGCATCCGGGTGACCGTCTTCTGTCAGGGATGCCCCCACCATTGCGCCGGATGCCACAACCCGGAGACCTGGGAATTTGGTTGCGGCACGAAAGTGACGGAGGGACAGATACTGGCCGAGGTGCTGAAAAATCCCTTGTGCCGGGGTGTGACCTTTTCCGGCGGCGAACCCTTTGCACAGCCGGAGGGCTTTGCCGTGCTTGCAAGATTGCTGAAAGAAAAAGGCTATGAGGTGGCGTCCTATACGGGATACACCTTTGAGCAGCTGCTGGGCGGCACACCGGAGCAAAGAAAGCTGTTGGAGAGCATTGATGTACTCATTGACGGCCCCTTTGTGCAAGCGGAAAAAAGCCTGGAGCTGAGCTTCCGGGGGAGCAAAAATCAGCGGATTTTGGACGTTCCTGCCAGCTTGCAGGCCGGACAGGCCGTTCTGATGACCAGTCCCCGGTGGACAGGCGAATATGAATAACATAAAGAGGCGTGTTGCGAAACTGCAACACGCCTTTTCTCAATGTAGGGGACGGCCCCCTGGACGTCCCGTAAATAAGGTGCATTTCAAAACGGGGCGTCGAAGGCATGAGCTATGGTATGATTGCCCCCGGCAATCATTTTATATCTTGGATGCGCTGCGCGCAGCACCACGCCCCCTACAATATGTCATTCCGAGGGCCGTAAGGCCCGTGGGAATCTCCCGGTACGATGTTTCGTTCAGTATGCAGTATCGGTGAACTTTACCAGGAGATTGCCACGTCGCATAAGCGATTGAATAATTGCCACAGGCAATTATAGCGATTTACAATCGCTTCGCTATGCTCCTCGCAATGACACGACAAGGTAAGGTCGGCGATCTGCCGATAAGCGGGCGATTCGTGGATCGCCCCTACTAATTCTTCAAATGGAAAATATTGTCGGAATGCTATTGACTTTAGCGCGATGATGTGATAAAGTAACACAAACCTACTTGCAGGAGGCAAAATCATGGGAAAAATTGAGAAAAAATACCTGGACAACCTGTATCGGGCGATCCTGGCTTTGGAGACACAGCAGGAGTGCGCTGCATTCCTTGATGATATTTTTACGATTCAGGAATTGGAGTCCGTTTCCCAGCGGCTGGAAGTGGCCCGATTGCTTTATCAGGGCAAAAATTATGTGGATATCAACAAGCTCACCGGCGCAAGCACGGCAACTATCTGCCGGGTCAGCAAGTGCCTGACCTATGGGGACGGGGGCTACAAAACGGTGATCGAAAAGCTGGAAGCAGGTGAAGAAAATGATGTTTGATCAGAATATTTTGCGAAACGACGAAAAAGCGGTATTTTCCCTGCGGAGCCTCTATTTGCAGTATGGCTACCGCCCCTTCAAAATGCGCAAATTTGAGGAATACGACCTCTATTCCAAAAACAAGGAGTTTTTGGTGTCCGAGGGCGTGATCTCCTTTACGGATACGGACGGCAAGCTTCTGGCCTTGAAGCCGGACGTGACCCTTTCCATTATCAACAACGCCAAGGATCTGCCCGGGCAGGTGGAAAAGCTGTTCTACAATGAGAATGTCTATCGCATCTCCGGGGATTCCCACTCCTATAAGGAGATCATGCAGACTGGCGTGGAATGTGTGGGCGCGGTGACGGAAACGGAGCGTCTGGAAGTCGCAGCCTTGGCGGCCAAAAGCCTGGCGTTGATCAGCAATTCCTTTAAGCTCTGCATTGCCCACACGGGCCTGGTGTTGGCGCTGCTGGACCAGGAAGATGTGGAGGAAAGTGTCAGAGGGAAGATTTTTACAGCGATCAACGAGAAAAACACCCGTCTGCTGGAAAGTGTTTGTACCCAGGAGCAGTTTGAGGCGCTGAAAGTTCTGTTGATTACCCGTGAACACCCGGAAGTGACCATTGGAGAGCTGTCCTGGATCGCAAGATCCCTCGATGCCTGCAATGCCATGTTGGAATTGAAGGCTGTGGTGGACGGCCTGCAAAAGGACTTTGCGGGAAAAATCACCGTTGATTTTTCCGTGGTCAGCGCGGATGGCTATTACAGCGGCATCGTGTTCAAGGGCTTCGTGGATGGCATTGCCGACCGGGTGCTCTCCGGCGGTCAGTACGACAAGCTCATGGAGAAAATGGGCAAAAAGGCCGGAGCTATCGGCTTTGCCGTGTATCTGGACACCCTGGAACGGCATGAACAGCCCGTCCGGACCCAGGAAAAGCCGGTGATCAATGTGGCTCTGCCCAAGGGCCGCCTGGGCGAAAAGGTGTACGCCATGTTCGAGGCCGCCGGTTTTGAGTGCCCGGCCATCAAGGAAAACAACCGGAAGCTGATTTTTGAAAATGCAGAAGTGGGCATCCGCTTCTTCTGGGTGAAGCCTTCGGATGTGGCCATTTATGTGGAACGGGGCGCGGCGGATATCGGCGTGGCCGGCAAGGATATTTTGCTGGAATATGCGCCCGATGTGTATGAGCTGCTGGATATGAACATGGGCAAATGCCGCATGGCGGTTGCCGCGAAGAAGGATTTTGTGGACGATCCCTCCAAGACGCTCCGTGTGGCCACGAAATTCTCCAATATCGCCAAGACCTTCTACAAGGAAAAGTGCCGGGATATCGACATCATCCATCTGAACGGCTCCATTGAGCTGGCGCCCATTTTGGGTTTGTCCGATGTGATCGTGGATATTGTGGAGACGGGAAAGACCCTGCTGGAAAACGACCTGGAGCCCATTGAGAACATCGTTCCCATCAGCGCCCGGCTGATCTCCAACAAGGCATCCTACAATTTCAAAACCGCGCGGATCGAGCAGATCCGGAGAGAGCTTGCAAAACAGGTGGTGACGGACTGATGATCAGAATTATGCAATACGGCGCCATCAGTGCCGACGAGATTTTTGCAAGAAACGAAAGTGAGCTGGATGTTTCGGACATCGTGACGGAGATCATCGCAGATGTGCGGAAGAATGGCGATGCGGCCCTGATGGCCTACGCCAAGAAGTTCGACAAAGCAGACATCACCGCATTGGAAGTGTCTCAGGAGGAGATCGATGAGGCCTTTGCCTCCGTAGAGCCGGAGTTTTTGGAAATTTTACGGGAAGCGGCGGCGAATATCCGTGCTTTCCACGAAAATCAGGTGCGCCAGGGTTTCCGGATGGAACGGGCCGACGGCGTGATCATGGGACAAAAGATCACCCCCATCGAAAAGGCGGGTCTGTATGTTCCTGGCGGCACAGCCGCGTACCCTTCTACGGTTTTGATGGACTCCATCCCGGCTAAGATCGCCGGATGCAAGGAGATCTGCATCGCCACGCCCCCCTCCGCAAACGGCAAGATCAACCCCGTCATTTTGGCGGCGGCGAAGATCGCCGGTGTGGACCGGATCTTCAAAATGGGCGGCGCACAGGCCATTGCGGCCTTGGCATACGGCACCGAGAGCGTCCCCAAGGTGGACAAGATCGTGGGCCCGGGCAACGCCTTTGTGGCGGAAGCCAAGCGGCAGGTTTTTGGCCGGGTATCCATCGACATGATCGCCGGTCCCAGCGACATTCTGGTGATCGCTGACGGAAAGAGTAACCCTGCTTATGTGGCGGCGGATCTATTGTCCCAGGCGGAGCATGACAAAATGGCCACCGCTGTTTTGGTGACGGACAGCATGGCACTTGCATTGCAGGTGCAGGCGGAAATCGAAAAGCAGTTGGCGGCTCTGCCCCGGGAGGAGATCGCCCGGGCATCCATTGAAAACAACGGTAAAATTATCGTTGCCGAGGATTTTGAGGATGTGTTGGCGGTTGCCAATGAGATCGCTCCGGAGCATCTGGAGCTGTGCGTGGACGATCCCTTTGCTTATCTGGACAAGGTGCAAAATGCCGGCAGCGTCTTTTTGGGACGGCATTGCCCGGAAGCATTGGGCGACTATTTCGCCGGCCCCAACCACACCCTGCCCACCGCAGGTACGGCCCGCTTTTCCAGTCCTCTGTCCGTGGATGATTTCATCAAAAAGACCCAGTTTACCTACTACACCCCCGAGGCCTTGGCTGAGGTGGGTCGGAAAGTGGCGTATTTTGCGGAAAAAGAGGGACTGCGCGCCCATGCGAGAAGCGCGGTCATCCGATTGGAGGGAGAGAAATGAGCAAATTCTTCAATCCCCGGCTGTCCGGCCTGGAGGCCTATACCCCCGGTGAGCAGCCCCGGGATCGGTCGTATATCAAACTCAACACCAACGAATCTCCTTATCCGCCCTCCAAGGGTGTGCGCAAGGCGCTGGATCGGAAGCGCATCGACGGGCTTCGTCTATACTGCGACCCCACTGCAACGGCGTTGAAAGAGGAGCTGGCTCGGGTGTACGACAAAAAGAGCAGTCAGATCTTCGTGTCCAACGGCTCGGACGACATCCTGAATTTTGCATTTCTGGCCTTTGGCGCGGATGGAATCCTATTCCCGGATATTTCCTACGGCTTTTACGAGGTTTTTGCCAATTTGCACAGTCTGCCATTTGAAAAAGTACCGCTGAAATCGGATTTTTCCATCGATGCAGACGATTACTGCAAGAGAAACAAAATGGTGGTCATTGCCAACCCCAATGCCCCCACCGGCATGGTGTTGCCCCTGAAAAAGATCGAAAAGATATTAAAAGCCAATCCGGAGAATGTGGTACTCATCGACGAGGCCTATGTGGATTTTGGCGGCGAAAGCTGCGCCGATCTGGTGGACAAGTATCCCAACCTGCTGTGCGTGCAGACCTTCTCCAAGTCCCGGAGCATGGCCGGCGCCCGGCTGGGCTTTGCCATTGCGTCGGAGGAGCTGATCGCCGATCTGGAAAAGATCAAATACTCCACCAACCCCTACGATGTCAACGCCCTGACCCAGGCGGCAGGTGTGGCGGCGTTGCAGGAAAACGGCTATTATATGCGCAATTGCCGCCGGATCATCAAGACCCGGAATTACGCAAAAAAGGCGTTGGAGAACCTGGGTTTTGAGGTCTTGCCCTCCAAGGCGAACTTCCTGTTTGCCAAGTGCGGGCAGTTTACCGGCCTGGAGCTGTATCTGCTTTTGAAGGAAAAGGGTATTTTGGTGCGCCATTTTGAAAAAGACCGTATTAAAGATTTCAACCGCATCACCATCGGCAGCCAGAAGGAAATGGAAGCCTTCATTGCCGCGGTGGAAGAAATTTTAGGAGCGTGAACCTATGAGAATTGCAAAAATCAACCGCAAAACAGCGGAGACGGATATTTCCCTCTGCCTGAATCTGGACGGAACTGGTACGGCAAAAATCGACACCGGCTGCGGCTTTCTGGATCATATGCTGACCCTGTTTGCCCATCACTCCGGCTTTGATCTGGAAGTGAAGTGCAAGGGCGACACGGATGTGGATTTCCACCACACCGTGGAAGACATCGGTATCGTGTTGGGTGATGCGCTGGCAGAGGCTTTGGGCGACAAGAAGGGCATCACCCGTTACGGTAGCTTCCTTTTGCCCATGGATGAGGCGCTCGTCATGACCGCCATCGATATTTCCGGCAGAGGACACCTTGCCTACGGCCTGGAAATCCCTGCGGCAAGAGTGGGGCAGTTTGATACGGAGCTGGTGCAGGAGTTCTTCATCAGCCTGGCGCGTCGTGCCGGGATCACCCTGCACATCCGCCAGCTTGCCGGCTTCAACACCCACCACATCATTGAGGGCGCGTTCAAGTCCGTGGCCCGGAGCCTGGGCATTGCCGCCAGGATCGACCCCGACAAGGCGGACGCCATTCCCTCGACCAAAGGAGTTCTTTGATGATCGCGATAATGGATTACGGCGTGGGCAATCTGTTTTCTCTGGTGTCCTCGCTGAAAAGCATCGGCGCGGAAGCGGTGGTTACCGATAGAGAAGAAGTGATCGCTGCCGCGGATAAAATCATTTTGCCCGGCGTGGGCGCTTTTGGGGATGCCCGTCGGAAATTGGCGGAGACCGGTATGGACAAGCTGATTTTGGAAGAAGCCAAAAAGGGCAAGCCCATAATGGGTATCTGCCTCGGTATGCAACTGCTGTTTGAAAAGGGATATGAGTACGGCGTGCATGAGGGTCTGGGACTTCTCAAAGGGGAAGTGGTATCCATGCAGGGGGTCGTCCCGGCAGACTACAAAATACCCCACATCGGCTGGAACGGTCTGATCTTCAAAAAGGAAAACCCGCTGTTCCGTTACATCCAGGATGGGGATCATGTCTACTTCGTCCACTCCTACTACGCCAAAAACTGCGATGAATCCCTGCTTGCCACCGCTGAATACGGCCCGGAGCTGACGGCGGCGGTTGCCAAGGACAACATTTACGGCTGTCAGTTCCACCCGGAAAAAAGCGGCAGCGTGGGATTGAACATTCTGAGGGGGTTTGCGGATTTATGATCTTATTTCCTGCCATCGATCTGTATGACGGCAAGGCAGTGCGCCTTTACAAGGGCGACTATGCCCAGATGACCGTTTACAGCCATGATCCCATAGAAATTGCCCGGGATTTTGAAGCACAGGGGGCAAAATACGTCCACTTGGTGGATTTGGAAGGTGCAAAAGACGGTACCACGCCCAATTTGGATATCGTCAAGCAAATTGCCGGGGAAACATCTCTGTTTACGGAGATCGGCGGCGGCATCCGGAGCATGGAAACAGTGCGTGCGTATCTGGAAAACGGCGTGGATCGGGTGATTTTGGGCACAGCCGCCGTCAATGACGAGGCCTTGTTGAAGGAAGCCATTGCCGCTTATGGCGACCGTATCGCCGTGGGCGTGGACATCAAGGACGGCTTTGTTGCCATCAAGGGCTGGACGGAAAACAGCCAGTACGACTGCTTCGAGTTCTGCCGAAAAATGGTGGATCTGGGGGTAAAATACCTCATCTGCACCGATATTTCCAAGGACGGCGCCATGCAGGGCACCAACCGGGAGCTGTATCGGCAGCTGTCCGAAAAATTTGCGGTGAACATCACCGCATCCGGCGGCGTGTCCACTTTGGATGACATCCGGGCGCTGCGGCAGATGGAGCTGTACGGAGCCATCATCGGAAAGGCCTATTACAGCGGCGCGATCAACCTTACCGAGGCATTGGAGGCGGCGAAATGATCACGAAAAGAATCATACCCTGCCTGGATGTGCGTGACGGCAGGGTGGTCAAAGGAACGAATTTTCAAAACTTGAATGATGTGTCCTCTCCCGTGGAGCTGGGCAAATATTACAGCGACTGCGGCGCGGATGAACTGGTGTTTTACGACATCACCGCATCCAGCGACGGCAGAAAATTGTTCACGGAAATTCTCACTCAGGTGGCGGAAAATATTTTCATTCCCCTGACGGTGGGCGGCGGCATCAACACCGTGGAGGATTTTGACCGGGTGTTAAAGTGCGGCGCGGACAAGGTAAGCGTGAATTCCGGTGCGATCCGCAACCCGGATCTCATCCCCCGGGCGGCAGAGAAGTACGGCGACCAATGCGTGGTCATTTCCGCGGATGTAAAGCGTGTGGACGGACAGTTCCGGGTGTTCGCCAAGGGCGGCCGGGAAGATACGGGCATGGAAGCCATCTCCTGGATCAAGCGATGCGTGGACAACGGCGCGGGGGAAGTGGTGGTCAATTCCATCGATACCGACGGCGTCCGGGGCGGTTTTGATCTGGAGCTGCTGAAATTGGTGTGCGACGCGGTGAAAGTGCCGGTGATCGCATCCGGCGGTGCAGGCTGCGAGCAGGATTTTGTAAAGCTTTTTCGGGAGATACCCACCATCGATGCAGGCCTGGCGGCCTCCATCTTCCATTTCGGACAGGTGAAGATCTCCGATCTGAAACAGACACTGAAAGAAAACGGGATCCCCGTTAGAATTTAAGAGGTGCGAAAAATGGTAAATATGGACGAACTGAAATTTGACAGCAACGGGCTGATTCCGGCTATCGTAGTGGATGCCCACAGCAAAAAAGTGCTGACTCTTGCCTACATGAACAAGGAAAGCCTGGCCATTTCCATGGAAAAGGAGCTGACCTGCTTTTACAGCCGTTCCCGGCAGGAACTGTGGCTGAAAGGGGAAACCAGCGGCAATTACCAGCACATCGTATCCATCACCGCCGACTGCGACAAGGACGCTTTGCTGATCATGGTGGAGAAGGACGGCCCGGCCTGCCACACCGGCGCAGACTCCTGCTTCAACGATTGTGTGTTCCAGAGTGAGGAACGCCACGAGTTTGTCATCGACGGGCTGTATGACCTGCTGGTGGGTCGTAAAGAGACCATGCCCGAGGGTTCTTATACCACATACCTGTTCCAAAAGGGCATCGACAAGATCCTGAAAAAGGTGGGCGAGGAGTCCACGGAGGTGATCATCGGCGGAAAGGCCGGTGACAAGGCGGAGACCGTTTACGAGATCGCAGACCTTGCCTATCATGTGATGGTGCTGATGGTGGAAATGGGCATCACCATGGAGGACGTCCGCAAGGAACTGGCTTCCCGGCACGTTATCGATCATAAAGTCAAGCAGGAGAAAATGACAGGGAAATAAGGTTACAAAAAGCGAGGTGAATTTCACCTCGCTTTTATCCTTTGTTATTCTTGTATTCTGAAAGGGATGTATATTCCATGGCTAACGGCTTGTTGGCGTTTCGGTAAGCTTCCATGGCGTTTGTTGCTTCCTCGGAAGTGATTGGCTGATAGTCCTCAGGCTGATCGCTCTCCGACCGAAAGTAGAATTCTTTATCATTGGCCTCTGAAAGATCGCTGATCATACCAATATCCAATGCATGAGAGGCATCTGTGGTAATTCTTTCGATGAAATCAAGAGTGCTGCCGTTTAATCTGTAAAAGTCGTAGCCGCTGGTCATTCCGCCCCCAGACCATTGGTATTCCAGATATCCGTTTTCGTATAAGTAATAGCGATACCGTTCGCCGCTGTCCACTATATGGATCGCTTCCCCGTCGGATATGGTGTACAGATCGTATATAAAAGGATTGTTTATATCGGATATGATCAATTCCTTTTGACCATTATTATCCAGATCGATCAACGCAAATCCAATTTCGGAAAGGGAAGAATTGCGACGGTACATGTAGCTGAGCTCAGGGTTTTCGGGGACCATCGTTGTTTCGTCATCGTTCCAGGGGTAAGCATTTATGATATTGTTGATGATCACGTCATATTCATGGGGAAGCGGAACGGTGGGGCTGTTTGAATCAATATTGGCTGCGTCATTCTGGGCACAGGCGGAAAGGAATAAAGAGATACATAATAAGGCCCAAAAAATGATTGACTTTTTGCCCATAAGCCTTCCTCCTTAGCGTTACTTGGTTTACATAATTTCGTTACATTTATATTTTATCGAGGCAGAGCTTGCAAGTCAAGTATAAATTTTCACCTTTCCCAATATTAGCATGACACTTTTGCGGAGCGGAAGGTGCCACAAGAAATGCGAATTGCGAACCAGTCTGCGGACTGGTTCGCAATGACATACCTTTTGAGTGCTTATGGCCGCAGGCCCATGCCGCCTTCCAGGGTGAGGGTCTCGCCGTTGAGGTATTTGAAATCGGGGTTGGCAAGCTGAACGCAGACTCTGCCGATCTCTGTTTCGGGGTCACCAAAATGCCCGGCCGGGGGCATTTTTACATTGGCCTTAAAGGCATCGGGATAGGCTTTTTCAAAATTCTCCAACTGGCTCGTCCAGGCCAGGGGGCAGATCACATTTACATTGATGCCGTCCTTTGCCCATTCCGTTGCCGCGACACGGCTCAGACCCCGGATGCCCTCTTTCGCTGCCGCATAAGAGCATTGCCCGTAGTTGCCGAACAGTCCCGCGCCGGAGGCAAAGTTGATTACAGAACCTTGCGTTTCCTTCAAATAGGGGTAGCAGGCCTTCATATAGTAGAAGGTAGCGTACAGGCCGGATAACATGGCAAGATTGAACTGCTCGGTGGTGTGGTCTTCCAGTTTGACACCGGAAGCGGAAGCCTGGGCATTGTTGATGAGTACGTCAATTCTGCCGAATTTGTCCACCGCGGCCTTGACCACGCCGTTGACCACGGCTTCGTTGTCAGCACCGTCACTCACATCCGCCGCAATGGGGAGCACCTGAATTCCGTAAAGACGTTCCAATTCCTCCTTGGCATCTTCCAGTTTCTTTACATTTCTGCCGGTGATCACCAGATTTGCACCCTCTTTGGCATAAGCTGTGGCGATGCCGTAACCAATAGAGCCGCATCTGCCGTCACTGAGGACTGCCCGGCCCGCGCCGGTGATGATGGCTGTTTTTCCTTGTAAAAATCCCATATTGATTTCCTCCTTGTAAACTTGATGAGTACAGTATAACACAAAATATCCGTTTGTAAATACTCTCGGTAAAAAAATATCGATAATTTTTTAGTGAATTATTTTGGTAAATCGCTACTCTGCGCGCAATGGGTTGATTTTAGGGGGTATTTGGTGTATACTGTTTATAAGATATGCGCAGAAAGAGAGGCCGGAACCATGAAAAGAATTGCAATGATCGTGACCGATGTGGCCATGGCAGGAGAAAAGGGCCTGGGCAGAATGTTCTATCTGGCGGAGCTGTTCTGCAAGAACGGCATCCAGGTCGATCTTTATACCAGCCGGTTTCAGCATTGGCTGAAACGCTTCCGTACTCAGGAAGAGATGGACGCCATCAGTGCCGCCTCCAACTGCAATGTGATCTTTAAGGATGAACCCGGTTATACCAAAAACGTGCAGATCAAGCGCATCCTCAGCCGCCGGGTGCTGACCCGGAATATCATGGCGCATATCGAAAAGGAATCCTACGACCTGATCTACTCTCAGATCCCGGACAATCATCTGGCATCCGTAGCCGCGGCCCACGCCAAGAAACGGGGTATTCCCTTTGTGGTGGACATTGAAGATCTGTGGCCGGAGGCCATGCGGATGGTGCTGGATGTGCCAGTGGTCAGCGATGTGCTGTTCTCCTATTTTTCCTCTACGGCGAAAAAGACCTATCGTTTGGCGGATGCGGCCGTGGGCTCTTCCGATACCTATCGGGATGAACCGCTGAAATACAATATTAAAGTGCCCCGGTCTGTTACAGTATATGTAGGAAGCGAATTGAGCGAGTTTGATCAGGAAGCCGCAGAGAATCTTTCCCAGGTGGAAAAGCCGGAGGGGGAATTCTGGGTCACCTATGCCGGAACTTTGGGCACCAGCTACGACATCGCCACCTTGATCCGTGCGGCGGATATTCTGGAAAAGCAGGGCGTGCAGGGCCTGCGGATCGTCCTTTTGGGCGACGGCCCCATGCGTGGGGAATTTGAAAGAATTGCCGGGGAATTGTCCGGCAAAGTCACCTTCCACGGCTATGTGCCCCACAGCTTGATGGCGGCCTATCTGGTGAAGTCGGATGTGGTGGTGAACTCTCTGGTGCGCAAGGCATCCCAGAGCATCGTATCCAAGATCGGTGACTATCTGGCCTCCGGCCACCCCATGATCAACACCGGACTGGATCCGGAATTTTGGCGCAAGGTGGAGCAGGACGGCTTCGGCATCAATGTGGAACCGGAAGACCCGGAAAAGCTGGCGCAAGCCATCCGTATGCTGATGGAAGATCCGGAAAAATGCGCCGAAATGGGCAAGATCGCCCGGAAGATCGGCGAGGAACAGTTCGATCGTCCCCATTCCTATCAGAAAATTGTGGACATGGTCAGGGAGCTTGTGGACTGAAAGGAAAGAAAAATGAAGCAATATGATTATTTGGTGGTGGGCGCAGGTCTTTACGGCGCGGTGTTTGCCTGCGAAGCGAAAAAGGCGGGCAAAAAGGTGCTGGTGGTGGACAAGCGCAGTCACATCGGCGGCAATGTCTACACCGAGAAGATGGAAGACATCAACGTCCATGTTTACGGCGCCCACATTTTCCACACCAACAACAAGGAAGTGTGGGATTATGTGAATACCCATGCCACCTTTAACCGGTTTACCAATTCCCCCGTGGCCAATTACAAGGGGGAACTGTACAGCCTGCCCTTTAATATGTACACTTTCAACAAGATGTGGGGCGTGGTGACGCCTCAGGAAGCAGCAGAGAAAATTGAGGAGCAAAAGCGTGCCGCTGGGATTGAAGAACCCAAGAACCTGGAAGAACAGGCCATTTCCTTAGTGGGAATGGATATTTACGAGAAATTGGTGAAAGGCTACACGGAAAAGCAGTGGGGCAGAGCCTGCAAAGACTTACCTGCATTTATCATCCGCCGGCTTCCGGTGCGCCTGACCTTTGACAACAACTATTTTAACGCCCTGTATCAGGGAATTCCCATGGGCGGCTACACCGCCATGGTGGAAAGTATGCTCAGCGGCATCGAGGTGCGGCTGAACACGGACTATCTGGCCCAAAAAGCGGAGCTGGACGCTTTGGCGGACAAGGTGGTCTACACCGGCGCCATCGATGCCTATTTCGGCTATCAGCTGGGGTATCTGGAGTATCGCTCCGTCCGGTTTGAGACGGAAGTGCTGGACATCCCCAATTTTCAGGGCAACGCGGCAGTCAATTACACCGATGCCGAGACCCCCTGGACGCGGATCATCGAGCACAAATGGTTCGAGTTCGGCACACAGCCCAAGACGGTCATTTCCCGGGAGTACAGCTCCGAGTGGAAGCCCGGGGACGAGCCCTATTATCCTGTCAACGACGAGAAAAACGGCGCGCTGTATCAGCAGTACAAGGCCCTGGCGGAGCAGGAGGGGAATGTGATCTTCGGCGGACGGCTGGGTGAATACAAGTACTACGATATGGACGCGGTGATCGCCGCCGCCCTGGAAATGTGCAAAAAAGAACTGTGAAAGGGAGAATAAGCTATGCTGCCTATGGATCTTTGCCATGAAAAGCTCATGGAGAATATAAAACCCACCCTTGCCTACGATGAAAGCAAGGATTTCGACACCTGGCGTGAGCAGGTGCGGGAAAAGCTGAGTGAGCTTTTGGGCGATATGCCCACCGAGCGTTGCGACCTGAACATCCGGGTGGAATGGGAAAAAGAGCACGAGACCTTCTGCGAGAAGCGGATCTTGTTTACGCCCGAGGAAAATGTGGACATTCCCTGCCATTTGTGGGTGCCCAAAAATGTGCAGCTGCCCTGCCCGGTGGCGATCTGCCTGCAGGGCCATACCACCGGCATGCACATCTCTCTGGGCAAGACGATCTACCCCCAGGATGCAGCCTACATCAACGGCGGCGACCGGGACTTGGCGGTGCAGGCCGTCCAAAACGGCTTTGCCGCGCTGTCCATGGAGATGCGGGCCTTTGGCGAGCTGAAAAGCCGGATACAACTGGGTAACGATCCGGATGCGGAGACCACCTGCGCCCATCCGGCCATGACGGCTCTTTTGATGGGCCGCACTCTGATCGGCGAACGGGTTTGGGATGTTTCCCGGGCGATCGACATGCTGGAGACCATGCCGGAGGTGATCGACACCAAGAAAATTTTGCTCACCGGCCAGTCCGGCGGCGGTACGGCTACCTATTATGCCGCCTGCATGGAGCCCCGGATCACCATGGCCATGCCCTGCTGCAGTATTTGCTCTTACAAAAGATCGATTTTGTGGCGGCAGCATTGTGTGTGCAATTACATTCCTCATATTGCCAAATATGTGGATATGGGCGATCTGGCCTGCCTGATCGCACCCAGACCTCTGGCGATCATCGCTGGCGTAAAGGACCCGGATTTCCATATTGACGGCAGCCGGGAGATCGCTCAAACCATACAGAAGATCTACGACAAGGTGGGAGCATCTGACAAATTCCGCCTGCTGGAAGGCCCGGAGGGTCACCGGTACTACGCAGGCCTTGCCTGGCCGGCGGTGCATGAATTGTTTGGATAATATAACATAGTGACGAATGTAGGGGGCGGCGCCCTCGACGCCCCGTAAGGATATTTTTTAACACACAACGGGCTGTCGTGGGCGCCAGCCCCTACATTTGTAGGGCATAACCGGGCATACTATTCCCAAAAGGAGGAATATGTATGTGCACTGCGGTTACCTATCAGACCAAGGATCTTTATTTTGGGCGGACGCTGGATCTGGAATACAGCCACCACGAAAAGGTGGTGGTCACGCCCCGGAATTTTCCGCTTCCTTTTCGGGACAAGGGTGTGGTGGAGCATCACCATGCCATCATCGGTATGGCGACGGTTGCGGATGGGTATCCGCTGTATTACGAGGCCGCCAACGAGCATGGCCTTGCTATGGCCGGGCTGAATTTTCCCGGCAACGCGGTCTATTTTGAAAAAATGCCCCAAAAGGACAACATTACCCCATTTGAGTTGATACCCTGGATTTTGGGACAATGCGAAAACCTGAGCCAGGCCCAGGAGAAATTGAAAAATCTCAGTCTGTGGCAGGAGAATTTCAGCGACGAGCTGCCCCTGTCGCCCCTGCATTGGATGGTGGCAGACCCCACAGGTGCGATCACCGTGGAAAGCGTGGCGGAGGGGCTGAAGATCCATGAAAATCCCGTGGGCGTGCTGACCAACAACCCCACCTTTGACTATCACATGACCCGACTGGGGGATTTTGGCAATCTCAGCCGGGAACAGCCGGAAATCCGGTTTGGCGATGCTGTACTGACCCCGTACAGCCGGGGGATGGGAGCCATGGGGCTGCCCGGAGACCTGTCCTCGGTGTCCCGTTTCGTCCGGGCGGCATTCACCAAATGCAACAGCGTGTCCGGTGATGGGGAAGCCGAGAGCGTCAGCCAGTTTTTTCACATTTTGGGGACTGTGGAGCAGACCCGGGGGTGTGTCCGTTTGCCGGACGGACGGGATGTGATCACCGTATACACATCCTGCATCAACACGGCTCGTGGCATCTACTATTACACCACCTACGAAAACCGGAGCATCAACGCGGTGGATATGCGCCGGTGCGATCTGGACAGCACGGAGCTCGTTGCGTATCCTCTGGAAAAGAAACCAAATATATACAGACAAAACTAGTTGATTTTCCCGGGCAAATCCTGTATGATTGTTCTGTCAGAAATATCCTCTGACAGAAAGAATTGTAAAACAAAGGAGATCATTATGGGTAAAAGCGTCAGCCAGATTTTAGATATGATCCGGGAAAACAACATTCAGATGGTGGATTTCAAAATGGTGGACATCAACGGTCAGTACCGCCATGTCACCATTCCTGCCCAGAATTTTTCTGAGGATACCATGAAAAGCGGCGTCGGCTTTGATGCCTCCAACTACGGTTACGCCGTGGTGGAAAAGAGCGATATGGTGTTTATTCCCGATCCCGATACCGCGGTGATCGACCCCTTCTGCTCCGTTCCCACCCTCTCCATGACCGGCAATGCCATGATCATCGACACCCCCCAGAACCGTCCTCTGCCCCAGTACCCCCGGAACATCGTCCGGGCGGCGGTGCAGTATATGCAAGACTGCGGCGTGGCGGATACCATGAAGATCCTGCCGGAATTTGAGTTCTATCTGTTCGATCAGGTGGGCTGGCAGGTCAGCGGACGGGAGATCAGCGCATTTGTGGATGCCCGGCAGTCCTATTGGAACAGCGCCACCGAGGGCCTGGGCGTGATCGTGCCCAAGCAGAAGAATTATCACATCGCCAAGCCCTTCGATACTTCCTATGAGTGCCGCAGCGAGATGTGCATGCATATGCTGGATGCCGGCATTGAGATCAACTACCACCATCCCGAGGTGGCCGCATCCGGTCAGTTTGAGATCGAGCCCCAGCTGGGTGAGATGGTGCACATGGCGGATGCCACCATGATGATCAAGTATATCATCCACAACACTGCTTTGAAGTACGGAAAGACCGCAACCTTTATGCCCAAGCCCATCTACGGCGAGGCCGGCAGCGGTATGCACGTGCATATGCTGCTTTTGAAGGACGGACAGCCTGTCTTCTCCGACGACAACGGCTACGCCCATCTGAGTGAAACGGCCCATTATTTCATGGGCGGTCTGCTGAAGCACATTGCCTCTCTGTGCGCCCTGACCAATCCCAGCACCAACTCCTTCAAGCGTTTGGTGCCCGGCTTCGAAGCACCCGTGACCGTGGGCTATGCCACCTCCAACCGCAGCGCGGTCATCCGTATTCCGGCTTATGCCAAGTCCCCGGACAAGCGGCGCTTTGAGCTGCGCAATCCCGATGCCACCTGCAACCCCTATTTCTGCTATGCGGCGATTTTGATGGCCGGTCTGGACGGCGTAAAGAACAAGATCGATCCTCATGCCAACGGCTGGGGTCCCTACGATATGAACCTGTACCACCTGCCGGAGGAAGAGAAGGCAAAGCTGCAGGGTCTGCCCACCTCTCTGCCGGAAGCGCTGGATGCTTTGGAGAAGGATCACGACTATCTGACCGCAGGCGGTGTCTTCCCGGAAGAGCTGCTGCGTAACTTCATCAAGACCAAGCGTGCCGAATGCGCAGAAATGTCCGCCATTCCCCATCCTGCAGAATACGACAAGTATTTCAATCTGTAAGAAGAAAAAACCACGGCTTTTGCCGTGGTTTTTTGTGCGCCAAGCCCATGGAATTATTTAGAGTTGAAATATACGGCAGAAAATGATATAATGTGCCAAAGAGATTGTAGAGATGAAAAAAGAGGAAATCTGCCCTGTGGGCGCAGCAAGAAAAAGAGAACGAGGAAACCACAATGCAAAGAGAGAAAACGTTGGGCGGCGTGAAGAGCCTTATCCGCAGTGTCGAAGGCCTGGCCGAACTGCTGATCCTGACAGTCATCTACTATTTCATTTTCCGTAACAATTACGACAGCAGCTTGTTCCCGGAGTATGACGGCTACGGAAAGTATGTCCTGTGCGGCATTTACGGCCTGCTGGCCATGGTGCTGTTTTTCGGCATGGACGGCTTCAAATTCGGCTATCTTCGCAACGGGGATGTGATCGTGTCGCAGATCCTTGCCCTGTTCATTTCCAATTTTATCACCTATTGGCAGCTGTGCCTCATTGCCAATGACCTGATCCCGGTGGCACCCATGCTGGTGCTGATGGTTTTGGGCGCGGCGGTGGTGATAGCGTGTACGCTTCTCTACTCCGCAATCTATCACCATCTGTATGTCCCCAAGGAGATGGTGATGATCCTTGGACGGGATGAGTCTGTGACTCTGAAATTCAAGATGGAGACCCGTCCGGACAAGTACCATGTGTCAAAGCTGATCTCCATGGATGAAGGCCTGGAAAGCATCTGTGATCAGATCGTAAACTATGATGCGGTGATCATCAACGATGTGCCTGCGGATCTGCGGAACGATATTCTGAAATTCTGCTACCGCAACAAGATCCGGGCATATCTGACCCCCAAGGTGACAGATATCGTCCTTCGCGGCGCGGAGGGCATTCACCTGTTTGATACGCCGCTGCTGTTGGTCAAGGGGGCAGGACTGACCCCGGTCCAGCGTTTGGTCAAGCGGATCATGGACTTGGTTCTGTGTCTGGTGCTGATGATTCCCGCAACGCCCATTATGCTGTGTATTGCGCTGGCGATCAAGCTGGAAGACGGTGGCCCGGTATTTTATAAGCAGGCGAGAGCTACTTTGGACAACCGGGTGTTTGACATTCTGAAATTCCGCAGTATGATCGTGGATGCGGAAAAGAACGGAAAATCCATCCCCGCCAAGGGCGACGACCCCCGGATCACCAAGGTTGGGCGTTTCATCCGCGCCACGCGACTGGACGAGCTGCCCCAAATTCTGAACATCATCAAGGGCGACATGAGTTTGGTGGGTCCTCGTCCGGAACGGGTGGAGCACATGAAAAAGTACGGCAAGATCGTGCCGGAATTTGATTTCCGTACAAAGGTCAAGGGCGGTCTTACCGGTTATGCCCAGATCTACGGAAAGTACAACACCACGCCCTATGACAAACTGCGGTTGGATATGATGTACATCGAGAATTACTCTTTGATGCTGGATATCAAGCTGCTTCTTATGACCCTGCGGATCATATTCAGCAAGGAAAGCACGGAAGGGTTCAGCAATTCCTCCAAGCTGGATCGCCGCGCCCGGAAGGCGCTGCGGGACATGCGCAGAGAGCAGAAAGAGAAAGAAGAGCAGAAAGAAACCGCAAAACCGTAAAATAACACACCGCCCCGGAAGTATCCGGGGCGGTTTTGTGATGTTGTCACAGAACGAAGAAAAAATCCTTGTTATAGTATAGAAAACAAAAGGAGGTAATTGTTATGACTATGTTTGGATGCCAGGCGAGACCGAAAACGCCTACTATTATAGAAAAAGTTTGCCCGCAGTGCGGTCATGAGATCGAGATGTTCTCCATTGATACCCAGATGCCCTGTGAGCATTGCGGCTTCGTGGCGTACAATGACACCCTCAGCTGTGTGCAGTGGTGTGCCCACGCCAAGGAATGTGTGGGCGAGGAGATGTACAACGCCATGATGGAGATCCTGAAGAATCAGAAAGAGGGGAAAACCGCATGAAAAGAAGAATTATAGAGATCGACCGGGAAAAATGCAACGGCTGCGGCCTGTGTGCCGATGCTTGTCACGAGGGTGCCATTGGCATGGTGGATGGAAAAGCCCAACTTTTAAGGGACGACTACTGCGACGGATTGGGTGACTGCCTGCCGGCCTGTCCCACGGGGGCGATCACCTTTGTGGAACGGGAGGCGGAGGCCTATAACGAAGCCGCCGTCAAGGAGCATCTGGAGAAAAGAAAATCATCCCGGCTGGCAAACTGGCCGGTGCAGATCAAGCTGGCGCCCATGCGCGCGCCCTGGCTGGATGGGGTGGATCTGCTCATCGCCGCGGATTGCACCGCCTATGCCTACGCCCGGTTTCATGAGGATTTTATCCGGGGCAGGGTGGTGCTGGTGGGTTGTCCCAAGCTGGACGGCATCGATTACAGTATGAAGCTGACCCACATTCTCCGGGAAAACGACATCCGCAGCGTGACGGTGGTGCGTATGGAAGTGCCCTGCTGCGGCGGACTGGAATTTGCGGCGAAGAAAGCCTTGCAGGAAAGCGGAAAGTTCATCCCCTGGCAGGTGGTGACCATAGGTACTAACGGCAAGATCGTATAGAGACAACCAAACCCTTCCCCCGGGGGGAAGGTGGCCGAACGAAGTGAGGTCGGAAGAGGAATGCGGGGGAGCAATCTACCGGGTTAGACAACATATGGGCATATTCCCAGATCAGTTCTGCCGCCGTTCCTCTTCCGTCTTTTTCTCCCTTGCAGTCGAAAAATCCACCTTCCCCCCGGGGGAAGGTATAGGGGCGGCAGATTGCCGCCCCTACTTTACGCACCGAAAAGCCTTACCCTTGAGGGGAAGGGGGACCGCGTTAGCGGTGGATGAGGTGGTGTTGCGTAAGCGACAGTTCAGATTACAACAGCTGCTGCACAGCCTACACCACATCAGTCATTTGCTCGTTCCTCGCAAATGCCAGCTTCTCCTCAAGGAGAAGCCTTTTTTATTTCGTTGCATAATCGGAAATTTACTGATATAATAAGAAAAAATCAGAAAAAAGGACGAACATTATGAACGAGAATATTACTTTTGCCGACCTTGGGCTGTCCGAGCCCATGCTGAAAGCTCTGGAGAAAAAGGGCTACGGCTATCCCACAACTATTCAGGCGGAGGCTATTCCCCACTTCATGCAGTGGCGGGATGTGATCGCCAAGGCCCCCACCGGCACGGGCAAGACCTTTGCCTTTGGTATCCCCATGATCGAACATATCGATGCCGCTTGCGAGGATGTGCAGGGTCTGATCCTGGCGCCCACCCGGGAGCTGGCCATTCAGATCGGTGACGAGCTGCGGGGCCTGCTGACCCACTATCAGGGCATCCGTGTGGCGGTGCTGTACGGCGGCGCGGGCATCGGCGGACAGATCCAGCAACTGCAAAAGAAGCCTCAGATCGTGGTGGCCACCCCCGGACGACTGATGGATCACTACAACCGCAAGACCATTCGTCTGGACAAAATTCAGACCGTGGTGCTGGATGAGGCCGACCGGATGCTGGATATGGGCTTTTTCAAGGATGTGACCCGGATCATCGAAAAGGTGAAAAACCGCAAAAATCTGGGTCTGTTTTCCGCAACCATCTCTCAGGAGGTCATGACCGTTTCCTGGATGTACCAGCGGGACGAGGTGGAGATCACCGTGGAGCCGAAACAGCAGGACAAGCCGGATATTGACCAGTTCAGCCTGACGGTTACACCCTTGGAAAAAGCGGAGACCACTTTGCGTTTGATCCGCACCCAGGGCTACGAACGGGTGATCATTTTCTGCAACACCAAGCATATGTGCCAGCGGTTGTGCGATGAATTCCAGCGCACCGGGCTGGACTGCGGCTGCATCCACGGCGACATCAAGCAGAGTCTTCGGGAAAAGACCATGCAGCGCTACCGGGACGGCAAGCTGGCGGTGCTCATCGCAACGGATGTGGCATCCCGGGGCATTGATGTGGACGATGTGGAATGTGTCATCAACTACGACATCCCCGAGGAAAATGAATATTATGTTCATAGAATCGGCCGTACGGGCCGGGCAAGACGGAAGGGAAGCGCATATTCTATCATAGGCAACTTCCCGGAAAAGGCCAAACTGGACGAGATCGCCAAATTCTCCGGCTACACCATCCGCCCCATGATCTTGCAGGCTGACGGCACCCTGACGGAGGAAGCACCTGCCCCTGTCGCGCCCAAGCCAAGGAGAAAATTCCGATGAACGCCCGGGAAGAAGGATTTCTGCTTCTGAGCAGCACCCTGGGAGATCCAAACCGCAGACCCCTGAGTACGGCCCGACTGCGCACCCTTGGGGCGCGGATGGCGGCAATGCCCCGACCAACCCAGGATCGGGATTTGACGGCGGCGGATCTGATTGCTTTGGGCTGTGCCCCGGATATGGCGGAGCGGATTTTGAAGCTGCTGGATGACACAGAGCTGTTACACTATTACCTTTCCAAGGCAAAGCAGGCGGACTGCGTTCCCGTGACACGGGTCAGCCCGGAATATCCTGCCCATATGCGACACCGCTTGGGATTGGAAAGCCCCGGTGTTTTGTGGGCGAAAGGGGATCTGTCCTTTTTGCAGATGCCCATGATCGCTTTGGTGGGAAGCCGGGACATTGACCCGCCAAACCGGAAATTTGCCGCCAGAGTGGGGGAAGAAGCCGCAAGGCAGGGTTTCGTTTTGGTGTCCGGCAACGCCCGGGGGGCGGATCGCATTGCCCAGAGCGCCTGTCTGGCTGCCGGGGGACGGGTCATCAGCGTGGTAGCGGATGAGCTGATGAAGCAGGAGCGCACAGATGGCGTACTGTGTCTCAGTGAGGAGGGGTTCGATTGCCCCTTTACATCCATCCGGGCGCTGAGCCGAAACCGGGTGATCCACGCTTTGGGAGAAAAAACCTTCGTTGCCCAGAGCGATTTGGGACATGGTGGCACTTGGAGCGGCGCGGCACGGAATCTGAAAGAAAGTTGGAGTCCGGTTTTTTGCTTCCGGGACGGGAGCGAGGCCGCATTGCAGTTGGAACAACTGGGCGCGCGGCTGATCGTGCCGGATGATCTGACGGATCTGAACGGATTGCAGGCACAAACCCTCAGCTTTTTTGGAAAAAACTAGAAAAAATCAAAAATGACAAAATTATAGTTGAAAAATACACACAAAGGATGTACAATAGGAAAAGCCGATGCGGTCTGCTACTGGGCGGACCGCGATTTTTTCAGGAGGTTATTCTATGTGTGGAATAGTCGGATATGCAGGTAACCGCCAGGCCGCTCCCATTTTGTTGGAGGGCCTGTCCAAATTGGAATACCGGGGATATGACTCCGCCGGTATCTGTGTGCATGGTGTAAAGGAAATGCAGGTCGCCAAGGCAAAGGGCAGATTGCAGGTGCTTTGCGACAAGACGGAGAACGGTCAGGCTGTGCCCGGCTGTGTGGGCATCGGTCATACCCGGTGGGCCACCCACGGTGCGCCCTCGGATGTAAACAGCCATCCCCATGTCTCCGACAGCGGAAAGATCTCTGTGGTGCACAACGGCATCATCGAGAACGAAGCGAAACTCCGTGCTCAGCTTCTGGAAAAGGGTGTGAAATTCCATTCCGAGACGGATACGGAAGTGGTGGCCAATCTGGTTGGCTACTACTACGAGCAGACCGGCAATTTTATCGGCGCGGTGCGCCAGGCGCTGCCCCGGTTGGAGGGCAGCTATGCGCTGGGTATTCTGTGTACCGATCTGCCTGATACCATCGTGGCCGCCAAAAAGGATTCGCCCCTGATCTTCGGTTACGGCGACGGGGAGAACTACATTGCGTCCGATGTACCCGCCATTTTGAAGCACACCCAGACCGTTTCCTATATGGAGGACGGGGAGATGGTGGTGTTCAACAACAAAAGCGTCCGCTTTTTCGATTTCGTGGGCGAGCCCATCGAGAAGAAGGTGGAGACAATCACCTGGGAGCTGTCTGCAGCGGAACGGGGTGGCTTTGACCATTTTATGCTGAAAGAAATTTTTGAACAGCCCAAGGCCCTGAGAGATACCCTCAGCCCCCGGCTGAAAAACGGAGAAATTGTTCTGGACGGCATTGATCTCTCTGCGGAGTATTTGAAGGATGTGCGAAAAATCTATCTGGTGGCCTGCGGCTCGGCGTACTATGTGTCGGTGCTGGCCAAGTATATCATCGAAAAGGCCTGCCGCATCCCCACGGAAGCAGTGATGGCATCGGAATTCCGGTATTCAGACCCGGTGGTGGATGAGCACAATCTGGTGATCATCATCAGCCAGTCCGGCGAGACCGCCGACACCCTGGCGGCCCTCCGGGAAGCCAAGCGCCTGGGCGCCAAGACCCTGGCGGTGGTGAATGTGGTGGGCTCTGCCATCGCAAAGACCGCCGACCAGACCATCTATACCTGGGCGGGCCCGGAAATCGCCGTGGCTACCACCAAGGCGTTCTCCACCCAGCTGGCGGTGGTGTATCTGCTGGCGGCCTATATGGCGAAGCAGCTGGGTACCATGGACGACGAAACCTATGGTGCGTGGGTGGAAGCTTTGGAAGCGCTGCCCGGCGCGGCGGAGCAGATACTGACCAAGGAAAATGTGGAAAAGGTGCAGTACTACGCCAGCCGTTATTACGGGCATCACGATGCCTTTTATATTGGCCGGAATGTGGACAGCGCCATCTGTCTGGAAGGCAGCTTGAAGCTGAAAGAGGTTGCCTATCTCCACAGCGAGGCGTACCCGGCCGGAGAATTGAAGCACGGCCCCATTTCTCTCATCGAGAACGGCACTTTGGTGGTGGCGTTGGCTACGGTGCAGCCCCTGTTCGATAAGACCATGGCCAATGTCCGGGAAGTGAAGGCCCGGGGTGCGGATGTGCTGTGTGTGACCTTGCAGGAAACGGCTGAAGAGGCCGCAAAGCAGGCGGACGGCATTTTGACCGTGCCCACCATCCTGCCGGTGCTGCAGCCCAGTCTGACGCTGATCCCCTTGCAGCTGTTTTCCTACTATGTTGCCCTGAACCGGGGCTGCGATGTGGATAAACCCCGGAATCTGGCGAAATCCGTCACGGTGGAATAAAATACGAAATGTTCACAATTTTGTGATGTGTTGTTCAAAACCTTGCGTTATGATGAATGCGTAAAGGACAGCGGAAGCCGTGTGCCGCGCCTTTACCTCGCAAGACCTCTTTTTATACCTCTCTTCTTTCCAAACCCTTTATGGGGAAAGTCCGCTGCCGCGAGGCAGCGGACTTTTTTGTTAAAAACCTCTTGCAATGTAGAAAGATAGTGCTATAATGAGCAAGGAATTTTTGTTTGAAAGAAGGATTTTTTCGTGGAAATTTTACTGGCCATTGGTGTTGCCATGTTTGCCGGTCTGTTTTTGTCCCGTCTCACTTCCAAATTAAATCTGCCTGATGTGACCAGCTATCTGGTGGCGGGCGTTTTGGTCGGCCCGTTGGTGTTGGGACGGCTGGGAATTCCCGGCCTGGGCTTCGACTCCATGGAATTTGTGGAAAAAATGGGGCTTCTGTGCGATGTGGCTCTGGGGTTCATAGCATTTTCTATCGGAGGTGAGTTCCGTATTTCCGCTTTGCGTAAGACCGGACGGCAGGCAACCATTATTGCCGTTTTTCAGGCATTGGCTGCAACGGTTTTGGTGGACCTGACCTTACTGGGTCTGCACCTGATTTTGGGCGAGGAGCGGCTTCCCGTTTCCACCTGCATCATTTTGGGTGCCATTGCCACCGCAACAGCTCCGGCAGCTACCCTTATGGTCATCAATCAGTATAAGGCCAAGGGCCCGCTGACCAACATTTTGCTCCCCATCGTGGCGTTGGACGATGCGGTGGGTCTGGTGGTGTTTGCGGTGTCCAGCGGCATCGCCCGAGCCCTGATCAGCGGCTCTGTAAGTGTGATTTCCCTACTGGTCAATCCAATGATCGAGATATTCGGTTCGCTTTTGCTGGGTGCCGCAGTTGGCTGGGTGTTCAGCATAGTGGAGAAGTTCTTTAATTCCGGCTCCAAGCGGCTGAGCCTGGCGGTGGCCTTTGTCATCATCTGCACCGCTCTTTCCAAGCTCCGTTTCCATTTTGAAAGCGGTCTGGAAATCGGATTTTCTTCCCTGCTGGTGACTATGATGTGCAGCTGCATTTTCTGCAATCTGTGCGACTTTTCCGAGGAGATCATGCACAAAACCGAGCGTTGGACGGCTCCGATCTATGTGCTGTTTTTCGTGATTTCCGGCGCGGAGCTGGATCTGACGGTGTTTGGCGATATCGTGGTGGTAGGCATCGGCGTTGCCTACATACTCAGCCGCAGCGCGGGCAAGATCTTCGGCGCAAATGTCAGCGCAAAGCTGACCCGGTGCGAGCCCACCATCTGCAAATACCTGGGCATCACGCTGTTGCCCCAGGCCGGTGTTGCATTGGGTATGTCCGTGGTCGTGGCCGCGGAATTTGGGGAAGCCGGCGCGCTGATCCGCAATATCGTGCTGTTCTCCGTGCTGATCTATGAGCTGGTCGGCCCGCTGCTGACCAAGATGGCCCTGACCGCCGCAGGTGAGATTAAACCCAAGCCCGTGGTGCACCGCGACAAGGTATAAACTTGACATTTTCCGCCTTTGCGGTATAATATTGATAGAAATCAAAGAAAAATAAGGGGTTGTTTCCTATGTTTTATACGATGAATATCGCCGGTTTGCAGCGGCATTTGCCCATCTGTCCGGTAACGGATAAACTGTACATTGCCGGTTTTGTTATTTTCGGTGACCCGGAGCTGACGGTTGCCTGTGCACGGGATCTGCTGAAAGTTGCGCCTGAGTACGACTATATCATCACCGCGGAGGCAAAGGGCATTCCTCTGGCTCATGAGATGGCCCGTCAAGCCGGGAACGAGAAGTACATCCTGGCGCGGAAGGGTGCAAAGCTGTACATGCGGGACATTTTTGAGGTGACGGTCAACTCCATCACCACCGCCAAGGAGCAGCATTTGTATCTGGACGGTGCGGATGCCGAGCTGATCAAGGGCAAGAAGATCCTGATCGTGGACGATGTGATCTCTACGGGCGAGAGCCTGCTGGCGCTGGAAGCCTTGGTAGAAAAGGCCGGCGGTATCGTCTGCGGACGGATGGCCATTCTGGCGGAGGGCGATGCCCAGAATCGGGAGGACCTGATCTATCTGGAAAAGCTGCCCCTGTTCAATCCGGACGGCACGGTTATGGAATAAAAAGCAGATACCCTGCGGAGTATTCCGCAGGGTATTTTTTGTGTGCAATGTGCAAAAAACAAACTTGCGAAATTTGTTCAAAATTTTCTAAAAAATACTTTCCAATTGAAGAAAATTGTGCTACAATAAAAGAACAAATATGCAAAATGCGATGTTATACCCCTAAGCGGCCCCTTCCTGAAGGGAAGGATCACAATGTATTACAAGGCGCAAAGCCGAATAATAAACAGCGAAGACCCAAAAATGAAAGGAGATACTGCGATGAAAACCGATCTCAAACGCGGCATCATCATACTGCTGTCAGTATGTATGGTGCTAGGCATCTTTGCAGGTTCCGGGTTGAACCTGGCCCGTGCTGCAGATGCTGAACCTACTGTGGAAACAGTCGTTTCCGCCCCCAATCTGATCGCCAATGGCGCATTCGGTGAAGTACGCGATGTAAACGTGTACCCCAACCTGACTGTGCCCACCGGTTGGACCAACACCAACTTCAGTGCTGCCGGTGATGCGATCACCCTGCAGGTCACCGATGCTTATGCCCACGACGGTGACTACTCCATGCACATCACCGGCGCTCCCGCCAAAACCATCAATATCTGCAATAACTATGCAAATGATGCTTT
>SVLT01000001.1 GCA_015067845.1 Oscillospiraceae bacterium
CAACAACCGGCGAATTAAGGCAAGACTAAAGGGCTTGCCACCTGCATTACACAGACAGCAAGCCCTTTCGGCAGCTTAAACAATTTGGGTTAGAAATATTTGTCTAACTTTTTGGGGTCACTTCAAAATTCCGTTGGGGGTTATTGCATCTATATCTTACAGATACTTAGCGGTGGAGACCTTCACGCCGGGACCCATAGTGGAAACCACGGTGCAGGACTTGATATACTGACCCTTGGCAGCGGCGGGCTTAGCCTTAACAACTGCGGAAACCAGAGTATCCATGTTCTCAACCAGCTTCTCAGTGCCGAAGGAGACCTTGCCGATGGGGCAGTGGATGATGTTGGTCTTGTCCAGACGGTACTCGACCTTACCAGCCTTGATCTCAGTGACAGCAGCGGTGACGTTGGGGGTCACGGTGCCGGCCTTGGGGGAGGGCATCAAGCCCTTGGGGCCCAGAACCTTACCCAGACGGCCAACTACGCCCATCATGTCGGGAGTAGCAACAACCACGTCGAACTCAAACCAGTTCTCCTTGGTGATCTTATCGACCAGTTCCATACCGCCGGCATAGTCAGCACCTGCAGCCAGAGCCTCGTCAACCTTAGCGTCCTTAGCGAAGACCAGCACGCGAGCGGTCTTACCGGTACCGTTGGGCAGAACCACGGCACCGCGGACCTGCTGGTCAGCGTGACGGGAGTCAACACCCAACTTGATGTGAATTTCGACAGTCTCGTCGAACTTTGCGGAAGCACCCTTCACAACCAGGTCCAGGGCCTCAGCGGGATCATATTGAACGGAGCGATCAATGAGTTTTGCGCTCTCCTTGTACTTTTTACCTCTAAACAATGTATTTTCCTCCTATATAGTGGTGATGCGGAATAATCCTCCCACATTTCCGAGGCGGTAAAACCCCGGTCAGCAAATATTAGTCAACAACGGTAACGCCCATGGAGCGGCAAGTGCCACGAACCTGGCTCTCAGCAGCTTCCAGAGAATTGACGTTCAAATCGGGCAGCTTTGTCTTTGCGATCTCAGTAACCTGAGCAGCAGTGATGGAACCAACCTTGTTCTTGTTGGGGACACCGGAACCACCCTGCAGACCTGCGGCCTTCAGAACCAGCAGAGGGGTGGGGGGAGTCTTGGTGATAAAGGTGAAGCTGCGGTCTGCGTAAACCGTGATGACAACAGGAATCTTGTAGCCCTCCATGTTGGTGGTACGGGCGTTGAAGTCCTTGATGAAAGCGGCGATGTTTACGCCATGCTGACCCAGAGCGGGGCCGACAGGGGGAGAAGCGGTTGCCTTAGCGGCAGGGATTTGCAGTTTAATAATACCTGTAACTTTCTGTGCCATAATAAGCACCTCCTGAATAAAATGTGGTAATGATGCGCTTTGCGCATTTCTTTCGGGGCGCGGGCCCCTCCCACGTTCCAACCGATAAACGGTTCGATGCGTTTACTGGGATACGACCTCGATCTGGTCCAGCTCGAACTCGACCGGGGTCTCGCGGCCAAACATGGAAACAATCACGCTGACCGAATTTTTGTCAACCTCAATGCTCTCGACAACACCGGTGAAGGAACTCAGAGGACCGTCGAGGATGCGGACAGTATCGCCAACTTCGTAGTTGACAATGATTTCCTTCTTCTCAACGCCCATTGCGTAGACTTCATCGTCTGTCAAGGGAGTGGGTTCGTTGCTGGATGTGCCGACAAATCCGGTAACACCCCGGACGCCGCGGACAACATGCCAGGTGTCATCGCTGTAAACCATCTTTACAAGAACATAACCGGGATAAACCTTACGGTCGTAGGTCTTGCTGACGCCGGATTCGGTAATCTCGGTGACGGTTTCCATAGGAATGGAGATCGCCTGGATCACATCTTGTAACTGACGGCTCTCAACGGTCTTTTCGATGGTGGCTTTTACTGTGTTCTCATAACCGGAATAGGTATGGACCACATACCACTTTGCAGCCTCCGCCATGGTAGCTCCTTAGTGAGCGTGACCGTGGGTCAGGCTGGTGACGGCTTCGATCAGAGCGTTAACGCTGACCTGAGCACCAAAGTCGAACAGCCAAACGAACACGCCAACCACGAGAACGCATGCGATGACGATCAAGGTGTTCTTCAACACCTGCTTGGGGGTGGACCAAACAACCTTCTTCAGTTCGCTCTTCAGTTCACGGAAGTATCTGCAAACTGCACCCCAGGTTCTTTTGAACCAATTTTGCTTTTTGTTTTCAGCCATCTTTTGCCTCTCCTTACTTGGTCTCGTTGTGAGTGGTGTGCTTTTTGCAGAATCTGCAATACTTGCTCATTTCGAGACGGTCAGGGTCGTTTTTCTTGTTTTTCATGGTGTTGTAGTTTCTTTGCTTGCACTCGGAACATCTCAAAGTGACTTTTACGCGCATTACGGCACCTCCTTAAATAATTGCCTCCCTGTATCACTCCGGCTAGAAAGATTTAGAAAGCGGACAACTACATTTCCGCCCCGAAGCTGAAAAAGGGCATAAAACAAAGCCCGTTTTTTCACAGGTGAATACATTCTACCACAGGAAATGCGTATAGTCAACAACTTTTTTGCCAAATTTTCGTATATTTTTGCGATGAAGCATAATCCGTGGGGATAAAGACATATTCTTTATCGGGAGGGATAAAGAATGAAGCTGAAACAGTGGAAACCATATATCATCAGTGCCCTGATCGCCTTAGCCGTGGGGGGCTTGTCTGCGTTGCTTTCCATGGACGCAATGGCGGCTTATGATACCGCAGTAGTCAAACCTGCGCTGACACCGCCGGGATGGGTATTTGGCGTTGTGTGGCCCATATTGTACGCTCTTATGGGCATCAGCGCTGCCAGGATCTGGCTGAGCAAGGATAGCACCGCCAAAAGCAAAGGTCTGAATCTTTATGTAGCGCAGCTGATCGTCAACTTCTTTTGGAGTCTGATCTTCTTCAATGCACAGGCCTTTGGTTTTGCGTTTTTCTGGCTGCTGCTTTTGTGGGCGCTTGTATTACTGATGATCCTGCAATTCAATAAGGTGGATAAGAAAGCGGCATTGTTGCAGATCCCATATCTGATCTGGCTTACCTTCGCGGCGTATCTGAGCTTTGGAGTCTGGATCATGAATTAAAAGAAAGGCAAAATTTTGCCTTTCTTTTTTACTTTTTATCAGTTATAATATAGAAAAAAGAAATGGAGAAGCGTTTATGAATAGAATCATGGGAATTGATTACGGGGATGCCCGTACGGGTGTTGCTATCTCGGATTTGCTTTGCAGTATTGTGGGTTCCACAACTGTTGTGCCCAGCCGCAACAAGGAAAAAGCCATTGCAGACATCGTGCGTCTTGCTAAGGAAAATGAGGTAGGCCAGATTGTTGTGGGTCTGCCCCGGAATATGGACGGCACGGAGGGCGTTCGCGCTCAGCTGTGCCGGGAATTTGCCGAGGAACTGAAAAATGCAACCGGTCTGCCGGTGGAAATGTGGGACGAGCGTCGTACCACGGTGGAGGCCCATAACATTCTGTCCCAGCACAATTATCATGGGCAGAAGCGGAAGAATACGGTGGATGCGGTGGCCGCATCCTTGATATTGGAAGGTTATCTGGCGTTTCGCGGCCGGTAAAGCAGCTCCCGGATGCCGGTAACAAGGAGAAGTCCTCCGAAAATCTTTCGCAAAATATTTTGGTCGATTGTGTTTCCAATCCAGGAGCACAGTCCTGCTGCAATGCAGCCGCCAATAACTGCAGGAAGGATCGTTTTCAGCTCCAAAGCTCCTTTTTTCCAGCGGAAAAAGCTGACACTTCCCGCTGCGGCAATGAAAAACATCAGGTTGATGGCCCGTGCGGCGGAATGCTCCATACCGGCAACTAAGGTAAGCCAAAGGATCAGCAAGGATCCGCCGCCAACGCCCAGGCCTGCCAGAAATCCCAGAATCAGTCCCACGGGTATCGCAAACAGGGGATTCAGCATAGATATTGAATTCCTCCGTAAATGATCAAAAGTCCCAAACCCCGGTGAAGCCACTTCACCGGGATCTTTTTCGCGAAAATACCTGCCATGATCCCACCGGGAACAGCCCCAAGCAAATAAGGCCAGGCTTCCTTCCATGGCAGATCGGCAAGTCCGGGGGATATAGACAGGGAAACAAGGCAGATCGGCAGTATAATTGCAACAGATGTGGAAAAGACCCGTTTCTCGTCGATACAGCAAATCATTGTAAGCAGAGGAACGAGGATCATGCCGCCCCCCGCGCCCAGCAGCCCGTTGATTGCCCCGGCGATTGTTCCGGCAAGCAGGTAACCAAGCTTTGCTTTCATTTCCATTCCCCCTACGGTTTCATTCTTTGCAGGCGTGGCAGGGAATATACAAAAAGATCCCGGGTCGTGTGACCCGGGATCGAAATTTTATTGGCTGACGATATAGTCGTAGTCCATCATTTTCAGGTTGACAACATTACAGGAGATCTTTTCGATCAGCGCATCGTGCCACTTCTCAGTGTCCTCGCTGCGCAGATCGGATTCGATCATGACATCTCGATAGCACATTTCATCAGTGGAAGAGTAGTACATGACATGGTAGCCATATTCTGTCTCTACGATGCCGGTGTCGCCAGCCTTACGGCCTTCTGCGAAGCACCAGTTTTCGAAGTTCTCAACCATCTGGCCCTGACGAATGTCTTCATACAGACCGCCGTTGGTTACCTTGCCGTTGTTGTCGTCGCTCTTGGAGTTGGCCAATTCGCCGAAACTTTCCTCGGTTGCATCGCCGTCCAGCCACTCCTGCAGGAGCTTTTCGGCCTCTTCCTTTGCCTTTGCCTTTTCAGCATCGCTGTAAGTGGTGTTCTTATCCTTATCGGTTGTGCCGCCTTCGAACTTCACCAGAATATGACGCACATTGGCCATCTTTGCGGTGTGATCGCACAGATTGTTGAACAGCACGATGGTGTAAGCGTCAACAGTTCTGTCGCAGCCGCAGTCATCGCCGTGCTCGTGCTCGTCATCCTCGTGATCGGCGTAGGTGTAGCTTTCAAAGGCATCCAGATCGCCGGCCTTGCGGTCCTCAGCTTGCAGCCATTCCACAACCTTTTCACCGTGGGTGACATTTGCAAAGAAAGCATGCTTCACTTCGGTGGCTGTGGGGGCCTTCTTGGTGGAGCCTTCTTCGATCTTGTTTACTTCCAGAGCTTGAATTGCATTATCAAAGGAGTCCTTGTCGGTGATACCTGCAGCCTTCAATACTTCGATGTCAGCTGCCAATGCCTTGCGGGCTTCGTCACGCTCTTCGTCAGTCCAGGTGGTCTTGCCGTCTTCACCCTTGGTGCCTTCACCCAGGTAGGAGGTGTAGTTCAGAGTGTAGTAAACATAGGAAACGGTGGAATAGTCGTGGAACTTGTCCTTTTCGTATGCGCGGTAATCCTCAGTGTCGTATTCCAGCTTGTCGGAATAGTCGCTCAGATAGGAGGATGCCACGGCGCAGACCTTATAGTATTCCATATAGCTCTTTTCGCTGGCACCGTTGCCGTAGGTGTTGCGCAGATAGGACTTGGTGTTGCTGAAGCCGTAGTAGGTTGCATACAGCTCGATTGTATCAGCATAGGAGTCCAGGCTCTTCTGATCCTCGTCGCTCAATTTGTAGTTATTGGCAACGGCATCATCATACAGCGCGTAAACACTCTTGGCATCTTCAATAGCCTTGTCCATGAAGTAATCTGCCCAGGTCTGTTCGGTGTTGTACTGCTGCTCATTCAGAGGCTTGGTTGTATCAAAGCCCAGCATGATGGACCAGTAGCTGCCGAAGGAGCTGTAATACTGGCTGTATACCGTTTGCTGATAATCAGAAATGGTATCGATGTAGAAGTAAGTCAAGTCTGCTGCAGACAGCTTGTGATCACCAATGGTCACAGCGTGACTGAGCTGGCGAACCCAGCCGTCTACCAAAGGAGTAACCACGACACCAACCACGATTGCGACCACAAGGATCATAACGATGGCAAATGTCCAGGTGTAGGCCTTCAGCTTTTTGGCTTCCTGTCTTTCTCTTTTCTGCTTTTCCGTCATAGCAGCAGCATTCTGCTCTTTGCGGAGTTTCTTTTTGTTGGATGCGCTCATGTAAAATCAATTCCTCTCATTGTACTTATGGTACATTGCGCTATGTTTGCGCATAGACTTGGGTATTATAACCGATTTTATCGCCAGTTGCAAGTATTTTCTTTGCTGTAATTTCAAATATTACAAAAACTTCATAAAAAAGGCATGGAAAACCGCCGTTTTCCATGCCCAATCCCGCTTTGGCCGTGTGCATCCGATTATGACCTGCACGAAAAGGCAGGTGGGTTGCTGCTCCCGATTTTAGCTGCTCCCAACGTCCACCGTACGTCATAGCGCAGGCGGGAGGTCTGCAATCCAACCGGGAAACTGGCATCCCTATCAATAAATGTGGGTCCAAAAGGACACATCACGCACCAAGCAGGAGATATTTTATTCTTCTAAGTCCTGATACAGGGAGTCCATAATCAGGTTATTGACAGCTTCAAGCTCCTCTTCATCTTCGATCACGCAGAGGATGGGTTCGCCGTCTTCTTCTTCGGATCTGAAAACCAGCACTTCCGGATCCAGCTCCTCCGCCACCGGCACAGCAGCAAGATAGCTTGCGCCGTTGAACTCCACTGTGAGAAGCACTTCCAGTTCGTATTCAAGACCGTCTTCATCCGTGATGGTGATGAAGTCGGATCCGTATTGATCAGACATGATGATTCCTCCTGTGCCGTTTTCTATATTTTACAGCATAGCAAGAAGAAAATCAATTGGTAACATTGCATGATTTATTCCGCGTACATTCTACCATATGCTGTCACAGGTAAAATGTTCCTGTTCAGGAAAAATAATCTTCGATCATTTTATACAGCTCGTTCAGCGTGTCTACATGGATTCCTTCTTGCAACCTTTTTTGATCCTCCTCGGGGAACATGGATGCCTGGTAGGGGAATACCTTGACGGGTCTTTTCACTCCGTCTTTCCAAAGGGCAACCTTCCCTTCGTGGATGCCCAGAATAAAGCCGAAAAGCAGCAAATTTGTCAGCAATATTTTGCGAAATTTCATATCCATCCTCCTTTTGAGGATAGTATGGCAGGAAATTTTAACTTTATTAATAAATTGGGTCTTTCGTTTTTTGTTGGGGTATGCTATAATTATACGGCTAGTCCTATGCGATTATGCTGACAGCGGCATTTTCGATCTTCTTTTGCTGTCATATGGAGGTAACATTATGGAGAATGATTTTAACGAAGAAGTGCGTCAGGTAACCAGACAATCCTGGTCACTGCCGGAGCCGTGGAACAAGCTGCACGGTTTCTGGAAGGGCGCCTATACTTTTATTAAAATATTGCTGGGAGCATTAGCAACAGTCCTGGTTATTGGCGCCATCTGTATGTTCGCCTTTGTGTGGCTGCTGGCGGATTACCTGAACAGCGATTCCGTTTTGGGCAATGCTGAGGTGGTCATGGGCGACTTTGACCAGAGCGGCAACAGCGTCATGTATTACACGGATGCCAACGGCGACATTCAGGTATTGCAGCGACTGCACGCGGATACGGACGAAGACTGGGCGACCTATGACGAGATCCCCCAGGATCTGATCTATGCGGCTGTGGCCATCGAAGACCACAGATTCTTCGAGCATCAGGGTGTGGACTGGATCCCCACCATCCGTGCCTGTGTCAGCATGTTCGTGGGCGGCCGGGAATTCGGCGGCTCGTCCATCACGCAGCAGCTCATCAAGAATTTGTATTTGGAATACGACGAGTCTGCGGATGATGTTACCGTTCAGCGTAAGGTTTTGGAGATATTCCGTGCTACGGAATTTGAAAAGCGGTATGACAAGAAGTTTATCATTGAATGGTATCTGAATAAGATCTACCTTGGCGAGCGCTGCAAGGGCATCAAGCCCGCGGCAGCGGAGTATTTCGGCAAAGAACTGGAAGATCTGAATACTGCCGAGTGCGCCGCATTGATCAGTATCACCAACAACCCTTCCTTGTTCAATCCTTACCGTACCGGCCTGGATGATTACAAGGGCGAACAGCTGACCGGTATGGAGCGGAACAAACGCCGCCGGGAAGACACCCTGTATATGATGAAGGAATACGGCTGGCTGACGGATGAGGAATATCAGCAGGCCCTTGTGGACAGCGAGAATCTGACCCTGAAACGGGGCATTGACGAGGAAGACCGTTACAGCGACTGCATCAACGAAGACTGCGGCTATCACGGTAAAGTGGGCACCTTTATTACAAAAGACGACGGCAAGACCTATTGCCCCCAATGCGGAAAAGCCACAACCGTGGGCAACGACGCATCCCGGGAGGTTTATTCCTGGTTCGTAGATGTGGTTCTGGAAGATGTGGCCCAGTATTTCTGCGAACGGGGCGGCGTGGATTGGGATACCGCGGATACGGACGCGAAGAACGACTTTAAGCGTTTGGTATGCCAAAGCGGTCTGCATATTTACACCACGCTGGATATGACTGTACAGAAGCAGGTGGACAAGATCTACACCAATCTGGACGAGATCCCGGATACGGACAGTATCCAGCAGCTCCAGTCCGGTATTGTGGTGATCGATAACGAGACCGGCGACATTGTGGCCATTGCCGGCGGTGTTGGTGAGAAGACCGTTCACGATGCCTATAGCAAAGCAACGGACTCCAAGCTCCAGCCCGGTTCTTCCATCAAGCCCCTGAGCGTTTACGCCCCTGCCTTTGAGCTGGGAATTTACACGCCTGCTACGGTGGTGGAGGATCTGCCCCTGTATTATGTGGACGGAAGTCCCTTCCCCAGAAACTCCAACCGGGAGTATTCCCTGAGCCGTACCATTATGAGTGCTGTCGTTGATTCCGTCAACGCGGTGGCCATCAATGGCCTGGATGAAATGGGCCTGGAATACAGTTTTAACTTTGCCAAGGACAAGTTCCAGCTGTCCACATTGGTCAAGGAATACACCAATTCCACCGGCAAGATCTTCTCCGACGTGGCCTGGGCGCCCCTTGGTCTGGGTGCGCCTACGGTTGGCGTGACCGTGCGGGATATGGCAACGGCATATGCAACCTTTTCCAATAACGGCACTTACCGGGATGCCCGGACCTATACGCTGATCTACGACAATGACGGCAACCTCATTTATAATAATGAACAGCAGTCCAACCAGATCCTCAGCGCAAAGACCGTGGATTATATCAACTACTGCCTCGATCAGGCGGTGGATTCCGGTACGGGCCGCTATGCGGATTTCAAGGGCTATGATTATGACATCTGCGGCAAGACCGGTACCACCACAAGCGCCAAGGACCGCTGGTTCTGCGGTTACACCAACAAGTACACTGCGTCTGTCTGGACCGGCTATGAGCATCCGGAAGCGATCACCGGTGTCAGCGGCGGTAATGTGGCCTGTCAGCTGTGGCGTAAGGTCATGGAGCCCCTTCATCGCGGATTGGAATCCGAGGTTTTGTATAATGAGGAAAACTTTGTCACAGCTGTTGTCTGTGTAGATTGCGGCAATTTGGCAACAGCCGCCTGTTATCAGGATGTGCGTACCCATCAGCATGGCCTGAGCCGTGTGGAGAAGGTGCTGGTGTATCCCGAGGATCTGCCCTCTGAGCCCTGCGATTGCCATGTGATGGTGGATTTCTGCACAACCTGCAAGGCAGTAGCCACTACCGGCTGCACCAATGTGGTTCAGCGGTCTCTGGTGAAGATGACACAGGCAAAGGTGGATGCGATCATTGAGGCATCTGAGGTTGGTCTGTGGAAGTCCTGCCGGGGCGAAAACTATATTTATCTGGTGGATAAGAATGGCAACCCTGCGTCTTTCCACGGGTTTAACAATGATAAGAATATCGGTTTGGATCTGCCCTATGTGACCTGTCACATTCACGGAGGATTCCCAAAGGTATTTGAATAGACATGATTTTAAGGAGAACGCCATGATTTGGTTATCCGATGAATGGAAAGAATATGAAGTCCTGGACACCTCGGACGGTGAACGGTTGGAACGGTGGGGAAAATACCTGCTGGTCCGCCCGGATCCTCAGGTGATCTGGAACACCACCAAGAGCCATCCCGGCTGGAAGAAATATGACGCAAGATATTTGCGTTCCAATACCGGCGGCGGCCATTGGTCCGACCATAAGCTGCCGGAACGCTGGCAGATCCATTATAAGGACTATCTGACCTTTAATGTGAAGCCCATGAATTTCAAGCACACCGGCGTTTTTCCGGAGCAGGCGGCAAACTGGGATTTTATCCGGGAGAAATGCGCCAATGCCGGTCGGCCTGTGCGGGTACTGAACCTGTTTGCCTATTCCGGTGGTGCCACCCTGGCGGCGGCAGCCGGTGGGGCAGAGGTGTATCATGTGGACGCGTCCAAGGGTATGGTCGCCTGGGCAAAGGAGAATGCCCAGGCCTCCGGTCTTGCCGACAAGCCCATCCATTGGATCGTGGACGACTGCGGAAAATTCATTCAGCGTGAAATTCGCCGTGGACGCCGTTATGACGGCATCATCATGGATCCCCCCAGCTACGGACGGGGACCCAGCGGTGAGATCTGGAAGATGGAGACCAGCTTCTATCCGTTCCTGTTGGAGACTGCAAAGCTCTTGACGGATAATCCTTTATTTGTTATCATCAATTCCTATACCACCGGCCTGGCTCCTTCCGCTGTCGGCTACGCATCCGATGTGGTGTTTGGCGCGGAGCATGGCGGTAAAACGACGGTTGGTGAATTGGGACTGCCTGTGAAATCCACGGGCATCATGCTGCCCTGCGGCTCAACGGGACGCTGGACACCCTGATCAGGAGGAATGTCGTTTGGACATTGCAATCAAAGTAGAAAATTTGTCGTATACGTATCCGGGCGTGGATGATACGCCCGGTGTCACCGTATTTGAAGACCTGTCCCTGACCATCGAGGACGGCAGCTTTGTTGCGGTTTTGGGCGGTAACGGCTGCGGAAAATCCACTTTGGCAAAGCATTTCAACTCCATATTGCTCCCCGGCGGCGGTAAGGTTTATGTTTTCGGAATGGATACCATGGACGAGGAAAAGCTTCTTACCATCCGCAAAACCACGGGCATGGTTTTCCAAAACCCGGACAACCAGATCGTTGCCAATGTGGTGGAGGAGGATGTGGCATTTGGCCCGGAAAATTTGGGTATTTCCAGTGCAGAGATTCGTCGCCGCGTGGATCTGGCCCTGAAACAGGTGGGTATGTACGAGTATCGTGAACACGCGCCGCACCTGCTCTCCGGCGGTCAGAAGCAGCGTATCGCCATTGCCGGAATCATCGCCATGGAGCCCAAGTGCATCGTTTTGGACGAGCCCACGGCCATGCTGGACCCCAGAGGCCGGAAAGAGGTCATGGAGACCATTGAGATGCTGAACCGGGAGAAGGGGATCACGGTGATCCTCATTACCCATCACATGGACGAGGCAGCAAGAGCACAGCGTGTCATCGTCCTGAACAAGGGCAAGGTCGCGGCAGACGGCACACCGGAAGCGGTATTTTCCCAGGTTGAGCTGCTCCACAGCATCGGTCTCGCCGCACCGGAAACCGTGGAATTATGTTGGAAATTGAACAAAATGGGCGCGGATCTGCCACTGGACAGATTGAGCCCCGAACAATGCGCGCAGATACTTTTTGAAAAATGGAAGGTCTGACCCGCTGGAGGTAGAAAACATTGTCACCGATTTTACAGATACAAAACCTGACACATATTTACAGCGCCGGTACTCCTTTTGAGCACACGGCGCTGGAAGACGTGTCCTTTTCTGTGAATCGTGGTGAATTCATCGGCATCATCGGACATACCGGCTCCGGAAAATCCACATTGATGCAGCATTTGAACGGCCTGCTGAAACCCACATCCGGAAAAGTCATTCTGGATGGTGTGGACATCTGGTCGGATAAGAAAACCACCCGGCAGGCCCGGTTCCGTGTGGGCTTGGTATTCCAGTACCCGGAATATCAGTTGTTTGAAGAAACTGTATATAAAGACATCGCTTTTGGCCCGAAAAACATGGGCCTTTCCAAGGCTGAGATCGACCGCCGTGTGCGGGAAGCCGCGGGATTTGTCGGCTTGACTGAGGAACAGCTGGAGGTATCGCCCTTTGACCTTTCCGGCGGTCAGAAACGCCGTGTTGCCATTGCCGGTGTGATCGCAATGGAGCCGGAGGTGCTGATCCTGGACGAGCCTACCGCAGGCCTGGATCCTGCCGGACGGGCGGAGATCCTTGCCAATATCGAAGCCTACCGTCAGGCGAAAAACGCCACCATTATGATGGTGAGCCACTCTATGAATGACGTTGCGCTCTTGACAGATCGCCTGATCGTTATGAATGGGGCACATGTTGCTATGGACGGCGCGCCCGGCGAGGTGTTCACCCATGCCTGGGATCTGGTGGATATGGGTCTGGACATCCCGGAAGTGACGCAGGTGTTTCTGCAATTGCAAAAGCTGGGGCTGAAGCTGCCCCCTGTATATACCATGGAACAGGCCATCGATGCCCTGAAAGGGGGGATCATCGGTGCTTAAAGATATTACCCTGGGTCAGTATTTCCCGGGAAATTCCGTCATCCACCGCATGGATCCCAGAACCAAGCTGGTTTTGCTGGTGGTTTATATCGTT
This sequence comes from Oscillospiraceae bacterium, assembly GCA_015067845.1. GTDB lineage: Bacteria > Bacillota > Clostridia > Oscillospirales > Oscillospiraceae > Faecousia. The sequence goes on from SVLT01000001.1 coordinate 12,687, forward strand.
GCGCTCTTTGTGGCCTCCGGACCGGCATCTTATGGCCTGATGCTGGTGTTTTTGCTCACCTGCATCGGCATTTCCAAGATTCCCGGCAAGGCGTTTGTCCGGGGTATGAAGCCGCTGGTGTTCATTCTGATCTTCACCGGTCTTCTGAACTTGTTTTTTACCCAGGGCGAGACGGTTTTAGTGGATTTGTGGGGAGTTACGATCACCCTGGAAGGCGTGATCCGCTCTATCTATATGGTTGCACGGATCCTGATGCTGATCGCCGGCACATTCCTGCTGACCTATACCACATCTCCCATTGCCTTGACGGACGGTTTGGAGTCCTTGCTCAATCCCTTGAAAAAGATCAAAGTTCCGGTGCATGAGCTGGCGATGATGATGTGCATTGCTTTGCGCTTCATTCCCACATTGATCGAAGAAACGGATAAGATCATGTCGGCGCAAAAGGCCCGCGGCGCGGATTTTGAAACCGGTAAGCTAATGGATCGGGTAAAAGCCCTTGTTCCCATCCTTGTGCCGCTGTTCATCAGCGCCTTCCGCCGGGCGGATGAGCTGGCAACAGCCATGGAATGTCGCTGCTATCATGGCGGTGACGGCAGAACAAAAATGAAGCTGCTTCGCTACAAACGCCGCGACTTCGGCGCATATGCTTTGGGTGCGGTGATCCTGTCAGCCGTGATCGTGCTGACCCGGTTCGGACTGTGAGGGTGCTATGCGGAATATTGCAGTTTTTTTGAAATATCTTGGAACAGCTTACCACGGCTGGCAGATGCAGAAGGATCTGCCCACCGTCCAGGAGACTATGGAAAAAGCCATTGGTATGCTGACAGGGGAGAAGGTACATGTGACCGGCTGTGGTCGGACGGATGCCGGTGTGCACGCAAAGTGCTATGTTGCGAATTTTCGTACAGAATCCACCATTCCGGTGGATCGGCTGCCCTATGCGCTGAACACCCATTTGCCCCCGGATATCGTGGTAACAAAGGCTTTTGAAGTTCACGAAAATTTCAATGCCATCGGCTCCTGCGCCCGGAAGGAGTATACCTATCTGATCTACAATTCCCGGGTAAAGGATCCCTTTTATGTGGATCGCGCCTGGTTTTATCCCAAGCATCTGGACGAGAATATTTTGCAGGCGGCGGCGGATCAATTTGTGGGCACCCACGATTTTGCCGCGGTCAGAAGTGTGGGCACGGATGTAAAATCCACCGTCCGCACCGTATATTATTATAAGGTTGAACGGGAAGGAGATCTCATTGCCCTGCGTGTCTGTGCCAACGGATTTCTGTATAATATGGCCCGCGCCATGGCCGGAACGGTGGTCTACGCCGCGGAAGGGAAGTTTGCGCCGGAAGAGATCGGACGGATCCTGAATTCCGGAAACCGTACCGCCGCAGGCCCGACTGTGCCTCCCGGCGGGCTGTACATGACCCATTTGTGGTACGACGACGGCGTGGAAAAATTTGAGTGTTCCTCCACCTGATTTGTTCAAAAAATGTTTTATAATTTCCCGGCAGAATGTGCTATACTGCCCGGAAAGGAGTGAGTGACCATGCAACCGAAATTGTGCACCAAGTGCAAAAAGAATATGGCCGTTGTCTTCATCACGAAGATCGAAAACGGCAATACTTTGAATGAAGGCTATTGCTTGAAATGCGCCCGGAGTCTGGGTATTCCCCAGATCGAGCAGGCGGTGAAGAATATGGGTTTTTCTGATGAGGATCTGGATAATCTCAGCGATGAGATGAGCAGTATGTTCGGCCAGATCGACCAGGGCGACGGTGATGGCGACGATATGGACAGCCGTACCGCCACATTTCCCATGCTCAATCAGCTTCTTGGCGGTGCAAATCTCCCCGGAAGGGGCGCGGGCAATCCGCCCGCCAAGCGTAAGGAACCCCAGGAAGAGAAGAGCGATGAGCCCGGCAAGAAGAAGGTCAAGAAGCATAAATTCCTGGACAGCTACTGCATGAACCTCACCGGCCGCGCCCGTGAGGGTAAGCTGGATGCGGTCATTGGCCGGGATACGGAAACAGAGCGTGTGGTTCAGATCCTGAACCGCCGTCAAAAGAACAATCCCTGCCTGATCGGTGAGCCGGGTGTCGGTAAAACTGCCATCGCTGAGGGCCTTGCCCAGCGGATCGTTGCCGGAAATGTTCCCTTTAAGCTCAGAGATAAGGAAGTTTTCTTGCTGGATCTGACCGCTTTGGTGGCCGGAACACAGTTCCGCGGACAGTTTGAGAGCCGCATGAAGGCGCTGATCGGTGAGATCAAAGAGTGTGGCAACATCATTCTGGTGATCGACGAGGTGCATAACCTTGTGGGTGCCGGTGATGCTGAGGGTTCCATGAATGCTGCAAACATCCTGAAACCGGCTCTGTCCCGGGGTGAAATTCAGGTGATCGGTGCAACCACATTCAATGAGTACCGCAAGCACATCGAAAAGGATGCCGCGTTGGAACGACGTTTCCAGCCGGTGACTGTGGCTGAGCCCACCATCGAGGAAGCCAGCCAGATCATGCAGGGAATCGCGCCCAAATACGCGGAATTTCACGGCGTGTCCATTTCTCCGGAGATCGCGCGGCAGTGCGTCGTGCTGTCTGAACGGTATATCACCGACCGTTTTCTGCCGGATAAGGCCATTGACCTTTTGGACGAGGCTTGTTCCGATGTGAATCTGCGCTGCAAGGAGATATCCCGTCTGGCAGAGCTGCGCAAGGAACGGGACGATTACGAGCTGGAGCTGCAGATGCTCACCGATGATACGGAGAATGAGCATTTTGAGCGCCTTGCCCATGTCCGCAGCCGTCTGTGCCAGATCGCGGCGGAGATCGAGAAGCTGGAGCAGGTGCCGCCACCGGCTGTGACCATTGAGAATCTGGCACGGATCATCGAGTTGTGGACGAAGATCCCGGCTTCCAAGATCAAGGCCCAGGAATATCAGCAGATCAGCGGTCTTGCAGACCGGCTGAGAGAGCATATTGTAGGCCAGGATGAGGCGGTTGACGCGGTTGCTAAGGCAATCCGCCGCCACCGTGTGGGTATTTCTCCCAAGAAACGCCCGGTTTCCTTCATTTTTGTCGGCCCAACCGGCGTTGGTAAGACGGAACTGGTAAAATGCCTGGCAAACGATATGTTCGATTCCGTGGATAGCCTGATCCGTTTGGATATGTCGGAGTTTATGGAAAAGCATACCGTATCCAAGCTCATCGGCTCGCCTCCCGGCTATATCGGTTATGACGAAGCCGGTCAGCTGACGGAGAAGATCCGCCGCAAACCCTATTCCGTGGTGCTGTTTGACGAGATCGAAAAGGCACACCCGGATGTTTTAAACATCCTCTTGCAGGTGCTTGACGACGGTCGGATCACCGATGCCCAGGGCCGTGTGGTGAATTTTGAGAATACCATCATTGTCATGACCTCCAATGCGGGCAGCGAGGGCCGTGTGGCCGGTTTGGGCTTCGGCAGGACCCAGAACGAGCAGGTCAAGGAAAAGACCTTGGGCGCGCTCCGTGAGTTCCTGAGACCGGAATTTATCAACCGGGTGGATGAGATCATCGCTTTCAACCACCTTTCGGAGGATAATTTCCGGGGCATTGCCAAAATTATGCTAAAAGAGCTGTCCGGTTGCCTCAGCGACCGCGGTTTAACAGTCTCTTTCACGCCGGATGTGGTGGAATATCTCGTAAAGAAGGCTTTTTCCACCGTCTACGGCGCGCGGAATCTGCGCAGAACCATCCAGCGGGATCTGGAAGATCCGATTTCCGAGAAGATCATTGCGTCTTTTGAAAATCCCATTTCTTCCATTGCGGTTTCCGTGTCGGATGATGCCATTGTGGTGGATGCAAAATAATTTTAGCCGGGAAGTTTTGCTTCCCGGCTTTTGTTACATATCCATTTTCCGTGCCAGTTTATGGGCAACATCCTGCGCTGTATCCTCAACGGCATAAGCGGCCTTGTCGACCAGCTTCTTTGCTTTGCTCTGACGGGGAAGCAGAGAGACTGCAACTGCACCCACAGCTGCTCCGATACCCATAGTCAGAACCCATCCTTTCATCTGCATAATTTTCACCCCTTTCGATAATAGTATGCCCGATTTTGTCGAAAGGGAGGATGTAAAATTCAGTCTTGTAGAGTATAACGGAATGTGCTATAATGGTAAAAAATGAACTAGGAGGTCATGGCAATGTCTATTGATTTTCTGCATGATAAGATCCGGAAAACGAAAAATCCACTGATCGTGGATATGAGCATTACACAGGAGCTCATGCCGCCCCACTTATTGGAAGAAGAGGGGGATTTTGTCAAGGCATATCTCCGTTTTTGCCGTGAGCTTTTGGAAGCTCTGGCAGGTGTAGTGCCCGGTGTGCGCTTCTCTTTTGACGCATTCGCGCTGTTGGGTGAGAATGGCTTGTCTAACCTGAGATCGCTTCTCGGCAGAGCAGGGGAGTTGGGCTTTTATGTTCTGCTGGACGGCCCGCAGATTTTGTCCCCCTGGGCAGCAGACCGCGCCGCGGCATTGCTGACGGATGAAAGCTATCCCTGTCAGGGCATGCTCATCAGTCCTTATATCGGCAGCGATGCCATTAAGCCCTTTGTGCCGGCTTGCACAAAGGGAGATCAGGATCTGTTTATTGTGGTGCGTTCTGCAAATAAATCCGCTTCTGAATTGCAGGACTTGCTCACCGGTAAGCGGTTGGTGCAGGGTGCCGCCGCGGAGCTGGTAAATCGCTTTGGCGAATCCATTTTCACAAAATGCAATTATTCCAGAATTTGTGCGGTTTCCAGCGCCGGTGCGCCGGATAGCCTGCGCAACCTCCGGGCACAGTATAAGCATATGTTCATTCTGGTCGACGGTCTGGATTATCCCAGCGGAAATATGAAAAACGCCAGCTTTGCCTTTGACCGATACGGGTATGGTGCGGCGATTTCCGCCGGTCCTACCGTTACCGCGGCATGGAAAGACGCTGAAAATGCAACAAGCGAGGCGTACATTGAGCACGCCCTTCTGGCGGCAGAGCGAGTTAAGAAAAACCTGCAAAGATACGTTACCATTCTTTGATATGTAGGCCAGGCGATTGCCTGACCGTTAGGGGTGTCTGCCAACCTTGCCGTTGTTGTTGCCGGCATCACCGTTGCCGTCGATGGTACCATCGTTGGTGGGTGCTGTGGAATGGGTGCTGGGCGCGGTGCTGGGTTTGGTTGTTGCGACTGTGGGTGTGGTAGTAGACTGTGTGGAAGCGGTCGTGTCAGGCATAGTCTCAGTGGAGCTGTTGCCACGGCAAGCGGTCATCAAGCCCAGGCAGAGCACAAAACACATCGCAATGATTGTAAACTTTTTCATGGATTTACCTCCTGTTATTCAGATTACAGGCTTAGTATTGCCGTTGAAATTCAAATTAGACAGGAAAAAACCACCATTTTTCATGAAATTTTGAAATTACCATTGCTATTTTTCAAAATTGCGATATAATAAGGAAGATAAAGATTACATAAAGGAGAATCCTCAGTTATGAAGAAGCTCACCGTTAAAAAAGGTTCCGAATGTATGGCATGTCTGGAGTGCGTCCGCGCTTGCTCCAATGCTTTCTACAAGGAGTTCCATCCGGATTATTCCTGCATCCAGATCGTTGCGAAGGGTTCCGGCGCAAAGCCCATGACCTGCATCCAGTGTGGCAAATGCGAAAAGGCTTGCGAGCATGGCGCGATCACCCAGAATCCCAAGACCGGCGTGTACATGATCAACAAGAAGCTGTGCGTTTCCTGCGGCAAGTGCGTGGAAGCTTGCCCCATGAAGGTCATGGTTTTGAAAGAGGGCAGTACTGCCAGTAAGTGCATTGCCTGCGGCATCTGTGCCAAGGTTTGCCCCATGGAGATCCTGGAGATCGTAGAAAAGTAATGGAATATGGCGGACGGCTTCGGCCGTCCGCTTTTCTTTTTATTGACACTTTTCGGCTAATATGTTAGAATAGGAACAGATGTTCGAAAATAAGAAAATGGTTACAAAAAATCGCCCTAAAATGATTGCAAAAATGGCGGTACTATGGTATACTGATATCAATCATACACCCGGAGGCGTTTATGACTGAATTAACCCTTTTTCAGGAGAATATCCGTACTTTTTTGCCGGAAATCGACCTGCGATTTTATGAGCCCATGGCAAAGCATACCTCGTTTCACATTGGCGGCGGGGCGGAGGTCATGGCATTTCCGAAAAATCCGGAAGAACTTGCCAAAATCCTTCGTGTTTGTAAGGAACTGAATACTGTTCCGGTCATTTTGGGCGCGGGTACAAATGTGCTTGCACCGGATGAGGGCATACCCGGAATGGTGATCTGCCTGAAAGATTGTCTTGGTGGCATGGAGCGATTGGATGACACCCATATCCGTGTCGCGGCCGGCGTTACCATGACCCGGGCGGCACTGTTTGCCGCTGATCTGGGTCTTTCCGGACTGGAATTTGCCCATGGCATCCCCGGAACGGTGGGCGGCGGTGTTTATATGAACGCAGGCGCTTACGGCGGCGAGATCAGCCAGGTCTGTGTCAGCGTGGATGTGATGGATCAGCAGGGAAACCTGTCCACATACAGCGCGGAGCAGATGGAATTTTCCTACCGCCACAGCATTTTGGAGGAGAATGGCAGTGTTGCAGTGAGCTCGGTCTTTGCGCTGGTGCCGAAAGCAGAAGCAGAAATTCGTGCCAAGATGAAGGAACTGATGGGGAAGCGGTCGGCATCACAGCCTTTGGATCTGCCCTCCGCAGGCTCTGCATTTAAGCGCCCTGTGGGCGGTTATGCCGGCGCTCTGATCGAACAAGCTGGCTTGAAGGGCTATCAAATCGGCGGCGCGGCCATCTCCACCAAGCATGCCGGTTTTGCGGTAAATGTGGATAATGCAACGGCTGACGATGTGAAGACTCTTCTACAAAGCGTTTCGGATATCGTTTTTGAAAAATCCGGGATCCGTCTGGAACCGGAAGTTCGTATTTGGTAAGAAAGGAGGGTAGCCATGGCTATCTCGTTTTCCAGCGCCGCAAAGGCAGAGATCTGCCGGGCGCTACCCCAGAAAAGATGCTGTGCGTTGGCGCAGTGCTTCGGAATTTTGCTGTTCTGTAACAGCTTTGGCGCAAGCGGCATTCGCATCATAACGGAAAGCCGTGAACTTGCCCAGAATCTGCCCAAATTGTTCAAAAAAGCCTTTGGAATTTCCTTTGATGTTCTGCCGGAACAGGATGCGCCGGGAAAATTGGTGTTTCTGATCACAGAGGAAGAAAAGCTGTCCGCTATCATGCATTCCTATGGCTTTGATGCCCGGGATACCCTTGCTCTCCATGTCAATCTCCCCATCGTGGAAGAGGATTGCTGCAAAAACGCTTTTTTGAAGGGCGCGTTTCTTGCCGGCGGCAGTGTGACCGACCCAATCAAAGGCTATCACATGGAGATCACAACTACCCACAAAAACGTGGCAGGGGAGACGGAAGCGCTGATCCGGGAAACCCTGGAATTCTCCCCCAAAAACGCCCAGCGGGGCGGTGGTCAGGTTCTGTACATAAAGCAAAGTGAACTCATTTCTGATTTTTTGACCTATCTGGGCGCGCCTGTGGCCGCCATGGGCATTATGGAAGCCCGACTGGAAAAGGAACTGAACAATAAGGTAAACCGTCGCTGTAATTGCGACGATGCCAATACATCCAAAGTGGTGGAAGCCGCCCAAGAGCAGCTGAGCGCCATCCGCGTTTTGCGTGACCGCGGTGTGGTGAACAAGCTGCCCATGAAGCTGCAGCAAGCCATTGAAGCTCGGGAGCAAAACCCTGAGGCATCTCTGACAGAACTGGCAGCCATGATGATCCCGGCCATTACCAAGCCGGCCATGAATCACAGACTGAAAAAGATCGTAGAACTGGCAAAGGAGGCAAGTATATGAGTTTTGTGCATTTACATGTTCATACAGAATACAGCCTCCTGGACGGTGCGTGCCGCATTGACCGGATGATGGAACGGGTGAAAGAGCTGGGCCAGACTGCCATCGCCATCACCGACCACGGCGTTATGTACGGCTGTATCGACTTCTACAAGGCCGCCAAGGCCGCCGGGATCAAACCAATCATTGGCTGTGAGGTCTATGTGACCCGTCGCCGGATGGAAGACCGGGTACACGGCATTGACAACGATCCGTACCATTTGGTCCTTTTGTGCGAGAACCGCAAGGGCTACGAGAACCTGTGCAAACTGGTTTCTGAGGCCTTCACCCACGGCTTTTACGGCAAACCCCGTGTGGATATTGAACTGCTGTCCCGGTATCACGAGGGACTGGTGGCCACATCCGCCTGCCTTGCCGGTGGTGTCGCCCAGTTCCTGCTGGAAGATGATTACCAGTCCGCAAAGGATTATGCCCTGAAGATGGCGGACATTTTCGGCCCGGAGCATTTTTATCTGGAATTGCAGGATCACGGTATCGAGGAACAGATTGCGGTCAATCAGGGCGTTTTGCGCCTTGCCCGGGAGACTGGTCTGCCCACGGTGATCACCAACGATGCCCACTACCTGCGCAAGGAAGATGCATCCATGCAGGATGTGCTTTTGTGCATCCAGACGGGCAAAACTGTGGACGATACCAACCGCATGAAATTCCAGACCGAGGAATTTTATCTGAAAAGCGAGGACGAGCTTCGTCAGCTGTTCCCCAACTGCGAGGAAGCCTTTGAAAATACCGTGAAAATTGCCGAAATGTGCAATTTGGAGTTTACATTCCACGAGTATCACTTGCCCTCGTTCCCCGTACCCGATGGCATGACCAATGAGGAGTACTTCCGTCAGCTTTGCTACGATGGCTTTGCGGAGAGATACCAAAATCCTCCTCAGGAGTATGTGGAGCGACTGGAATATGAGATCGGCGTGATCAGCAAGATGGGATATGTGAACTATTATCTCATCGTCTGGGACTTTATCCGTTACGCTAAGGAGCAGGGGATCCCCGTTGGTCCGGGGCGTGGCTCCGGCGCGGCATCCATCGTAGCTTACTGTCTGCACATCACGGAAGTGGATCCCATGCAGTATGCGCTGATCTTCGAGCGATTTTTGAACCCGGAACGGGTCAGTATGCCCGACTTCGATACGGACTTCTGCCAGGAACGCCGACCGGAGGTTATTGACTATGTTATGCGCAAGTACGGCGCCGACCATGTGGCGCAGATAGCCACCTTCGGCACCATGGCCGCCCGGGGTGCGATCCGTGACGTTGGCCGCGCGCTGAATTTCACCTACGCAGAGACGGATGTGGTGGCGAAACTCGTCCCCACCACCTTGCACATCACTTTAAAAGAAGCTCTGGAAGTCAGCCCCAAGCTGAAAGAGATGTACGACGGTGACGAGCGTGTAAAGCTTTTGATCGACACGGCTATGAGTCTGGAAGGCATGCCTCGGAACACCTCCACCCATGCCGCCGGTGTTGTGATCACCGCTGACCCGGTGGACACCTATGTACCCCTGTCCCGTAACGACGATACCATCGTCACCCAGTACACCATGACTACCATTGAAGAACTGGGCCTTTTGAAGATGGACTTCCTGGGTCTGCGAAATTTGACGGTTATTGAGGATGCACAGAAGGAAATTCAAAAGATCGACCCCTCTTTTGACATCAGTAAAGTGCCGGATAACGACCCGGCAACCTTTGCCATGCTTGCAGAGGGTAAGACTCAGGGCGTTTTCCAGCTGGAATCTGCCGGAATTACCGGTGTTTGCGTGAATATGCGGCCCACTTCCATTGAAGATCTCACCGCTATCGTTGCCCTTTACCGTCCCGGCCCCATGGATTCCATTCCCACCTTTATTGCCAACAAGTTGGATCATCGCAAGATACGCTATAAAACGCCCCTTTTGGAACCGATTTTGAAGGTCACCTACGGTTGTATCGTCTACCAGGAACAGGTTATTGCCATTTTCCAGGCTCTGGGTGGCTACACCATGGGCCAGGCGGACAATATCCGCCGCGCAATTTCCAAAAAAAAGATGAAGGTCATCGAGGAAGAACGAAAAGTGTTCGTTTACGGTGACAAGGCACAGGGCATTTCCGGCGCGGTTGCCAAGGGCGTATCCGAGGCGGCGGCGCAGTCCATCTACGACGAGATCGTTGCCTTTGCAAACTATGCTTTCAACAAGGCGCACGCGGTTTGCTATGCAGTCGTTTCCTATCAGACAGCATATTTGAAGTGCCATTATCCCCATCAGTACATGGCGGCGCTGATGACCTCCGTGCTGGATTCTGCAACCAAGATCTCCGGCTATATCGCGGAGTGTAAGGAGATGGGAATTGCGGTTCTGCCCCCGGACATCAACCATTCCGATGACCATTTCACCGTGGAGGGGGATGCCATCCGCTTTGGCTTGGGCGCAGTTAAGAATGTTGGCCGCGCGCTGATCCGCACTATTGCCGCAAAGCGCAACGCTGACGGCCCGTTCCGCAGTATGGAAGAATTCCTCCAGCGGATGGATGAGGGCGAGCTGAACAAGCGCGCCGTGGAAAACTTCATCAAATGCGGTGCTCTGGACTGCTTCGGACATCATCGAAGTGAGCTGCTGGCTGTTTATGACGGCATGATGGACAGCGTTGCATCCTCCCGTAAGAAAAATCTGGATGGGCAGATGGGTCTGTTCGGCATGCTGGACGCGGAGGACAAGGCTGCGGCCATTCCTATTCCCAGTCTGCCGGAGCTGAGCAAAGCAGATATGATGATGATGGAGAAGGAGACCACCGGTATCTATATCTCCGGTCATCCCATGGATGATTACCGCAGTCTTTTGAAGAACACCCATGTTGTTCCTATTGGTCTGCTGATGGAAGAAGAGAATCCTTATAAGGACGATTCCATTGTCAGCGTCGCCGGCATCGTGCAGGCAATCAAAATGAAGACCACACGAAACAATTCCATGATGGCTTATGTGACGGTTGAAGATGATACCGCATCCATCGAAATGTTGGCGTTTTCCAATGTTTTAAGCCAATATGGCGGTTATTTGCGGGAAAATAGTGCAGTCGTCATCACCGGACGGCTCTCCATCCGGGACGAAAAAGAGCCTCAGATCGTGATCAACCGGGCGAGACCGATTTCCGACTACGCCAATGAAGTACCTGCCCAGCCGGAAGAGCCGGTGGTACAACAGGGGAGCAAGCTCTATTTGCAGTTGACTGGTGAAAATGACCCTCGCTACGGCAAGGTGAAAGCTATCATCAACATGTTCCCCGGTGAGGATCCGGTTGTCTTGTTCTTTGCGGATACCCGTGCCCGGCGCGGAACCCAGGCGACATTGGACAGTAGAATGATCGACGAGCTGAAAAATGTGCTTGGAAACGAGAATGTTGTGCTGAAATAACTTCTCTTTTAGGGAAAAGTATGCTATAATATCAGTTCGAAAGGAGATGGTACTGTGAACCGGAAAAGAATATTGATTGTCCTGCTGGCCGCAGTTGCTATCTTCATGGCTGGATGCAGTATGCGCACCATTGACGAGATGTATTGCCTGCCTAAGCGTTCCGAGGGATATTTGAATCTGCAATCCGCTATGGACGGCGCCATGTCCGGTCTTAATTACCATGCGCCGATTTCCGGCGATTACCAGCAGCCGGTACAATTGGCGGATCTGGACGGTGACGGAAAGGCAGAATGTCTGGTCTTTGCTAAGGGAAGCGGCGAGAAACCGTTGAAGATCCTGATCTTTAAGCAAATTGAGGACGAATATGTCCTTGTGGACACTTTGGAAAATAACGGAACTGCATTTGATCAGGTACAATATGTCCGTTTCAGCGGCAGACAGGGCTACGACCTTGTTATCGGACGCCAGATCAGCGAACAGGTCGTGCGGGCAGTATCTGTTTACTCCATGGCAGAGGGGAAAATGTCTCAGCTGCTGACTACCCAGTATTCCCAGTTCCTCTGTACCGATCTGAATACCGACGGCATGACGGAATTGATGATCTTGCGCTCCGGTGAGGATATATCGGTAAGCGGCATCGCAGAGCTGTACAGCATGCGTGACGGCGTTGTGGAACGGTCCCAGGAAGTGCCCATGTCTGAACCGGTGGACCGGGTCAAGAAGATTATTTCCAGCAAGCTCAATGACGGCCCTGCTGCTGTGTATGTTGCCAGTGATGTGAATAACTCCGCAATTATTACGGATGTATTTGCCATCCTTGACGGGGTATTTACCAATGTCAGTATGTCCAGCGATTCCGGCACCAGCGTGCAGACACTACGCAATTACTTCATCTACGGCGACGATCTGGATCAGGACGGTGTGCTGGAACTGCCGGATCTGATCCCTATGGCGAGCGTAGATGATACAAGCAGCAATGAGCAGTACCTGATCCGCTGGTATTCCATGAATTCCGACGGGTCAACGGTGGATAAGCTGCATACCTACCATAGCTTCACAGGTGGTTGGTATTTGGAATTGCCACAAAAGATCGCGAATTCAGTCAGTATTACACAGTTTGGAAACAGCTACGAGTTCTTTGTGACGGATTCTGACGGTGTTGTATCCAAATTGATGACGATCTATGTGTTCACAGGACAGGAACGGGAAGAGCAGGCGGTTGCAGACAACCGGTTTGCCCTTTACCGCACGGAATCCACAGTTTTTGCCGCCCATTTGGAGGTTGCCTCTGCGGCCTACAATATGACCCACGAAACATTGATCAACGCGTTTCACCTGATCACACAAAATGCCGGCAACACAGAAATATAAAGGAGCGCCACGATGAAAAAAGTTTTAATATTGGAAGATGAACTGAATATTCGCAGCTTTGTTGTCATCAATCTGAAACGGGCCGGTTACGATGTGGTAGAAGCAGGAACAGGTCAGGAAGCCCTGGATCAACTGCAGGAGCATCCGGAAATCGGTGTTGCCATATTGGATATTATGCTGCCGGATATGGACGGTTTTGAGGTTTGCAGACGGATCCGCGCCACAAATAAGCAAATGGGGGTGATTATGCTCACTGCCCGGACCCAGGAGATGGACAAGATCACCGGTCTTATGACCGGCGCTGACGATTATGTTACAAAGCCGTTTTCTCCCGCGGAGCTGACTGCCCGGATCGATGCCCTATTCCGCCGTTTGGGCGCGGAAACCCCCGCCCCCATAATGGAAGTATTTGCCCAGGGACCCTTTGTGCTGAATACCCGCAATCATACTCTGGAAAAGAACGGAAGCCGTATTAAGCTGACCCAAGTGGAATACGCCATTGTGAAGCTGTTTATGCAGCATCCCGGCAAACCGCTGGCCAGAGAAGATATTCTTGCGGCGGTGTGGGGCAGTGAATACGAAGGCGACTTGAAAATCGTGGATGTAAATATTCGCCGCCTGCGCGTTAAGCTTGAAGACGATGCTAACAAACCCGTCTATATCGCCACGGTATGGGGCTTTGGCTACAAGTGGGGCGCATAAAATTGAAAGGAAAGGAGTAAAACCATGAAAAAGGAGTATGGCCTGCGCAGACGCTGGTTATTGAATACGGTTGGCGTAGTCTGTACTCTGGGATTGGTCTGCGTCTTTGTCGTGACCATGGTTTTCTCCGCCTATTATTATTCCGGCATGACCTCCGATCTGGAGTATCGCGCCCAGACCACAGCGGCCTTTTTTGATGACTATCTGAATCAAAACTATGTTGAGTATTATAATGCCTGCGTGAACTATGTTAAGGATTTTGAACATAAGAACACCATCGAATTACAGTTTATCGATGCCCAGGGCCGGATCGTAGCATCGTCTTACGGTATGTGGCCTGGTGAATCACCTGCAACATCTGAAATTCAGCTTGCCATCTCCACCCGAAAAATGCAGACCTACGATGACCGGGAGCCTACCACCGGCGAGCGGATCATTGCCGTGTCCTGCCCCGTGCTGTACAGTAACGGCGATGTGATCGGTGTAATGCGCTATGTAACTTCCACGCGACTGCTGGATATGCAGATCTTGAAAATCGGCGGTTTTTCCCTGGCGGTGTTGGCAGTCATTGTGGCCATCGTATTGTTCAGCAGTAACTACTATATCCGCACCATCCTTGCGCCCCTGAATGCCATCATCAAAAAGGCAAAGCGGATCACCAGCGGCAGCTACGGCATGCAGATCCAGACGAAATATGACGATGAGATCGGCGAGCTGGCGCAAACCATCAATGAAATGTCCGCGCAGATCAGCCAAAATGAGAAGAGCCAACGGGAATTTATTTCCTCGCTGTCCCATGAGCTGCGCACGCCTTTGACGGCCATTGCCGGTTGGAGCGAGACCATTCTGGCAGACGATACCCTGGATCCGGAGACGGAACGGGGCATGAAGATTATTTCCCGGGAAACAAAGCGGCTGACCGAAATGGTGGTGGAGCTGCTGGACTTTACCCGGATGCAGGACGGACGCATGACCCTGAATATGCAGGAAGCGGACATCCGGGCTGAGTTTGAAGACACAGTGTATATGTATTCCAACCGGCTGACTCAGGACGATATTGTGCTGGAATACTTCGATAATGACGATGATATTCCGGAGATCATGTGCGATCCGGAGCGTATGCGTCAGGTATTTCTCAATATTTTGGATAATGCCGCCAAGCATGGCGGTACCGGCCAGCGGATCGAGGCATCCATGACCCTGGAAGGGGAGTATGTAGTAGTGCGCATCCGCGATTTTGGCCCCGGCATCCCGGAAGATGAGCTGCCTCTTGTGAAGAAAAAGTTCTACAAGGGCAGTTCCCGTGCCCGTGGAACCGGTATCGGTCTTGCGGTCTGCGATGAGATCGTGGAAATGCACCACGGTATTTTAACGCTTGAAAATGCACAGGGAGGCGGTACATTGGTAACCATCAGCCTGCCTGTTTCCCAATAAGGATGGTACTCTATGAGCAATGAAAATCCGCAGAATTGCTGCGAGAAATTTAAGACAAGCATAGGCGGTCAAGCCCTGATCGAAGGCATTATGATGCGCGGCCCGGAGCAGGACGCCATAGCGGTACGCTCCAATGGCGAGATCAAGCTTGAACTGAAGCCCCGGAAGATCCGCCCCAAGGGGTCGGTTGCTACCTGGCCGCTGATTCGCGGCGCGGTGAATTTTTTTGATTCCCAGGTTGCTGGTGTGAAAGCGCTGATGCGTTCTGCTGACCTGTCCCCGGAGGGCATAGAGGAGGAAGAGCCCTCAAAACTCGACCGCTGGCTGGAAGAAAAGCTGGGCAACGAGTCATTCCAGAAGCTGATCGTCGGAATTGCAGTTTTTATGGGACTGGGACTGTCTATACTGCTGTTCTTCATGCTTCCCATGGTGATCGTTGGATTCCTGGATCAATGGGTGCATAACAATCTGGTTCTGAATCTCATCGAAGGCCTGGTGCGTATGTGCATCTTTATGGCCTATATGCTTTTAGTGTCCCGCATGAAGGATATGAAACGGGTTTTCGCCTATCACGGAGCGGAGCACAAGACCATTCGCTGTTACGAGGCCGGGCTGCCCCTGACTGTGGAAAATGTTCGTCAGCAAACGAGGCTTCACCCCCGCTGCGGCACCAGCTTTCTGCTTGTGGTTATGGTGATCTCCATTTTGGTGTTCTCTGTGGCATCCACGGTGCTTTTGACCCTGGTCCCGGCCTTGGAAGCCATGCGCGGCACTTTTTTGTACCGGCTGATCATGATCGTATTCAAATTACTGCTGCTGCCCATGGTGGTGTCCATCACCTATGAGATCAACCGCTGGGCGGGCCGCCACGACAATTGGTTTACCCGGATCTTGACAGCACCGGGCATGTGGCTGCAGAACTTCACTACCAACGAGCCGGATGATTCCATGATTGAAGTTGGCATCGCTGCGGTGCAGGCCGTTCTTCCTGCTGAAGAGGGGGCGGACCGTTGGTAAAGACCTATTCTCAACTGTATTTGGATGCCCGAAAGGCCATAATGGCCACGGAGGATATGCAATCCGCCGGGATGCTGGCGCGGCAGCTGCTGTGTCATGTGTCCGGCAAAACTCAGGAGCAGGTCATATCCGACAGAGAGTTGTATGCTTCTGAGGAGATCTGTCAGCAGATGGAGTCTCTGACAAAGCGCCTGATCGACGGCGAACCCCTTGCCTATATTTTGGGGGAGTGGGAGTTTTACGGACTGCCGTTATATGTGGACAAAAATGTGCTGATACCACGGGACGATACCTGTGCCGTGGCAGCGCTTGCCATACAAAAGGCGCAGTTCCTGGGACAGGGCCCCCGGATTTTGGACCTGTGCACCGGCTCTGGCTGTATCGGACTGGCTGTTGCCAGCCGAATCAAGGATGCACGGGTGACCCTGGCGGACATTTCCAAGGAAGCCTTAGCGGTTGCCAAGAAAAACATTACACGAAATCATCTCTCTGGGCGTGTGTCCGTGATACAGGCCGATGCACTGCAAAAACCCTCTGCTTTTCTGGGAAAATTCGACATGATCGTGTCGAATCCCCCATATATTACGGCCCAGGAAATGCAGGAGCTTCCCCACAGCGTCAGCGATTTCGAACCCCATTTGGCGCTCTTTGGCGGTGAAGACGGTCTGGATTTCTACCGCGCCATCGCAAAGAACTACGCCCAGGCCTTAAAGCCCGGGGGATACCTGTGCTTTGAATTCGGCATGGGACAGGGTGACGGTGTCTGCCGCATTCTGGAAGAAAATCAGTATACCATCCTGGAACAAACCAGAGATTATAACGATATTGAGCGGGCAGTCATTGCCCAGCTCAACAGGAAGGAAGATTAACATGGCTACAAAGAAAACAGTTTATGAAGCACCCACCCCCGCATCTGACAAGAAGAAAGCCTTGCAGACCGCCCTTGCACAGATCGACAAGAATTTCGGCAAGGGTACCGTCATGCGCCTTGGCGACCGTCCGGAAATGAGCGTGGAAGCCATTCCCACCGGCTCTTTGGCTCTGGATGCGGCGCTGGGTATCGGCGGTGTTCCCAAGGGTCGTATCATTGAGATCTACGGACCGGAATCATCCGGTAAGACTACCCTCGCTCTGCACATCCTGGCAGAAGCTCAGAAGATGGGCGGCGAAGTGGCATTTGTGGACGCAGAGCATGCTCTTGACCCCGTCTATGCCGCCGCATTGGGCGTGGATATTGACAATCTGCTGGTTTCCCAGCCGGATACCGGCGATCAGGCATTGGAGATCACCGATGCTCTGGTGCGCTCCGGCGCGGTGGATGCCATCGTGGTGGACTCCGTTGCCGCCTTGGTACCTAAACAGGAGATCGAGGGCGAAATGGGCGATGCCTTCGTCGGCGTGCAGGCCCGTCTCATGTCCCAGGCTCTGCGTAAGCTGGCCGGTGCCATCTCCAAGACCAACTGTGTGGTTATCTTCATCAACCAGCTTCGTATGAAGATCGGCGTGATGTATGGCAATCCGGAGACTACCACCGGCGGCAATGCGCTGAAATTCTACGCTTCCGTCCGCTTGGATGTCCGCCGCACTGAGTCCATCAAGGAAGGCAGCAATGTGATCGGCAACAAGACCCGTGTCAAGGTCGTCAAGAACAAGGTTGCGCCCCCGTTCCGCGAGGCTCATTTTGACATTATGTACGGTCAGGGCATCAGCAAATGGGGCGAACTGGTGGATCTAGCGGTTCAGATGGACATCGTTCAGAAGAGTGGCAGCTGGTTCAGCATGGGCGATGAGCGCATCGGCCAGGGCATCAGCTCTGTGAAGGATTATTTGATGACCAATCCCGACATCGCCGAGCAGGTGGAAGCCCAGGTGCGTGAAAACCTGATGAAGAGCACCGCTGCGCAGAGCAAAGCTCCCGCTAAGGCAGCTGAGCGTCCTGTCGCCATAAGCGCGGACGATTTCGACGATGAGAATTAAGTCCCTATCCGCTGCGTCGGACCGTGGCAACCGATACCGTCTGGTATTTGAGGACGATTCTGTGATGCGTCTGTACCGTCAGACGATCGAGGATTTTGGTCTGTACCCCGGTTTGGAATTGTCCGACGATCAGCTGGAAAACCTGAGGATTGCGGCCGGACAGATGTCCGCAAAAATGCGGGCTGTGCGGATCGTTGCCGCTTCCAGCGTCTCCAAAGGTGATTTGGAGCGGCGCTTGGTGCAAAAAGGGGAGGACCCTGCCCAGGCGAAGGAAGCTGTGGCGTGGATGAGCGATATGTCCCTGCTGGACGATAGCGCAATGGCACAGCAGATCGTTGCACGCTGTATTTCCAAGGGCTACGGACGCGCCAGAGCCAAGCAGGTTCTGTATGAAAAGCGGATCCCAAAGGAATTTTGGGAGGATGCTTTGCGGGATTATCCCGAACAATTGGATAAGATCATGGATTTTTTGGAGCAGCGTCTGCCTGAGAATGCTACGGATAAGGATGTCAAGCGGGTGATCGAAGCATTGATCCGCCGTGGACACAGCTACTCCGCGATTCGTCGCGCTATGCAGGAAATGGCGATGGATCCCCATGATCTTCCGGAGGTTTAACATGGCAAATATAGGTTTTATTTCTCTTGGCTGCGCCAAGAATCAGGTGGACTGCGAACGGATGATGTACCGTGTGCAGGAAGCCGGTCATACAGTCAAGGCGGACATCGCCGGCAGCGATGTGGTAGTCATCAACACCTGCGGCTTCATTGATTCTGCAAAGGCAGAGGCTATCGATTTTATTCTGAATACTGCCGCTATGAAGGCGGACGGACTGGTTGGCAAGATTTTGGTCACCGGCTGTCTTTCCCAGCGGTATCAGGATGAGATTTTGGAGCAGATGCCCGAGGTGGACGGCATTTTGGGCACAGGCAGCTATACCGAGATCGTGCCTGCGATCGAGGCCCTTTTGGCGGAGCAGATTGTTCGGGATTTTGGCTCTATCGACGCGCCTGAGGTGGAAACCGGGCGAATCCTGACCACCCCGGAGCATTATGCGTACATCAAAATTGCGGAAGGCTGTGACAACCGTTGCAGTTACTGCATCATACCCTATCTGCGGGGCAAGTACCGCAGCCGTCAGATGGATGATATTCTGTATGAGGCGCGTCTTTTGGCGGCATCCGGCGTGAAGGAGCTTCTCGTTGTGGCCCAGGATACCTGCCGTTACGGCACAGATTTTCCGGAGCACAAGCGGTTATTGCCGGAACTGCTGCGGCAGCTATGCAAAATCGACGGATTTCGCTGGATCCGACTGCACTATGCATATCCGGACGAGATCGACGACGAGCTCATCGATGTGATGGCCAACGAGCCGAAAATTGTGAAATATCTGGATATTCCAATCCAACATTGCAACAGCAATATTCTCAAACTCATGAACCGCCGGGGCGACAGGGATTTTTTGAACGATCTCTTTGCAAAGCTGCGCAGCCGTATTCCGGGGCTGATCCTGCGTACCAGCGTGATCACCGGCCTGCCCGGGGAGGGTGAGGCGGAATTTGCGGAGCTTTGCGATTTCTTGAAGGAGCAGCGCATGGAGCGTGTGGGTGCATTCCCGTTTTCTCCGGAGGAGGGAACTCCTGCCGCTGAAATGGAGCATCCTGAGGCTTCCGTTGCCCAGGAACGGGCAGAAATGGTCTCCCAGATCCAATCCCGGATCATGGATGAATACGCCCAGCAGATGCTTGGCAAGACTGTAGAAGTTCTTGTGGATGGCTATGATGAGGAGTACGAGCAGTATTTCGGCCGTACCTATGCGGATTCGCCGGAAATCGACGGCAGAGTTTGGCTGGCTTGCGACGAGGATCTGCAAGAGGGCAGTTTTGTAACCGTTGAACTGGATGGAATCATTGACGGTGATCTGACAGGCTTTGTATTGGAGGAATCAAAATGACAACAGCAAGTAAAATTACTTTGGTACGCGTGGTCTTTATTCCGCTTTTGATGGTTTTTATGTATCTGAGCGGCGGCTGTGCCAATATCTGGATGTGGCTTGCCCTGGCAGTATTCATTTTGGCCAGCATTACGGATTACATTGACGGACATATTGCCAGAACCCGTAATCAGGTGACGGATTTCGGCAAATTTCTGGATCCTCTTGCAGACAAGCTGCTGGTGATCGCCGCCATGTGCATGTTTTGTCAGTGGGGCATGATGCCTGCATGGGCATTTATGCTGGTTTTGACCCGGGAATTTGCTGTCACCGGCCTGCGGCTGGTTGCTGTTGGCAAGGGAAAGGTGATCGCTGCCGGCTGGAGCGGCAAGGTTAAGACTGCCAGCACTATGGTCGGCCTGTGCGTTTGGATGGCCTTTCCTCAGTTTGAGATCCTTTCCTGGGTGATCGTGGGGGTCATTATTGTTACAACGATCTATTCCGGCATCGAGTATTTCATTCAAAACTGGAAATGCCTTTGGGATTAAGTAAAAATCCGATTTCCGTTAAGGAAATCGGATTTTTAACTACTTTTCAGTCATTTGCGAGTTCAGTCGAGTAGTCGATAATAACCTTTTCGCCCGTGGCCGCAGAGCGAACGATGGCATCACAAACCGCAACCGTGGAGAAACCCTGTCGACCGTCGGGATCCGGGGGAAGATCATTTTTGATGCAGTTGATGAAGTCCCGAATTTCCTCTGTCATGTTGTGGGAGGCAATAGCAACCGGGATTTTCAGCTCCATGGTCTGATTGGGAATACCATAGGTTTCGAGTTCTCCAGCCACTTCGTTACGGAAGAGAGAGATTGTGTCGCTGGTATTGTCCGTGATGATAGTACCCTTGGAACCGTAAATGCAGGTGCGCATGGTGTAGCTGCGCTTGCATCCGATGGAGGTCATGACCTTGCCGATCACATCATTGGGGAATTTCAGGACAGAAACGACACAGTCATTGATGGGCCAGCCGGGGAGCATCTTGTGGTTGGCGTATGCAAAGGCCTCGACAGGATCGCCCGCGATCCAGCGAAGAAGATCCACTGCATGACAGCCGCCACCAATGATGGGGTGACGCTCGGGGACCTGACGCCAGCCGTCGATTCCGGGGTGTCTCAGATAGTCATGGGCATACTCGGACTCCACGAAGAAGATGTCGCCGATCACGCCCTGATCTACCAGTTCCTTGGCTTTCACAAAGCCGGGTGCCTTACGGCAAACCTGCCCGATCATAAATCGACGGCCGGTCTCCTCGGAAACGCGGATCATTTCACGACACTCGTTAAGGTCAAGAGCCATGGGCTTCTCGCAAAGCACATCCTTGCCGGCACGCATGGCGCGAACAGCGATGTCGCAGTGGGCTTTGTCCACCGCACAGACAATAACGGCATCCACATCCTCCCGGGCGAGAAGGGCATCCAGATCGGTGTAGCAGTTCTCATCAGCCATGGGGAAGGTCTTGCGGAATTTGTCCATCTGTTCAGGATGAATGTCGCAAATAGCAACCAGCTCAGCTTCATCAAGTCGTTGAATACCGTGGGTGTGGCTGTATGCGATCGCTCCGGTGCCGACGATCGCCAAACGGATTTTATTCATAGGTTTTACACTCCTTATTTGAATTTTATTTCATTATAAGGCTTTTTATAACAAATTTCTATGTAATATATCACATAGTTTTGGTAATTTCCTGCCGTTTTCGTTGACAAATGGCGGTATGCACGCTAAAATAGGGGAGTGAAACCGAGAAAATATAGGTTGGAGTAGCCCATGCTGTTCAATAAAATCAAAAAGACTTTTCACATACAGACTGTGGTGCTTGCACTGGATTTCCGTCCACTGCTGATTATTAGGCCGCCGTACGAAGAGTGCTTTCCCTTCTGGCAGCTCTTTTATGTCAGCAGGGGCGAAATGGCCATAGAGCGTGATGGCAAGATTGAAACCGTCCATGCAGGAGAGATCATTTTTCGCCCTCCAAATGAGCGATCAATCATGCATTACCCCGACGGATGTGAGCTGTATATGAGCCTGATCGACTTTATGTCGGCGGATCCTGAACTGGCGGCTTTCGGCTGTCATCCCATTGCCCTTGACAGCAGGGAACGGCATTTGCTGTCAGAGCTGATCCGCGAGGCAGCGCTGTTTTATAAGAATATGCCTACGGAAATGCTTTGGCAGGAGATGATTTCCACAGCGCTGGAAAGCTTTCTGACCCGCCTTTACGGACGACTTACCGGCGTTTTTTCGTCTGACGATGACGCAAACCGCCACTGTGTGTCTGAAACAGTAAACCGCATCAATCTGATCCTGGAGGAACGGCGTTTTTCCACTATTACAATCAATGAGCTTTCCGATATTCTGGGGGAAAGCCCCAATGTTTTGATGAAGCGATACCGCCACGAGATGCACGAGAGCATTATTGAACATTTCCTTGATTTGAAGCTGCAAAGTGCCATTCAGCTTATGCTTTCCAGTGATATGACCTTTACGGAGATCGCTGAGCTACTCAGCTTCTCATCGGTAGGTTATTTCTCAAAATTCTTTAAAAAGCGCACCGGGCTGTCTCCGACAGAGTATTGTCGGGAAAACGGCATCAGCTGAAACGATATTATAATTTTGTTTGTGAGGTTACATTATGAATATAAAAGAAGTTGCGGAGATCCGTCGTCATATCCACCGGGACCGCAGTAATATGACAGCTATTTACGGCTGCTATGTTAACGGCAGCAAGGAGATCGTCTCCGAATTTCGCAGCAGCACCGGCATGATGTCTGAAAACGAGGGAGATAAGTATTTCGGTCTGCTCCGTAAATGCCTGTCCGGCACGATTGGAAAGCACTTGATCGACATCAACTTCAAAACTTCTCAGGTTATGGACAGCCCGGAGCATAAGCTTCTGATGGAACTTCGTCAGTCCGGACTGGAAAACCAGGAGCTGCGGATGACCTTTTACCGCAAGGTCATAGAAACGGTTTCCCTGGATGATGGCTATCTGATCCTTCTTGTTTGTGATACATACGATGTTCCCTTCAAAAAGGACAGCAACGGCGAGGAGACAAACGAAGCCTTCAAATTCCTCCTTTGCGGGGTCTGTCCTGTGAAGCTCACAAAAGCGACGCTCCACTATGTTCCGGAGGAAAAGATCTTCCACGACGGCGGCATCACAAATGCGGTCAGCAGTCCTGCCATCGGATTTTTGTTCCCTGCCTTTGATGGGCGGGCGACCAACATCTACAATGCCCTCTATTACACCCGGAGCGTCAAGGAGAGCCAGGAAGCCTTTGTGGACGCCATCTTCCATACCCCCATTCCCAAGCCCGCCTACGCCCAGAAGAAGTCCTTTGAGGCCATTTTGAGCAATGCGCTGGCAGAGGAGTGCAGTATGGATGTGGTGCAGACGGTGCATGAACAGCTGGCACAGCGCATTGAGCTGCACAAGGAAAGCAAGGTTGCGGAGCCGTTGCTCATCTGCAAGGACGATGTGAAGGATGTATTGGCCGGCTGCGGCGTTTCGAATGCCCATCTTGCCAAATTCAGCGTGGATTATGACGAAGCTTTTGGCTTTGAAGCGCCCGTTCATCCTAAAAACATCATTGACGAGAAGAAATTCGAGATCAAAACACCGGATGTGGCGATCAAGGTTGCGCCGGACCGGCTGGATCTGATCGAAACACGGATCATCGGCGGCGTGAAATACATCCTCATCAATGCTCAGGAGGATGTGGAGGTCAATGGCGTGAGCATCCATATTCAGGAATAATAAATGCGCGTGCTGCATAGTAGCACGCGCATTGTTTATTTGGAATTTTTAACGATGTTGACGACAATATCCGCTGCTTCGTCCACACCGATCACTGCGGTGTTCAGGCACAGGTCGTAGTTTTCCGCATCGCCCCAGGTTCTGCCGGTGTAATGCTGATAGTTCACACTTCTGCGCTTATCCTTTTCCTGCAAACGGGCAACGGGACTCTTTTCAGACTCGCCGTACAGCCGCACGATCCGATCCGCGCGGAAATCCATATCCGCATGGACATAGATGTGAAGAACATCCTTGCGATCCTTCAAAATGTAATCCGCATTCCGTCCGACGATGACACAGGGACCCTTCTCAGCCAACTGCAAAATGGTGCTGCATTGGATACTCCACAGGAAATCTGCGGTAGACAGGCCGTTCATCACCCCGGGAACACCGCCTGCAGCGAAGGCATAGGACAATATGCTCTTTCCGGGGGAGTGTTCTCCGTGTTCCTCCACAAATTTGGGGGCGAAACCGGATTCCAAAGCAATTTGCTCTACCAGTTCCTTGTCATAAAACGGGATGCCAAGTTTTTCTGCGATCTGGCGTCCGACACTTCTGCCGCCGCTGCCAAACTGCCGACTGATGGTAATGATCGTCTTTTTCATATTGCGTCCTCCTTGTTTGTGGTAACTATATCATAACATCCAAATGTCATGTTGTCAAATCCATGTGCCAAGAAAGTGTGGAAATTTGCACGGAAGTGTGTTATGATAGCACCATCAAGGAAAGGGAGGATATCATAATGAAGAAGATGATCGATCCGTTTGACTATGCCGGGGAGTTTCCCAAGCACATGGGCCGGGGCATTTTGCTGACCACAAAAGGGGCGTCCGGTGTTAATACCATGACCATTGGCTGGGGCACGCTGGGCATCGAGTGGGGCAGACCCATGTTTGTTGCCTATGTCCGGGAAAGCCGGTACACCCATAAGCTTTTGGAAGAGAATCCGGAGTTTACTGTCAACTGTCCGGTAGGGGAGATCGACGGGAAAATTCTGGGCTTCTGCGGTACGAAATCCGGCCGGGATGTGGACAAGATCAAGGAATTGGGTCTGCATCCGGAAGAACCTCTGAACATTTCTGTTCCCGGTATCAAGGAATTTCCGCTGACGCTGGAATGCAAGGTGGTCTACCGCAATCCCCAGCCTGTGGCATCCATTCCCCAGGAGATCCAGGACCGTTATTATCCTGTTAAGAACGGCGTACAGGATTTCCACCATGCCTATTACGGCGAAATCGTCGGCGCATACATCATTGAAGACTAAAACAACTGCCCCGGAAAACCGGGGCAGTTTCCATTTTACAGACTGTATTTTTCGCTGTACATCATATAAGCGTTGTTGAAATGCTCTGTGTCCTTATGCATCAGCCGCACAGCCTCGTGCTGATTCATATTGTGATTGGACATGTCTAGCACGCATACGGCGATGTTGGAGCTGTGGTCGGAAATACGCTCCAGACCCGTAAGCAGATCGGCCCATACAAAGCCCACAGAGATGGAGCATTGGCCTTTTTGCAGCCGCTGGATGTGCCGGGAACGAAGTGCTTCTTTCAGATCGTCAACGACCTCTTCCAGGGGTTCCACATGATCTGCCACATCCAGATTACCGTTCACAAAGGCATCTCTTGCCATGGTCGCTACTTCTCTGACGGCGGCGCAGATCACGGACAGCTCCTTCTTTGCATCGACGCTGAATGCCAAATCCTTTTCCAAAAGCTCTTCTGCGGATTCAACCAGGTTGACTGCATGGTCGGTGATCCGTTCGAAGTCGCCAATCACCTTCAAAAGGCCGGCGGCTTCCAAGCTGTCGGATTCGTTGGACGCCTGGGTACTGAGCTTCACCAGATAGGATCCGAGAATATCCTCATAGTGGTCCGTTTTATCTTCCAGATCCCGTACTTCCTTTGCAAGCTGGGGCGTGTAGTTGCTCAGTGCTTCCAAACTTTTATCCAAGGCCTCAACAGCACAGTTGGCCATATCCACGCACAGCATACGGCAGCGTTCCAGAGCGATGGGGGGTGTGGCCAGCAGACGCTCGTCCAGTTCTACCACAGCTTCAGGCTTCTTGTCGTCGGGGAGGAGCTTGATGGAGAGCTTTTCCAACACATTGCTCATGGGCAGCACGATCAGGGTGCAAATGACATTAAACAAGGTGTGACAGATGGCGATATTGAGCTGGTTTGCAGAGTCGTTGAATATCATCGGCTCAAAAATGGCATCTGCAATTATAAACAGCGTCAGACAGAACAGTGTGCCGATGATGTTAAAGAGCAGCTGAAGGAGGGCGGCACGCTTGGCATTCTTGTTGGTGCCCACAGAGGACAGCAGAGAGGTTACACAGGTACCGATGTTCTGACCCATGATGATGGGAATTGCTGCGCCCAGGGTCACCTGGCCTGTGGCAGAGAGCGCCTGCAGGATACCCACGGATGCGGAGCTGGATTGTATTGCAGCTGTAAGCACGGCACCGGCCAAAACACCAAGAATGGGATTGCGGAACAGCAAAAACAGCTGCTGGAATTCGGGGACATCTTTCAGACCGCTCACAGCACCGGACATGGCTTCCATACCGAACATCAAGGTAGCAAAACCCAGAAGGATCATGCCGGTATCCTTTTTCTTGTCGTTCTTGCAGAACATATAGAAAATGATGCCGATCAGCGCCAGGATGGGTGTGAAGGAGCTGGGTTTTAGCAGCTGCACAAACACATTACCGCTGTCAATTGCACCAAGACTGAGGATCCAGGCGGTGACGGTTGTGCCGACCTTGGCACCCATAATTACATTGATTGCCTGCTTGAGGTTCATCAAACCGGAGTTGACGAAGCCCACGACCATAACTGTGGTGGCAGAGGAGCTTTGAATCACAGCAGTGACCACAAGACCGGTCAAAAAGCCTTTCAGACGGCTGGTGGTCAGCTTCCGCAGCAGGGTACGAAGACCGCTGCCGGCGCGACGCTCCAGGGCCTGTCCCATGAGGTTCATACCGAACAGGAACAAACACAGACCACCAATCATGGATAATGCGTCAAATAAGTCCATATTATTATCTTACCTCCTAAGAGTGAACTGCAAAATATACCAAATTTAGTATAGCACATATCATTTACAATATCAAATTGGGATTTTTGACAAAAAATGATGGCAGACTTTCATCTGCCATCAACAAAATTGCAGTATTTTATTTGCTTTGCGCAGATTCCGAGGATGCGAGCCGCATTTCAAAGGCCCGCTGCTCCTTCTTTGCCATTGCAAAGATGATGAAAAATAGGCCTAGCACAAACAGCGATAAAACCGCGGACAGGCGGAATACCAGATCGTAGCTTCCCAGGGCATCATAGATGGCATTGGTGATCGGCACGATTACCAGCGAACCGGCCGCCAACGAAAAGTTTGCTCTTGACATTCCCAGCTCTGTTGTCACCGGGATGGTGTAAATGGAAGCGAGGGTGTTTGCCAGGCCGCCGTATATGGTCGTCTGGAGCATCATAACGATTACGATAATCCAGTGATAATGCTTCTTTAACCAATTGAACATGACGATTCCTCACAAAGGTTTTTGACTCTGCCTATCATACTCCTGATTTTGCGATTTGGCATGTACCAATTTGGCGGAAAAGTTGACAGATCCTACCTGATGTTTTATAATGAAAACAATCTGAATGAAAGAGGTCATTTCCATGAAAGAATCCTATATCGCCAGAAGAAGTAAGCTGATTGAAAACAAGCAGGGCCCTTGCATGATCTGCATTTTCTCCGGAAATGCTCCCAGAAAGTCCCTGGATAGTGTTTATCCTTTTTATGTTGATCGCAACTTTTTTTATTTGACCGGTATTGATCATGAAAACATGATCCTTATGCTGCGCAAAGACCAAAACGGCGATGTAACGGAATCCCTGTTCATTGAGCCTTACGACGAAGAGTTGGCAAAATGGGTGGGCGGCCGCATGAGAGCGGACGAAGCAACGGAAATTTCCGGCATTGACAACATCCGGGATTTCAGCGACTTTTCTGCTGCGGTCCATAGCTTTATCAACAGTACCCGCGGCTTCGGCAAAACTCATGTATATCTGGATCTGTGGCGCCATGTTGAGAACCAGGCCGACACACAGGCGCATCAGTTCGCTGCAAAATTGCAGCAGCGGTATCCTGCGGTGGTCATTGATGATATTTTCGGCGATATGGTTGCCATGCGCCTGATCAAGTCCCATGAGGAAATTGCGTTCATGCGTAAGGCACAGGATGCGACCTGCACAGCAATCATCGCCATGCTGAAATATGCGCGGCCTGAAATGAACGAAAGTGAGCTGGAGGGCATCTTTGACTTCTCTTTGAAGAAGCAGGGCGTTCGGGAGCACGCATTCACCAGTATTATTGCCGGTGGTGGCCGCGCAGCAATTTTGCACTATGATAACAATGACCAGATCGTGCACGATGGGGAAATGGTGCTGATAGATCTCGGCAGTGCGGATGGACACTATTGTGCGGATATTTCCCGCACATTCCCGATCAATGGCAAATTTACGGACCGTCAGCGTCAAATCTACAATGCAGTATTGGATGCGCAGCGCATCGTTATGGCCAATGCAAAACCCGGTGTTACAACCGGCCAACTGAATCAAATGGTCATTGATTACTATGAGTCCCGTCTGGATGATCTTGGCCTGCGAAAAGACGGCAAGGGCGTACGGGATTACTATTATCACGGTGTCAGCCATAGCCTTGGCTTGGATACCCACGATATCAGCCACGGCAGAAATGTACCGCTGCAACCGGGCATGGTGATCACAGTGGAGCCGGGTCTTTACATCGAAGAAGAATCAATTGGCGTGCGTATTGAAAACGATGTACTGATCACAGAAGACGGAATCATTGATCTTTCTGCCGCAATTCCCAGCACCGTTGAAGAAATTGAAGCCATCATGGCAAAATAAGCATTTATGGCCCTATCCGGTTGGATAGGGCCATATTTTTACATATCAAACGCCGGATTCATGCAGTAAACATTCTTCTGATTGAGTCGCTCCCGGAGCTGTTGCAGACTCTCGCCGAAGCGCTGAAAATGGACGATCTCCCGTTCCCGAAGGAATTTGATCACATCATTTACATCCGGGTCATCGGACAGCCGCAGGATGTTGTCGTAGGTCACCCGAGCCTTTTGCTCTGCCGCCAGGTCTTCCGTCAGATCTGCGATGGGATCACCCTTGACCTGCATGGTTGCTGCAGTCCACGGGAAACCGGAAGCGGCGGTGGGATATACACCGGCAGTATGATCCACAAAATACTGCTCCAGGGGCGTATTTTCAATGTCCTTTTCCTTCAAATTCCGGGTCAGCTGATGCACGATCGCCGCCACCATTTCCAGGTGGCCCAATTCTTCCGTGCCGATGTCCGTAAGCAGACCCTTTTGGTCATCAAAGGGCATGGAATACCGCTGGGAGAGATAGCGCATGGATGCGCCCAGCTCGCCGTCCGGGCCGCCGTACTGGCTGATGATAATGGATGCCAAACGGGGATTGGGCCGGGCGATTTTCACGGGATATTGCAGTTTCTTATCATACACAAACATAGCTTAACCCTCCTTGTTGGCCGCATATTCCCAGGGCCACGGATCATCCAGCCAGCGATAACGCTCACCCTTTGCCGGCAGACCGTGCTTTAAGGGGCGTTCTTCGTTGAATTCCATCATGCCCTTGTGGTAGATCTGCTGATACTTCCGGTACAATTCCAATGCCTCCATGTCATTTGGATGGGTATCCAGATACAATGCCAGCTCCTGGATCATAAAGGCAAGCGTCTGTAATTCGGTTTTGGGCGTAACCGGCTGCTCCTGCTGATTGACCATGCCCATAAAAG
Source organism: Oscillospiraceae bacterium (assembly GCA_015067845.1). Lineage (GTDB taxonomy): Bacteria > Bacillota > Clostridia > Oscillospirales > Oscillospiraceae > Faecousia. The sequence goes on from SVLT01000001.1 coordinate 42,197, forward strand.
GAAGGTCCAGTCCCGGGAACATGGTTCCCCGAACCAGCGCCTTCCGGGGCTCGTATTGGGGCGGACATTCCAGCTGGAAGGGGACATAGGGGTTCGCCAGGGGCGCAAGGGTCGGCAAACGGCCCTCTGTGCCGTTGTTTTTACGTTCCACATTCATTCCTCCTATCAAAATTCTGTCGGAACTGTCGTTCCTGGTCATTCTATGCCGCTTCCTGCGGAAGAGTTCTGTGATAGGGGCGGAGGGCATAGAAATAAGCAGAGGTGTTGTCCATGAAGCGTGAGAATTGGATCATATTTGCCCCCTTTTATTTGCTGGTGATTATCATTTTCCTTGGAATCGCCCATGTGGGCAGCGAAACGGTTACTACCGTCAACCAGCGACAGCCGGTAGAAAGACAGCACAGAATCATTATAGATGCGGGTCACGGCGGCATCGATGGGGGAGCGACCTCCTGTACAGGCGTTCTGGAAAGTCATATCAATCTGGAAATTGCCCTGCGGCTGGAAAATGTCTTTCATTTGCTGGGCTATGATACCGTGATGATCCGCAGAACGGACGAATCTATCTACACCCAGGGCAATACCATTGCATCCCAGAAGGTGTCCGACTTAAAAGAACGGGTGCGTATCGTCAACGAAACGCCAGGTGCGATCCTTGTCAGTATTCATCAAAATACTTATTCTGACAGCCGCTACCGCGGTGCGCAGGTATTCTATGCCAACGACGAGCAAAGCAAAGCGATGGGACAATCCCTGCAAAGCAATCTGATTCAGATTTTAAAACCTGACAGCAGGCGAAAATCCAAGTCCGCAAAGGGTGTCTATCTTATGGAGCATATTCAGAACCCCGGCATTTTGATCGAATGTGGATTTTTGACGAATCCGGAGGAAGAGGCACTCTTGCGTGATTCCGTTTATCAAACCAAACTTTGCGGTGTCATTGCCGCCACCGTCAGCGAATTTTTGAGTACTTGACCATCCTTGATTCGACTGATATAATCACATATATTGATTAAAAATCAGGAGGTTCAGTATGGCTTTTTCTAAGGATTTTACCTGGGGTGCAGCCACAGCTGCATACCAGATTGAGGGTGCTTGGAATAAAGACGGAAAAGGACCAAGTATTTGGGATGTCTATACCCATCAAGAGGGACATATTGCTGAAAATTCTACAGGAGATATTGCCTGCGATCATTATCATCGCTTCCGCGAGGATGTCCGTTTGATGAAAGAAATGGGCTTGAAAGCCTATCGCTTTTCGCTGTCCTGGTCCCGCATTTTGCCTAATGGCTTTGGAGATGTGAACGAAAAAGGAATTAAGTTCTATGCAGATCTGATCGACTGCCTGCTAGAAAACGGCATTGAGCCTTATATTACGCTCTTTCACTGGGATCTGCCTTATGAGCTTCATAAAAAAGGCGGTTGGATGAATGCTGACATTGTAAAATGGTTTGCAGAATACGCCGCTGTTGTTGTGGAGCGTTTTTCAGATCGTGTAACGCACTTCATTACCTTTAATGAGCCCCAATGCTTTATTGGTATCGGATACCTGATGGGTATTGATGCACCCGGTTTAAAGTGTTCCTACAAGGATATTTTTCAAATGGCACACAACGTTCTTAAGGCCCACGGTGCAGCCGTCATTGCCATGCGAAAGGCCGCCCTTCAGCCTATTAAGATTGGCATTGCTCCCACTTGTTCCGCACATTTCCCGGCGACCGACAAGAAAGAGGATATTGAGGCTGCGCGGCAAAGTCTTTTTGAATGCCCGCCTTTGAGTCAGAGAGTAATGTGGAATGTCAGTTGGTGGAGTGATCCTGTTGTTCTTGGACGCTATCCGCAGGATGGTTTGGAGCTTTACAAGGATTATCTTCCTGAAATTACGGAAGAAGATATGAAATTAATCAATCAGCCACTTGATTTCTATGCACAAAACATATACAACGGAAAAACTATTCAAATGGGTACAGATGGCAACCCTGAAGTAGTTGAACGCCCCTTGGGTTATGCCGTCAATGTACAGAGATGGCCGGTGACACCGGAATGTCTGCATTGGGGTCCGAAATTTCTGTATGAACGCTATGGCTTGCCAATTTACATTACTGAAAATGGAATGTCCTGTCATGATGTTGTTTCCTTGGACGGACAAGTCCACGATCCGAACCGTATTGATTTTATAACTCGCTATCTGACAGAACTTGAAAAAGCCACAGAGGACGGAGTAAACATCGCAGGTTATTTTTATTGGTCACTCTTGGATAATTTTGAATGGACATACGGTTATGGTCCGCGTTTTGGCCTGATATATGTTGACTACACAACGCAAAGGCGCATTTTGAAGGATTCTGCCTACTGGTATAAAAAATGGATCGAAGAACATTAAGGAGATAGAAAATGGCTAAGACAAAATCCGTCTTTTTCTGCACGGACTGCGGATATGAGACACCGAAATGGATGGGGCGTTGCCCCGGATGCGGTGCGTACAACACCATGCAGGAGCATATTGAGAAAGCGGCTGCCCCAGGACGGGCAAAGTCTGCTCCCGTTGGCTTGAGCCGTCATCCTCAGCGGCTTTCTCAGGTCGATAGCGGCGACGAACTGCGTTTTTCCACCGGAATGGGGGAACTTGACCGCGTGTTGGGCGGCGGCGCCGTGGCAGGCTCTCTGGTGCTTGTGGGCGGTGCGCCCGGAATCGGAAAATCAACGCTTCTGCTGCAGATCTGCAACTGTTTGTGTCAGGGCAGGAGAGTGCTCTATGTTTCCGGCGAAGAAAGCGAACGTCAGCTTAAGCTCCGCGCAGAACGGCTCCATGTCAATTCCGATGAGCTGTACATCCTGTCTGAGACGCGTCTTTCGGATATTCTAGAAACGGTTGAAGCGTTAAAACCGGATATCCTCATCGCAGATTCCATTCAGACGCTGTATAATGAGGTAAACGAGTCTGCTCCCGGCAGTATTTCTCAGGTCAAGGACTGCACCATGGCATTGTTACAGCTCAGTAAATCTGAGGGCTTGACTGTGTTTGTGGTTGGCCATATCAATAAGGATGGCAACATCGCCGGCCCGAAGGTGCTGGAGCACATGGTGGACTGTGTGCTGTATTTTGAGGGCGATCCCAATACCTCCTACCGACTGCTCAGAGCTGCGAAAAACCGCTTCGGCTCTACCAATGAGATTGGCGTGTTCGAGATGATCGATACAGGCTTACGGGAAGTTCCTAATCCCTCTCAGATGCTCCTTGAGGGCCGTCCCCAAGGCGCAAGCGGTACCTGTGTTGCGTGTGTTATGGAGGGAACACGGCCCATACTGGCGGAAGTACAGGCTCTGGTGACCAAAACCAGCTTCAATGTACCCCGCAGAGCCTCGGACGGCTTTGATTTTAACCGGGCTGTACTGCTGATGGCGGTTATGGAAAAGCGTGCCGGTTTGCAGCTGAACCTGTTTGATGCTTATATCAATGTTATCGGCGGCTTACGGTTGGACGAGCCGGGTGCAGACCTGCCGGTTGCATTGGCAGTGGCTTCTTCCTACCGGGACAGTGCGATCGCAGACGATCTGGTTGCCATCGGCGAAGTCGGCTTGACCGGTGAGATCCGGTCGGTTTCCAATATGGCACAGCGGCTTTCTGAGGTGGCACGACTTGGTTTTACCAAGGTGATCATCCCGAAATACGGCTCGGAAAAGCTAGATATTCCCGATGGTTTGACCGTCTACCGGGTGCGCAACATCCGGGAAGCGATCGAAGTTGCAATGTAACAGATAACCCCGTGTGCAGATTGCACACGGGGTTATTCTATGGTTTTCTCAATTGCCAGAATGCTACGGCACTGGCGGCTGCGACGTTTAAGGAATCCACATTGTGATGCATGGGAATGATCACATTATAGTCGCAGTTTTCGATGGTTTTCGAGGCTAATCCGTCGCCCTCGGTGCCCAGGACAATCGCCAGTTTATCCTCATAGGAAAGGACAGGATCATCAATTGGTATTGCCTTTTCATTCAATGCCATGGCAGCAGTTTTGAAGCCAAATTGTTTCAGAAATACCTGCCAATCAGCGGAATCACCGGTCAAAAATGCCCAGGGAATTTGAAATACGGTGCCCATGCTAACACGAACTGCGCGTCTGGTAAGGGAATCGCAACAGGTCTGCGTCAGTAGAATACCGTCCATACCCAGTGCAGCCGCACTGCGGAAGATCGCGCCGATATTTGTGGAATCCACAACGCCTTCCAGAACCGCAATCCGCCTCGCATTATCGCAGACCGCAGCAGGGGAAAGGGGAGCTGGGCGGCGCATGGCGCACAGCACACCCCGGGTCAATTCATAGCCAGTCAGGGACGAAAGCACCTCACGATCTGCGGTATAGACCGGGATTTCCGGACATTTTTCGATGATTTCTGCGCCATCACCGGTAATATGCTTGCGCTCCATGAGCAGGGAAAGGGGCGTGCACCCAGCCTGCAATGCCAATCGGATCACCTTGGGACTTTCTGCTATAAAAATGCCTTTATTCGGCTCTAAACGGTTACGCAATTGGGCGTGAGTCAATCGGGCATAAACATCCAGTTCCGGGGCGGAAATGTCTGTAATTTCAATGATTTTCGCCATTATTCATCCTCGTCAGAATCCGTAAAATCCAGCTTGGAGAGGGGATTGGCCTCGGCTGCGATCTTCAGCTCCGTATTTTCGATGTGGGTGTAGATCTGGGTGGTATTCAGGTTCTCGTGGCCCAAAACCTCCTGCACGGTCTTTACATCCACGCCGCCCGAGAGCATCATGGTAGCGGCTGTGTGGCGCAATTTATGGGCAGAAAACTGGGTGGAGTCCAAACCGGCCTGCAAAAGTGCCTTTTTGACCAGGCGATGCACTGCTGTGACACTGATTCGGTTGCCGTCCCGGGAGCCAAAGAGGGCCCGGTTGTCAGAAAGCACTTTTTTGTTGCGTTCGACAAGGTATGCATCGATGGCCTTACGGCAAGCAGAGCCAAAATAGACGATCCGTTCCTTGTTGCCTTTACCGACAACACGAATACGATCTTCATAAATATCCGTCAAATTCAAGCCGACCAGCTCGCTGCGACGGATGCCGCAGTTTAGAAAGAGCATCAAAATAGCGTAGTCACGCGTCTGATTTTGACCGGAAACAGCCTGCAAAAGTGCGGAAGATTGCTCAAAAGTCAGGTATTTTGGCAAGCTTTTGCGCAATTTTGGGTATTCCAGATCCGCTACCGGATTCTTAACTAACTGCTTTGTGCGCACCGTTAAGTACTTATAAAAGGATTTCAGCGCGGACAGCTTTCTTGCTCTGGCGGCAGGGGAGATGCCGTACTCCGGCACAGCAGCATCCGGGTCGGGTGTACGGTCGTTTGCCAGATAGGAAAGGAAATCATAGATATCCGATGTGGTAATGTCGCGAATGAACTCCAAGTCAATATCCTTGATCGGAATATCGTCCAGCCGTGTATGGATGGGCATATCATTACGCATCAATTGCATAAAGCGAAGGAACATACGCAGATCCAGATAGTATTCAGAAATAGTGCGCTGGGATTGACCCTTGATGGTCTCGTGGTATACGAGGAAGTCCCGCACGACCTGCGGGCAGTCAGAATATCGTTGCATAATGTACTCCTAATTAAGCGCACATTGCCGTAAATCCCATGATTCTGCCTGAAAGGGAACTGTACCCTTAAATTCACCGAACGCAACAAAATAAAGATTTTGTTGCGTTCGCGGTAGAAATTCAGCCAGAATTGGCAAGGACGCGGTTTTGCGGCTCACGCAGTATCTAATTTACGATTTTACCATATATTTATTATATATTAGTATATCCTTCTTTCAAATTTGTGTCAAGGTATTTGATTTTTATCTGTTTCGATTTATTTTGCAAAAACTCTTTACAACTCCGCCGTTTCAAGTTAAAATATTTCCAGACGATTTCACTTCATTGGAGGTTTATATTATGAGTATTAAACGAATCGGTGTCCTGACCAGCGGCGGAGATGCGCCCGGCATGAATCCCTGCGTCCGCGCAGTCGTTCGTACGGCCACATTCCATGGCATTGAATGCTACGGCATTCGCCGCGGATACAACGGCCTTATCGCCGGCGACATTTTCAAATTGGACGAAAAGAGCGTTTCTCATACGATCAACCGCGGCGGTACAATCCTTTATACTGCCCGCAGTAAGGAATTTATGGACGAAGAAGGTCAGAAAAAGGCTGTTTCCACTTGTAAATTCCTTGGCTTGGACAGCATCGTTGCCATTGGCGGTGACGGTACCTTCCGCGGTGCCCGTGCGCTGAGCAAATACGGCATCAATGTGGTTTGCATCCCTGCTACCATTGACAACGATATCAGCTGCACCAATTACTCCATCGGCTTTGATACGGCAGCAAATACAGCTATTGAATGTATCGACAAACTGCGGGATACCATGCAGTCCCACGAGCGCTGCTCTGTGGTTGAGGTTATGGGCCGAAATGCGGGATTTTTGGCCATGTATGTAGGTTTGGCCGTGGGCGCAACGGCGGTTTTAGTGCCTGAAAAGCCCATCGATTTTGAGCACGATGTGATTGAAAAGATCCGGCAGGCGCGTCTGAACGGGTTCAGCCACTATATGATCGTGGTTGCAGAAGGCGCAGCAACTGCTTCTGCTGTTGCCGCAAAGATCAAGGAAGCCCTTGATCTCGATCCCCGTGTCACCGTTTTGGGCCATATTCAGCGAGGTGGCACACCCACCGGTCGTGACCGCATTAACGCAACAAAAATGGGCTATCTTGCGGTGGAATTGCTCCTTGCCGGCAAGACAAATCGCATTGTTTGCACCCATGCAGGCAGCTTTACGGACATCGATATCGACGAAGGTCTGGTGATGTCCAAGAGCATCCAGCAGATGGAAGTGGATGTCCTGGATGCCATGACCGGTCTATAAGCCCCCTACCCTGCCTTACTACATATAAAAATGCCAACTGTGTAACAAACGCAGTTGGCATTTATGCTTTTGGATGGCACTTTTCGTATACGGATTTCAGCTTTTGATTGATCATTTGGGTATAAAGCTGGGTGGATGAAATGTCGCTGTGGCCCATCAGCTCCTGCAAAGAGCCCAAATCTGCGCCATTTTCCAGTAGATGCACTGCAAAGCTGTGACGGAGCGTGTGAGGTGTCAGTTCCTTTTCGATATGGGCAGTTTCCTGATAGTGTTTCAGGATCTTCCAGAAGCCCTGGCGGCTCATGCGCATACCGTTTACATTGACAAACAGCGCCTTTTCTTCGGGATACGCCAGCATACCGGAGCGCACATCGTGAATATAGACTGTCAAGGCCCGTAATGCCGCAGGATACAGCGGAATGGAACGGGATTTCTTCGCACCGTTGCACTTAATTACGCCCAAATCCAGATTAACGGCATCAATATCCAGGCTGATCAATTCCGTTACCCGCATGCCGGTTGCGTACATCACTTCCAGCATAGCCTTGTCCCGGTAGCCCTTGGCATCCACGCAGGCAGGTTGGGCCAGCAACAGCTCGATCTCACGGCCTGTAAGGATCTGTGGCAGTTTCTTCTCTCCCCTGTCCACACGGATATCCGTAACCGGTGTAGATTCCAGGAATCCGAAAGACACCAGATACCCATAGAAATTCTTCAAACTGGCCAGCGAACGGGAGACCGTAGCGGCAGAACGACCGTCATCTTCCAAATGGGCAAGATAGTGGCTGATATTCACTTGTGTTGCATCCACAACATCCAGATCCTCGCAGTGGCGTAGCCAATCGGCAAACTGCCGAATGTCACGCATGTAGGAGGCAATGGTGTTGGCAGATGCCTGCTTTACCTTCGTCAGGTAATTTTCATAAGCACCTATGAAGTCCAACATGAATTGCGTACCTTCCCATTGTATCGTATGTATCCATCAGATGCGCCAAAAATGGCGATATCCAACAATAATAAATCATTCCAACAGACGCGATATATGCACATGCCCTAGCTATGCGACGTTTGTTAATGTCAATTATGCAATGCAAGATCATCATTGGGATCAGACACACATCCGGAAAGAACATCAGGAAACTGACGAGCCAACCGGCATCACCATATGATCTGTAAATTGACAAAGCAGCGGCGGTAAAGAAAAGGATTCGTAAACCGCAAAGAGAATAAACAAGTCTGGGCTTGGAATGAAACAATACAATAACAAGGTAAGGTGCAACGCACGTTACCGTCCCGACGATCGACACATGGCGTTTCGCAGCCATGCGCATCAAAAGCAGATAAGGCTCACCTGCCATCAAGCTAAGGCTCGCGCCAACGCCTGCACTCAGGAGAATACTTAACACAAGAATGCACCACTTTTGCCTGCATTCCTGCAAAAAACAGGAACCTTGGGACGACCGCATTATCATAACGACTCCTCTCAAAAGGCGGAATGCACCGCAATGATTTTTGGAGAAGTACATTTCGTGTTATGGCGATTCTAGGCCCAAGACCACAAATACAGGAATACTATACTCCAAAAACGAATAAAATGCAAGGGTTTTTGGCTATTTTTACGTTTTTTGTAGATTATGCCCATTTTTATGTTAACATGATTATGTCAACTAACATAACTACCGGGATGCAAAAATATTCAAATCCTGTTCACATCCAAAGATGTTGGGTCACCCCGATAATGCGACCACTAAATATTGTTTTTGCAAGAGGAATTGCAAAAACATGCAAGCGGGTAAATATCACTTACCTGCTTGTGAAATTTGTACAAATTACCGATATGCCCTTTTATGTTTTCTCTTAAACTGATTTTTCTTCATTGGCGCAAGTGCCACGATCCCACATCCGCAAATGACCGCGATAGCAACTGAGCCAATGCCCTGATACTGTCCGCCAAAAAACAGTGCGGTCATTCCCAGCAAACACAAAAAGTAGCAGACTCCGCTAAGCATACACATTTGCAGGCGCAGACGCTTTATCATGGATACGCTGAACCACGCCCCACCAACTGTGGCAAGAGCAACAATGATCAGTGAGGCGTATCCGATTCCTCCCTCCCCTATCTTCTCAGACGACACCAGCCATGCACTGACAGCAGCGCCCGCAATGCTGATGGCAAGACTGGTCAGCGTACCAATCGCGATTCCTGCCGGGATGCCTATTGTCTTTCCAGATTTTTTCAATTTCATAGCATTCTCCCCTTTCGTTGGTATACCCTATTCAACCCAAAATGAAAAAAGAACCGGAACAGCATCCGCTGTTCCGGTTCCATATTGCTTATTCTGACATCTGCACGATCATGCGCTCCAAGAGAGCTTTGCTGTCGGCCTTGGTTTGGCCAACGGCCGTGTAGTAAAACTTTACTTTCGGTTCTGTACCGGAGGGACGGGCGATCACACTGCCCTGCTGACCCAGGATCAGCTCCAGCATATTGGATTTCGGCAGATGAATGGCATCCTCTTTTCCCGTCTCCAAATCGCGGGATACGCGGGACAGATAATCATTCACCACAGTAACCACTGCGCCGCCGATAGCCTGAGGCACATTACTGCGCAGATTTGCCATCATGGCAGCAGCCTTTTCCATGGCATCCGCGCCGGTCAATTCGATACTCTGCACATGCGCCAGATAGTAGCCGTGGGTGGCGTAGAGGCCGTCCAGGGCGTCCAGAATGGTCTTTCCGTCCCGTTTCAGCGCGGCGGCCATCTCGCAAACCAGCATGGTGGCGACCACAGCATCCTTGTCACGGGCATAGGTGCCCTTCAAATAGCCACAGCTTTCCTCAAATCCAAAGATAAACTTATCTTCCTCGCCCAATTCTTCCAGACGCAGGATCTCGCCGCCGATATACTTAAAGCCGGTAAGCACGGTCTTCATTTGTACGCCGTAGCTGGCAGCGATTTGATCCGCCAAGGGAGATGAAACCAAAGAGCGAATCACCTCAGCGCCCTCAGGAATATCTTTTCTGGCAGTACGGGCTTTCAAAATATAATCCATCAGCAGACAGCCCAATTCGTTGCCGGTCAGCTTCACAAAGCCGTCTCCGCTGGGTACGGCGATGGCCACACGGTCCGCATCGGGATCGGTGCCCAGAATCAGATCGCAGGGCACGCTGCGAGCCACCTTATAGCTCTCATTCAGGGCCGCGTCGGTTTCCGGGTTGGGATATTCACAGGTCTTAAAATCCCCGTCAGGCTGCTCCTGGCAGGCCACAACCGCAACATTCACACCCAGCCGACCCAGAATTTCCCGTACAGGAATGTTTCCGGTGCCGCACAGGGGCGTATAAACCACATTCAGTCCGGCGCGACGAATCATATCCGGCTCGATAGACTCCGCCAAAACCGTTTGGTAATAGCCTTCCCAGATGTCCTGGTCGATATATTTGATCAGGCCGGCCTCCATAAATTCCGAAAAGGACTTGCTTTCCGGAATAAAATACTCGATAGAAGCGATCTTCTCTGTAACGATGGCGGCAGGTTCGTCCGTCATCTGACAGCCGTCGGGGCCGTAGCACTTGATGCCGTTATAAGCGCCGGCATTATGACTGGCGGAGATCACAATACCGCAGCCGCAGCCCAGCTGACGCACCGCATAGGACAGCATCGGCGTAGGCGCCAGCTTATCGTACAGCCATGTTTTGATGCCAGATTCAGCCAGCGCGATCGCACAGATCTCAGCAAAAAGCTGGGAGTTGTGTCGGGAATCGTAACCGATGGCGGCAATCTTCGGCAGATCCGTACCGGAAAGCCAGGCGGCCATACCCTGGGCTGCTCTGCGTACTGTATAGCGGTTCAGACGGTTGCTTCCCAGGCCCATAATGCCTCGCATACCGGCTGTGCCGAATTGCAGGTCACTGCCGAAGCGGCTCTTCAATTCCTCTGCATCCTCTGCAATTGCCAGTAGTTCCTGCTTCGCATCCTCGGGCAATTCCGCATTGCACCAAAACTGATATCGTTCCATAAATGTCATGTTCAAACCTCCATTTTATAAAAAAACAGCTCAAATTTGATTGAGCTGTTTCTTTCTTTGATTTAAGCTTCCTCAGCGGCCTCAGCAGCGCGGTTTTCCTGGGATTCAGCAAGTGCGCGGAACTTGGCACGGGTATCCTGAACCTGGGTCAGGGACAGGCTGATGGCTTCCTCGGTACGGCGCAGAGCGTCGTCCATGTAATCGTTGCTGGCCTTACGCAACTGCGCAATACGGTCCTGAGTCTTGGCGAACATTTCCTGGCACTGACGGCGGGCTTCCTGATAGATAGCTTCCTCAGCAACCAGCTCCTTAGCCTTCTGCTGTGCCTGACGGACAATGCCCTCAGCCTCGCGGCGAGCCTGACCGATTAGTTCATTCCGGGATTCGACGATGGTGCGAGACTGCTTCAGCTCCGCAGGCAGCTGTGCAATGATCTCGTCCAGCATATCCAGAACCTTATCACGCTCCAAAATGCACTTATCTGCACCCAAAGGCAGAGCCCGTGCGTCCTGGATCATGTCATACAAGGCGCTGATGATATCTTCAATATGTTTCTCGTTCATTTCTATTTTCCTCCTTGATCGGTTATGGATATACGTTTTTTAAATTCCGGGATGATCTCCTCCGGCAGAAAAGCGGAAAGATCGACATTATATGCACCCAGCTCCTTTACGGTACTGGAACTCATATACATAAATTCGTGTTCGGCAGTCAGGAACATGGTATCAAGATCCGGATTGATCTTGTGATTGATCATGGCCATGGTAAACTCATTTTCAAAGTCGGACCCGGCCCGCAGGCCCTTGACGATTACGCAGCTGCCTTTACGCTTGGCGTATTCTGCCAGCAGCTCGTTGGAGCCGTCCACTTCCACATTGGGCAGATCTCTGGTCACCTTGCGGATCAGCTCCACCCGTTCTTCCAAAGTGAACATGGGGCTTTTTCCGGCATTGACCATGACGCAGACGATGAGACGGTCAAAAATATGACTGGCGCGGCGAATGATATTCAGGTGACCGCTGGTCACCGGGTCAAAGCTGCCGGGATAAATGGCGATCTTCACCGCATCACTCCCTAATCCTTACGATATAATGTGAGCAGCGTCCGACCGTATTTGTAATCTTTTGAACGGGAAAAGCCCTCAATTTGGACATTTAGCGGCTTTTCGACAGGACGCTCCGCAACTATTATACCACCAGATTGCAAAATGTCAATTTCTGATATCTTTTTTATTGAATTTTCTAAAAAAACTTCTGCATAAGGCGGGTCCAGGAAGATAATATCGAAATTTTCCCGGCATTGTGACAGAAATTGGAGATAATCGGCGCGGATCACACGCCCCTCCCCTTCCATCTTCGCCCGGCGGAGGTTTTCCTTGATCAATCTGCAGGCCGCATCGCCGGCATCCACAAACACAGCGCTTTTTGCTCCCCGGCTGATGGCTTCAATTCCCAACTGACCGGTACCGCCAAAGAGATCGAGGATCCTCGTACCCGGAAGATCAAATTGCAGGATACTGAACAATGCTTCTTTTACACGGTCAGCCGTGGGCCTGGTCTGCATCCCGTCGGGCGTTTTCAAAACCACGCCCTTCGCCTTTCCAGCAATGACTCTCATGAATTTTCCTCCTGTGTTTCACTATGGAAATGGCGATAAACTGCGTCCGCCGCATTCCGCGGAAGATACCGTTCCAGCTCCGGTAAGGAAGCGTTGCGGATAGCGGTAATGGATCCGAATTTTTTAAGCAGATCCTGCTTTCGCTTTGGGCCGATGCCCGGAATGTCATCCAGTGCAGACCGGCGCAGGCGCTTGCTCCGCAATTGCCGATGATAGGTGATGGCAAAACGGTGCGTCTCCTCCTGAATATTGCCGATGAAGGCAAAAACGGTCTGGTTGGTATCGATTCCGATCTCCTGCCCTTGGGGTGTCACCAGGGAGCGTGTGCGGTGGCGATCGTCCTTGACCATGCCGAATACCGGAAAGCTCAGTGCCAGCTCTTCCAGAGCCCGGACGGCCACGTTAGCGTGGTTGACGCCGCCGTCGATCAGCAGAAGGTCCGGCGCTTCTGAAAAACCGTCATCACCGTTCTTGAAATGCGTAAATCTACGCTTTAATACCTGATACATAGATGCATAGTCATCCTGATTTGCAAGTCCCTCCAATTTGAACCGCTTATAATCACTTTTATGGGGTTTTCCGTCCTTGAAAACCACCATGCTGGCAACAATGTCGGTGCCGGAGATGTTGGAAATATCAAAGGATTCGATGCGTTTCGGCGGCTCCATGGAGAGTATCTTTCCAAGTAAGGACAATGTTCCACTGATGCGCTCTTCTTTGTCCGTGACCCGCTGGGCCTCCTCATAGGCATTTTTACAGGCAAGCTCCACAAGCTGGGCATTATCCCCCCGTTGGGGAACATGAAGCTTTACCTTTCTCCCCAACTGCTGCTCTGCAAGCTGGGCGAAAAGCTCCCCGTCCTCGATCTCGAAGGGCAGCAATATCCGCTTCGGCACAAGACCGCGACTGAGATAAAACTGCTTCATCAAGCTGCTGACGGCCTCCGCTTTGTCATCCGGCAGCGGAAATACCTCGTATTCCTTTTCAAGAAGATTGCCGCCGGAGAAATGAAGCACCGCAAAACAGGCTTTTGCCTCCGTTTCTCCGTAGCCGATCACATCCGTGTCGGCAATGGAACCGGCAGTCACCAATTGCTTCTGGCTGAGGGCTTCCACTGCATTCAGTCGGTCACGCAAATTGGCGGCAAGTTCAAAATTCAAGGCTTCCGCGGCCTCAAACATTTGGGTGCGGATGGCGGATGCAACAGACTTGAAGTTGCCTTGCAGCAGCTGCTTTGCCTGCTCCATACGACTGCGGTAATCCGCTGCCGTCATATTGGTCTGACACCAGCCGGCGCACTGATTCATGTGGTAGTTCAGACAGGGTCTTCCCTTCCCCACATCCCGGGGAAATTCCCGGCTGCAGGTGGGCAATTTCAGGGTCACACGGATGGCGTCCAGTATATCCTGGGTCACACCACGGCTGCCGTAGGGTCCAAAATAACTCGCTCCATCATTGCTGACCTTACTGACCATGGTGATTTTGGGATAGGCCTGTTTCATATCCAGACGCAGATAGGGATACCCCTTATCATCCTTCAAAAGGATGTTGTATTTCGGCATATGCCGCTTGATCAGGGAACATTCCAGCACCAATGCCTCGAATTCCGATGCGGCAACGATCACATCAAAGTGGTGGATCTTGCTGACCATCAAGCGGGTTTTGGGAGAGTGAGAAACCGTGTCCTGAAAATACTGGCTGACACGATTTTTCAGCTTTTTGGCCTTGCCCACATAGATGACTTTGTCATCCTTGTTGCGCATGATATACACGCCCGGTTCAAGAGGCAAGCCATGGGCCTTTTCCTTTAATTCCTCGTAGGTCATACTTCCTCCCAAAAATACCGCCTCAATGCAATTTCCTGCATTGAGGCGGATCAGATACTAGCGTATCAATAAACATCCCGTGCAAGCAGGGATTCCAATGCGTTCACCGCGGCCTCAGCATCCGAACCGACGGCGGACAGAGTCACAGTTGCTCCGGTCACGATACCCAGAGACATGATGCCAAGCAAGCTCTTGGCGTTCATCTTCCGATTATCGGATTCCAGATAAATGCTGGACTCAAATTCGTTCGCCTTTTGTACAAAGTATGTAGCCTGCTTATTATGCAGACCGGACTCACAGCGAACGACAATTTTCTTACTGAACATAAATAACATCTCCTCACGCATTCATCCGATTTTGAAAAACCGCAATGAATTCTCCGTTTATAATAGCAAAATTCAATTAAATGTCAACTAATTTCTGCATTTTTTATGGAAAATGGAAATAAATTCCTAATATTTTAAGGAAAACCTGTTATTTGAATTCAGCAATGGTCACGCCATCTTCACCTTCACCGTAAATACCCAGACGGAAATTCTTGATAAAACGGTTCTTTTTTAGCTCCTGATGCACAGCGTTACGCAGTACTCCGGTGCCTTTTCCGTGGATGATGCGAACATTTTTCATACCGGAGCGCATGGCGTTGTCCAGATACAGACTCAGCGTGCAGATCGCTTCCACAGCATCCATGCCACGAAGATCCACCTCGGACGGCGCGGCATCCAGCTTCATTTCTCTGCCGGAATGTTCCGGACGACCCTTGGTTTTATAGGGATTTTCCTGCTCCAGTAAATACACCTCATCCGGTTTGGCGGTCATTTTCAAAATACCGGCCTGCAGCTGATAGGTTCCGTCTTTGTTGATGGCGATCACACTAGCTTTGGTGCCCAGTTTCAGCAATTCCACCGTATCGCCCACCAAAATACTGCGGGTGGGCTCAGGGCGCTGACGCTGGGGCTGTGCCGAACGGAGCTTGTCCTCCACTTCGTTCAGATTTCGGCGAATGTCCGCCTGACGCTGATTCAGATTTGTTGCATACGCATGATCCTGGAGCTGCTTGCGCATAGCCTTCAATTCCTCGGATGCCAGATTGGCAGCGGCCCGGGCTTCCTCAATGATATACTGGGCCTCTTTCCGTGCGGCTTCCATGGCCTTGTCCTTTTCCTTTTGCAACTGGGCGCGCATTTGCTCACTTTGCTCTTTGATCTTGGCAGTTTCCTGCTTCAGTCGCTCCGCTTCATGGCGGGCAGATTCCATCTGCTGCCGCTGTTGCTCCAACTGAGTCAAAACATCCTCAAAGTCCTTGTCGCTCTTCCCTACCAGATCATCCGCTTCTTTCAAAATTTCCTCTGAAAGGCCCAGTTTCCGGGAGATGGCAAAGGCATTGGATTTGCCGGGGATGCCAATCAGCAACTTATAGGTTGGTTGTAATGTCTCCACATCAAATTCGCAGGATGCGTTAATGACGCCCTCCGTGCGCATGGCGTAGAGCTTCAGCTCCGCGTAGTGGGTGGTTGCAACTACACGACTGCCCATTTTCCGGGCAAATTCGATCAGCGCGATAGCCAAAGCCGCACCCTCTGCCGGATCGGTGCCAGCGCCCAACTCGTCAAACAATACCAATGTGCGGTCGTCGCACTGATCCACCACATCCACGATGGTGCGCATATGGCTGGAAAATGTGGAAAGGCTCTGGGCAATGGACTGCTCGTCACCAATGTCAGCCAAGACTGCATCAAAGGTGGAAAGTACGCTTCCATCCCCTGCCGGGATATGCAGACCACATTCTGCCATCAGGGTCAGCAATCCGATGGTCTTCAAGGTCACCGTCTTGCCGCCGGTATTGGGTCCGGTGATGATCATGGTATCAAAATCAGAGCCCAAACGCAGAGAGATAGGCACCACCTTTTTGCTGTCGATCAGCGGATGGCGCGCCTTGCGCAGCTCCACCCTGCCCTGATCGTTCATTACCGGCGGCCAGGCCTGCATCCGGTAGGCCAGCTTTGCCTTGGCAAAGATCACATCCAACTGCACCAGCATGGCATAGTTTAGGTTGATATCTTCCCGGTGACCGGCAGCATCGGCGGACAGCTCCGCCAAAATGCGCTCAATTTCCTTCTTTTCTTTCAGCTCCAGCTCACGCAGGGCGTTGTTTGCATTCACAGCACTCATGGGCTCCACAAAATACGTCGAACCGGTGGCGGAAACATCATGCACCAGACCGGGAACATCGTTTTTATGCTCAGATTTTACCGGTACAACATACCGGCCCTGGCGGATGGTGATAATGGGCTCCCGGAGATATTTGGACATAGCCGGGCTTGCGATGATCTTTTGCAGGCTGTCTCTTATTTTACCGGCCTGGATGCGCATATGCCGTCGAATATCAGAAAGCGCAGGCGATGCATTGTCTGCAATCTCATCCTCGGACAAAATCGCGCCGAAGATCCGGTCCTCCAGGTATTTATTTGGGGTCAGAGCATTGAAAAGACTGTCGAGAACCGTCGCCTTTTCGTCCTCAGCCACATAGCTCTTGATATTCCGGGCGCAGCGAAGCACTGCGGCAATGCGCAGCAGCTCAATGGGTTGCAGGCTGCCGCCCCGGTCGGCCCGTTCCAGGGATGCGGACACATCGGACACATCACCGAAAACGGGATTTCCCTTGCGTGTGCACAGTTCAGATGCCGCTGTGGTCTGCTCCAAGCGCAGATTTACATCCTCTAAATCGGAAGTAGGCCGCAAACGCAGACAGGCTTCCTTGCCGCCCTGAGAACCGGCGCAGGTCGCCAAATGCTCCAAAACCAGAGGCAATTCCAGTTTTATCAGGGATTTTTCGTATAATTCAGACATGGTTTTCTCCTAGATAAGTAACGATTTATAAAAATCCAATGTAGAAAATCCGCGTTCCAGTTGGGTTGCCAGATAACCCTCGCTCAAATTCGCCAGTTTTTCCAGATTCTCAGTTCCAAGGGAGAACTGAAACAGCTTTTTGGGGTCACAGCCGCAGATATATTGCATAGCTTGAATGATTCCGGGATTGACCGGCATCCGGATACCGCCTCCCATGCCACCGCAACGGGAACATTCCAGCTGTCCGGCAGACAGGTCAAAACGATCCGGGAACTCCGCACCGCAGGAATGACAGCCAAACAGATCCGGTGTATAACCCGCAAGGCATGCCGCCCGGAGTTCAAAAGCCGCCTTGATCTGACTTTCCGGCAGATTTAATGCAGAAAGGGCATACAAACTGTTCAGCAAAAGAGCCTGCAATTCCGGATTGGGCAGATCTTCCTGGGAAATGACCTCTGCCACCTGGGCAAAATAGGTGCCCAGAGAGAGTTTTGTCAGATCCCGGCGCAAATTCTGGAACAGCTCTATGGTATGCGCCTCGTTAACGGTGTACATTCCCCGGTATTCAAATAATGTAAATTCCCCGAAGGCCAGCAACTGGCAAGGGGCGATCAACGGACTGTTTTTCCGTCGCAGGCCCCGCGCTTTGATTGTCAGTTTGCCGTGATTACGGGTCAGGACCGTGAGCAAGGCGTCCCGGTCATTGTAATCCGTAACCCGCAGGACGATCGCCTGGATGGTCAGATACATGGTTTTCCTCCGATTTTCGTGCCTGCTGATACAGCAGATACATTTCCGGCGCGCCGGTTTCCATAAACAGTTCCCAGTAATTTCTCGCGTTCATATCCATCCCTCCATAGGTAGGATTTGCAACGAACGGGAAATTAACCTTGGAAATTACTCTCTGTAACCGAAGTTACGGATGAGAAAATCGCTGTCACGCCAGCTCTCTTTTACCTTGACCCAAGTGGTCAAAAACACCTTTGTGCCCATGAACTTTTCGCAATCCGTCCGGGCCATGGTGGAGATCTTTTTCAGCATATCTCCGTGTTTTCCGATAATAATGCCCTTGTGGCTGGCTTTTTCGCAGTAAATGGTTGCATCCAGGTCGATGATACCGCTGTCACGCTCGGAGAATTTGGTGATCTCCACGGCGGTTCCGTGGGGGATCTCCCGATCCAGACACCACAGCAGTTTTTCCCGGATGATCTCCGCCATAACCTGACGCTCCGGCTGATCCGTAGTCATATCCTCCGGGAAAAGGAACGGGCCTTCCAGGGCGTACTTGCCACATTCTGCAAGCAAAGAATCCACCCCATCGCCTGTACGGGCAGAAATGGGAATAATGGCCGCAAAGGAAAAAGCCTGAGAATACACCGCAATGACTTCCAAAAGCGTATCCTTTTCAACGGTGTCGATCTTATTGATCGCCAGAACCACCGGGCTCTTCTTCCCTTTCAGCTGCTCCAAAAGCATTTGCTCCTGGGTTCCCACCGAAGCGATGGGCTCAACCACCAAAATGGTGGCATCCACATCCGCAATGGACTCCCTGACGGTATTGACCATGTAATCGCCCAGCTTGGTCTTGGCCTTGTGGAAGCCGGGAGTGTCCACAAATACAAACTGAGTGTCATCCCGGGTCACGATGCCGCAGATCCGATTACGGGTGGTCTGGGGCTTGTTGGAAACGATGGCGATCTTCTCGCCAACAAGATAATTGGTCAGCGTGGACTTGCCCACATTGGGCCGTCCGGCAATAGTGATCATGGCGGTTTTTGTTTTCATATTTTCAATCTCCTAAGTACAATCAATGAAAATCGATCAGTCTGTCGCCCTTGAATTTCAGCGTTCCGGTTTCGCCCTTGTGATAGCCGTTATAGGAAAATTCCGAGACCTTGAAGCTGCGGCGCTTACTGCCGATCTGAAAGGTCACATAGTAGTGATTTGTCTTACCGGTGGCGGAATATTTGGAAAAGGATTCCGTGACCTGCTTGTTGACCACAGTAGCCTTGACAGATTTGGCAGGGCCGTACTGTCTGCGGAAGAACCAGACAAGCATTCCCACGAACCAAATGACCGTAATGGCAACACCAATATACCCCATCAAATTCTCTGGCATGACCGTTCCTCCTTTGTGTTTAATCCCGGCTCATTCCGGGAATCGTGGCGGCGATAGCTTCCTCTCTTGCACGCATTTGCTTCTTCTGCTCGCCCTCGTCCAGGTGGTCGTAGCCCAGCAGATGGAGCATGGAATGGATGGTTAAATACCCCACTTCCCTCTTCACGCTGTGGCCAAATTCCTTCGCCTGTGCGGTTGCCCGTTCCAGGGAAATGCACATATCCCCCAAGGGGCACATATCCGTTTCCGCATCCAGGTATTCTTCCCAGTCCGTGGGGGGATTGCCGGCTTCCAGCTGGAACATAGGGAAGCTCAGCACATCCGTTGCATTGTCAATGTTGCGGCTGGCCTTGTTGATGGCCCGGATACCCCGATCATTGGTGATCAGCACGTTGATCTCACAGGGCACATCCACATTTTCAGCTGCCAGGGTGGCTTCCACGCATTTGCGGATGATCATTGTGATAAATGCGTGTTTCAACGTAAAAATATCAAAATTGATGTTGATTTTATATTTCATTATTTCTTCCTCTGTGTATACCGTTTTTGCGGATTGGCTGTCTGTTCCTGCTTTTTGCTTGCCTTTTCATAGGCGTTGATGATCTGCTGCACCAGAGCATGACGCACAACATCCGCGCTGGTGAGCTGGCAAATGGCGATGTCCTTCACATCCTCCAAAACCCGAACCGCATCTTTCAGACCGGAAACCTTGTCATCCGGCAGGTCGATCTGGGTCACGTCACCGGTAATGACGATTTTCGAGCCAAAGCCCAGACGGGTCAGAAACATCTTCATCTGCTCCCGGGTGGTGTTCTGTGCCTCGTCCAGGATGATGAAGCTGTCATCCAGCGTGCGGCCTCTCATGTAGGCCAGGGGCGCGACTTCGATAGAGCCCCGTTCCTGGTACTTCTGGAAGGTTTCCGGGCCCAGCATGTCGTACAGGGCATCATACAAGGGTCTCAGATAGGGATCGACCTTGTTTTGCAGGTCGCCGGGCAGGAAACCCAGACGTTCCCCGGCTTCCACTGCCGGACGGGTCAAAATGATCCGGTTCACCGTCCGTTCCCGGAAAGCTGCAACAGCCGCGGCAACTGCCAGATAGGTCTTGCCGGTACCGGCAGGGCCCACGCCAATAGTAATGGTATTTGCCTGAATGGCCTTCATATATTTCTGTTGGCCCACGGTCTTGGCCTTGATGGGTTTGCCCTTTGCGGTGATGCATACCACATCTTTTGCCATTTGGGACACCAGGGCATCATTACCCTCCTGCACCAAGGTGATGAGGTAACGAACCCGTTGCTCGTCAATGGTCTCCCCTCTCGCCGCCAGGGACAGCAGACCCTCCAATGTCCGGGCCGCCTTATCAACGGATTCCGTATCACCGGAGAATTTCAATTCATTACCCCGGTTGACGATATTGACATTCAAGGCTTCTTCAATTCGCTTGATATTTTCATCGAAAGAGCCGAAGACCGCGATCAGGTCTTCCACACGCTCTACGCTGACGATTCGTTCTGTAGCTTGACTCATGGTGTTATGATCTCCTCCAACCGTTCCTGCCCGATCATCTCCAGGCATTCATATTTCCCACTCAGCAAGAAAGCGTCCTCCTGACGGGAAATATTAACATCCGCATTTACGATCCTGCCGGCGATCATCTGACTGCTCAGATAGCTCTGTGCAATCTGCGGAAGCTCCGTATCTTCCAAATCTCCCACAGCGACTGATTCCCGGTCCTCGTAATAAATATAAGTCTCTGTGACGATGGCGATGGGCAAAATGAAGCCGCCCGGCAGCGTCACATAATTCTCCTCATACATTTTAACACATCCGGTATCCAAAATTCCACTATCTTGTGAGAAATTTATTCGATTTTTTCCAATAATTATGCCCATTTTTTGGATTACTGCCACCTGTTCCCCCCTCTGGGCGGTAAAATGTGGCATAATGCAGGAAATTTCGTGATATGTCTGGGCGTAGACCTCACCCTGGGCACGCTCTGCCCGGATAGAAATGCCGCAGTCCGTATAGCCAGATATCAGCACCTGTCCCGCCTTTACTGCCTGTCCTGTCTTACAGGCCGCTGAGCCGCCGGTGACGGTAATTTCCCGGACTACCCCATCCCGGGCGGCAACGATGCTGGTAACGCCGTGAAGTTGTGTTTTGTCATCGCTCCTTTGCCTTTCCCGGACGGAAATAGTCGCCACGCAACCGGCGGTATTGATCCCCACCCACTCCAACTCCGGAATGGCGCTCAAAAGCTGATTCTTGACCCGTTCACTGCGGATCTCCTGCCGGAATGCACCAAATTCCAGACCACATTGTGCAGCCAGTTCCAAGATATACCGATCCGGAACGGCTGAATTTCCCTCCACTTTGAAGAAGAAAATCCGTGTAGGTATCAACACTGTCAACAAAATGATTGCTGTAATGCCACAGATCAAAACCGGCCGCTTCAAAAGGGAACGCAACTGCCAATGGATACCCGTTCGACCAATGATTTTCCATGTTTCCCCACGCTTTTCGATGATTATCTTGACAGCTTTGACATGCTGCCTTTGAACCCGAAATGCACAGCACAATTCATCCTTAAATTGTACATGCTCCAATGGGATGCAGTGTTCATGGAGCGCACAGAGCATTCCCGCAATATCTGCTGAGGTGACCTCAATTGTAACCGCACCGTTAACCGACTTCCACAGATCCATACCCTACCCCCGGCAAAGCTGAACCGTATCAATGTTTCCCGCAATGATCAGCTGTCCCTTGGTCATACGGGAAAGCTCCAATTTGCATCCGCATACACAAACGGAACCGAATTTTACTTTCACACGGATGAGATTTTCTCCGTACTCCGTGACGCCCTTGTGGTTCTCGATCAGCACCCGGCTGTGGTCAATGATCTCCACCAACGGGCGTCCCGGGATCGGTTCGTCGGGCAGATCCGCCGCAAATGCCAGCTTATGTATCAAAGAATCAGACTTCAATACTCATCACTCCTTTGGGAAAGCATATGAAGAAATGCGGATGAAATTGCAATTTGCCGCATAGATTCTTTTGGGGTGATGTCTATGAAAAAAAGAATTCTTACCGGGATCCTTGCCGGATTTGGCATATTGATGTTGATCATTGACAGTCGCACAGCGATCAGCGGCGCGCAAAACGGGATTGAACTGTGCACTTACAGCGTAATTCCGTCACTATTTCCCTTTATCGTGTTGACGAGTATTCTTTCCCCGGTCATCAGCGGCGGAAACAGCCGCTTATTGCGCCCACTGGGAAGGCTTCTGGGAATCCCATATGGCAGCGAGGGTCTGTTCTTAACCGGGATTCTGGGCGGTTACCCCACCGGCGCGCTGGCAATACACCAAGCATGGCGGAACGGACAACTGTGCAGGGAGGATGCCCGGCGTATGCTGGCCTTTTGCAGCAATGCCGGACCGGCGTTTTTGTTTGGGATCCTTGGAACGCAATTTCCTCAATTCTGGATGCTTTGGGTTCTCTGGGGGATCCATATTCTCTCTGCCCTGTTAGTTGGTATGATGCTGCCGAGCAAGAACAATTTTGAAGCTTCCGCCCCTTCCCTAACAGCGCCCACCCTGACCCAGACTGTAAATAACGGCTCGATAACTATGGGTCGTATCTGCGGCTGGATCGTGCTGTTTCGGGTGATTTTGGCCTTTTGCGACAGATGGTTTCTATGGCTTCTGCCAAATTTCGCCCAGGCCGGATTTTACGGTCTTCTGGAACTGGCAAACGGTTGCTGCGCATTGAATAGCGTTGCATCCGTGGGCGCGCGTTTCGTGCTATGCAGCGGTTTGCTTGCCTTTGGAGGTATTTGCGTAATGATGCAAACGGCATCCGTTACCGGAAAACTTGGTCTGGGCCTCTATCTGCCGGGGAAAATTCTGCAAGCGCTGTTCAGTATACTGTTCAGTTACCTCATTCAGTTGATATGCTTTCCAAAGGTTGATCAGGCAGAAATATCCCCTGTCATCCTGATCATTGGAGTGATATTTGTGACTTTTCTTGCAATTATTCCTTGGAAAAGGAAAATTAGGGGTAGCGTTCCCCAATTATTTGGTGTATAATGCACTCATAATAAGAAAAGGAGGCAGTATTATGCTGTTCCGCAAAAAAATTGAGAGATCCTGCGCATACTGCCAATACGGCACAGCTCTGGAAGAAGGATTGACCTTATGTACCAAACGGGGTGTTGTACCCTCTGACAGAAAATGCCGAAAATTCTCCTATGATCCCATCAAGCGGATCCCCGTCAAGCCCAAGGCACCGGATTTTGCCAAGTACACTAACGAGGATTTCAGTCTATAACATAAAAACAGCGGAATTGCTTCCGCTGTTTTTTATTTATGAAAATATCTTCTTCCATGGACGGATGGAGCAAAGACAGATAGCTGTACCTGCAACAGCAATGGCAAACCAAGTCCAAAGTGTAAAGCTCCAGCCCAGCTCCTCGGACAGCCGTGCTGCACCGTAGGTAAAGCCGGCACTGCCAATGTAGGTACAGGCATTCAGAACGCCGGAGGCAGTGGAAACATTGCCAAAACGCTTAAAATAAGCCGGTACCATGGCGATCAGCATCAGGTTCACACCGTGCATGCAACCGGTAAGGGTTGCAGAAAACAGCACGGAAAGAAGCGCAACTCTGCCGGTAGTAAGCATCAATCCCAGCGCCGATACCGCACCTGCCGCAAAAATCAAAGCCGCACAGGTAATGGGATTTGTGAAACGCTTGCGATGGAGTATATTAGCGCCCTGATAACACACGATGCTGAAGATCGGCAGTACCACACAGGTCAAAATGGATACCGCATTGCTTAAATGATAGGTTTCCGCAATGTAGGACGGCATCCAGGTGGTGACACCATCCCGGAGCATGCCCATGAGGATGATCGCAACCATAACAAACAGCATGACCGGTGCAAACAGAGGACTCTTGGTGCGTTCCTTTTTGGCATTGGTAACGATCGCCTGTTGCTCCTGAATTTCAGGGCAAAAACGATTCCATGTGAAAATCATCACCAAAGCGCTGACTGCTGAGAAAATGAAAATGGATCGCCAGTTGGATATGCTGATCAGAACGGGGGCAATCAGATAAATGATGATGGTTCCTACGCTGCTACCCCAGGATACCTTAGTGGAGACATCCTTGTAGTCATCGTTGGATACCAGCACGGACATGAGCCGCACCATTGGCGGCCACATAAAGCTCTGGGCAAAGCCGTTGATGCACCATATAGCCAGCATCTGCCAAGGGTCGGCCGCAAGGATCATCAACAAATTCATGACGAGGGTAACACAAAGCCCAGCGGTGATCAATTTCTTGGGCGACAGCCTGTCCCCAATGATTCCGCTGATGATCTGACCGGCGCCATATGTAACAAAACTGCCGGTGACAGCCATGGACAGCAGGCTCTTGGAAAACCCGGTGTCCGTAACCGCTTCGGCGATCACCGCGCCGTAATTGATACGGGTCATGTAGCTGACCATATAGGTCGCAGCAAACAGTAGCGCTATTCCATTTACAGCTTTTCGGTCTGTAAGCCTATTCAATACAGGCACCTCCCTTCCCACTCCTCATTGGGCTTAACTCCCAGCAAGGATGCGATGGTAGGCGCAATATCCATAATGCTTACATTCTCCAGTTGTTTACCGGGGGTAAAATCAGGTCCCAAGGCAAACAGCGGAATTGTCATATCCTCCGGAAGATCCGATCCGTGACCACGGTCATGTCCGCCATGGTCGGCTGTGATAATTACGGTATAATCCTCCGGAAGTCTTTCCAAAACGCTCTCGATGTGATCCCAGCAGTCCTGAACGGATTCCATATAGCCGTCGCTCATCCAGCCCTCCCGGTGACCCAGGGAATCCGGGGAAAACAGATAGAGAAATGTAAAGTCCGGATTACCTTCGTGAATGTAATTCACAGCACCGTCACAAAGCAAAGTGAGCGTATCAGTATGGCTCAAACGGCCCGCGCGGCAGAATTGGGCGTAATACACTTTGCCGGGACGGTATATATCCCGGATTGGCTCCCAGCTGTAAAACATGGCGTTCATTTTACCGCTGTTATGGAGCACCTCGAAAAGGCCATCAATGGGCCGCACCTGAGGCGCATAGATATTTGTGGTCGTACCGTGGCGGTCGGGTGCCACGCTCAGAAACAAGGACATATGACAGGGCAAGGTGGCGGACGGATACACAGTTTGCGCATCCATGCACCATGCTGCCTTTTTCATCATTTCCTGCACCTGGGGTATTGTTTCCAGCTTATCGGGACGCATGCCGTCCACCAGAATCAATAGTACTTTCATCTCTCTATACTCCTTTTTACTGAATCATATTCAGAAAATCATCCTCGGAAAGAATGGGGATTCCCAGTTCTCTAGCCTTGCGCTCCTTGGAGCCGGCATTTTCGCCCACGACCACATAGGTGGTCTTTTTCGACACGGAACCGGATGCCTTGCCGCCGAATAATTCAATCTTTTCTGTGGCCTCTTCCCGGGTGAACTTGCTCAGCGCACCGGTGAGGACAAAGGTCATTCCGGCGAAGCGTGTGTCAGTAATCTCCCGCTTGCTTTCAAAGTTCACGCCGGCCTGGCGCAGGCGTTCGACCATATGACGGGACTGGGGCGAAGCGAACCAATCCGCAATATTTTCCGCGGTAACCGCGCCCACATCGGGAACCTCGGTCAGTTCCTCCACAGAAGCAGCCATCAGCGCGTCCATGGAACCAAAGGTCGCGGCAAGGACTTTTCCTGTTTTTGCGCCCACCTGACGGATGCCAAGGGCAAAGATCAGCTTGGACAGGTCTTGCTCCTTACTTTCCTCAATGGCGGAAAGGAGCTTGCTAGCCGCCAATTCACCCTTCTGCCACAGACTCTTCATTTCGTCCAGGGTCAGATAATAGATGTCCGCAGGAGATTTGAGATACCCCTTTTCGATCAGCCCGTCCACGATCGCACTGCCGAAGCCTTCAATGTCCATTGCATCCCGGCTGACAAAATGGGCTATGTTCCGACTGAGCTGTGCGGGACACTCTGCGCCGGAACAACGTAAAAATGCGCCATCTGCATCCTTTGCCGTCGGTGCACCGCAAACAGGACAAGTGCTGGGCAAATAATACGGCTGTGCCGCCGCAGGACGCTTGGACAGATCCACTTCCAGAATTTCCGGGATGATCTCCCCTGCCTTGCGGATCAGGACAGTATCGCCAATACGAATATCCCTCTGAGAGATAAAGTCCTGATTATGGAGCGTTGCATTGGTCACCGTTGTCCCGGCAAGACGCACAGCCTTCACCACAGCCTTGGGTGTCAGCACACCGGTACGGCCCACTTGGACAACGATATCTTCCACTACTGTTGGCTTGATTTCCGGCGGATATTTATAGGCTACCGCCCACTTGGGGCACTTTGCTGTCGCGCCCATCCTGGCGCGCTGATCCAGGTCATTGACCTTCACAACCGCGCCGTCAATATCGCAGGTGAGGTTTTCTCGATTTTCGTTGATTGCCATGACATGATCGATAATTTCATCCACATCGCTGAGCATAGCGTTGTCAATCACCTTGAATTGCAGACTGCGCAAAAAGTCCAGAGACTGCTGATGATTTTTAAATTCCACACCCTCAGCCAACTGCACATTGAAGATCAAAATATCCAGTTTACGCTGGGCTGTGATCTTGGAATCCAACTGACGAAGACTTCCTGCGGCGGCGTTCCGGGGGTTAGCAAACAGAGGCTTTCCCTCCGCCTCCTGACGCCCGTTCAGAGCCTCAAAGCTCTTCTTCGGCATGAACACCTCACCCCGGACGATCAGCCGGGCAGGGGCGTTTTCCAGGCGCATGGGAATGGAACGGATGGTCTTCAGATTCTCAGTCACATCCTCGCCAACCACACCGTCGCCACGGGTCGCGCCACGGACAAACTGACCGTTTTCGTATTCCAGCGCAACGGACAGACCATCCACCTTCGGCTCAACGGAAAATTGAGAATCCGGGTAGCTTTCCAGGGTCTTGTCGATAAATTCACGCAATTCATCCGGGGAAAAGACATCCTGCAAGCTCATTAAGGGTACGGGATGGGTCACCTTTTCAAACTTGCTCAGGGCCTCACCGCCAACGCGCTGTGTGGGTGACTCTGGACGCACAAGATTGGGATTCGCCGCTTCCAGTTCTTCCAATTCCCGAAGCAGTCGGTCGTATTCAAAATCGGGCATAGTGGGATCATCCTGGACATAATAACGGTAATTTGCCTCCGTTAAAATGCGGATGAGTTCATCAATTCTCTGTCTTGCTTCCATAGGAGCCTCCCGCTTGTAGTAAAGTATCCGGCACTTCGCCGACAATAATGGTCTCAGCCACCACCACCTGACTGGTGACAGTGAAGCTTTCGGTTCGTCCGAGAACTAAAATCGAAACATCCACGCTGATGTTCATGATCAGTTTTTGCAGGGTTTGGTTGATCCCCGCTTCTGTAAAATAGCTTTCAAAGCTGGCTTCGGAATTGCTGATGGAAAGGATCTGAACCGGGATATGGGGGCCTCGACCTGACCAAAACTCCGGCAGGATCAGACTGCCCACCGGGATCCCCAGATCCGTAGTATCCATAGCCAGTATCTCATCGTTGATGATATTCAAAATACTGGTTTTCAGCCGGTTTACTTCGCTCATATTCGTTTTCAGCGCAGTGATCTTGCCATCAAGATCCTTTTCAAAATAGACGATCCGGTCATATTGGATATTTCCCACATCTATCTGTCGGTCAATGGCATCGTTGATCAGATCCGAGGTGGAATTTTTCACCTTTGTTTCCGCAAGAGAACGAATCGTTCCGTGAAATTTCGTGCGAAATACGATCAAAAGCAACGAGCTGATGATCACCAAAATGATGACAAAACGCAGTAATGCGCGAAACAGCCGGGACATTACATCACCTCTTGGGAATATATGTCCGGGATGATGAAATATTACAATTTTTTCATATGGACGGACGCCGTTTTCGCCATAAGCTTCTTGGTACCGATCTGATCAAAGGCGATCTCCAACAGGGCATCACCACCCATTTTCATCACCGACAGTACCATTCCCCTGCCGAAGGCCGTATGGTTCACCATATCGCCCTTGCTCAGCTCCAGCGTTGGCTCAGAAGCCTGAGCCGGCGTCTTTGTGATGTACACATTCTTAGGCGCGCTCCACTGTTCAGCAGGACGGCGGAATGCGGTATCCGTAAAGCCAGACATCTGGGGTGCGGTGTAACCGCCTTTTCTTTCAATTTCGTCCTGGGGCAGCTCCCGCAGGAAACGGGATGCCATGGACGCATTGGTGCGTCCGTAGAGCATTCTCTGCCGGGCATGGCTGATAGTAAGGGTCTTCTTCGCCCGGGTAATGGCCACATAGCAAAGTCTGCGCTCCTCTTCCATTTCCTCCATATCACCAATGGCCTTCATACCCGGAAACAGTCCGTCCTCAAAGCCAACCAGGAATACATGGGGGAATTCCAAGCCCTTGGACGAGTGCATGGTCATCATGACCGCTGCGTCGTCGCCGTCGTTGTATTCCTCAATATCCGTATATAGGGCGATTTCTTCCAAAAAGCCGGCCAGAGAGGGCGTTTCCGCATTCTCCACATAGGACAAAATGCTGGATTTCAATTCCCGGATGTTCTCCAACCGGGTCTTGTTCTCCTCGGTATCCTTCTTTTGGAGCATTTCCACATAGCCGGTGCGGATCATCAGCTCCTCATAGAAATCCGCAAGGCTCATCCCCTCGTCCAGTAGGGTTTCCAAGCCGTCGATCAAGGAAGCGAACGCGCCCAATTTCGGGGCGATCTTTTCTAAAGGCGCATACATTTTCGCGTTGGCAACGACCTCATACAGGGGCAGTCCCTCGGCAGTTGCCAAACGCTCGGCAACCTCCAAGGACTTCGCGCCAAGACCTCTTGGCGGATTATTGATGATCCGATTCAGCCGCAGATCATCAGATCGGTTATTGATGACGCACAAATAGGCCAGCATATCCTTGATTTCCGCCCGGTCGAAGAACCGCGTGCCGCCGATGACTCGGTACGGTATTCCGTTTCGCTTCAGCGCATATTCCAACGCATTGGACTGTGCATTGGTGCGGTACAAAATGGCATAATCCTTAAAGTTTTTGCCCTTCGATTTTTTAATGATCTGCCCGGCAACAAAACTGGCCTCAGCCCGTTCGTCCGTTGCTTCGTACACCGTCACCGGATCGCCGATGCCATTGGCAGTCCAAAGCCGCTTGCCTTTTCTGCCCCGGTTGTGTACGATCACGGAATTGGCGGCGTTGAGGATGGACTGGCTGGAACGGTAATTCTGCTCCAAGCGGATCACTCTTGCGCCACGGTACTGTTTCTCAAAATCCAAAATATTCTCGATGGTCGCACCGCGGAAGCGGTAAATACTCTGGTCATCATCGCCTACAACACAGATGTTTTCATACCCACCGGCAAGCAGGGATGTAAGCAGATATTGCAGGTGGTTCGTATCCTGATATTCGTCCACCAGAACATAGCGGAATTTCCGCTGATAATAGGCACGAATGTCCTCATTTTCCTGCAGGAGCTTGACAGTCAGCAAAATGATATCGTCGAAATCGACTGCGTTATTCTCTTTCAGCTTTGTCTGATACTTTTTATAGGCCCGTGCAATGGGCATCAGGCGCATATCGCCGCTGTCCTGGGCCCGTTCCAACAGATCGTCCGGAGACACCATACGATCCTTTTCCTTACTGATCACACCAAGGAGGAATTTCGCAGGAAACGTCTTATCGTCCAGGCCCATGTCCTTAACGATGTCCTTCATGATCCGTTCCGAGTCCGCCGTGTCATAGATGGTGAAGCTGCGGCTGTATCCCAGCCTTTCAATGTCCCGGCGCAGGATCCGACAGCAGGCGGAATGGAAGGTCATGGCCCACACATCCTCCGCCTCCGGGCCCAGCATGGCTCCGAGACGGGCCTTTAACTCGTTGGCTGCTTTGTTGGTAAAGGTAATGGCAATGATGCTCCAGGGCACAGCCGGCCGCAAGGCACACAAATAGTCTGCGCGGCTGCGCTCAAAATCCGTGGCATTGGAAGACAGCGTCTCCAAAAAATCCACGTCCTCTTCTGTTACCGTGTCCGGCACTTCATTGATAGACGGGTCACTGCCTGCGCCGAAGCGGATGAGATTGGCAATACGGTGGATCAGCACCGTGGTCTTACCGCTTCCGGCGCCTGCAAGCAGCAAAAGCGGCCCCTCTGTGGTCAGAGCGGCTTCCTGCTGCATGGGATTTAAGTTTGAAAACTGCCCGGCAATGTAACGCCGCCGGGCAGTCAAAAATCGTTTCAAATACTCTTCGGTCATAACTGCACCTTTATATCTTTGGATGCTATCATTGTACCGCATTTTGGGCAAAAGGTAAAGCAAAATTTGTCCTAATCCATAAAAATGCGCAAATTTGCAAGTGCCTTCTTTTCGATCCGTGACACCTGTACCTGACTGACCTGCAAAACCTTTGCTACGCGCTCCTGGGTCAGGCCGTGAAAGTAACGCAATTGTATGACTATGCGCTCCCGTTCCGGCAGGTTGGAAATGGCCTGCTTCAAGGATATCTTCTCAACAAGGGACTCCTCTGTCTGGGTATCCGTTAGCACATCCTCCAGAGAGAACCCGTCCTCACCTGTTTCTCTTTGGATGGATTCCGTGGCAGCGGTTGCAGTCTCTGCCAAAGCGATTTCTTCCGGTGAGTAACCCGTCTTTTCCGATAGCTCTGTCACCGATGGCTCGCGCCCAAGGGAGTTTGTCAGGCTGCTTCGGGCCATTTTGATGGTCGCCGCTTGCTCCTTGATGGTGCGAGATACCTTCACAGCGCCGTCATCCCGCAAAAACCGTCGGATCTCACCGGAAATTTTCGGCACGGCATAGGTGGAAAATTGAGTGCCATATTCCAGATCAAAGCCTTCCACCGCTTTCAAAAATCCGAGACACCCCAGTTGGTACAGGTCGTCCCCATCCACGCCACGGCCCAAAAACCGACGGGCAACCGACCAGATGAGACCGGAATTCTCCGTAACCAACGCCTCTGATGCCGCCCTGTCCCCTTGCTGGGCCAGACGGATCAAATCTTCCAACCTGCTCATTTTCTTTTTTGGATCTTACGGCGCATATGTACCGTTGTTCCCTTTCCAGGGACGGACTTGATCTCAAAGGAAGTCATAAAGCTTTCCATGATGGTAAAGCCCATTCCGCTGCGGTCACTTCCCCCGGTGGTGAACATGGGTCGCCGTGCCTGCTCAATGTCCGAAATACCAACGCCCTGATCCCTCACAACGATATCCAAAACATTGTCTTTAAGTATTCTGCACCGCAGCGTGATGATCCCCAGCTCCTGGGGATATGCGTGCACGATGCAGTTGGTGACCGCCTCGGACACTGCCGTGCGGATATCTCCCAGTTCTTCCAATGTGGGATCCATCTGCGCCGCAAAGCAAGCGACTGCCGACCGGGCAAACGCCTCGTTTGTGGATCTGCTGGGGAACTCCAGGATCATAAAGTTTTCGAATTTCATTAAACTGCCTCCTTAATTTCCACTAATTTATCGATGCCGGATGCGCGGAAAACACGCATCGGCTGTTCACAAATGCCGGTCAGTATCAATTTTCCCTCAATTTGCGCCATGGCACGCAGGGCGTTTATCACCACGGCGATGCCGGACGAATCTACGAAGGTCACATCCTGAAAGTCTAAAATGCACACTTCCGGTGTGTACGCTTCGATCTTACCGGCAATGGACATAATGTAGTTTTTGGCGCAATGGTGATCGATCTCCCCGGTCAACGCAACCGTCAACCTGCCGTCATCCAGGAAACTTGTAAATTGCATATTAACTCCTCCTTTTGTGCTTGTAGCAACAGTATAAAAAATGCGCTTTGACTTTTGCAGTCGGAAATAGGAAACAATTTGCTTAATTATTTTGGATTCAATATAGCAAATCCTATGGGATAAATACGGTGCATCATTATGCCGTGATGAATAAAAAAGATCGGTATGTGCATTTACACATACCGATCTTTTTAATTATGAATTATAGCTTTTTCATTGCGTTTTCGCTTTGTTCCAGACTTGCGATCAAGTCTCGGGTCTTTTGTGCCTTTTCACGCTCAGCGGCAACCACAGCCTCAGGGGCACGGGAAACAAACTTCTCATTGCTGAGCTTTGCTTCCAAGCTGGCCAGGAACTTGCGCTGGCTGTCTAGTTCTTTTGCGATCCGCTCCAATTCCTTGGCCACATCCACCAACTGGCCCATGGGGATGTAGAGCTTGGCATCGGAGGTGGCGCAGGTGATCATGCCGTCCAGATTTTCCGGCTCTTTATCCAGCAAAGTCACGGTGTCGGCATAAGCCAGTCTCTGCATAAAGCCCTCGCCCTCGATAAACACCTTGGGATCGTTGGCCAGGATATACAGCGCGGCCTTCTTGGAGGGCGGAACGTTCATTTCCGTTCTGCGGTTACGGATGGCACGGATGGCCTCCATCACGGACTCCATGCTGTTCTGCTCCGCCTTGAAATTCAGCGCATCCTGATAGACGGGCCAAGCGGCAACGATCAGCGCATCACCCTCATGGGGCAGGCTCTGCCAAATTTCCTCGGTGATGAAGGGCATAAACGGATGCAGCAGACGCAGAGTCTGATCCAATACATACACCAGAACCTGAATTGCAGTCTGCTTACGTTCAGCATCCTCGGAGTACAGACGCGCCTTGGTCAGCTCGATATACCAGTCACAGTAGGTGTCCCAGATGAAGTCGTAGATCTTCTGAACGGCAACGCCCAGCTCGTACTTATCCATGTTCTCGGTGACTTCTGCGATCAGGTTATTCAGCTTGGACAGCACCCACTTGTCGGCAATTTCCAGCTTGTCCAAAGCGGGCAACTCGTTGATCGCATCCTCGCTCAGGTTCATCATGACATAACGGCTGGCGTTCCACAGCTTGTTGGCAAAGTTACGCATAGCCTCACAGCGCTCCACATAGAAACGCATATCGTTTCCGGGAGAGTTGCCGGTGACCATGTTCATACGCAGGGCGTCACAGCCGTACTTTTCGATCATTTCCAACGGATCAATGCCGTTGCCCAGGGACTTGGACATCTTGCGGCCCTTGTCGTCACGAACCAGACCGTGGATCAGCACGGTGTGGAACGGAGTCTTGCCCACATGCTCACAGCCGGAGAAGATCATTCTGGCGACCCAGAAGAAGATAATGTCGTAGCCGGTGACCAGCACGTCCGTGGGATAGAATTTCTTCAAATCCTCGGTCGTATCCGGCCAACCCAAAGTCTCAAAGGGCCACAATGCGGAGCTGAACCAAGTGTCCAGCACATCGGGATCGCGCTCAATATTGGCGCTTCCGCACTTAGCGCAGGTACAAGCATCTTCCCGGGAAACGGTAATGTGCCCGCAGTCTGCACAAGTCCATGCGGGGATCTGATGGCCCCACCAAAGCTGACGGGAAATACACCAGTCGCGGACATTTTCCATCCAGTTCAGATAGGTCTTGCTGAAACGGTCGGGAACGAATTTGGTCTCCCCTTCCTTGACGACACGGATGGCTTCCTCAGCCAGGGGCTTCATTTTTACGAACCACTGCGCGGAGATGATAGGCTCCACATCATTGTGGCAGCGGTAGCAAGTACCCACATTGTGGGCGTGGTCTTCCACCTTGATCAAGTAACCGCCGGCTTCCAGATCGGCAACGATCTGCTTTCTGGCCTCGTAGCGATCCAGGCCCTCATACTTGCCGCCCAGGGCGTTGACCTTGCCGTTGTCGTCCAGAACGCGGATGATTTCCAGATTGTGACGCAGACCCACCTCAAAGTCGTTGGGGTCGTGGGCAGGAGTCATCTTGACACAGCCGGTGCCGAATTCCATTTCTGCATAATCATCCGCAACAACAGGAATTTCCTTGTTCACCAAAGGCAGAATAACAGTCTTGCCAACGATGGAAGTATAACGCTCATCGTTGGGGTTGACGCACACACCGGAGTCGCCCAGCATGGTTTCCGGACGGGTGGTAGCCACGATCACTTCGCCGCTGCCATCAGCCATGGGATAGCGGATGTGCCACAGATGGCCGGGCTTGTCCACATACTCGACCTCGGCATCGGACAGTGCGGTAACGCAATGAGGACACCAGTTGATGATCCGGCTGCCCTTGTAGATCAGACCCTTTTCATACATGGAAACGAACACTTCACGAACAGCCTTGGAGCAGCCCTCGTCCATGGTGAAACGGGCACGCTCCCAGTCACAGGATGCACCCAGCTTCTTCTGCTGCTCCACAATGCGGTTGCCGTACTTATGCTTCCAGTCCCAAACCTTTTCCAGGAACTTTTCCCGGCCAAGGTCGTAACGTGTCAGACCGTCTTTGCGCAGTTCCTCTTCCACCTTGATCTGGGTGGCAATGCCGGCATGGTCAACACCGGGCACCCACAGGGCATCGTAGCCCTGCATCCGCTTGAAGCGGATCAGAGTATCCTGCAAGGTTGCGTCCATGGCGTGTCCCATATGAAGCTGACCGGTAACGTTGGGGGGCGGCATGACGATGGTAAAGGGCTTTGCTCCCTCCTTACCCTGGGGCTTAAAGTACCCCTTTTGCTCCCACATTTCGTACAGTTTGTTTTCTACTTGTTGGGGTTCGTAGACCTTTGGTAATTCTCTTGCCATATGGATCTCCTTTCAAAAAAGAAACGCCCTGAGGAAAAATCCTCAGGGCGAAAATACACATTTTCCGCGGTACCACCTGAATTTCCGGCGAGCCGGACACTTAAGCTGCTGTAACGGGCAGACCCGCACTTCCCTACTGCGTTTCAGGAAGCAAGCTCCGAAGCGACCATTCCCATTTTTCTTTGCGGACTCGCACCAACCGTCCACTCTCTGAAAAGAAAATACGGGAAACCTCTTCATCTAGGCTGTTCCTGAACAAATTACCATATTTTCACCGTGATGTCAACAAGATTCTTTTTTACAAAGGTAAATCGCTATTCAAAATTCATTATTCTCATATCTGCTGTACTTGCTTTACAATATCCTCTGCAACATATTGACGCAGCATCGCAAGTACGGAATCCAATTTTTTACCACAACGCAAGGAAATTACGTGTCCACGGAATATATCTTTATATAAGTCTTTTTCATACATTGAAGACCCTATTTTGTTTTGCAGATAGTATTCTTTTTTCTGCTGACAATTCAACAATAGTGTTTGCAGGGTGTATTTCTGAAACGGATCTGGTCCGATTGTTATAGCAAAGATATTATTCCATTGCACCTTACGATATGCTACCCCAAGCATACATATAGAAATACCTTGTGCTGTAAGGATATAGTATTTACCTTCCCAAAGAGACATCCCCAGGAATGTCACACAGCCGATATGGAACAATAAATGTATGAGTATTGAAGTATCTTCTGCATTTTGTATGGACGGATCAGATTGAATAAGTTGCATCATGAATGCAGGACTTAGTAGCAAAATAACTGATAAAACCAAAAGACATATCGATGAGCCAAAGTGACTTATGCGGATTTTTATCGTAACCACCGTCCTTATCATGTTAAAGCACATGTAACCTATCTACTTGCAGAATAATCATACCAAATGCGGAAACAGATGTCAATCATCCACCATTTTGTAATAAATCTTGACGGCTTTGGGAAATCTGTTATAATAAACTAAAGACTGATTTTGGGAGTTGAACGAATGAAACTTTCCCTTGTTGTTCCCTGCTACAACGAAGCAGAAAATATATGTGCCTTTCATGATGCAGTCGCGGAGGCCTTCTCCAACTGCGGCTATGATTATGAACTTGTGTTCATTGATGATGGCAGCCGGGATGCGACCCTGTTTAACCTTAAAAAGCTGTACAACCGGACAACCACGCCGATGAAAATCATCTCCTTTTCCCGCAATTTCGGCAAAGAAGCAGCCATTTATGCAGGCCTTGAACACGCTGCCGGTGATTACATCACGCTGATTGATGCGGATTTGCAGCAGCGTCCGGAAATCGTCCGGGATATGGTTGCTTATTTGGATGAAAACCCGGATTTTGACATGGTTGCCGCCTATCAGGATCGCCGGGGCGAAGGAAAAGTCCTTTCTTTCTTCAAAAAGGCCTTCTATTCCATCATCAACAAACTTTCCAATGTGAATTTACAGAAGGATGCCAGTGATTTCCGCACTTTCCGCCGCAGCGTTGCGGAAAGCATCTTGTCCATTCATGAGTATCACCGGTTCAGCAAGGGTATTTTCGCATGGGTGGGTTACAAGACTCACTATCTCCCCTACACCGCCTGTAAGCGCGCTGCGGGCTCCTCAAAATGGAGCTTCCGCAAGCTGACAAATTACGCCATCGACGGCATCATCGGCTTCTCTACC
The DNA here is from genome assembly GCA_015067845.1 of Oscillospiraceae bacterium. Taxonomy (GTDB): domain Bacteria; phylum Bacillota; class Clostridia; order Oscillospirales; family Oscillospiraceae; genus Faecousia. Next base: position 79,034 of record SVLT01000001.1, read on the forward strand.
CGTCCTCTGCGTCTGGCAACCTATCTGGGCAGTCTGACCGCGCTGGCAGCGTTGCTGTATCTGATCGTTGTGGTGCTTCAAAAGCTGATCGTGGGTATTGATGTGCCCGGCTTCGCTACCATTATCGTCCTGATTTTGCTTCTTGGCGGTATGCAGTTGTTCTGCATCGGCATCATTGGTGAATATGTGGGCAGAACCTTTGAGCAGAGCAAAAATCGCCCCATTTACCTTGCCAAAGAAACTCTCGGCTGTGACGAATAACGAACACCCCATAGGAGCAAATCCTATGGGGTGAGTTTTATTTTTCCTTGATCTTATGGTAGATCTTCAATACCCGTTCGTTCCATTTTTGGCGGTCACTCAGGTAGATCAGCGCCAAAAATACCAGCAGACAGACCACCGAGATCAACGCGCCGTAGGTGAAGGCATCATTATGGTACACAAACATGATATCGTGGTAACCCTCAGTAAGGTATACGCCCACCATTGCGTCGGCTACCGTTACCTGCTCTGCCCGTTCCCCGTCCACATAGACATACCAGTTGCCGTCATCAGGAATGGAAGTATAGAGCAATCCGTCCCGGTCACAGATGATGTTGCCAAAAACCTCGGTGGTGGAGAATTTGGTGATATCCATAGTGGAAGCATTCAAAATCTCGTAGCCCTCGCGGAACAGCGTATCATCCAGCATAGCCGACTGAATATGGATGCTGCTGTCCTCGCCGGGAGCGCAGCTGATGCGAAGCTCCACCACATCACCGGGTCTGACCTGGCTGACCGAGAAGGTCTGGGGAAGCTGCACAGATTCGCTGAACAGATATTCCCCGTTGAGGTTGACATAGAAGCTGTTTCCGGCGTACATTTTGGCATCCAGGCACAGGAAGCCTTCCTCTTCCACGGTGTATTTATAAATCAGCGTGCCGTAACCTTCGGGAACATAGTAGGAGCAGTAGCCACTCTGTGTTTCTACAATGATATCCACGCCCTCGCCTTCTATTTCCAGCCAATGGGTGGGTGTGTTGACCCAAACATCCTCTACCAACCCGGTTGCCGCGGAGAACAGCAGGTTTTGGTTATAGAAAGCATTGGTAGAATCGAAGAGTAGCTGCGCATCCGCCAGATCGGATTCCGCCAGGAAGCCCAAGGGCAAATAAGCGTTGTTTTCCAGCAGATATACATCGCCGTAATGATGAACATTGTCAAAATACGGGTTTTCTTCTACCTGTGCAGAGCGCTCCAGCATATATTTCAGATTCAGAAACAGGTTGGCAACCGGCGAGCTTTCCTCATAACAGTAGCGATTCCAGTTGTCCTGGGCGGCAAAGCCCAGCGCCGTCATAAATCGGGTCACATTGACATTTGCGGAGCTGGTAAAGGTGGAAATGCCGTTGTAATCATTCAGTGCGCCGTCGTTGAGCGTCTGGGTACGGGTGGTCTCCGTCCGATAGAACAGCTCATCCTCCCGTTCCTTCATATAGCGGATCATGGATGCAGTATATTCCGTTCCTTGGGGATAATTTGTGATATCTGTGTAGGAGAAATTGACACCAAAATTCACCACATTCATCACAAGTTCCAGTGCCATCACAAGGCACAGCAGTCCTGTGGACAGTTGGAAGCGGCTTCTGCGCATCCGCGCCAAATTCTTCTTTTGCTCCCAGGTAGCATCCTTGACAGCCCCGCGGTGCAGCCGGGGATACAGCAGAATAAGCATGCACAAAGCGAAAAAGACGCCGTTGTATACCAAAAATACATAGGTGTCCCCGTAGGCGCTGTAAAGGGAATCTACCACAGCCAACGCAGACTGTGCCAAGGCTTCGTTGCCTGCAATGGATGCGCTGAGGGCCTGTCCAACATTTTCGAGCAGCTCTCCCAATGCATTCACAGCATCCGGGATCAGCTCCACATATTGGGACAGCAGCAGTACATTGACCGTCAAAATTCCGGCAATCATGAAATGCACCGGACGGAAACGGTGGCGCAGCAAATAGGCTCTGTACGCCATATACAGCATCACAAAGGACAAAATAAAGCTGAAACGGTACGGGATCTGATTGGTAAAATGGAAACCGTGCCAGATATAGTCCAGCTGACGGATCACAAAGCTGAACATAAAGAACAAAATCAGAACAACACAGCAGATCTTGTCCCGGAGCTTCACCTTACCGGCCAGCAGGAACAAAAACGCAAGCAACAGTGTGGAAACACCGGTATAGACATTGGGCAGGCCTTCCATAAAGGTGGGTACAGCGCCGCCGCTGAGATTTCCGGCCACCTGCCCCATGCCGTTCAGAACAGGCGCGAAGGACTCCCCTACTGCCTGAAACCACAGGATAAATGTGGGTTCGCCAGCCTCTTTTGCGGCCTTAAAGGCCTCCCAGGCCTCTCTGGCGGGCGTACAAAGCTCGTAGTCCACCAAATTTAACTGAAAGCCCTCGGGGAAGGAATTTACGCTGGAATAGGTCTTGCCCAATGCCGCCAGTGCTGGCAGCTCCAGGATCGCCGTCATGCCAATGGCCAGCGCGGAAAACAGCGCAATACGGCCCAGATCCAGGAAGAAAGCCTTTACGCTCCTGCATCTGCAAATCTGATAGCAGATAAACAGCAAAAGCACGAAGATGCAGGTGAAAAAGCCGATATAGTAGTTGATAAAAATAGACAGTGCCAGAGAAATTGTATATAGAATGAACTTTTTATCTCTTAACAGGCTGACCGTACCCAATGCAACCAAGGGCAGCAGTGCAAATGTGTCAAGCCACATGATATTCCACTGATAGCCCAGGGCCCAGGCGCAAAGTCCATAGAAACTGCCGAACAGCGCAATGGAAAAATCATTTTTACCAAACAGCTTTTTCAGGAAAATCGCAAAAAACAGGGATGCCAGACCCAGTTTTACGGGAACGAGCAAAGAAAAATAGGGCAAAACCCAGCTGTCCGGCAGCAGCACGCTGAGCAAATACAGGGGCGAAGCCAGATAGTAGGAAATTAGGCCGAGATAGTCCATGCCCATACCCACATTCCAGCTGAACAACAGGCTCTCCCCACTCAAAAGTGCGTTGCGATACGCCTTGAAGAAAGGAAAATACTGATGCCACATATCGGAATACAGCAAGGATCTGTGACCGAACGGGGTCGCGCCCACGCAGATCATCAGGATCAGCATGCCCACAAAGGGCATCAAAAAGGCAACGGCGAGATAATTGGGTCTCCAGCCGCGAAGCTTTGACAAATTCATAATATCCTCCCGGGATAGTAATATGGTAGTATCTTACCACAAAAGAAGTGTTTGGTAAAGCTTTCCGCAAAAAATTTACAAAAATACGCCTGCCGCATCTGCGACAGGCGTAAAAATCACTTTTTGTCCCGTTTCCGGGTGAGATAGATATCCAGCTTTTCTTTTACATTGTCCGGGATCTCCCGTGCCACTGGGCATTGGGACGCATTGGCCATACGATCCGTAAAGGAGACAATAAATTGGATATCCTCCACCATCTGCTCCCCACTCATGACGGCAGCCGTATCATAGCTGTTGTGAATGGTGGCGGTGTTGGGAGGCGCGATCCGGGCAAAGGACAGCGCAGGTACACCCTTATCCGCAAAGGGTGTGGAATCGCTGGAATACACATCCTGCTTAACGCTGATACCAAGGCCCTGCTCTGAACCGAAGTATTTGATATAATGGGTCAGTGCTTCTTCCGTGGTGCAGCAGGCAATGAATTTGCCCATGATACAGCCGATCATGTCCAGATTGATATTCAAAGCGATATCTTTCAGTTCTTCTTCATGGGCCTGGCAATAGGCTTTTGCGCCCAAAAGGCCCCGTTCCTCACTGCCGCACCAAATAAAGCGCAGACCATAGCTGTGGGGATGCTTTACAAAGTGCTCCATAACGCCCAAAAGGCCCACAGAGCCGGACATATTGTCATATGCGCCCTGAGAAAGAGATGTGGAGTCATAGTGGGCCGTCAGAACGATATATTCCGGGCGGTCACCGGGCAGATCGGCGATCAGATTATGGGATTTACCGGTGGTTTCTTCCTGTTTGACGGTAATCTTTGCTGTGGAAGCACCGTTGCGGATCAATTTGATGGCGGACTTGGCGTTGATGTTCACGCCCAGGATCTTGTTGCCCTTGCTGACATAGCTGCGCAGCTCCCGCTGGTCAATGTCGTTATCCGCATAATTGGCATTGCCGTCGTAGGTGATAAAGCCAACGGCGCCGTTCTCCAAAAGATCCTGGTACATCCAGTAGCCCAGATAGCCGTCGATCATTACGATCTTACCCTTGCACAGGGAAAGACTGTACGGATCTGTGCTGCGGAGGTAGTAAAAGGGCGCTTCCACTTCCCCACTGCCGCAGTTCAGATAACCCTTGCAGACGATTTCCTTACCGTCCACGGTCAAAATTGCCTGCTCCATGGTTGCCATATCCACGTCGAATTCTTCCAGCACGGCAGAAACGCCCAATTCCGTGCATTTGCTTTGCAAATATTTAGCAGCACGCAGTTCCTCAGAAGATCCACCCATACGCACATAGGCGGTCTCTTCAAAAATTTTCATAATTTGTTTTGCGTCCATCTTTAGACCTCCGGATCGTCTTTCAAATGGAACGCCACTTTCAGATCTTCCACTTCGCCATCGGTAATGTGAACAATGTCGCCAATCTCTTTGGACAAAATAATGGAATTGGCTGTGGATTCCATTACTTCCAGCCGGTCAAAGGCCTGCAGTAAGCTCTCGCCAGTCACCACAACACAGCTGTTTTCAATCATCATGGCCGGATGCACCGGGCTGAGGGCATCGGCAGTCTTGTCAGGTTCCAGATAAACCTGGTCATAGGGCAGCTTTTTCACATCCCGTAAAAGGATATAGCTTTCCGGGATGGTGCGGGGATCGAAAACTGCATCCGTAATGGCAAATGCCATGGAATTGACAGGATGAGCCTGTAAGATAGCCTTAATCTCCGGTTGTTTCTGATAGATCTTCTCATGGAACAAAACGGCACGAGACGGGGTTTTCCCCTGCTCCTTCATGCCGGACTTGACACGCACAAGGTCATCTTCTTCCAGATATGCCCGGTCAAAATTGAAGGGCGTGATGAGGAAGCTGCCGTCTGCCAAACGCACAGAATAGGTGCCGTGGTTGGCAGTAAACAAGCCCATCTTGTAGGAACGACGGATGAGGGTGATCATATCCCGGCGAGCCGCCAGTTCCTCAGACGTGCGGCTGTGGGGGATAAAATCGTCCATTTTTGTATGATAACGGGTATCGCTGATACGGTATGCATCCGTGGCAAGGGGGCGGATTGTGCCCACCTTCTTGGCCAGAACCTCCAGAGTTGCCGTATAGTTCAGCGTCTCAAAACGCTGGAAGGCTGTGAACATATCCTTTGCACCGATGCAAACACCGTGATTCTCCAGAATCGCAATGTCACAACCGGACGCAAAAACAGAACCGATCTTCTCGCCCAATGCATCACTGCCCGGTACGTCGTATTTTGCGATCTGTACGTCCGAACAGACCTTTCGGACAGAGGGAACCAAATCCAGATTGGGGCATTTACGGGCAATGGAAAACGCCACCAATGCCGGCGGATGGGCATGCAATACCGCTTGCAGATCCGGCCGCATATGGTACACCGAGGCATGGAACGGAAGTTCCGAAGATGGCTTGTGCTGACCCACGATCGTGCCGTCAGGCTTGACGCAGACGATATCCCCACGGGATAGCGTACCCTTGTCAACGCCGGCAGGTGTGATCCAGATGTTACCCTCGTCATCCTTTATGGACAAGTTGCCACCCGAAGTGGTAGTGAGACCCTTGTCATAAATACGCTGCATAAACATAACCAATTGGTCAGCCGGGTGAATGTATTGTATATTCATAATAATCTCCTTAACTCAAAATGTAAGCAAACGCTGATAGCCTTTATCCCAGTCTTCTGTGTGATTGGGCTGATAGGTTTCCACAGTTTCGGAATTACGGACGATCTGGCGCAATTCGTCAATATCCTTGATATCTCCCAAAGCCATTGCCTGAGCCAGCAGATTTCCGATTGCCGCGCCTTCCACCGGACCGGTGATCACAGGACGGTTGATGGAATCTGCCACCATCTGATTGAGCAGCTTGTTCTGAATACCGCCGCCGACGATATTCAGGGTATCGATACACTGACCCTTGATCTCTTCCAGACGCTCCAGGGCCCAGCGATATTTCAGTGCCAAGGACTCGTAGATACAACGGGCGATCTGTCCCACCGTCTCCGGTACAGGCTGATTGCTATCCGCACAGAACTTCTGGATCTTCTTAACCATGTTGCCGCCGGCAAAGAATTCACTGTAATCGGGATCAATGATGCTGCGCAGAGGCTCCGCTTTCTTGGCTTCTTGTACGATCTCATCCCAGCTGTACTTTGTACCGGCCTTGATCCAGTCTCTGCGACATTCCTGGATCAGCCACAGACCCATGATATTCTTTAAAGGACGGAAGCCGCCCTGGATCGTACCCTCATTGGCAAAGTTGGCATCCCGGACTTCAGGTGTGAGGATGGGCACATCCGTCTCCACGCCGAAGAGTGACCATGTACCCGAAGAGCAGAACGCAAAGCTTCCGCTTCCGGGGATCGCCGCAACGGCAGATGCGGTATCGTGGGTGCCCACGGCGGCAAAATTCGCCTGATTGATACCCAATTCCTCCGCCAGCTCCGGACGGAGCTGGCCGCGGAGCGTACCGGCCTGGTCGATTTCCGTAAAGATGTGCTCCGGAATACCAAGAGAGCGAATGCTCTCCCAGTCCCAATCCCGGGTAGTTGGGTTGTAGAGCATAGAAGTGGTAACATTGGTATACTCAGACTTCATCTCTCCGGTAAGGAAATAGCCCAGCAGATCGGGCATCATCAGAAGTTTCTCCGCCTGCTCCAGAGCCACATCATTCTGACGCTTCCGGCAGTAGAGCTGATAAACCGTGTTAAAATTCAACTGTGCAATGCCGGTACGGCTGAATAATGTGGGAAAATCTACGATCTGACTTGCCGCATCCATATCTGCATCCACACTGTAACGGTACGCCCGGGGATTGCCCAGTAGGTGGCCGTTGCGGTCCAGCAGGCCGTAGTCCACGCCCCAGGTGTCGATGCCAAAGCAGTCCAGATCGCCCACATTGGCCTGCTTAAAGGCCAAGAAGCCCTGCTTCAATTGGCTATACAGATTGGGCAGATCCCAATAATAAACGCCGTTCATCTCCACGAAATTGTTTTCAAACCGGTGCAGCTCCCGCATGGTCAGCTTACCGTTTTCCAACTGACCCAAAATGGCGCGACCATTGCTTGCACCAAGGTCAAATGCCAGTAGATTTCTCATATGTATCAACCTTTCTGTCCCCCAAATGCAGGTAGACCATAGATTTACACTTATATGATAACGCAAAAGCACATTTCTGTCAAATAGAAAACCCACCCCCCGCGGCTGCAAGGGGTGGGAACGATTATAACTGATTTTTCGCGGTGTCGATGCCGTCGCCGACCAGGCCGAGACGCTCTGCCGCATCCTGGCGCATCTTGTATTTCAGCACCTTACCGGCGGCGTTCATGGGGAACGCATCCACAAATTCGATGTATTTCGGCACTTTGTGACGGGCCATGCTGGCTTTGATATACGCAAGCATCTCGTCCACCGTCACCGAACCGGCCTCTTTCAGCACAATGCTGGCAAAGATCTCCTCACCGTACTTCTGATCCGGCACGCCGATGACCTGCACATCCTTGACGGCAGGATGGGTGTAAATGAATTCTTCGATCTCTTTGGGGTAGATATTCTCACCGCCGCGGATGATCATGTCCTTCAAACGGCCTGTGATCCGGTAGTTACCCTCCTCATCCCGGCAGGCGATATCGCCGGAATGGAGCCAGCCTTCAGCATCCACAGTATCTGCGGTCGCCTGGGGCATTTTATAGTAGCCCTTCATGGTATTGTAACCACGGGAACAGAATTCACCGTCCACGCCGGGGCCAACTTCCTCGCCGGTCTCCGGATCGATGATCTTGCATTGCACATGAGGGAAGGCATAACCGACAGTATCGGTGCGCACTTCCAGAGAATCCGTCCAGGCGGACATGGTGGAACCGGGCGCAGACTCCGTCTGGCCGTAAACGCTGACGATACCACGCATATTCATCTCATCCGGCTGGGCCGCGCGGCGCATCAGCTCCGGGGGACAGCCTGCGCCGGCCATAATGCCGGTACGCATATGGGAAAAGTCCGTCTTGCGGTAGTCCGGATGGTTGAACATGGCGATAAACATGGTGGGAACGCCGTTGAATGCGGTGATCTTCTCCTGATTGATGCATGCCAAGGATGCCTTTGCGGAGAAGTACGGCATAGGGCACATGGTCGCGCCATGGGTCATGGAAGAGGTCATGGACAGCACCATACCAAAGCAGTGGAACATGGGCACCTGGATCATCATGCGGTCAGCTGTGGACAGGCCCATACGGTCACCGATACATTTGCCGTTGTTGACCACATTGTAATGGGTCAGCATAACGCCCTTGGGGAATCCGGTGGTGCCGGAGGTATACTGCATATTGCATACATCATCCGGACGAACTGCGGCAGCCATTGCGCTGACCTGCTCCTCGCTGACCAACGGATATCTTGCCATAGCTTCTTCCAGGGTCAGGCAACCGGGCTGACGGAAGCCAACGGTAATGACATTACGCAGGAAAGGCAGTCGTTTACAATGCAGGTTCTCCCCTGCCTTAGTCTGGGCAATCTCGGGGCACAGCTCGTTGATGATCGCCTGATAATTGGAGTCCAGACAGGAATCGATCATCACCAAGGTGTGGGTATCGGACTGCCGCAGCAGGTACTCCGCCTCATGAATCTTGTACGCAGTGTTGACAGTAACCAAAATCGCGCCTATCTTCACCGTTGCCCAGAATGTGATATACCAGGCCGGGACATTGGTGGCCCAAATGGCGACCTTGCTGCCGGCCTTCACGCCCATGGACACCAGAGCCCGGGCGAAACGGTCCACATCCCGCTTAAATTCCTGATAAGTCCGGGTATAGTCCAGAGTGGTGTATTTGAAAGCGTACTGATCAGGGAATTCCTCTGCCACACGCTCCAAAACCTGATAGAAGGTCAGGTTGATCAGTTCGTCCTTCTTCCAAAGGTACTGACCTGTGCCGTCGTGGTTCAAATACAGGGATTTCTTTGCTCCCCGGGGGTTATTGAAGCGGCTCATGTAGTTGACGAAGTACGGGAAAATGACTTCCTGTTCTTTCAGGTCATCCAGCCATTCCGGTTTCCATTCAAGAGAAATGAACCCATCATAGTTGACAGAAGTGAGCGCTCGCATCACATCCGCAATGGGCATCGTTCCCTCGCCGATCAGCTGATAATTGCCCTGGTCATCGGAATCCCGGAGGTGAACATGGCGGATATAGCTGCCAAGATTCTTAATAGTAGCATCCGCGCATTCGCCAAGGTCACGATAGGGATGGTGTACATCCCAAAGAGCACCCATATAATCACTGGCAAAGCGATCCATCATACTGCGAAGCCGGGCGGTATCCGCATAAATGCCGCTGGTTTTCAGCAAAATGCCCACGCCAAGCGCCTCAGCCCGGGCCAGCAGAATTTCCAAACGCTGCTGCACGCGCGCTTCATCATCCTGCAACGCGCAGGCTACCACATAGGGAACCCGTGTGTTGGACGCAACCTCCATAAGGATCAAAAGTGCATTTGTAGGATCCTCCGAATCCGACAGATCACAGGATGTGTCGAAACAAGGGATCTGCAATTTCATATCCCGGAGTTGGCGGACAGTTGCTGCGGACTGATATTTATGGAACGGGCCGCTTCGATCCAGCATGGGATCAAATTTGGGAAGATTATAGACTTCAATGCCGGAAAAGCCCATTTCTGTGGCAGTTTCCAACATCTGTTCCCAGCTCATCCCGGGCCAGCCACGGGTGGAAAAGGAGAGTTTCATGATTCTTCCTCCTCATACACGATCTTGTTCAATGCATTCAGATAGGCCTTGATACTTGCACCCACGATATCCGTGGAAATGCCGCGTCCGGAATACAGTTTTCCCTCAGAACGCAGCTTAACGATGGTCTGACCAAGGGCCTCGCTGCCCTCAGTAACGGACTGGATCTGGAAATCATCCAGCTCGTAGTGCCGGCCTGTGATCTGCTCGATGGCGGAAAAAGCCGCATCAATGGGGCCATCACCCAGATAGACACCTTCCATTGGGGCGCCATCCTTCAGCAATTTCATGTGGGCGGTAGCTGCAACAGTATTGCCGGAGGTGATCACATAATTATCCAGCTTATAGGTCGACGGCACCTGCATAGCGGCGGAGGCAACGATTGCATCCAGCTCCCGGATACTCACCTTGTCACGCTTCTGCGCTAGCTGCATAAAGGCTTCGTATACCTTCACTCGATCCTCCTGAGAAAGATCATAACCAAGGCGCTCCACAGCAGTACACACGGCATCGCAATCGTCATGGGAGGTCAGATAAACATCGGAATCTGCCTGTACTTCATTTCCGAACTGAGAAGCCTTGCCGCCATCCGCCTTGCAGATACGGTGGATCTGCTCCACGATCCGGCTGAGCTTTGTGATATTAACATCCGTCTTTGCGCCCAATTCGTCACCCTTGGCCGCAAGAACACGGGCAATGGTGGTCACATCGGCGCAATCCTGGGGATATGCAGCACACTTGACTTCCCCTGCCCCGGCCTTGATGGCCGCGATCACGCAACCGTCCGCCATGGACAAGGTATTGGCGCAGCCAACACCCAATGTAACCGACTTCAATGCCGGAATGCCGGCGTACAGGGACGCAACAAAAGCGGAAAACTCCTCGGGCAGCATCGTTCCGGCTGTATCCATGACTGTCACAGTCTTTGCGCCGGCCTCGATGGCGGTTTCAATGGCCTTGATCAAAAATGCCGGCTCACTTCTGGTGGCATCCTGTGCAACAAACTCAGTATCTGCCAGCTGTGCGCAGGCACCTACCGTTTCGCCAATCGCCGATAACATAGCTTCCGGTTTCTTATGGAACAGATACTCCATCTGAACGGAGCTGACCGGCGCGCAGACCTGCAGTCTGGGATGCTTTGCCATGGAAAGGGCATTCCAGGTCTGCTCCACGCTCTCGGCAGTAAGCTCAACCGGAGCAGAAACGATACTGTCATTGACTGCAGCGGCAATGGACTTGATCCGCAGGGCATCCGAACGGGAGCCGTGGAGGCCTTCCACTTCAATTACGGATGTGCCAAGCTTATCCAGCAGCTTAGCAAGCTCTATCTTTTCACGGAAGGAAAGAGAAAAACCCTCCGCAGTTTGTTTCATGGTCATGTCGCTGATCTTGATCATTATGTTCACTCCTTAAAATAAAAAGTCCCCGAGGCTGCACAGCCTCAGGGACGAATAAGCTTCGCGGTACCACCCTGATTATTTCCGAAAACGGAAATCCCTTCAGACTCCAACAAGTCCTATCCCTTAACGCGGGCTGACGGATCCCATTACTTACAAACGCTTTTACAGGATCGACTCCGGAACCAGACCGTCTCATTCAACCGCACCGACTCACACCAACCGCCGGCTCTCTGGAGCTTTATGAATGTGACAGATTTTCCATCGCTGTCTTTCGTATAAGTTTGACAATATTAAAGCACAGGATTTATGATTTGTCAACAAAAAACTTTGAAAAAATTTCTATTTGTTTATGAGAAAAAAGCAATTGACTTTTACTGGCGAACATGTTATACTTCAAACAACATTTGAAACGGCTATGACGAAGACGGTCGGAACCGAAGAATTACAGAGAGCCGATGGTCGATGCGAATCGGTATTCTTCCCTCCACAGACCCATCCCTTCCGAGCCGGAGAGCTGAATGTTTGGCTAGTAGGCTTCTCCCGTCTGCCCGCGTTAAGGGATAGGACTTGTTTGAGTCCGAAAAGTGGCGATCAAGGTCGCAATTTGAGTGGTACCGCGGGTAGTTTATGCTCGTCTCAAGAGTCATCTTGGGGCGTTTTTTATTTTATAAAGGAGGAAGCATTATGTCAAACACAACAACATCAACACAGCTGATGGAGATCGCCCAGCGAATTCGGGAGATGCGCGAAATTTTGGGATTCAGCGTAGAAATGATGGCAGCCAAGACAGAGGTTTCCGCCGATCTGTACTGTCAATACGAAAGCGGCGCATTGGATCTGCCCTTTACCTTTATGCACAAGTGCGCAAAGGCCTTCGGTCTGGAAATCACCGATCTGCTGGAGGGTCACAGCGCCAAGCTGTCCGGTTACACCGTCACCCGCTGTGGCAAGGGTCTGGTGACTGCCAGTGAGGATGGCATCACCATTCAGGATATGGCGCCCATGTTCCGCAAAAAGCTGGCTACTCCCTACTGGGTCACCTATCACTATTCAGAAGATCTGCAGGATGAACCCATCCACACCACCACCCACGACGGTCAGGAATTTAACCTGGTAGTTAAGGGCTCCATTCGTATCCGTGTGGGTGACCATGAGGAAGTGCTCAACGAAGGCGACAGCATCTTCTATAAATCCTCTACTCCCCACGGCATGATCGCCATTAACGGTGAAGACGCAGTCTTCCTTTCCATGATCATGGCCAGCGACAAGACTGACCAGGCGCTGAAGCTGGCACCTCAGCGTGCCGCAAAATCCGCAGACCCGGATGTCCATCCAGAGCAACGCCTGCTGTGCAACGAATTCGTTTGGGGTATCGAGGATGCCCAGGGCCGTATGACCGGCCTGAACTACGCAAACACCGACCGCTACAACTTCGCCTTTGATACTGTGGATGCCATTGCCCGTAAGGATCCGGACAAGCTGGCGATGATCCACATTGCAAACGATTTGTCGGAACGCCGCTTCACCTTTAAGGATATGAAGGACGGTTCTTCCCAGTGCGCCAACTATTTCAAATCTCTGGGTATCAAGCGGGGCGATCGGGTCATGGTGGTGCTGAAACGGCACTATCAGTTCTGGTTTGCAATTCTCGGTCTGCATAAACTGGGCGCGATAGCCATCCCGGCAACCAATCAGCTGATGGAGCACGACTTTACATACCGCTTCCAGGCAGGCGGTGTCAGCGCAATTCTCTGTACGGCTGACGGCGATACCGCCAACCAGGTGGACCTGGCTGAGCAGGTATCCGGCATGAAGCTGACCAAGATCCTGGTGGGCGGTCAAAAGGACGGTTGGCACGACTTTGACGAAGAATACGGCCTGTACAGCCGCCGCTATGTCCGTGCCGAGGATGCGCCCTGTGGAGACGATCCCATGCTCATGCTCTTCACCTCCGGCACCACCGGCTATCCCAAGATCGCCATGCACAGCTACAAATACGCGCTGGGCCACTATGTCACCGCCAAATACTGGCACATGGTGGAACGGGACGGCGTACACTTTACCATTTCCGAAACCGGCTGGGGCAAAGCGCTTTGGGGCAAGCTCTACGGTCAGTGGCTCTGCGAGAGTGCCGTATTTGTATACGACTTCGACCGTTTTGACGCAGAAAAGATCCTTCCCATGTTCAAGCAGTTTGGTATCACCACCTTCTGCGCGCCCCCCACTATGTACCGCATGCTGATCAAGCAGGATCTGAGCAAATACGACCTTTCATCCATCCATCATGCCACCACCGCAGGCGAGGCTTTGAACCCCGAGGTGTTCTATCAGTTTGAAAAGGCCACCGGTCTGCGGATCTATGAGGGCTTCGGTCAGACGGAGATGACTCTCGGCATCGCAAACCTCATTGGCGACACCATCAAGCCCGGCGCAATGGGCAAGCCCATCCCCGGCTACGGCATCAGTATTGTGGATGCGGATGGCAATCCTGTCCCCGACGGTGTCAACGGAGAGATCGTCATTCACACCGATCCGAAACCCACTTGCGGTGTGTTCCTGGGTTATTACAATAATGAAGATGCCACGGGCGAGGTCTGGCACGACGGCATGTATCACACCGGCGACCTTGCCTGGCGTGATGAGGATGGCTACTACTGGTATGTGGGCCGTGCGGATGATGTGATCAAGTCCTCCGGCTACCGGATCGGACCCTTTGAGATCGAAAGCACCATCATGGAGCTGCCCTATGTTCTGGAATGTGGCGTTTCCGCTGCACCCGACGAGGTTCGCGGACAGGTCGTCAAGGCCAGCATCGTGCTGGTCCCCGGTACCGAAGGCACCGAGGAGCTGAAAAAGGAAATCCAGAATTACGTCAAGCAGCACACCGCTCCCTACAAGTATCCCCGTATCGTTGTATTCCGGGATGAACTGCCCAAGACAATCAGCGGTAAGATCATCCGCAACAAACTGTAAAATACGCAGATAACCCTTGACATTCCTGCCTTTGAGTGGTATCATTTTCTAGTCAAAATAATGGCAAAGACGGAGAGTTTCGACAAATATCTCATCCCAAGAGAATTGGCGGTCGGTGCGAGCCATGATGAGTCTTGTTGATTGTCGCTCCATCAGCCGGAAGGAAGAAAGCATCAGCCGGTAGAACCTTCCCGTGTCGGCCGCGTCAGAGCCCAATGAGTGGTATCTGAGATCATCAGATGCAATTTGAGTGGTACCGCGGGTATGTTTCCAACAAACTCGTCTCAAAGGTTATCTTTGAGACGAGTTTTCTCAATTTTGTGAGGTGTATTATGGACAAGATCATCACCGGAGTGGACAATAAAAACCGGGAGGTTGCTGCCCGTATTCGGGAGCTTCGTGAAGTCACGGGATATTCCGTAGAGGAAATGGCCCTTCGTACCGGTCTGAGCGTTGAAGAATATGTAGCTTGCGAATCCGGCAGCCGGGATCTGAGCATTGCGTTTTTGTACCACTGTACATTGAGCTTCGGCGTGGACATGGGCGACCTGTTGGAAGGCCGCAGCCCCAAGCTCCGTTCCTATGCCTTGACCCGCAGAGGTCAGGGTCAGCGGATCGAGGAAGCCCACAACATGGTCGGCTTCAACCTGGCGGCTGACTTCCGTAACCGTATCGCCCTGCCCCTTTACATGGATCTTCCCTACCGCCCCGGCGCAGAGACGGAGCCCATCCCCTTGACCACCCACGAAGGTCAGGAATGTGACATCGTCATCCGGGGCCATATGCGTATCCAGATAGGCGGACACACGGAAGTCCTGCACCCCGGAGACTGTATTTACTACAACAGCGCAACGCCCCACGGCATGGTGGCTGTGGACGGCGAGGACTGCGCGTTCTATGCCATTGTTCTGCGGAATCAGGCTGCCCGTGAGGGTGATGCAGATGCAACCGTGGTCTCCCCTGCCCAAATGCTCCCTGTTCCGGAAAAGGACAGCCGGATTTATCACGATTTCATTGATACGACCGTGGAAGACGGCGTTCTGACAAAAATCGACTTCAAGAATCCGGAGAAATTCAATTTTGCCTTCGATGTGGTGGACGAGCTTGCCCGGAGAAAGCCGGAAAAGCTGGCTATGCTCCATCTCTCCGAGGATGGCACAGAGCGTCGGTTTACTTTTAAGGACATTCAAAAGGAATCCGCCCGCGCGGCAAACTTCTTCAAGTCTCTGGGTATTCAGCGTGGTGACCGTGTCATGCTGGTGCTGAAACGGCATTATCAATTCTGGTTTGCGGTCATGGGTCTGAATAAGCTGGGCGCTGTGGCGATCCCTGCCCCCAACCAACTGCTGACCAAGGACTTTGCCTATCGGTTTGAGGCCGGCAATGTGAAAGCCATCCTCTGTACATCGGACGGCCAGGTGGCCGACTCTGTGGACGAAGCTGCTGCGACCTGCCCCAATCTGGAAATCAAGATCCTGGTTGGCGGCAAGCGTGACGGCTGGCACGATTTCGACGAGGAGTGCGCCATGTTCAGCAGCCGCTTCCCCCGTACCGAGGATGCTCCCTGCGGCAACGATCCCATGCTCATGTTCTTTACGTCCGGAACCTCCGGTTATCCTAAGCTTGCGGCCCACAATCACAAATATCCTCTGGGACACTTCATAACCGCGAAATACTGGCACCGCGTGGATCCTGACGGACTGCACCTGACCATTTCCGACACCGGTTGGGCCAAGTCCATGTGGGGCAAGCTCTATGGACAGTGGCTGTGTGAAGCAGCGATCTTTGTCTACGACTTTGACCGCTTTGACGGGGAAAAGATCCTGCCGCTGTTTGCAAAATATGGTATCACCACATTCTGTGCACCGCCTACCATGTATCGTATGCTGGCAAAGCAGGATCTCAGCCGTTTCGATCTGAGCTCCATCGTCCATGCGTCCACCGCTGGCGAAGCTTTGAATCCCGAGGTTTACCGCCAATTCCAAAAGGCAACCGGTCTGAGCATCATGGAAGGCTTCGGTCAGTCCGAAAGCACTCTGATCATCGGCAATATCAATGGCAGCAGCCACAAGCTGGGCTCCATGGGTAAACCCGTTCCTCTGTACGATGTACATCTGCTGGACCCCAATGGGAACGAGGTGGATACCGGTGACACCGGTGAGATCTGTATCAACATTCAAAACGGTCTTCCCTGTGGCCTTGCCTATGCCTATGACGGCAACCCGGAGGTCACCGCAGAAACATGGCGTGACGGTTACTATCACACCGGTGACCTTGCCTGGCGTGATGAGGACGGCTACTACTGGTATGTTGGTCGTGCGGATGATGTGATCAAGTCTTCCGGCTACCGGATCGGACCCTTCGAGATCGAAAGCACCATCATGGAGCTGCCCTATGTTCTGGAATGCGGTGTTTCCGCCGCACCGGATGAGGTTCGCGGACAGGTGGTCAAGGCCAGCATCGTTCTCGTCAACGGCTACGAAGGCAGCGACGCATTGGCAAAGGAAATTCAGGACTATGTCAAGCGCCGTACCGCACCCTACAAATACCCCAGAATCGTGGTATTCCGGGACAGCCTGCCCAAGACCACCAGCGGCAAGATCATCAGAAAGCAGCTGTAATTATGGAACATAAACGCGTTACGCTTTTTGCCGGACACTACGGCTCCGGTAAGACCAACATCGCCGTAAATTACGCGCTTTATCTTGCCAAAAATGGCAAGAAAGTGTGCATCGGCGACCTGGATATTGTCAATCCCTATTTTCGCACCAAGGACAGCGCAGAGGTACTGGATGCGGCAGGTGTGGAGCTGATCAGCCCCCAATTTGCCAACACCAATGTGGACCTGCCCGCTCTTCCGGCGGAAGCCTACCGTCTGGTAGAAGACAAAAGTATCTATGCCATCATGGACATCGGCGGTGATGACCGGGGTGCTTATGCCCTGGGCCGTTATACGCCCGCAATCCTGGCGGAGAATGATTACCGCATGGTTTTCGTTGCCAACTGCTACCGTCCCTTGACCAAGACGCCGGAAGATGCGCTGGAAGTGATGCGGGAAATTGAAGCAGCCTGTGGCATGCGCTTTACCTGCACCGTCAACAACTCTCACCTGGGAGATCTGACGACACCACAGACGATTCTGGACTCTGCTGAGTATATCAAAAAGCTGTGTGATCTTTCCGGTCTTCCTCTGTGGCTGACCACTGCCAAGGAAGATGTGGCAAAACAAATGGACGGCGTTTTCCCTCTGCGTTTGCAGGAAAAATACTTTGATTTACCGCCTCAGAAGCCGGCTAACCGGCCCCTGTGGGGATAAAGATTCTTTAAGGAGGAATCCCAATGGCAAAAGTTACATTCAAAACCGACTTGTGCAAAGGCTGTGGCCTGTGTGTCAACGCCTGCCCCAAGGGTATCCTGGCTATCGCCACCGATACGATCAACAAGAAAGGCTATTCCCCCGCGGTCATGACCGATCAGGAAAAGTGCATCGCATGCGCCTTCTGCGCTACCATGTGTCCTGACTGTATCATCACCGTGGAGAAGTAAGGAGGTAAATTATGGAACAGAAAGTTCTGATGAAGGGCAACGAAGCCATCGCAGAAGCCGCCATCCGTGCCGGCTGCCGCCATTACTTCGGATATCCCATCACACCCCAAACCGAAATTGCCGCTTACATGGCAAAGAAAATGCCCAAGATCGGCGGCGTTTTCCTGCAAGCGGAAAGTGAAGTTGCATCCATCAATATGGTCTATGGCGCTGCTGCTACCGGTATGCGTGTTATGACCTCCTCCTCCAGCCCCGGAATCTCTCTGAAAACCGAAGGTCTGAGCTACATCGCCGGTTCCGACATTCCCGCATTGGTGGTCAATGTTCAGCGCGGTGGCCCCGGTCTGGGCGGTATTCAGCCTTCTCAGTCCGACTATTTCCAGGCTACCAAGGGTGGCGGTCACGGTGACTATCGCATGATCGTCCTTGCTCCTGCATCCGTCCAGGAAATGGCAAGCCTGACCATCAAGGGCTTCAACCTGGCGGACAAGTATCTGATGACCTCCATGATCCTGGCAGACGGCACCATCGGTCAGATGATGGAACCCATCTCTTTTGAGGATGCTGAGATCGAGAATTACGAAAAGCCCTGGGCACTGACCGGTACAAACTGTGAGCGCAAGCACAACATCGTCAACTCTCTGTACCTGAAACCCGAGGAGCTGGAAGTCAAGAACTTTGAACGCTACGAGCGTTACAAGATCGTAGAAGAAAACGAACCCATGTGGGAAGAGTACATGATGGATGACGCGGAGTATTGCGTCGTAGCATTCGGTATCGCATCCCGTGTGGCAAAAAATGCGGTTGTTGCGGCCCGTGCTGAGGGCATTAAGGTGGGTCTGATCCGTCCCATCACTCTGTGGCCCTTCCCCAAAGCTCCCCTGCTGGCTGCTGCCGACAAGGTCAAGGGTTTTGTGAGCGTGGAGCTGAATATGGGTCAGATGATCGAAGACATCAAGCTGGCGACCCAGTGCAAAAAGCCCGTCGGTCTGTGCAACCGTGCCGGCGGCATGATTCCCAGCCCCGACCAGGTTCTGGAATCCATTAAGAACGCAACGAAAGGAGTTTACTGATATGGCAGTTGTATTTGAAAAACCCAAGGCACTGACCGATGCAGTGCTCCACTATTGCCCCGGCTGTCCCCACGGCATTATCCACCGCTTGGTTGCTGAAGTGCTGGACGAGCTGGGTATTGAGGGCAAGGCCATCGGCGTTGCGCCCGTTGGCTGTGCCGTTATGGCCTACGATTACTTCGCCTGCGATATGATCGAAGCAGCACACGGCCGTGCCCCGGCTGTGGCGACCGGTATCAAGCGCTGCCGTCCTGATAATGTGGTCTTCACCTATCAGGGTGACGGCGACCTGGCGTCCATCGGTATGGCTGAAACCGTCCATTCCGCCGCCAGAAACGAGAACATCACTATCATCTTCGTCAACAATGCCATTTACGGCATGACCGGCGGTCAGATGGCTCCCACCTCCCTGCCCGGACAGGTCACCCAGACCTCTCCCTATGGCCGTGATGTGAAGCACTGCGGCTGGCCCATCCGCGTCAGCGAAATGCTGGCAACCCTGGAAGGCCCCGAGTACATCGCCCGTGTGGCTGTCAACAATGTCAAAAACGTAAAGAACGCCAAGAAGGCTATCAAGAAGGCATTTGAAAATCAGATCGCCGGTAAGGGCTTCTCCTTGGTGGAAGTGGTTTCCGCTTGTCCCACTAACTGGGGTATGACGCCCCAGAAGGCTCTGGAATGGGTGGAAAGCGATATGCTCCCCTACTATCCCATTGGCGTATACAAGGACCGCAGCGCCGCAAAGGAGGGTCAGGAATGAAAACCACACAAATTCTGATCGCTGGCTTTGGCGGACAAGGTATTCTGTTTGCCGGTAAGTTCCTGGCCTACAAGGGACTGGTAGAAGATCAAAATGTCTCCTGGCTTCCTTCCTATGGCCCGGAAATGCGCGGCGGCACCGCCAATTGCAGCATCATTCTTTCCGACGCGCCCGTGGGCAGCCCCATCATCACCAATCCCGATGTGCTGGTCGCCATGAACCTGCCCAGCCTGACCAAGTATATGGACACCGTCGTTCCCGGCGGCAAAATCATTGTGGACTCCACCCTGATCGCTGAGAAGGTCACCCGTACGGATGTGGATGTTTACTATGTTCCTGCGTCTGCCATGGCAAAGGAAGCCGGTTACACCACTCTGGCCAATATGGTGCTCATGGGTAAGCTGATCAAAGAGACCGGCGTGGTTTCCTTTGATAACAACCAGGCAACCTTTGAGAAATTCATTCCTGCCAAGAAAGCCGCATTGATCGAGCAGAACTGCAAGGCATTGCAGGCCGGTTTTGACTACGTATAAAAGGAGATCCGTTATGCTGGATATCAAAATCACAAAAACAACCGAACCCAAGGAAAAGCCCGTCCCGGGTCAAAAGCTTGGTTTTGGCAAGATCTTCACGGATCACATGTTCGTGATGAACTACACAGAGGGCAAGGGCTGGCACGACGCCAGAATCGAACCCTTCCACAACATCAGCCTCTCCCCTGCCGCCATGGTTTACCACTACGGTCAGGAAATGTTCGAGGGTCTGAAGGCCTACAAAAATCCTGACGGCGAGGTATTCCTGTTCCGTCCGGATATGAACGCCAAGCGCACCAACAACACCAATGACCGTCTGGTCATTCCTCAGATCCCCATCGAGGATTTTGTCCAGGCCGTCAGTGCTGTTGTGGATGTGGACCGGGACTGGATCCCCTCCGATCCCGGCACCTCTCTCTACATCCGCCCCTTTATCATCGCAACCGATGAATTCCTGGGCGTTGCACCCTCCAAGACCTATCTGTTCATGGTCATTCTGTCTCCCAGCGGTGCTTACTATGAAAGTGGCCTTGCCCCCGTTGGTATCTGGATCGAGGATGAGTATGTCCGGGCTGTCCGCGGCGGCATTGGCTTTGCCAAGACCGGCGGCAACTATGCGGCCAGCTTGATCGCCCAGAAGAAGGCTCACGATGCCGGCTTCTCCCAGGTTCTCTGGCTGGACGGCGTGGAGCGCAAGTACATTGAGGAAGTTGGCGCGATGAACATCTTCTTCAAGATCGCCGGCAAGGTGGTCACACCTGCTCTCAGCGGTTCTATTCTGCCCGGTATTACCCGGGATTCCGTCATTGCTCTGTGCAAGTCCTGGGGCTATGAAGTGGAGGAACGGAAGATCTCCGTGGACGAATTGCTGCAAGCCCAGGCTGACGGCACTCTGGAAGAGTGCTGGGGCACCGGCACAGCAGCGGTTATCTCCCCTGTCGGCAAGCTGCGTTACAAGGACGATGTCATGGACATCCAGAACGGCCAGACCGGCGAATTGAGCCACAAGCTGTACGATACCATCACCGGTATCCAGTTGGGATTGCTGCCCGACGAAATGGGCTGGCGTGTAAAGGTTGGCTAAATAATGAAAGAGCCTGTTGCGTTTGCAACAGGCTCTTAACTTATACTCCAAGGAGTTTGGCGGCTGTTTTCCAGGCGATCTGCTCTTTTTCATCATCCGTCAGGGGCAGCTGCAAAAACCGCTGTAACTCCACCTCCGGGTCCCACATAGGGAAGTCACTTCCGTAGAGGAAACGCTCCGCACCGTAGTGGCGGATGTATTCTACTGCTTGTTCCGGCTCCATAAACATCAGGGAGCTGGATGTATCGAAAAGACAGTTGCTGTCCGTCAGCACCTCACGGGCGATCTCCTTCATCTGATAACCGCCGAAATGGGCGGCGACCACCTGCAATTTGGGGAACTGCTCCAAAACATTGCGCAGCCGTGCCGGATGGGAATAATCATAACGCAGGTCACCCATGTGGAACACCATGGGGATTTTCCCCTGGATCTGCTCATAAACCGGGAACATTCCGGGATCGTCGATGCCGAATGTCTGGTAATCCGGATGGATCTTGATGCCGCGCAGGCCGTTGTCCATAATGAACTGAACTTCGTCCATCAGGCCTTCCATGGCGGCGTGCACTGTGCCAAAGCCGTAAAAACGGGGCTGGGATGCCGTTTGCTCCAAAATAAAGGAATTGATGTGACGTGTGCGCTCCGGTACAACCGCTACCGGCAGAACCACGAATTCCGAGATTCCGGCTCTGTCCGAATGAGACAACAGGGTCTGCACGCTTCCGTCGATTTTGTCATTGCCAAGGCCGTCGTAAAACTGGCGGACATTGTCCGCCGCCTTTGCTGCAATGGCATCCGGGTAAATATGGGTGTGAAAGTCTATGATTCTCAATGGTATCGCCTCTATGATTTTTTTCTATTATATCACATCGTGCGAAAATTGCAATATTTTCCAGCATGAACAGATTAGCAATTGTGGTGCCACAAATAATCACGAGAAGGAACTACTTATGTCATCTCTTCTGTCATCTCGCAGATTTTTCTGACATTGATAACAATTTCACCGAACCCATACAATAGCAGAAACAAAGTAAAACCCGCTATAAGAATTAAAGCATCCATAACTACAAGCTGCTTTAACGAACCAAAATCCCAAATGCCAACACCGGCAACCTCTATGATGATGGAAACACAGACCACAATAATGGAAACAGCTAATATTAGGCCCGCAAACTTCTGAATTGTTTTTCCGCAGTTATTCAATTTCATTCCATTTCTACCCCCATCAGGAATTATTTCCAATTCGTTCCAGTACTATTAGTTATTATAATAGTGTTGCATTGTGTTTGTCAAGTGTAGTTTTCGATAAACTAATAATGAAAGGTGGGCAACATCATGCGTGAGCGGAAGGAAATCAATATTCAGATTGGTGAACAAATTCGCATTGCCAGAGAGCATGCAAAATTGACCCAGGAGCAGTTTGCTGAACGCATTGATGTGTCTCCGCAATATATCTCCGATTTGGAACGAGGCGTGGTAGGTATTTCTATTCCAACCTTAAAACGCGCCTGTGTTTCTCTCGGTGTCTCTTGTGACCAAATACTATTTGGCACAAGCTCCGGTAATAGAATGGAATCCATTGAAATGCGGTGCCGTAACCTTTCCGACGGTGATTTCTCAATACTGCTGGACATTGTCAGTAATTTTACCAAAGCAATCGAAAATGCACACAAGAAAGATTAAATCCGTCTTGCCAAACAAGACGGATTTTTTATTGCATCTCGAGTGTGGGGATCCGTCTGCATCGCCGTCCGCAAGTGGACGGCGATCAAGGTTTCGCTCCGTCAAGCTGTCGCGACTGGCCTGCCCCCGGCAGGTCAGATTTAATCTTTCTAATCTCAACACAAAAGAAAATTGCGAAAACAGCACATACTGTTTTCGCAATTTTAGTCCGAGTGTCCAGATTCGAACTCGAGGCCTCTTGAACCCCATTTGTATCAAGCATTCGGAATATGGAAGAATTCCGGGGTAAATAGTGGTATGTAGGCCCTCGAATTCCCAAATATCGCAACAATTTGACGTGTACATCACAATACAAACCAAACTTTATTTGAAGTTTGTTAGACAAATGTTAGACACATGCTAGAATACAGTATAGAACACTGACCGTTACAACAAGCAACGCCACCCCCGGATGCGGACTTGATCCGCCGCCGGGGGTGGTTGCTATTGTGTGACCTCTCACGCCAGATAGACGCACCCAGGTATCGATGACCATAACGAAGTTGGGAGCGCACGGAACGCAGTGCAGGAGACGCACCACGCCCCCTGCGCGGTCTCTACGCACCGGGATGGTGCTGACACCCCCTACAACCCATCGTCGAGAGGAAACGCATCGTTGCGGGCGCACCACCTACCGCCATGCACAGTCTTCCGTTCGCACCTTGTCAAAGAAACGCCCCCGGCGTGCACCACGAGCACAGAGATGATTGCATAAAAAAGGCGTGTAGCCACTTACCACAGCACTACACGCCAGTCCCCAACGAGATATTCTCGCTCCTTACAACGGGAACATCTCAATACTAGCATAATGAACACATAAAATCAAGGACATAATTTGCATTTGTTTACGATAAGTTCATAAATCACGTATTGACAAAATCTGTAATCACAGTTAAAATGTAATCACAGTTTGTTGCTGTATTTGAATGTGAAAATATAAAGTTGCTCAAAAATCAAATTTAAGAAAGATTCAAGTACCCTTTGATTGTGATAAAAGTTGTGATTGAAATGTTTATAAATGGGGGTAGATATTATGAAGATTAGAAAGAAAAGCAATGAGCCAAGAGATACAGTGTTAACAATTAGATTGTCAAAGTCTGAACAGCAAGAACTGAAAAAACGAGCCGCAAAAGTTGGTCTATCCGTTGGTGCATTTCTTCTCGGTCTCGCCCTTGGCGATATGGCAGGTAAAGCACTCTTGGGTGATCTACTTGATCCGGCAAAGAAGGACGAGCCGTAAATTCCCATAGGGTTTTGGCATAGTAACGCCAATGCGTATGTTGTTTGCGGCTAGTTTGCAAAGGGTCAGTATTACCCTTTGCAAACGGATGTAATGCGTACACTTACGCAATGAATTTGAAAGGAGTTATAATGCCCAGAAAACCCAGTAAAAGAAAGTTCCTGCTAACCATCAATAATCCCGTTGACCATGGTTTCACCCACGAACGCATACGAGCCATTCTATCCGATTTCCCCGGTGTGATCTACTGGTGTATGTGTGATGAGATCGGACTTGAAACGAAAACACTTCATACCCATCTGTATGTGGTGTTCAAAAACTCTGTCGTGTTCGATACCATTCATAATCGATTCTATGGTGTCCGCATTGACGAGTGTCAAGGCAACAACAGTCAATGTCGTGACTATGTCCGTAAAGAGGGGAAATATTTGGACGACCCCAAGCATGACACAAACCTGCCCGATACCTTTGAAGAATGGGGCGAACTGCCACCGGACAGAACCAAGTCCGAAACGCAGGCCGAGCAGATTATGCAAATGGTCATTGATGGCAAAACAAATGCTGAGATCCTCAAACAGATTCCCGGTGCATATTCCAAACTGAACTATATTGAGCAAGCTCGTCAGACGTTTCTTGCGGATGAGTTCATGGACAAATACTGCAAACGTGACGTTACATACCTTTGGGGAGATACACGAGTTGGCAAAACCAGAAGTGTCATGGACAAATACGGTTATCGTCAGGTCTACCAGGTCACAGACTATTCCCATCCTTTTGACAATTACAGCGGTCAAGGTATCATTATCTTTGAAGAGTTCCGCAGTAGTCTAAAAATCGAGGATATGCTGAAATACCTTGATGGCCACCCTGTTATGCTCCCCTGCCGTTATGCCAATAAAGTGGCATGCTATACCAAGGTGTACCTGATTTCCAATATTCCCTTGGAAAAGCAGTACACAAACATTCAGCTGGACTGCCCCAAGACCTGGGACGCATTCCTGGCTCGCATTGACCATGTCGAGCATATGACCAAGCAATTTGAAGAACTGCCGGATGACCCGGATTTTGACCCCGACAGTATCTTTGGAAATATGGGGGTAGTCTGATATGTTTCGAGAGTACCCCGATATTCTGACAATACCTCAGGTCGCCCAGGCCCTGGGGATCTGTACCAAGGCCGCCTATGCCCTGGTAAAGGATAAAAAACTGGGACACATCCGAGTGGGACGAATTATCAAAGTTCCGAAATTCAGCCTTGAAGAGTTCGTCAAATCCGCTCGGAACAATGTAGTGTTGTAACGGTTAAGTGAAATCTACTGTCACATGAAAGGAGTAATCTATGACAGGCAGCTTAACCGTAAAGCGTGGAAAATACTACGCAGTCATTAACCTAACCGAAAATGGGAAACGCAAGCAAAAATGGATTTGCAGCGGTTTGTCCGAAAGAGGCAATAAGCGAAAGGCTGACCAATTTCTTCGTGATACCTTAGCTGAGTATGAACGAATGGAAGGCATTATCAAAACCGATATGCTCTTTTCTGACTATATCCGTGTATGGTTGGAGCATATCGCCCGGAAAGTTGATACAGTGACAATGCAGGGATATCAAGTCCTGGCTGATGGTCACATTCTCCCCTACTTTGATAACGCAAAGATTGCCTTGGCTGACCTAGATTATCGGGACATTCAGCGGTATATCGACACAAAGCATACGTCAGGCAGACTGGATGGAAAAGGCGGTTTGTCTCCTCGCTCTCTGAAACTGCACAAGAACATTATCAACCAGACATTGAATCTGGCATTGCAAAACAAGTTGATCCTGGCAAATCCCTGTCAGTTCGTTGTGCTTCCCCAGACCGTACGATATGAGAGTACATTCTACAATGACAAGCAGTTAAAAGCACTTTTTGCCGCACTCTACAATGATCCTCTCCTGCCCCTGGTGAAAATCACCGCTCTGTATGGACTACGTAGGAGTGAACTATTGGGACTACAATGGGACAGTATCGACTTTGAAGCCAAGACCATGACCATTCGGCACACTGTGTCAAAGGTCACGGAAGTAGTCGCTAAGGACAAGACAAAAAATGCCAGCAGTCGCCGCACGTTCCCTTTGACCCCGGAAGCATTGGAAATATTCCAGTATGCCAAGTGCCAGGAACAGCAAAACCGCCTTGCGTTTGGCCGGGAATACCAGGATAATCCCTATGTGTTCAAATGGCCTGATGGGCATACCTATTCCCCGGACTACATCAGCGAGCGATTCAGTAACCTACTGAAAAAGCACAACCTGCCACACATTCGCTTTCACGAACTGCGACACAGTTGTGCCAGTATGCTCTTAGCCATGGGATGGAACTTGAAAGATATCCAGGAATGGCTTGGACACTCGGATATTAAAATGACCGCTAATCTCTATTCCCATTTGGATGTTACCCGAAAGAATAATATTGCTGAATCCCTCGCCAAGCGATTCGGTGTTTGATGTTAGACAAATGTTAGACATCGTCGGGATTTCACCTAGAAAAACGGGTAAAAAGTTAGAAAAAATCCGTAGAACCCATAAGATTCCACGGATTTCTTGGTCCGAGTGTCGAGATTCGAACTCGAGGCCTCTTGAACCCCATTCAAGCGCGATACCAAACTTCGCCACACCCGGATATTCAGTTACGTTCCTTGACGCTTGGATATATTAGCACACCTTGGCGAAAATTGCAAGCACTTTTTTCGCTTTTTCTGAAAATAATTTTCAAAAAACAGTGCCGGGGCAAAACACCCCGGCACAAAGCCGTTTTACTCACCGGGGTTGATCTTGATGACCTTGCCCAAGTTCCAAAGCCGGGCAACCCCCAGCTCTGCTTCTTTCTTCTGCTGCTCCGTCTCATATTCCAGATACACAGTATGCGCGCCGCAATCGCTGCACTCCACCTGCACATTCCAGCCGCCCTCGTGGGTCAGGATACCGGCTCCCCGACAACAGGGGCACTCTTCCAATTCGATCAAATTCTCCATACTAAACTCCTATCTGAAAATTTCTTCATCATGATTATAAATCTCGTTTCGGCAATACCGGGCAAAATCCGGTTTGCAATCAGGCAGATAACGCACAATGGCCGCTACGATCTGCGCAGGATTCAGCGTGGGATTCTGGCAGCAAATTCTGGCCTGAATACGCAGAGTATTCGCATCTTCCATCGTAAACGAGATACGGCGAATCATGGGAACAATATCCTGCTCTGTCACGCCGTTTTTGCTTTTCTTCTCAACGGAAAGTGACGGCCGGGAAAACAGCTTTTCCATATCGTTGATCATCGCATCTGTAACGCAATCGTCGTATTCCAGATATACCACGCAATCCAGCAGCGCAATATCCTTGATTTTACCGCCATTTTCATAGACGCTGCGCACCTTCACACCCTCTACAAGGGCATGATTCAGTCTGTCCATGATTTCCTCGCAGGAAACCGGATCGCCCTCCAATTCGAAGTCCAGCAGCTCACAGCGGCTTTCAATCCCCACCGACAGGGGCAGCGCAATAGAAACCGACGGACGGGGGTTGTATCCCTGGGTATGGGTCAGGCGCAGGCCTGAGCGTTTGAATGCGCGCTGAAACAGGCGCATCAGGTCAAGATGGGAGATATAGACCGCATTGCCGGTCTTTTCAAACAAGGCTCTAAGCATCGCACCCAACCTCCTTCAACAGGCAGTTCGCGCTGCATCCGGCACAGCCGTGACGGCAATCCGGTGTGACCGTCTCCTTATACGCCTGCGCCCGTTCCCGAAGCAGGAACTTTTTGCTCACGCCCACATCTATGGTATCCCAGGGCAGGATCTCATCCTCGCCGTAGCCACGTGTTGTGTAGAAATCGGCGTCAATGCCGCATTTTTTCATAGCATCCTGCCAGATGTCGTACCGGAAATATTCATCCCATCCATCCAACCGCGCGCCATTAAGGGTAGCCTCCTCCAGCATGGGCGCCAGACGGCGATCCCCCCGGGCGAAAACCGCTTCCAAGCGGCTCAGATCCGGCGCGTGGTAGTTGTACTCAATGGATTTAGAATAAAAATGCTCCTTCAAAAGCTTGCAACGGCGCAGATATTCCGCCGGGGTGATCTGCTTTTCCCATTGGAAGGGCGTGTGGGGCTTGGGCACGAAATACGCCGTCGCCACATGGACACGCAGTCCCCTCTTTTTGTTGATCGCGTGTTCTTTCCACGCCTGAATGATCTTGTAGACCAATTCTGCGATGCCCAGCACATCTTCATCCGTTTCCGTGGGCAGACCCAGCATGAAATAGAGCTTTACATTGTTCCATCCGCCGGAAAAAGCGTTGATGCAGGTGCTGAGGATCTCATCCTCTGACAGATTTTTATTGATCACATCCCGGAGCCGTTGTGTACCGGCCTCCGGGGCAAATGTCAGGCCGCTTTTGCGAACGGTTTGCAGCTTTTCCATCAGCTCCCGGGAGAAATTGTCCGCACGCAGGGACGGCACAGACAGATTCACACGGTTTTGCTCGCAGTACGGGATCATCTGATCGGTCAGCTCTTTCAGTCCCCGGTAGTCCGATGTAGACAGGCTGGACAGAGTAATTTCATTATTGCCCGAGTCTTCCAAGGTCTCCACCGCCTGGCGGTACAGCACCTCCGGGCTCTTCTTCCGTACAGGACGGCAGGAAAATCCAGCCTGGCAGAAACGGCAGCCCCGGATACAGCCCCGGAACACTTCCAGATTTGCCCGATCATGTACGATCTCCGTTGACGGAACGATGGTCTTGGTCGGCCAATACGCATTGTCCAGATCCTCAACGATGCGCTTTGTGATCTTTGCCGGTGCTCCGTTCAGAGGTATAATGGCGGCCAAAGTACCGTCAGCGTTGTACTCATGACGATAGAACGACGGCACATAAATGCCGGGGATCTTGGAAACCTCCTGCAAAAAGGCCTCCTTCGTCCAATTCTCGGCCTTGGCGCGGTCGTACAAGGCGATTAACTCCGGGGTGATGTCCTCGCCCTCTCCAAGGGAAAAGAAGTCCACAAAGGGCGCCAGGGGCTCCGGATTAAAGGCACAGACACCACCGGCAAAGACGATATTGTGGAGTCCCTGCCGTTGATCCGCGTGAAGGGGAATTCCGGAAAGGCGCAGCATATTCAAAATATTGGAATATGCCATTTCATAGCCGATCGTAAAGGCAATCATGTCAAAATCCCTGACAGGATCCTGGCTTTCCAGCGCCCACAAAGGCAGGTTGTGGTGACGCATAGCTTCTTCCATATCACCCCAGGGCGCGAAAACGCGCTCGCACCAGACCCCGTCCATGCGGTTCATCACGCCGTACAGGATACGCATACCCAGATTGGACATTCCGATCTCGTAGGTATCCGGGAAGCAAAACGCAACACGCACGCGGACATTAGCAAGGTCTTTCTTTATTTCATTGAACTCACCGCCGGTGTAGCGCGCAGGCTTTTGTACCGTGGGGAGGATTCTCTTTCGTAAATCTGTCATAGCCGTACCTCTTTTGTCGTACTTTCCCTATTGTACCGCCAAATGGCCCTCTTTGCAAGTGTATTTTCCCGCCAACGGCGCCAGAAAACCAAGATCAGCGCTATAACAGCAACGAGACCAACACGAAAACTGAGCAATGCGCACCCCATGACAATCAAAAATGCGATCACGCGCTGCGACCAGAGGAAAACACGCTCCGCAAGCGGCGGCGAGAATATGCCATGGATCAATCCCCGGAGAATCCGTCCACCGTCCAATGGGAACAGTGGAAGGAGGTTGTAGAGACCGTGTATCACTCCGCAAATTGCAGTTCTTGGCATCCATCTCGCCAGTAACAGCAGTAACAACGAACCCACCGGACCAGCCAGAGCGCAGATGCTTTCCTTTCCAACGGACAGGGGTGTTGACTCCATCACCGCCCCCCTACCGCTGATGATAATGGATTTTATACAGCCGCCGCATAACAGTACTGCCACACCGTGGCAAAGTTCGTGGAAAATCGCAGCAACCAAGACTGCAAGTACCCATTGTAACGGCAGTATCAGTAACAGGATCGCAAGAAAAATCAACGCGCCGGCGGTAACTTGGACAGACAGCATACTATCCGGCCTCCGCGGCCTGTAAGATATCAAGGCAGAACGAGGAAAAGGCATCCGCAAAATCCTCGCCCCGGCTGATTGTTGCCGCCATTTCCTCCATCGCGCTTACGGTCACCGCCCAATTGCCCCCCGATATCCAAAATGCGGTTATCAAAATAAGTACAGCTATTGCAAAAATCCCAGCATATTTTAACCGTTTTCGCCATAATCCCACGCGTTTTGCATCTCCGGTAGATCCGTATAGAATCTGATAACCCATGATCATCCCTCCGAGACAATATACGCATAAAATTGGTCTTGATACTTGACAATCGGAAAGATTTTCATTATAATAGCGAGGTTATCGGGGTGTGGCGAAGTTTGGTATCGCGCTTGGTTCGGGTCCAAGAGGCCTCGGGTTCGAATCCCGACACTCCGACCATGAAAAGCCGTGATTTCTTCGGAAGTCGCGGCTTTTTTCAAACTTTTCAGCTTGTTTTTAAGTCGCAAAATCCGAATTATCTACCACTTATCTACCACTAGGAGCGGAAAACTTGTCTGCAAGGGATGTCGCAATGTTGGCTTTTCGAGCAATATCGAGATGGGAATATATATTCGCCGTCATTTGAATATCGGAATGACCAAGCCATTCTTGCACATCTTTAAGCGACCAATTCATAGCAATCAACATACTTGCACAGCTATGTCGCAGTTCGTGAAAACGGATATGTGGCAAGTTGTGCTTTTTCAATAGGTCATTAAACCGATGGCTAATATAATCCGGAGTATAGGGACGACCATCCGGCCACTTAAACACATAGTCATTTTCGTGATACTCTCTACCAAACAATAAGCGGTTTTGTTCCTCTTGCCATTTAGCCGCTTGAAAAATCTCCAATGCTTCCGGTATCAGAGGAAATGTTCTCCGGCTACTTGCATTCTTGGTCTTGTCTTTTGCAATGGCCTTGGTGACCTTGGACACAGTATGCCGTATGGTCATGGTCTTTCCGTCAAAGTCGATACTATCCCATTGTAGGCCAAGCAGTTCACTACGGCGCAGACCATACAGCGCAGTTATTTTAACCAAGGGCAACATGGGGTCATTATCCAATGCAGTAAATAGCGCTTTCAACTGTACTTCGCTGTAAAAAGTGCTTTCATAACGGACAAGCGCCGGGAGTTCAACGAATTGACACGGATTGCTCGAAATCAGTTTGTTTTTCACAGCCATATCCAGAGCCTGAGAAATGATATTCTTGTGTGCCCTGATTGACTTGGGAGATAAACCACCCTTTCCGTCCAGTCTACCGCTTTTATACTTAAAGTCGATATATTCCTGCAATGTCTTGTGGTCTATATCCGCAAGAGCGGTTTTCCGGTTATCAAAGTACGGCAAAATGTGTTTATCTGCTGTCACTTGATACCCTTGCATGGTGACTTCATCGACCTTTCGTGCTATCTGTTCCAACCATATGCGAACATAATCACTGAAACGAACATCACTACGGACAATTCCTTCCATGCGCTCATACTCAGTAATTTTCTCCCGGAGGAATTGTTCTGCACGGCGTTTGTTTCCAGTTACAGAAAGGTCGGTGGAAATCCATTTTTTCTTCCGCTTTCCATTCTCATATACATTGAGAACAGCATAATATTTTCCATTCTTTACAGTCAGACTGCCTGTCATAAAAATCTCCTTTCTTGTGACAGTAGATTGCAGTAGACCGTTACAACTTAACATTGTTCCGCGCGGTCTTCACATATTCTTCAAGCATCATTTTAGGAACGCGAATAGTGCGACCGACATGGATTGCTCCCAGTTTGTTGCCATTTACGAGGGCATATGCGGCCTTGCGACCGATACCCAAGGCTTGGGCAACTTGTGGGATTGACAGAATATCCGGGTAATCCTTGAACACCAGTCAGCACCCCCATTATCCGAAGATGTCGTCCGGGTCGAAGTCCGGGTCATCCGGCAACAACGGAAAATCATTCACCATGCGCTGTACATCTTTGATACGGCGGCGGAAAGCATTCCATGTTTCCGGGTTGTCAACTTGAACATTGCGGTATTGCTGTTCAAGTGGAATGTTTGAGATAAGATACACTTTGGTATAGCATGCCACTTTGTTTGCATAACGGCAAGGCAGTTCCAAGGGATAGCCGTCCAAGTAGTTCAGCATATCACCGATTGAAAGACTGCTCCGAAACTCTTCAAAGATAATCACATCTTGACCCTTGTATCCGTCAAAAGGATGGGAATAGTCAGTCACACGATAGACAGCAGAATAGCCGTACTTCTCCATGACACTCCGTGTCTTTCCTGCGGCAGTATCACCCCACAGATATGTAACCTCTAATTGTCGCCATTCGTCCTTGTAACGCTCGGCCAAGAGGGTTTGGCGTGTCTGTTCGATATGCTGAATCTTGTTGTAGGCAGAGGGGCATTCTTCGAGAATCTCCGCATTTGTCATCCCGGCACGGATCATCTGCATAATCTGCTCGGCTTGCAGTTCTCTGCTTGACCTATCCGGGGGAAGTTCGCCCCATTCTTCAAAGGTTTCCGGGATGTTCGTTTCATGTTTGGCATCGTCAAGCCATTTTCCCTCTTTACGGACATAATCCCGGTTTTCCTTATTGTTGCCTTTCACAACATCGATATGTGCGCCATAGAATCGTTTGAGTATCGTTTCAAACATGACACAGTTTTTGAAGACAACATACACATGGGTGTGCGGCGTTCCCTTCTCTCCCACTTCATCACACATACACCAATATCGCACCCCGGAGAATTCGGAGAGGATAGCGCGTATGCGTTCATGGGAAAAGCCATTGTCAATGGGATTGTTGATGGTTAATAGGTATTTGCGAGTGCTAGGGTTACGGGGCATTTTGACTCCTTTCATAAATCGTGGTACAAGTGTACGCAAAAAACACGATTGCAAAGGGTAATACTATCCCTTTGCAATCGCTGTCGAAATCCACTTGCATTTTGAGCAAAATGCCATTATAATAACATAGTTGGATTACGACAGTAATCGAACGGGGGTCATCAACACAGTCAACTTGCCGGAAGATGTGTTGGTGACCTTTTCTTTTATGGATTGAACTTCTTTTCGCCCAAATCCTTGATTAAACTGAATCCTTCACCAGAGATGCGCTGTAATTCTTCCATGGGAATTGAAGAGACCATTTTCAGCAATTTCTCCGAATTCTCGATTGCGTCAAGCTGACGGACAATGAGTTGGAGACAAGCCGAAGCATCTGATGTAATGCCGTTTTTCTGTTTGTAGTTTTCTAGGCGTTCGTAAATGTTTTCCGGGATGGTTAGGTTGATTCTCTTGTTTGTTGTTGGCATAGTCGTCACCTCGTAACATAGTATAACACGGTGTTACACCGGGTGTCAAGCTGTAATTTATGAACTTATCGTAAACAAATACACCAAATGGTTATCGATACATTGCACCGGGGGCGGTTCTTTGACAAGGTGCGCACGCACAATAGTGCTTGTCGTGGCCGGAGTTGCCCGCATCGGTGCGTTTCTGCACGACGATGGGTTGCAGGAGCTTGTCGCATCAACACAGTGCGTCAAGACCGCGCAGTCGGCTCTGTACCTCTTACGATACTGCGTTCCGTGCGCTCCCAACTTCGTTATGGTCATCGATACCTGGGTGCGTCTATCCGGCGTGAGCAGTCTCCAAATAGCAACCGCCCCCGGTGCGAATCAAGTCCGCAACCGGGGGTGGTTTTGCTTGTTGTAACAGTCTACTTATCTACCGCCGTCTACCACTTTTCTACCACTTTTTGATTTGATGGGGTTTTTGTTTTGGTTTGTACGCGTTGAAATGTTGCATATTTGCGGATTTTAGGGTACTAAATGCCGCTATTTGCACCTAAAAGATACACAACGGAAAATCATCCGTATGATTCGGGTCCAAGAGGCCTCGGGTTCGAATCCCGACACTCCGACCAAAAAAGACAAGGTAGCATTTGCTACCTTGTCTTTTTTCTGTTGCAATGAAGGGATTCGAAAGACCGGCCCGAACGAAGTGAGGGTAAGAAACAGTCCGGGGGACTGTTTCTTAGGTCGTGGGAGAATCCATTGCTCCATAGACGCACCCCTTGTGGGTGTGGATATGGAGCAATCTAAGCGGCAATTCCAACACTCCGACCATCATCAAAACGCCTGCCGCAGTTGCGGCAGGCGTTTCTTCATCCCGGAAAGGTATTGGTTAACAAAATCATCCAAGGCAGCAGCAGAGAAAACACACTGACCATCCAAGGGGTCAAAGTCCGCTTGGATGCAAACATCAGCAGCAGACAGATCGCTGTTACCAGTAGTGGTGCGATCACAGCAACTTCACGGATGAGCTCAAAGGAAAACTCGCCGTTACCCTGCAAGCCGAAGCCCACCAAGGCAGGGAGCTTGATCAGGTTGTTAATGGCCATAAGAACAGCCATCGCCGCAACAGGCGCAGCCAAAAACAGCTTCTTAAACTTTTTCACATAGTCCCAGCAGACCTTGGCTTTTTCCAATACCGGCTGCATTTTTTCTACAAATTGTTCCATGAATTTCATAAGCTACCTCGTATTAAGAACGCTTGTTCTCACGGTACAATGCCGCAAGACCCTTTACAAGCAGATCCTTGTCATAGATCATTTCCCGTCTGCACATGGGAACGACAAATTTCGCAATACCGCCGGTCACAATGACTGTAGTCTTATAGCCCAGCTCTTCCTCCATGCGCGCAATCATACCGTCCAGCATGCAGGCCGTACCCAGCATGATGCCGCTGCGCATGCAGTCCGTGGTGTTGCGGCCAATGGCCCGCTTGGGCTGATCCAGCTGCAAACCGGGAAGCAAAGCCGTACCCCCGGTCAGAGCATCCAGCGAGATCTTCACGCCGGGGCTGATGGAGCCGCCGATCAGCGCGCCGTTTTTATCCAGCACCACCATAGTGGTAGCAGTTCCCATATCAATGACGATCAGGGGCGCTTTATGCTCACGGAGCGCCGCAACCGCGCCAACTACCAAGTCCGCACCAGTCTGTGAGGGGTTATCGATTGCGATATTCAGTCCGGTCTTCAGACCGGGGCCTACAACAAGGGCCTTTTTGCCGGTGAGTTTCATCAACGCAGTCTGGAAGGTGTTGAGCACCTGAGGGACGACAGATGCAATAATCGAACCCTCAATTCCCTCTCTGCTTACATTGTAAATATCCAGAATATTTTTAAGGTCAATGGTGTACTCGTCCGATGTCTTGGTGGCATCGGTGCGCAGTCTGGCTTCAAAAAGGATCTTCTCCCCTTCTACGCCACCAATGACAACATTGGAGTTTCCAATATCCACAACTAAGATCATACTGATTCCTCCCAATCTTCCGCCCGTAAGATGCGGCAGTTCAAAATTTCTCCGCAGTCTACTGTCATTAGACCAACAGTTCCACAGCCATTACCGCAGCTGCCGGGGTTTAAGATCCAAATTCCGTCTCTTTTCTCACACAAGGGACTGTGCGTATGTCCGAACACCGCCGCCTGAACTCCAGCTGCCTTGGCATCCTCCAACAAATAATACAAGCTTGATTTCACAAAGTGGTTGTGACCGTGTGTCATAAAGAGTTTGACACCGCACACTGACATACAAAGATTCTCCGGGTGCGCAGGATACATTCGATGCCTGTCGCAATTGCCCGGCACCTGGTAAAACCTGATGTGGGTATTCTCTTTCCGAATCACTTCGCCATCATCAAAGAAATCACCAAGATGTATGATCGCGTCCGGCTTTATGTGAGAAACAGCGGAGCGCATAATCCGCAAAGTAGAGTGAGAATCCGACAACACAAGAATTTTCATAACACGCTCCTGTGTGCTTTTTCTTCAGTATATCATATCTCAGCGGAAATTTCCATGCCTATTTTTCGTTTACCGGCACAATTTCGCCCCGGGGCGCATAGAGTATTATGAAAGACCATGTTAAGGAGGTCAAAATATGCCGAATTTTTCTGATCTGCCCCAGGGTATTTCTATGGACAAATTAAAGGAGCTTGCCGCCAGCGCTCAGGGACAGGCGCTCCTTACGCAACTGCAAAACCAAAAATCCCAGGAGCTGCAGAACGCTGTCAACCAGGCTCAGGCTGGTGATTTGGAGCAGGCAAAGCGATCCGTATCGGATTTTCTTCGGTCACCGGCCGGTCAGGAGCTGATGAAACAACTTCGGGGGATGAAATAATGGAGGATATGGAATCCAAATTAGGAGCGATCCTGAACAATCCGGACATGATGGCGCAGATCATGTCCATGGCCCAGCAATTCAGCGGCGGCGAAAGTCCGCCGCCTCCACCTCCCGAGCCAACACCCAGTCTCCCGGAGGGGCTGGATATGGGGATGCTGATGAAGATAGCCGGAATGGCAAACTCCGCATCCGTTGACAAGGATCAGCGTGCGCTGTTACTAGCTCTGCGCCCGTATTTGACGACGGATCGGATCGGCAGACTGGAAAAGGCTATGCGCGCATCCAAACTGGCAGGACTCGCTTCCTCATTTCTGGGAAGCGGAATTCTGTCAAAAATAAGCAGGTGACGCCTATGTATAATCGGTATATCCCACAGCAGGACGGTACATATCAGAAAAACCGTGTTCCCACTCCCCCGCAGCAACCTGCACCGCCAAAACCCCAGCCGCAGCCCTGTCAAGAGTCGAGTCCTCCTATGCGTCAGCCGGAGGGTGCACTGTCATTTTTGAAACAGCTGCTCCCTAAGGATCTGGATACCGGTGACCTTTTGATAATTCTGCTTCTTCTTTTGATGGCCGGGGACGGAAAGGACAATAAGAATTCTTGGCTTTTGACCCTTGCGCTATACCTGTTCCTATAAAAACTGCCCATGGAACACCATGGGCAGTTAACTTATTTTGCAACAAATCCAACCTTTTTATAGACCTTGCGCAGGGTCTTTTCGGCAACATAGGATGCCTTCTGGGCTCCGTCACGGTAGACATTCTCCAGATAAGCCTTGTCCTTCATCAGGCGGCTGGCTTCCTCACGAATGGGACGCAGATGCTCCACGACCGCTTCGCCAACCACGGGCTTAAACTTGCCGTAACCGCAGCCAACGAACTCGTTTTCGATCTCCTCATAGCTCTTGCCGGTAACAGCGCTGTAAATGGTCATCAAATTGGCAACGCCGGGCTTATTCTCCTTGTCGTAACGGACACAGTTTTCCGTATCGGAATCGGTGATGGCACGCTTAAACTGCTTCATGATCACCTCGGGGGGATCCATCAACAGCACACGGCCGGTGTCTTCATTTTCCGACTTGGACATCTTGGCCAAGGGATTGGTCAGGCTCATGATCCGCGCGCCAACCTTGGGAACAAAAGGCTCAGGGATCTTGAATACGTCACCGTAAATGCCGTTAAAACGCCGGGCGATCACATGGGTCAGCTCCACATGCTGCTTCTGATCTTCACCAACGGGCACCAGATCCGGCTGGTACAGCAAAATATCACCGGCCATCAGACTGGGGTAAGTGAACAGACCTGCATTGATATTGTCCGCGTTCTTGGCAGACTTATCCTTGAACTGGGTCATACGGCTCAGCTCGCCGAACATGGAATAGCAGTCCAAAATCCAACCCAATTCCGCGTGCTGATGCACATGGGACTGAATGAACAGGGTGTTCTTCTCGGGATCCAGGCCGCAGGCAATGTACTGCGCCAGCTGCTCCAAAGTACGGCGGCGCAGATCCGCAGGATTCTGCCGCACAGTAATGGCGTGGAGGTCAGCCATGAAGTAGAAGCACTCATACTGATCTGCCCGTTCCGCCCAGTTCTTCACCGCGCCCAAATAAGAGCCCAATGTCAGATCTCCGGAGGGCTTGATGCCGGAGAGCATTCTTTTTTTTGTAACGATTTCTTCCATAATCCTCGCCTCGTTCCTATGATTTCTTGTATTCTAGCACATCCGCAGAGAAAACGCAACGAGAAATTGACATTATCTAACAGTCTGTGGTATAATAGAACAAACTTTATCCATAGGAGTATGATTATGAAAGCAGATAAGCAATATATCATCAATCTTCGCCGGGAATTCCACCAAATTCCTGAGATCGGCTTTGACCTTCCCAAGACCCTGGCCCGTGTCCGTCAGGAATTGGATGCCATAGGACTGCCCTATACGGAAGCCTATGGTAAATCCTGCATCGTTGCAACTCTGAACGAAGGCGTGGGCGGCAAGACCATCGCTCTGCGCGCAGATATGGACGCTCTTCCCATTCAGGAGGAGACCGGCCTGCCCTTCGCATCCCAGCATCCCGGAAAGATGCACGCCTGTGGCCATGATTGCCACACCGCCATGCTTCTCGGCGCAGCCAGGAAGCTGAAAGAAATGGAAAAGGACATCAAATGCTGCGTAAAATTCGTCTTTCAGTCCGCTGAGGAAGGCCCCGGCGGCGCCAAGACCCTTTGTGATGACGGTTTTATGGATCAGGTGGATATGATGATCGGCTGCCACATCTATCCCAACAAGCCCACCGGCACCGTTAGTCTGAACAAGAAATGCCAGAGTGCCAGCAGCCACGGCTTCCGCATTTACTTAAAAGGCAAATCCGCCCATGTTGCCACGCCCCACGCAGGCATCGACGCCATTGCCATGGCTGTGCGTGTATATAACGACATTCAGATCATGCGTGCCCGGGAAATGCCCCCCTTTGAGCCTGTGATCATCGGTATCGGTGAGATCCACGGCGGCTTTGCGAACAATGTGATTTGCGATGAGGTCATGCTCCACGGAACCATCCGCACCCATCGTGACGATCTGGATGCCCAGATCTACAAGCGCATTGAGGAGATCGCTCACAGTGTGGCAAAGGATATGGGCGGCAGTGCGGTCGTGGAAACCGCAAAATACTATCCCGTACTGATCAACGATTCCAATGTGGCCGATGCCATTCTCCGGGCCGCTGAATCCGTTGTGGGTAGTGATAAGGTATGCGAAATGGCCCCGACCATGGGCGCGGAGGATTTCGCCTACTACACCCAGTATAAGCCCAGCGCGTTCTTCGCCCTTGGCGCAATGCCGGCAGACGGCACCAGCACGCCCCTGCACAACGGCAAAATGATGATCAACGAGGATGTCCTGGACATCGGTCCCAATGTCTTCATTCAGTTTGTGCTGGACAATATGTAAGAGAGGTAACGATCATGGATTATCAAAAACTTGCAGAAATTTTGTTTCCTGATGTAAGCGATACGCCCGAAATGCTGGAGGAGCGTTTTCCCTGCCGCAACGCACCGGAAGGCGCAGTCATCACCCGTATGGCTCCCTCCCCCACCGGTTTTGTCCATCTGGGCAATCTGGTACAGGGTCTGACCTCCGAACGCATGGCTCACCAAAGTGGCGGTGTGTTATTTCTCCGTGTTGAGGACACCGACGCCAAGCGTGAAGTTCCCGGCGCAGTTGAGGTGCTGATCAACACCTTGAAGCACTACGGCATCCAATTTGACGAGGGCGCGGCCATCGACGGCGATTTCGGCAATTACGGTCCCTACCGCCAGCGTCAGCGCGCAGCTATTTACCATGTATACGCCAAGAAGCTGGTGTCCGAGGGCAAGGCTTATCCCTGCTTCTGCACCGAGGAAGAGCTGGGCGCCATGCGTGAAAAGCAGGAGGCAAACAAGGAGACTACCGGCTATTACGGCAAGTACGCCATGTGGCGTGACCGTACCATGGAGGACATCCAGGCACAGCTGGAGGCCGGCAATCCCTGGGTACTCCGTTTCCGCAGCACCGGATCTATCGAAAATCAGTTCAAATTTGACGATGTGGTCAAGGGCAAGCTGACCATAACGGAAAACGACGTGGATCATGTCTTGCTGAAATCCGACGGCATTCCCACCTACCACTTCGCCCACGCGGTGGATGACCACCTGATGCGCACGACCCACGTTGTCCGTGGTGACGAATGGCTGCCCACCCTGCCCTTCCACATCCAGCTGTTCCAAGCATTGGGCTTTAAGCTGCCCAAGTATGTCCATATCGGACCGCTGATGAAGATGGACGGCAGCTCCAAGCGCAAGCTCAGTAAGCGCAAGGATCCCGAGCTGGCACTGACCTTCTACAAGGCCGAGGGCTTCCCCGTGGCGGCTGTGTATGAGTATATCATGACCCTGCTGAACTCCAACTACGAGGACTGGCGCCGTGCCAATCCCGATGCCCCTGCCACGGACTTTAAATTCAGCCCCAAGAAGCTGAATCCTGCCGGCAATCTGTTTGACTACGCCAAGCTGACGGACGTTTCCAAGAACGTCATCTCCAAGATGACCGCCGAGGAAGTCTACGCACTGCTTTTGGAGTGGGCCCAGGAATTTGATGCGGATTTCGCGGAAAAGCTTGCTGCTGACAAGGACTACGCCGTTTCCATTCTGGCCATTGGTCGCGGCGGCAAGAAGCCCCGCAAGGACATCGCCGTGTGGAAAGAAGCCAAACCCTACATGGGTCTGTTCTACGATGCATATCTGCAACCGCCGGTTTTTGACGAGAAGTTTGACAAGGCAACGATCCGTACCGTTCTGGAAAAGTTCCTGGCTGTCTACGACCCTGCTGACGATTCCTCTGTATGGTTCGACAAGGTCAAATCCATCACCGAGGAGATCGGCTATACCACCGATATGAAGGCCTACAAGGCCGATCCCGAGGCTTTCCCCGGCACGGTGGCGGATGTGTCCACCTTCATCCGTCAGGCCGTCACCGGCCAGACCAACTCCCCTGACCTGTACACCGTGATGCAGATCCTCGGCAAGGAGCGTTCCATTGCCCGGATCCAGGCTGTTCTGGAAAAACTGTAAGATGATAATCCCGGTAAATGTATCATGCATTTACCGGGATAATTCTCTACTTTATCGCTTGACAAACGGTACAGTGTGTGCTAGAATACTTTGGCAATCAAAAATATTCTTTTATTCGGAGTGATACCCAAGAGGCCGAAGGGGCTCCCCTGCTAAGGGAGTAGGCGTCTAAACAGCGCGCGAGGGTTCAAATCCCTCTCACTCCGCCAAAAAGAGAAGAACCCCACAGGGGTTCTTCTCTTTTTCGCTTCGTTGGGAGGGATTTGAAAGGCCGTTAAGAAAACATGCCGGGGGCATGTTTTTAGGCCGTGGGAAAATCCATTGATTAACGATTGCGGGCCTTTGGCCTGTAAGCATTAATCAATAAGTAATCAGAACGAGCATTCCCCTCACTCAACCATCAGGCGGACACGCTCGCAAACAGCGTTATTGATTTAGCCATCGGAAACTGATATGCTGTAAGCACAGTAGCTGCTGAATTTATGATATAGGAGATCAAGTATGGAAATCGGAACCAAAATCAAACAACTGCGATTCAAGGCTGGTTTGACCCAGGATCAGCTTGCCACAAAATTGGGCATCAGCGCCCAATCCGTGTCCAAATGGGAAACCGCTGTCACCATGCCGGATATTTCATTGCTACCCATGCTTGCAAGTGAATTGGGTGCAACCATCGATGAACTCTTCGATTTGACCGCCGAACAAAAACTGCATCAGATCGAACGAAGAATGGATATTGAGGAAGAGTTATCACCCGTCATTTTCCGGGAATACGAGGACTACCTGAAGGAACATCTGGATAAGAATGAAAACAGGACAAAGATCCTCAGTCTGCTGGCCCATCTCTACCACCACCGTATGACAGCAGATTCCAGACGGGTCAGCAAATACGCCAGAGAAGCCATCGAACGCAATCCCGAAATGAAGGAGTGTCAGTGGCTCCTGCAAAAAGCAGACGGCGCATCCATTTGGGACTGGAACATATCAAACCACACCACAGTCATTGATTTCTACAAAAAGGTGATCGAGAACGATCACATCGAACCCAAAACACCCTTGCCCTATTACGAGGTCATGGACAACCTGATCGCCGATCACCGCACGAAAGAAGCCGCAGAATATCTGGAAGTTTACAAGACACTTCCTGCGCACAAGCCCTTTCTTGTACCCATCTATCAGGCAAGTATCGCATTGGCAGAATATGATAAACCCAAGGCCGATACCATCATGGAAGAAGCAGAAGAACAATTCAGAGATCATCCCGGTTTCCTTTTTGAAAAGGCGCAATACCACGCACGCAATTGCGAATATGCCCGTGCGCTGGAATATTATGAAAAATCCTGGGAACTCGATGAAAAACCAAGAT
This sequence comes from Oscillospiraceae bacterium, assembly GCA_015067845.1. GTDB lineage: Bacteria > Bacillota > Clostridia > Oscillospirales > Oscillospiraceae > Faecousia. Next base: position 121,650 of record SVLT01000001.1, read on the forward strand.
TTACCGATGCTCTGCAAGGCATTGCCATTATTTATGAGATTCTGGACAACACGCAGAAAGCCTTGGAAACATACGACAGAATGATTGTCTGTATCAAGGAAGAATGGAACTATACCGACGATGATGCTGCGGTCATTGAAGCAGAACGGGAGAAAAAACGTTTACAAAAAGGCTGATACTATCTTTTGGCAAAATCTTGCAAACACATCACACATGTGTTATATTTAACAAAAAATGTGTGAGGTGTTCTCTATGAAAACCCAGTATAACTTAGACCTTTACATCAAGAAGATGCAAAACAAAGGCATCCGTCTGCACAGCGCGCTTCTCTATTCCAATTATGAATTACAGGAAGTACATTATTTCCCGCCCTATGACCGGGAAATGCGTCACCGCGCTTATTCCACCACCAAATCCTTTGTGGCTATTGCCGTGGGTAAATTGTACACCCAGGGGCTGATCAATCTGGACGATAAGATCGTGGATTATTTCCGCGAGGAATTCCAGCTGGGACAGCTGCCGGAATATCTGGAAAACAACACCATCCGGAATATGCTCATGATGAACACCTGCTACAGCGCTTCTACCTATGGTCTGCACAGAAAGGACTGGGCGCGCTCCTATTTCGACGCAAAGCCCACCCATCCTGCCGGCACGCTGTGGTTTTACGACAGCTCGGGATCCTATGTCATGGGCGCGTTGGTCAAGCGTCTGACCGGTAAGGATTTTGTGTCCTACCTGCGTCCGGAATTTGACATTCTTGGCTTGTCTCCTGACATCACCTGCGTTGCCGGCCCGGACGGCGATATGTGGGCCGGCTCCGGTCTGCTGATCACACCAGAGGATCTTGCCCGTGTGGCCTACTGGATCCTGAATAAGGGCAACTGGAAGGGCCAGCAGTTGCTGGATCCCCAGTACTGCGTCGATGCCGTTTCTCCCCTGATCTGCAATTACGACGATGTTTCCGCCATTCATGTGAACCGGGGCTATGGCTATCAGATCTGGGCGATCCCCAACGGCGGCTTCATCTTCAAGGGCCTGGGCGGTCAGTTTGCCATCGGTTTCCCGGATAAGGATCTGGTTTTCGTCTGCACCGCGGATGTACAAGGAAATCAGTTTATGTATGACGAGCTGATCGACGGCGTTTATGAGTACATTCTGGGCGAAGATATGACCCCCAGACTGCCCGCACCGGAAAATGTGTTGGATCAGATCGCAAATGTGATCTACGAAATCGATCCCAATCCCAGTGGCTTTTCTAAGGTTTGTGTCCGCAAGGATGAAAACGGAACAAGCCTCTGTTATGTCAAAAACGGTGTGGAGCTTGAATTGCCTTTTGACACTGAGCAAGAAATAACCTGCAATTTCCCCGAGACTTTCTACGGTCCCCAGCTTCTGGACGAAGCACAGAGAATCAATTATAAGTGCCAGATCCAGGCCACATGGGTGGAAAAACACAAGCTCTTCCTCCGGGTTTGGGCAAATGATATCTATGTGGGTAACATGGCGATCAGCCTGTCCTTTGTTGGCGACAAGATCGGCATCAAGATGAGCCGCGCAGCCCAGTTCTTCTTCGATGATTACCAGGGCTACTACGGCGGCAAAAAGATTTGATTAAATTTACACCCCAGCCAATTCGGCTGGGGTGTTGCTTATCTGTTTTTCCAATCCAGAATCGTCTGAACACCTGCAAGCAAGGCGTCAACATCCGACTGTGTCGTCTCCCGGCTGAGAGAAATACGGAAGGAACTGTCCATAATCTGGGGCGGCAGACCCATAGCCGTCAGCGTATGACTCCGGTGCCCCTTGGCGCAGGCAGATCCGGCAGAAACACAGATGCCGGCATCCTGCAAGATATTGATGGAGTTTTGCGTTGGTACGCCGGGAATGGACACGGAAAGAATATGGGGCGCATCGTGACAACCGTTGATCACCACGCCATCCTTGTTGGACAAGGCATCCACGATTTGTGTCAAAAGAGCCTTCTCTCTTTCCATATCCGCCGCAAAGGCAGCCCGCACCTCATCGCAAGCGGCAGCAAAGCCGAAAATTGCCGGTGTGGCCTCTGTTCCGCTGCGAAGTCCGCTTTCTTGGCCGCCGCCTAACAGCAACGGCGGAAAGGATTTCAGCTTCGGACTGATATACAAGGCACCGCAGCCCTTTGGTCCGTGCACCTTATGGGCCGAAACAGAAATCAGATCCGCGCCAAATGTCTTTGCGTCAAAGGGTATCTTCAAAAATCCCTGCACAGCATCCGTATGGAACAGCGCATTGGGGCACAGCTTGTGGGTCAATTTCGCCATTTGAGCAATAGGCATAACCGAGCCCACCTCGTTATTGACCATCATAACGGACACCAATATGGTATCAGAACGAAGTGCGGCTTTCAATTGATCCGCTGTGATCCGCCCCAGAGAGTCCGGTTGCAGGTATGTAACCTCGTAACCCTGTGTTTCCAGCTCTTTCATGGTGTTCAGCACGGCGTGATGCTCAATGGTGGTGGTCACAATGTGTTTTCCCCGCTTTCCCAGCCGCTTCACAGCCCCCAGGATGGCCCAATTGTCCGCTTCCGTGCCACCGGAAGTAAAGAACACCCGATCGTTTTCCGCGCCCATAGCGGCCGCTACCCGGCTTCTGGCAACGCGCAGCTCTTTTGCGCCGTCAATACCGAACTGATACAGGGCGCTGGGATTTGCCCAGTTATCTGTCAGGGCTTTTGTCATTGCCGCCACAGCGGCCTGACAGGGCTTTGTGGTAGCAGAATTGTCCAAATAGATCATACTTACTTTCCTACACAAAATCTTTCAAAAATTCTTGCGGTAATATCCTCCCGCACCGTTGCCCCTATGACCTCGCCCATGGCTTCCATGGCTTGTTCCACATCGGTCAACACCACATCAGGGGTCTGCTGAGCTCTCAGTCCGGCAAGTGCACGGAGCATGGCTTCATAAGCTCTGCGGCAGGCATCGTACTGCCGGGCATTGGTAAGGATCGATCCGTCGCAGGGCGTATCACCCGCAAACATCACATCCACCGCATCCGCAAGCAGCTCCAACCCTGCTCCTGTGGCGGCGGATATTTCGATCACCTGCATAAACGGCAGGTCACCGGGCACAACCTTACTTCCAACATCCGACTTATTGATCAGCGCAATGGCATGCTCATGCTCTACGCAAAGCTCAATGATCGCCCGGTCATCTTCCGTCAATGGTGTACTGCCGTCGCATACGAACAAGACAAGGTCTGCATTCTCAATTGCCTCTTTGGAACGCTCCACGCCCATTGCTTCGATCCGATCTTCCGTTTCCCGGATGCCGGCGGTATCGATCAGACGCAGCCGCGTGGATCCCAGCATCACGGATTCTTCCACCGTGTCCCGGGTAGTTCCGGCGACCTCGGTTACGATGACACGCTCGTAACCGACAAGGGCGTTCAGAAGGCTGCTCTTACCCACATTGGGTCGGCCTACAATGGCTGCCGCAACGCCGTGTCGCAGGATCTTGCCCTGCCCGTAGGTTTTCAGTACCGCTTCCAATGCCTTCGTATCGGCTTTCAGCGGTTTTTCATAGTTAGCTAGGCCAAAATCTTCGATATCCTCATCAGGATAATCCAAAACCGCGTAGAAATGACTGCACAGATCCCGCAGGTCCTCATAAATGGGCCGCAAACGCTTTTGCAGCGCACCGCCCACCTGCCCGGCGGCATTAGCGGCCGCATCTGCAGTGTCCGCCTCAATAAGATCGATCACTGCTTCCGCCTGAGTCAGATCCAGCTTGCCGTTCAAAAAGGCGCGCTTGGTGAATTCGCCGCGCTTGGCAGGTGCGGCACCGGCAATGTACAGACTCTCCAGACCGGCAGCAAGCACAGCCGGTGAACCGTGGCAATGAAATTCCACCGTGTCCTCTCCGGTATAGGTATGGGGTGCCCGGGTATAGATGGCGCAGCATTGGTCGATGACCCGTCCGGCCTTGTCATGGAGCGTTCCCAAAACCAATTGACGGTTCGGTGCGTCCGCAAGGGATTTTCCACTATTAAGGGCAAAGACCTTGCCCGCGATCAGTGCGCAGTCGTCACCGGTCATACGAATGATACCGATGGCAGACACGGTCAGACCGGTAGAAACAGCAGCGATGGTATGGGACATACTTGCCCCTCCTTGATTTTTCTTTCTATTATAACACGAAACCGCAAAATTGCAACATGGGCAAACCTTGACTTTTTTGCGGTCAAATCATATGATATAGAAAACCGCAAAAGGGGGCAGCTATGAAACGTTTTCGTAAGATCTATCTGGAAATATCCAACATCTGCAATTTGAAATGTTCCTTTTGCCCCGGCACGAAGCGGCAAAAGCACACCTTGACAGAGCAGGACTTTGCAGCCTTGCTCCCAAAGCTGCGCCCCTGGACGGATTTTCTCTATTTCCACCTCATGGGCGAGCCGCTGTGTCATCCGCAGGTGTTCCGTTTTCTGGAGCTTGCCGGTAAAGCTGGCTTCAAAGTCATTTTGACAACCAACGGTACCTTGCTTTCCAAATACGCAGATGCTCTGTGCAACGCTCCGGGGTTGCATAAAGTGAATATCTCTCTTCACGCTTTCGAGGCAAACGACTTTTCCATGCCCTTTGAGGAATATCTGAAAGGCTGTTTTTCATTCGGCCAAAAAGCAGAAAATAAGATTTTGGTGTCCTACCGTCTGTGGAACAACGGCGGCGCTGATACCAAAAATGCCCAAATCCTGAGCGTATTACACGATTATTTTCCCGAACCCTGGGTGGACGAGGGACGGGGTATCCGCATCGGTCAGCGGATCTATCTTGAGCATGGCGATAAATTCGACTGGCCGGATCTGTCCGCACCAATCCAGGGTGACCGGGTGTTCTGTTACGGTATGCAGGATCATATCGGCGTGCTGTGCGACGGCACAGTCGTTCCCTGCTGTCTGGATCATGATGGGGACATCGCCCTTGGAAATCTCTTTGATTCTGAATTAGGAGCTATTTTGGATACACCGCGGGCAAAGGCCATCTTTGACGGATTCAATACCGGAAACGCACCGGAAGAACTGTGCCGCCGCTGCGGCTATGCCGCACGATTTCGATAAAGAAGAACCCGTAAGCAACGCTTACGGGTTCTAAACTTTTACTTATCTTCCTTTTTTGCCTTGGCAGCCTTCTTGGCGGCCTTTGCTTTCGCCCGCTCTTCCTCTGCCTTCTTAGCAGCTTCCTTAGCGGCCTCAGCGGCTGTCTCGTTGGTGGACAGCGCCCACTTTGCAAGCTCAATACGAACCTGATCTGCACCGGTCTCAATGACGAACTTGTCTTCCTTCACATCCACGACCTTGCCGACGATACCACCGATGGTGGTGATCTTGTCGCCGTTCTTGATGCCGCTGCGCAGCTGCTCAGCTTCTTTCTTGCGCTTGTTCTCGGGACGGATGATCAAGAAATAGAACACCGCCACCATGATCAGCAACATGGGCAGCATGCTCAGCAGGCCGCCGGAGGGATCGGTAGTAGTTGTAGTTTCAGCTAAAAAATTAAACATGGGATGAACTCCTTTGCAGTTTTATAACGAACTTATTATACCATCATTCCCATAAATTGCAAGGAAAATTTAGATCCTTTGGCTTAATTTAACAGAATATTCACGGCGGAAGGCATCAAATGTTCCGTTATCCAGCGCATCACGGATCTTCTCCATCAATTTATTGTAGAAATACAGGTTGTGCATCACGCTCAGGCGCATGGCAAGCATTTCCTCCGCCGCAAACAGGTGGCGGATATACGCCCGGGAATATCTGCGGCACACGGGGCAGTCGCACTCCGGATCAATGGGGCTCTCATCCGTAATATATTTTGCATTTTTCAAATTGATCGCACCACTCCAAGTAAAGAGCCGGGCGTGACGGGCATTCCGGGCAGGCATGACACAGTCGAAGAAATCAACACCCCGGGCAACCGCCTCGATGATGTTGCTGGGCGTGCCAACACCCATGAGATAACGGGTCTTGTCTGTCGGCATGTAGGGCTCGACTGCCTCAATGATGTCGTACATTTCCTCCGCTGTTTCGCCCACAGCCAGACCGCCAATGGCATAGCCGGGCAGGTCAAGGTCAGCGATGCGCTTCATGTGGTCGATACGGATGTCGGGATAGGTGCCGCCCTGGTTGATGCCCCAGAGCATCTGCTGAGGATTGACCGTATCCGGCAGAGCATTCAGCCGGGCATTTTCGTCCTTACAGCGAACCAGCCAGCGATAAGTGCGATCAACGCTTTTCAGCACATAATCCCGGGGCGCGGGATTTTCAATACACTCATCGAAAGCCATGCAAATATCCGAGCCCAGATTGGACTGGATCTGCATACTTTCCTCCGGGCCCATGAAAATCTTTCGTCCGTCGATATGGGATGAAAAATACACGCCCTCTTCCTTGATCTTCCGCAGGCCAGACAGGGAGAATACCTGAAATCCGCCGGAGTCTGTGAGGATCGGGCCGTCCCAGGTCATGAACTTGTGCAGGCCGCCCATTTCACGGACGACCTTATCCGTGGGGCGCAGATGCAAATGGTAGGTGTTGGAGAGCTCCACCTGACAGCCGATATTTTTCAGATCCTCCGCGCTCAGCGCACCCTTGATGGCACCCTGCGTGCCCACATTCATAAATACGGGGGTCTGGACGGTACCGTGGGCGCAGGTGAATTCACCACGCCGGGCTTTGCCCTCGGTTTTCTTTAATTCAAACATTTCTTACCTCGCTATTTGGGTTATAACAGATATATAATTTGGTATCCTCAACTGTGCCGTATCTGGTTTCGTGCTTTACATCTTTCAGGTAATGAAACCCACTCTTTTCGATGACACGTCGGGACTGATTATTTTGGACAAAATGCGCACACGTCAGATAATCATATCTGAGTATGGTGAAGCAGTATTCCATAACTGCCTTTACTGCTTCTGCCATCAAACCTTTGCCCCAATGATTTTTGCTCAAAACATAGCCAATTTCTCTACCAAGGAATTCCGCAGGAATTTCCGGCTCTTCCTTCACATTCTCAATCCCCAGAGAGCCAATTACCTTACCTTTTTCTTTCAGTACCAGGGCCAATGTCTTTTTCTGCTCCATGAACATATCCAGTATGGACGCAGATTCTTCCATACTTTGATGGTGTGTCCACCCTGCCATTTCTCCAACGCCGGGAACACTGGCATACTCAAAAAGATCTTGCAGATCCGTCTTTTTCCACGGGCGCAAAATCAGCCGGGGCGTTTCTATTCGAATGTTTGTTACATCAATTTTGGCATTCATATAACCACCCATATAATCAGGAATGTAGGGGCGGCAACCTGCCGCCCGCGGACGACTAATAGTCGCCCCTACCTTTTATCCTTTAACCTATAAACATCGCATCGCCGAAGCTGAAAAAGCGGTACTTTTCCTTTACGGCTTCTTCGTAGGCACTCAGCACATTTTCCCGTCCCGCAAATGCGGACACCAGCATCACCAAAGTGCTTTCCGGCAGATGGAAGTTGGTGATCAGGCCATTCATTGCCTTGAATTCATACCCGGGGAAAATAAAGATCTCCGTCCATTTGGAGCTTGCTTCAAAGGTGCCGTCCTCTTTCACAAGGCTCTCCAGGGTGCGGCAGGAAGTTGTACCAACGCAAATGATACGACCGCCATTGGCCTTGGTTTGGTTCAGAATGTCCGCAGTCTCCTGAGAGATCATGCAAAGCTCGCTGTGCATGTGATGCTCCGAGATCTCCTCAGTCTTTACCGGCCGGAACGTGCCCAGACCCACATGCAGGGTCACAAATGCGGTCTGCACGTCTTTATCCCGGGCCTTGTTAAGTAACTCATCAGTCCAATGCAGTCCAGCTGTGGGGGCAGCCGCAGAGCCGATCTCACTGGAGTAGACTGTCTGATAGCGCTCCTGATCCTGCAATTCTGCCTTGATGTAGGGCGGCAGGGGCATTTTACCCAGCCGTTCCAGCACTTCCAGAAAGATTCCCTCGTAGTGGAATTCCACGACCCGGTTACCGTCCTCGCGGATGTCCGTAACTGTTGCGGTAAGCTCACCGTTTCCAAAGATCACACTATGTCCGATCTGCATTTTTCTGCCGGGCTTGCACAGACATTCCCACTTCTTGTCCCCCAGGTCACGCAGAAGCAAAACTTCCACCGCGCCGCCGGTGGGACGGTGCCCCAACAGCCGGGCAGGAAGTACCCGGGAGTCGTTCATCACCAGACAGTCACCGGGACGCAGATAATCCAGAATATCATAAAAGTGCTTGTGCTCTACCTTGCCGGAGCTTCGATCCATCACTAAAAGGCGGGAAGAATCCCGCTTTTCCAGAGGTGTCTGGGCGATCAGTTCTTCCGGCAGGTCATACCAAAAATCATGGGTCTTCATAGCTTTTCCCTCATTCATCAATTTCAATGTTGTATTATAGCCGATTTTCACGCATTTTGCAATACGCAAATCCGTCACAAGAGCATAGACTGGTACGGAGGGATGCACTATGAAAAAACCGTTATTCACCGGGGTCTGCACCGCCCTTGTAACCCCTTTTCTGGGGGATAAAATCAACGAGCCTATGTTCAAAGTCTTGCTTTCACGTCAAATCCACGCAGGCGTGGATGCCGTCGCAATTGCCGGAACCACCGGAGAATCCCCCACCCTTTCCGACGACGAGAAGCTACGCCTGTTCCGCATTGCGAAGGATTTTGTCGGGGATGACATGCTTGTCATTGCCGGGACAGGCTCAAATAACACAAAGCACGCCGTTTCTCTCAGTGTGGAAGCAGAGAAAATCGGCGCAGATGCTCTGCTTGTGGTCAGTCCGTACTACAACAAAGCAACCCCAGCCGGACTGATCGCCCACTATACCGCCATCGCAAAGGCCGTGTCCATACCCATCATTGTTTACAATGTTCCCAGCCGCACCGGTGTGGACATTCCCGTATCCGTATACGAGGAATTGGCAAAAATCCCGAATATCGCAGGTGTTAAGGAAGCGTCCACAGACATCGGAAAGATCCTGCGGATTCGCGCCCAATGTCCGGAGTCCTTCTGCATTTGGTCCGGAAACGACAACCTGACTGTCCCGATACTCTCCCTCGGTGGGATGGGTATTATCTCCGTTGCGTCCAACCTCTTGCCGGAACAGATGAATCTGATGACCTTTGCCGCATTGGATGGCGATTTCGACACCGCCGCCGCAGTGCAATGCGATCTGCTGCCCTGGACGGATTTTTTGGGGTGTGAGGTCAATCCCATTCCCATCAAGGCCGCCATGGCACATTACGGACTGGACTGCGGCCATTGCCGTCTGCCATTGACGCCCCTGTCCCCAGCCAACCACAAACTTTTAGAGCAGCTCTCCTCCTAACAGGAAAAGACACCGGCAAAAGCCGGTGTCTTTCTTACGGTTTAAATCCCTCAAAAATGGGTATCCAGTCTTCCCGTACTGCGGTATCAAATTCCTCTTTGCTTCGCAAGGTCCAGGACACGCCCTGGACCTTCCAGAATTTCCGGGCAATGCGAACGCTGAGTCGGTTTCTGTCGCAATAGCGATAGGCGACAAAATCCGGCACATTCCAGAAATTGCTGAGCAGATTCGTCATCACAAAGCGCAGAATGTAGGGAACCTTTCCCGGCGCTTCGTGAAGGGAATTATGCGCCAACTGCCCACGAACCAGCTCCGGTCGGTTGTTTTTCAGCCATCGGATGCAACGGGGATCAAAGGATTCCAAGCAGTAGAGCCCAGGATATGCAGAAAGCATATTGCAGGCCTTCTCCGTCAGTTCGGCATGATTGCCGTTTTCCGGCTTCAACTCCACGATAAGGGGTGTTTTCCCGTCCACCAGGTCCAGCACTTGCTGAAATGTGGGGATGGTCTGATCCGTACCTTCCAGGAAATACTGCGACAGTTGCTCCGTTGTCAGATCTTCGATACAAATATCTGCACCTGCGGTCCGTTGCAATGACGCGTCATGGATCACTGCCAGATTGCCGTCCGCCAACAGGTGGATATCCAGCTCCATGCCGTAGCCGTTCTCAACAGCCAGACGAAAGGCCGCCAGGCTATTTTCCGGTACGCCGTTTCCGTGCAAACCACGGTGGGCATACTTCCACTTGCGCAGCTTTCGCAGCAGCACATGCCGCCGTCTGCCCCGCAATGCCAGCAAGTACAGAACCGCAAGGATCAAAAGAATAATACAAGCAGTAAACATTTTCAGTCGTCGATATCAAAGGCTTCCAGGCCCTTCTTGCTCTCGATCTTATTGTCGCCGTGGGTAACGAACAGCATGGTGACAATGGCCAGGGCCACGAATACAGCGGCGTAGGGGAACAAAACGGTGTCAGCCATATTGTCCATCAGCCAGCCGGAGAGCATGGGTGTCAGGGTCTGAGCGGCCATGGATGCGGTGTAGTAATAACCGGTATACTTGCCCACATCCGCGCCGGAGCTGAGCTCCACGGCCATGGGGAAGGAATTGACATTGATGGTTGCCCAACCGATACCGGCAAGAGCAAACAGAATGTTCATCACAAGCACAGAACTGCCGGAACGCATAAAGGATGCCACGCCAAAGGCCAGAGCCAGCATCACAACACCGGCAATGATGGTCTTTTTCCGACCGATTTTGGAGGCGACCATACCTGCGGGCAGGTAGGCAACGATGGCGGCGCCCTGGGCGATCAGCATCGTGGTATTATAGTCGATATGCAGCACATTGGAAGCATAGACAGAGTATTTGGAAGTAACGGCGTTATAGCCAAAGTACCACAGCGCGACAGACAGCAGAATCAGAATCAGGGAACGCTTTTCTCCGGATGTCAGCTTCCGCTTTTCGGTCTGGACCTCCTCGCTTTCCTCAATGCCGTAGCGGACGGAATCCGCCTCCATCTGCTTTGCCCATTCCGGCTCACGCACCGTCAGCAGGAAGATGGCCAGAGACACCAGCATCAGGCCCGCAATCACAGCATAATAAGCAAGATAGCTCATAAAGCTGTTCGCAACCGCGGATGTTGCAAACACAATACCAAGCACCAGCACGATGATACCACCGGCTGTACCCATCAGATTGATAACGGCGTTGGCCTTACTGCGAAGGGGCTTGATCGTCACATCGGGCATCAGCGCAACCGCAGGACTGCGGAAGGTGGACATTGCCAGCAAAATCACAAACAGGAAGATGATAAACCAAATGAGCGTGCCGGGGTTTGCATCTGTGATTTCGGCGATGCAAGCCTCACGGGCGGGAGCTACATAGTTGGTATACTCATCTGTGACCTTTTCCTTGCCGGTCACGGGATCGATTTCGTTGACCTTGATCTGGGAGAATTTCTCCCGGGACATACCGGGCTCGGTGGAGAGCTGGAACTCTCTGCCGCCGGGGGTCTTCAAGACAGTATCTGCCTGCTCGTCGTAGATACGCTCCAGGGTAGCCACATCGTCCAGCTCGGTGTAATCGCTGATCTTGTTCAGCTGAATGGTATCCACAACGCTGAGGGCGATCAGTGCAACAGCGGCGATGGTTGTACCGACGATGATAAAGGGCGTGCGCTTACCGCGCTTATGCTTACACTTGTCGGACAGCGTACCGAACAGCGGCAGCATAAACAGGGCAAGAATGTTATCCAACGCCATGATAACGCCGGACCAGAACTGGCTCATGCCGTACTTATTTGTCAGAATAACGGGAATAGTTGCATCATAGGCCTGCCAGAATGCGCAGATCAGGAAAAAGGCAAAGCCTACCAAGATGGTGCGTTTGTAGTTGAGTTTCATAGAGAACCCTCCAAATCTATTTCTACAAGTTCTATTATAGTCAATTTCTGACAAAAGTCCAGTTAAAAAAATCTTAAGGGAAACGCCTCAAAAAGAAATGTCATTCCGAGCCAGTGCGTACACTGGCGTGGGAATCCCCTCCCTAGGAAGGAGATTGCCACACCAGTGACATCGGTCACTGGTTCGCAATGACATCACATTTTAAAATTATCCCAAAACAGCCTTATGGAAGACTTTTTTACCCTTGCGGATCTTCACGCCTTCTGCGAGCATTTCCCGGGAAATGAGCATATTGGGGGCGCTCACCTTTTCATCATTGACGAACACACCGCCCTGCTCTACCAGCTGCCGTGCCTGCTTGTTGGAGGGTGCCAGGCCACAGGCGACCATCAGGCTCAGAATACCGATGTTTCCATCCACCAGGCGGTCCTCGGTAATCTCGGTGGTGGGCATATTGGCATCGTCACCGCCACCCACGAACAGTGCCTTGGCGGCAGTCTGCGCCTTGGTGGCCTCTTCCTCGCCATGCACCAGCTTGGTCAGCTCAAAGGCCAGAATTTCCTTGGCAGTGTTCAGCTGAGCATCCTTCCAGTCTGCCATGGCGTCAATTTCGTCCATGGGCAGGAAGGTCAGCATACGGATACATTTCAGAACGTCCTCGTCACCCACATTACGCCAGTACTGGTAGAAATCAAAGGGAGAAGTCTTGTTGGGATCCAGCCACACCGCACCGGATGCGGTCTTGCCCATCTTCTTGCCCTCGGAGTTGAGCAGCAAGGTAATGGTCATTGCGTGGGCGTCCTTGCCCAGCTTCTTACGGATCAGCTCGGTGCCGCCCAGCATGTTGCTCCACTGGTCATTGCCGCCGAACTGCATATTACAGCCGTAGTTCTTGAACAGGTAGTAGAAGTCGTAGGACTGCATGGGCATGTAGTTGAATTCCAGGAAGCTCAGGCCCTTTTCCATTCTCTGCTTGAAGCACTCTGCACGGAGCATATTGTTCACAGAGAAGCAGCCGCCGATCTCACGGATGAATTCCACATAGTTCAGATTCAGCAGCCAGTCGGCATTATTCACCATCTGGGCCTTGCCCTCGCCAAACTCGATGAAACGCTCCATCTGCTTTTTGAAGCAGTCACAGTTGTGCTGAATGGTTTCCTGAGTCATCATGGAGCGCATATCGGTACGACCGGAGGGGTCGCCGATCATGGCAGTGCCGCCGCCGATGAGGGCGATGGGACGGTTGCCGGCCATTTGCAGACGCTTCATCAGGCACAGGGCCATGAAGTGGCCCACATGCAGAGAATCTGCGGTGGGGTCAAAGCCAATGTAGAATGTGGCCTTGCCGTTGTCGATCATTTCACGAATTTCTTCCTCGTTGGTCACCTGGGCGATCAGGCCACGGGCAACAAGTTCATCATAAAGTTTCATAATTCATTTCCTTTCTTATTGAACCGCGTTTATTCCGCCAATTTCAGCAGCGTATCACGCAGATAGTTTACATTTTCTATATCCAGTATCGTATCTCTGGCAGTATGGATCCGGTCAACATACAATCCGACACTTTTCTTACGCTTAAATGCAGCAATTCCCACACCATACGGAAAATTTCTTTGGTCCGACGGATAAGTAACAAATCCCTTCTCATGAAGAAAAATTGTCTTTTCCCCTCTTTGCCCACACAGTCCACGCAGAATATCCATCTTTTCCGGATCTTTCTTCAATTTTCGCATGGGAACCATCATGATCTCGTTGCCGTCACCAACACAGTCCATATTGAGGACAATTTGGTTTTGCGTCGCTGATTTATGCGTCTTGCGATAAGCGGCAGAACCAACCATGCCGGATTCTTCCAAATCAAACAACACAAAGCAAACTGATTCCCGTTTGTCCCTGGGCCAAGCCGCAGCAATCTCCAAAAGTGTTACAACGCCGGAAGTATTGTCGTTCGCATTATGCTTATTAGCGGGACCAAACAACATCAAAAAGAGAATGCCGAAGTATACCGCATACCATGTCAGCAGTCCGTAAGACGAATCACCAGTCAATGTATTAACGGCCAACATTGCAGCAATGGAAACCGCAAGCAAAATCCCTACCAACAGCACTTGCCATAGAATGAATATAACGGGATTACAGGGTGTCAGTATATTGGGAATTCCAATGCTGGCGGGGGTATCATAGTGAGCTGTGATCAGATATTTTGCGGTATCGGGATTGCCAATCACAAGGTTTGCAGTCCCCCTACCACCTTGCTCAACAGTGACTGGATAGTCAAGGCCTTTTACATATGTCACCACTTCGTCGCGCAAAGCCTGCTTCTGCTTTTTACTTCTTCGTACCGGATGCTGTGCAAGCACATCGATCGGTTTTGTGATCATATTTCTCTCTCCCAAAAAAATAAACGCCCTCTGTCCACACGGACAGAGGGCGTAAAAATTACGCGGTACCACCTCTGATTCGGCATGACCTCACAGCCATACCCTCACGGCGTCCAACAACGCCTCTCGCTGTTTCGGGCGAACCCGTCATTTCCTACTCGGTTCAGAAATGCCACTCCGGGAGGTATTTCGGCGGTCTGTCCCACTGCCTTGCACCAACCGGCAGCTCTCTGGCGGAAAGATGGTCGCTTACTTCATCCCATCACTGTGTTGTAAGTATCCTAGCAAAAAGTTCTGATTTTGTCAAGATTATTGTGGAAGATCCTTCAAAAATGTGGGATCAATAAGGTCACTTCTGCGCATGTAGTTCTTTTCGCTTACATACTTGTATGTCTTGTTGCCGGATTGGGTCAGCATGCCCTCACCGTCACCGTAATAGACCTCCATGTGGAGCATTTCCGTTCCGCCGTCGGCACGCATGATGGTGCCGATAATGTCGCCCTGCTGCACATAGTCGCCCACTTTCAGCTCCGTTGCGATCTCGCAGTAGCGCAGAATGGAGCCATCGTCATTCACCACTTCTACCGCCCAGGTGTTTTGATAGAATACCGCAACACGCTGTACCGTTCCCGATGTGATGGCGTAAACCTTTGTGCCATGAGGGGCCACAAAATCCAACCCTGCATGGGCGCGCTTGCCACCGCCACGGGAAGACGCAAAGGTACGACTGCCAACGACCTCGCCGAATTCGTCTTTTACCGGACAGATCCAGGTCTTCATGCGCGCCGCAATAAAGGCAGTGACCTTGGGATCCTGGGAATAGGACGGATTTTGGGGTTTTGTAGTTGGTTGTGTAGCCGCTTGCGTTGTCGGCTGCGTAGTCGGCTGAGTTGCCGGGGCACTGGTTGCAGGCACGCTTGTAGCCGGTGCGGATGAGGATGACGCAGGCTCTGTATGCACAGAGGAAGCCTCAGTAGATGTGAAAGAAGATGAAGAAGGCTCCGTTGGAGTGCTCATGCGGTGAACATAGGGTACGAATGCCAGCAAAACTGCCAGTATTACCGACAAGACCGCAATCAGTACTTTCAACTTCATCGCTTCTCTCTCCTTCTCGCAGTTTTCAAATACGCAGCATTTCCTCCGCGCACTATATTAGGTAGTTATTGAATTTCTCCAATTCTAATCGGAGAGTGACACTATCATACACCTCTCCGTGAATGAGCCGATTCCCAATATGCCGATTGCATTCTTCAAATCCCAATTTTTCAGCCACATGTATCATACGATAATTGCCTGACCAAGTTTGTAAACAAATATCACGGATACCATATTCAAGAAAATGCTGAATAAATGCTGAAATAGCCTGAGAACCATATCCTTTTCCCCAAGTCCGGCTGTCGCAAATATCAATTCCAATTGCTACCCTGAAATTACTATCCGGCACGGATTCCGGCCAGGATACCCATTCATAGGTTTCATTAATCGCATAAGAATTAATTCTCCCGATATGTAATCCCTCATCCGTCGCTATTTCGAAGAAATTTCGAAATCCATCAGGCCTCGGTTTGGTAACAAAGTCCAGTAATTCCTTTCGATATTCCTCTGGGTTAATTTCTTCAATGGGCTCGTCTGGAGCATCCCAGTTCATCCATTCGGTTTCTGTACTATCCCATCGGACCCAATCTTCAATATCCTGTTGAATCATATCGCGAAGGACAATATTTTGATATTTGATTTCCAAAATAAATCACTCCGTAAAATCAAATACGCAGCATCTCTTCTGCACTTTTCAGTGTTGTTTCTGTAATATTTGCGCCACCGATGATCCGGGCCAGTTCCCGTTTACGACCCTCAATATCCAAGGGCGTGACCGTGGTATAGGTGCGTCCGCCCTGTTCTTCCTTGGCGATCAGCAGGTGGTTCTGCGCCAGAGCCGCCAGTTGGGGCAAGTGGGTCACGCAAAGCACCTGCTTATGCTCCGCAACGCTGCGAAGCTTTTCCGCTACTTTCTGCGCCGCGCGGCCGGATACGCCGGTATCCACCTCGTCAAAGATCAAGGTCGACACCTGATCCTTTTCCGCCAGCACATTTTTCATGGCGAGCATGATACGGGCCAATTCACCGCCGGAAGCTACCTTACTCAGGGGCTTCAAATCTTCACCGGCGTTGGCGGACATATAAAACGCCACGCTGTCCGCACCGTTAGCGGATAATTCCGTTTCCGCAAACCGGCACTCAAACTGCACACGGGGCATATCCAGTTGCGCAAGTTCTGTCAAAATACGCCGGGACATACTAGCGGCAGTTGCACCACGCAATTTCCGCAGGGCGTATGCCGCGTCCCAGGCTTCCTTTTCCGCCTTTTGCAGCTTGCCTTTCAGACGTTCCAGATGGTCGTCCGCAAATTCGATGGCATCCAGCTCCTGCTTTGCTTTGTCCAGATATTGCAAAATATCCTCACAAGTCGCGCCATACTTCCGGCGCAGTTTGTGGATCACGTCCAGCCGGGATTCGATGGCATCCAGTTCTTCCTCGGAATAGCTGAGTTCGTCCCGGGCATCCAGTACCAATCGGGAAACATCCTCCGCCTGGTACATCAGATCTGCCACTTTTTCGTGAAGCTGTGCAATGTCATCGCTGAATTTGGCGATTTTGGAAAGGGCCCGTTCCGCCATGGACAGCATAGCTGTCGCGCCGTCGGTATCGTCACCGCCGTAGAGATTTTCCACCGCGTCGTTCATGCCGTCAGCGATCTTCTCCGCGCTTTGCAGGAGCTTTCTGCGTTGCTCCAGGGTCTCGTCCTCGCCGACTTGGAGCTCAGCCTTTTCGATCTCAGCGATCTGATAGCGCAGCGTCTCCATGCGGCGGAGCTTTTCCCCCTCGTCCATGGTCAGCGCGTCCATTTCCTTGCGCAGTTTCAGCACAGCGGAGTACTTTTCTCTATATGTATCCATCAGCGCGCTGTGGCCACCAAAGGAATCCAAGAAGATAAGATGGTTTTCTTCATCAAAAAGGGACGCGGAATCGTGCTGGCCGTGAATGTTGATCAGCTGGATGCCCAATTTCCGAAGAATGGACACCGTCACCAATGTACCGTTTACACGGCAGACATTTTTTCCATCCAGGTAGATCTCTCTCTGGATGATGGTCTCGCTGTCATATTCCACACCGTTTTCCGCAAACCAGTTAAGTTTCGGCACATGGGTAAACACCGCCCGGACGGATGCCTTATCCGTTCCGGTACGGATCATATCCCGGTACGCCCGCTCACCCAAAACAGCAGAAATGGCATCAATTACAATGGATTTACCTGCGCCGGTCTCACCGGTGAGCACATTGAAGCCACGCTCGAAGGAAATTTCCGAGCGCTCAATGACCGCGATATTCTCAATATGCAGAAGGCTCAGCATGAAATTTCCCCCTTACGATCTTAGTTTAAGAGGCTTTTCAGCTCTCCGCAAAATGCCGCAGCGGCATTGTTATCCCGCATGACCACGAAAACCGTGTCGTCGCCGGCCAGGGTGCCCAGCACCACGCTCAGGCTCATGGCATCGATAGCGGAAGCCGCCGCGGATGCCAGACCCGGCAAGGTGTGGATCACCAGAATGTTCTGTGCGTAATCAAATTTTGTGATGCACTCCCGGAAAATGGTATTCAGCTTTCCGGAAAAGGTGTTGCTCACCTCATTGGTGGAGACAGCATAACGGTATGTTCCGAAGCTGGTCAGCTCCTTAATGATCCGCAACTCCTTAATATCTCTGGAAATGGTGGCCTGGGTACTGCGAAAGCCTGCGTTTTGCAGTTCTGCAAGCAGCTGTTCCTGAGTCTCCACATTCTTATTGGAGATGATCTCCATAATTTTGGCTTGTCTTTTCGCTTTCATTTACATTCCCTCATCTGTTATCTCTGAACTTCTGATTTACCACATCATAGAAACTGCGCTCCTTCAAACGGATCAGGCTGGTTTCCAGATTGGACTTTTTAATAATGGTGGTATCACCCATGCTCAGCCGCACAGACTTGCCGCCATCCACGGAAAGATAGGCATTGCGCCGGGCATTGCGGATCAGCTTGACTGTGATCACCCGCTTGTCGGAGGTCACCATGCAGCGACTGCCCACATCATGGGCGCAAATGGGTGTGACCAAAATGCTGTGGGCCGCAGGCTCCACAATGGGGCCGCCGGCAGACAGGTTGTATGCCGTGGAGCCCGTAGGTGTCGCTATGATAACACCGTCACCGCCGCACTCCATGGCTTGTACGCCGTCACATTCCACCGCCAGATGGACGATCCGGGCCACAGCGCCCTTGGTAAGCACCACATCATTCAGGCCAATGTCGTGGAAAATGATGTCCCGATCCCGGAACACCGTCACATCCAGCATCATCCGCTTGTCGATGGTGTAATCGCCGGTAGCCAAACGGCGCAGTTGTTCCAGTTCTGTATTTTCCAGTTCTGCCATAAAGCCCATGGTGCCGATATTCACGCCCAGAATGGGGATACCCGCTCTGGTAGCTGTCTTGGACATATGCAGGATCGTACCGTCACCGCCGAAGCAGATGATCAGCTCCGCGCCCGGCAACTCACGGTCCAACCGGGAAAAGCGAAGATCTTTGGGTAAATCATAAGACTTGTCCACCTCAAAAGGCAGACACAGTCGTACATCCACGCCGGCATCTGTCAGAATCTGATATGCCCGGCGAACGGTTTGAAAATCTTTATCCCGGTAGGGATTTGGTGTCATAATTACTTTTTTCACCGGATCACCCCTTTAATGTGTTGTGGGCATCCTGCACCACAGTGGCTGTATCCGGGATAATGCCCGGCTTGTTCTCCAATGTCAGATGTCCCAAAAATTCAATATTACCCTCCGGCCCTTTTACCGGAGAAAAAGTCAATCCCAGAATGGTAAAGCCCAGCTCGCCCACCGTCTCCACAAAGCTGTCCAGCACTTCCTTGTGTATCTCGGGTTCACGGACAACACCCTTTTTGCCCACTTTTTCCTTGCCTGCTTCAAACTGAGGCTTGATCAGGCACAGCACCTGTCCTGTGGGCTTCAACAACGTCTTAATGGTGGGCAAAACGATCTTTAAGGAAATGAAGCTCACATCGATTACCGAAAGATCCAAAGGCTCTCCCAAATCTTCCGGAGTTACATAACGGATATTGGTGCGTTCCATCACCACGACACGCTCATCGGAACGGATCTTCCAGTCCAATTGGCCGTAGCCAACATCGATGGCAAAGACCTTTTTCGCGCCCTGCTGCAAAAGGCAATCGGTAAAGCCGCCTGTGGATGCGCCGGAATCGCTGCACACATAACCCTCCGGCTTCACACCAAAGTCACGAAGGGCCTTTTCCAGCTTCAAGCCGCCCCGGCTCACATAGGGACAGGTCACACCGCGAACCTCGATCTGTACCGTTTCTTCATAAGCCGTGCCGGGCTTGTCCGCCTTTTGGCCGTTCACATAGACCTGCCCGGCCATAATGATGGCCTGAGCCTTGGAACGGGTGTCCGCATACATTTGTTCCGTCAAAAGCACATCCAGGCGCTTTTTAATTTTCATTTTCAAGCACCTCCAGAATGGTCTTTGTCATGGAACGGCTGTCCAAGCCACATTGCTCGTATAATTTACGGATATTGCCATGGGTCACGAAATTGTGACCCAGATCCAAAGCATGGATTTTTAAGTCAGGAAGCTGTTTCATCAGTTCCCAACTCAACGCCTCATGGATGCCGGAGCCAGTACAGGTTTCCTCAGCAATCAGCAAATTTCGGCAGGAGTCCAGATGCTCCACGATCTCCCGGATCGGAAGGGGCGAAACAGTCAACAGTCGCAGAACCTTAACTTCCACGCCCTGCTGCGCCAACGCCTCCGCGGATTTCATAGCTTCGTTGGTCAGCGTACCGTAGGTCAGGATCACTGCGTCCTTACCCCGGCGATGGCAATGCACACCCTTGCCGGGCTCAAAATTGGATCTGGCAATTTCGCCGTCACCACCCCGGGGATAGCGTACAGCCACAGGGCCGGTGCAGTCCTTGACCGCCCAGCGGAGCATATCCTTAAGTTCTTCGCAGCTTGCCGGACACCAAATTTGCATTCCGGGAATTTGACGCAGGAAACCCACATCAAAAGCGCCGTGGTGGGTCTCGCCGTCCTCGCCGACCAGGCCGGCGCGGTCAACAGCCAGCACAACATGGAGATTCAGCATGGCGATATCCTGCATGATCTGATCAAAGGAGCGCTGCAAAAATGTGGAATACAGAGCCAAAACCGGCACCATACCCTGCTTTGCCAAGCCGCCGGCCATAGATGCGGCGTGTTCTTCCGCAATACCCACATCAAACAGCCTGTCCGGATACTTTTCCTTAAAATTCAAAAGGCCTGTTCCGGTAGGCATAGCAGCCGTAATGGCGCAGATGCGCTTATCCTCCGCCGCCAGATCCAGCATGGTATCGCCAAAGGCGTCGGAAAATGTATAACTCTTGGAGCCTAGGGACTCGCCAGACACGGGGTTGAATTTGCCAACACCGTGGAATTTGGAAGGCTTTTCCGCCGCCGGCAGATAACCGCAGCCCTTTTGTGTAAAAACATGAAGCAAAACAGGACATTTCATCTCTTTTGCAACCCGAATCACACGAATCAGCTCATTGACATCGTGCCCGTCCACAGGTCCAAGGTAGGTCAGACCCATATTTTCAAACATCGTGGTAGGCAACACAGAACGCCGCACCCAGGATTTTACATGGCTGGTGGCAGTATAGACAGCCTTACCGCCGGGAATTTTTCTCAGCGCATCCCGGTAATGCTGCTTCATGCCCAGATACCGCTCTTTTGTGCGCAGCTGGGAAAGGTGACGGGACATGCCGCCCACATTCCGATCAATGGACATCTCATTGTCGTTGAGGATCACAAGCAGCGGCTCTTTGCTGTCAGCCAAGTCATTGAGGCCCTCGTAGGCCATGCCGCCGGTTGCAGAACCGTCACCGATGAGAGCTACCACATCGTAATCTTCCTTTAACAGCGTTCTTGCACGGGCCATCCCCAGAGCAATGGACACCGAGCTGGAAGCATGACCGGCAACGAAGGCATCAGTCTGGCTTTCAGAGGGTTTCGGAAAACCGGCAATGCCGCCAAATTGCCGCAAACCGTCAAAATCCGCCTGGCGGCCAGTCAGCAGCTTATGCACATAAGACTGATGACCCACATCAAACACCAAGCGGTCTTTCACGGTATCATAGACAGTTTCCAGAGCGACGGTCAACTCAACAACGCCAAGGTTGGAGGCCAGATGGCCACCGGTCTTGGCGACATGTTCGACCAAAAACGCCCGTATCTCGCGGCACAGATCTGCTCTCTGGGCTTCATCCAAGTGGCGCAGATCCTGATGGCCGTTGATTTTCTCTAATATACTCAAAATTTGACACAACCTTATTTTTTGCTTTTCGCAGGTTTTTCCCCCTTGTGGAAAACAGCAATGACCTTACCTGCAAAATGGACAATTGAAGTAGAAGAATTCACTGCGAAGGTCTTGCCGATAGCCTTGCCACCCACAGTCAGACCGGATACACAGGCGGACATAAGAAGACCCACCATCGTCGGCCAGGAAAACTCAAAACGCACCAACAGCCGCGCCGCAATGGTAGCAGCTGCTGTACCGGAAACAACGCCGCAGATGTCGCCGATGACATCGTTGCAGATGGAGCTGGCACGCTCTGCGTTGCGAAGCAGCCGAATGGCCTCCAACGCGCCGGGCACTTTCCTCGATGCCATGGAATGAAACGGTGCTTCATCCGCAGCGGTAACAGCAACACCCAAGATATCAAAGAAAATACCGATCAAAACGATAATCAGCAGAATTACAAACGAAACGGCAATGCCGTTGTTACTCATGATCTCCTCAGAGATCAGCGTGATCACGCCGCTCACAAAAATTGTCACCAAGAAAATGGTGACAACCCACCGTATGGTTTTGATTCTTTCTCGCCTGGCACTACTTGGGTCTGACTTTGACACAGGAATTTCTCCTTTATTTTTAATAAAATGACGGCGGCAAACAGGATAAATCTTACGGCTTAGGTCGGGTTGGATTTCCCCAGACAGAACCTGCCGTTGCCGAACAGGCCGTTTCCGTTTGATCCGTCAGTCTATGTGTCACCAACATAGATACCCGATTGCCACTTAGTCCGTACTGTAATCCCCTGTCTGCCCATTACGACAGCCTAGGTGATTTCCACGGCAGAATACACCATAGTCTTAGCCTCTTTTGCAAGGATGATTTCCAGAGGCGATATCGGCAGTCAATGTGGCCACAATGACCGGCCGCATGATCCTCTTTCCCAACATACTCACTCAAGGCAGGCTACACTGCACGCAGCAACACGATTCTGTGCACCGCTTTGCAGGTTCATACCAGGCCCGTACGCGAGGTAGGCTTCCCACCCGGGAGTTCCCGTTCCCCGTCGCACAAAACCAGGTCTCCACGGAAGCCGGGTCGTATGCTCCATGCCATTGGAGCGCGCCCGGGATCCTTAACCCCCAGCATCCACCCTAAACTGGGCGTAAAAAGCAGACACCAGGGACTTCATCGATGTGCCCTTCAAAGGATTTTTAGGCCCTTCCTGGAAAATGGCTATTCCGACTAGGATACTGCGCCGTCGCAATGAATAATAGCATATAATTTGTGAATATACAAGTATTTTTTCATAAAATACAGTAATATTTATAATTCTTCCTATTTTTTGGATATTCATTCCGCTGCAATGAATTTCCCCCATCGTCTGCACACGAATAATATCAAGCAACACTTGATATTTTCTGCAAATTTTTTCAATAAAGTCTTGGTTGACCTTACCTCGCAAAAATGCAATAATAGAGTTGTGCATATCTCATTGAAATGTAACCAAGGAAAGGTGGACGAATTTATATGCTGCGCGTAGAAGAAATGACACCGGAACAAAAGCTGGGCTTCGTGATCTGCGCCAAAACAACAAGCGAGGATAATACCCAATTTTTCTTTGAACTGCTTGAAAAGAATGCAGGCTGCTGTGTTCAGGTCCCTGTTAATGATTGTGCCAAAGGGCTGATTGAACAATATCGCTCCAAGGTCGATTACCCCATTCTTGTTGTTAACGACATGGAAGAGGGTTATGTAAATTCCAGCGTTCCCAGACTGCCCATGTGCACACTGGGTGCAGCAAATAATCCCGAATATACCAAAGCCTTTGCAGCTATCCTTGCCAAGCAGGCCCGGGAAGATGGTTTTTCCGGCTGCTGGGGTCCTGTGATTGACTTGGCATATACCGCGAATTGCCCCTTCGGAAACACCCGTGTTATCTCCGATTCTGCAGAAGGTATGATGCCCTTCGCACGGGATATTCTGTCTGTCTTCAAGTCCTATCATTTTCAAGGCTGTGCCAAGCACTATCCCGGCGGCCCCGGCGCACCTGACACACCCAGTCAGTCAGACGAAGGTTCCGTAGATAACCATATCGCCCCCACCGCAAGCCGTGTTTCCGAGGCGGTTTTGAGAAAGCATATCCGTGAAACCTATCTTACCCTCTGGAATGAGGGTCTCATGCCCAGCATCATGGTTTCTCATACGGATTTTCCCAACATCGATCCAGTATACCCGGCATCCATTTCCAAGAAGATCATCGGCATGCTCCGGGACGAAGGATACGACGGCCTGATCTACACCGATTCCTTTTCCATGCTGTCCATTCGTCAGCGTTTTGGTTCTGCTAATGCAATGGTCGCAGCACTAAACGCCGGTGTGGACGTGATTTTGCCTAACAATAACGTCCCAGCACGGGAAAACTATCAGATGCTCGTGGATGCCTATTACGCCGGCCAGATCGACGAAAATATGCTGAACAATGCAGTGCGCAGAATCATTTCCCTGGCTCAGTGGTGTGCGGAAGCACCTAAGCACCCCTATTCCATCCCTGAGGATATGGATGGATACGTTCGTAATATTATCCGCGACAGCATTACAGCACAGTGCGCAGATGGCGTTTCGCCTGCGGTAGACCCCGACGAAAAGCGTCTCTTTGTAGTTTTGGAGCGTATGCGTGTTCCCTCCACTGACGGCTTGAACGAAGTCACTTTGGAGAATACTTATGACGAAAATCGTGTAATCAAGGCCATAAAGGCCAATTTCCATAATGCAGAAATCGTAACCACACCGGAATATCCTTGGAGCACCGATACCCACAAGGTGATGCAAGCCGTCGTACGGCACGAAAAGTGCATAGTAGTCACCTTCTCCTCCGGCCAGGCATTCCTTGGTGTAGATTGTCTGACCCGTCGAACAGAGGCCATGATCAAAGCCATTGCTCTAGGCGGAAAATTGGAGGGCATTGTTCACATTGGCAATCCCTTTGCGCTGAACACGATCCCCTACTGTGATCGCAAGCTGCTGGGCTACCGCACAGCCGAAGCACAGGACTATATTTTTGAAGTGCTGGCCGGCAAATATCCTGCACGGGGTGTAATGCCCTTCCCGAAACTTCAAAAAAGTAAAATCTGAGGGTGCAACATGATAACGAAGATTATAAACGGCAAGGTAATTTCGCCCGATTTCAGCGGTTTTTGCGAAAGGGATCTGTGGATCAAGGATGGAAAAATCGTTGAACCCTGCGAAACTGCGGACAAGATTATCGACGCACAAGGAAGCTATGTTCTGCCCGGTTTGATCGACATACACAACCACGGATCCAATGGCGATTCCTACTCCTACAATTCCAATTACGATAACATTCTTGAATACTGCGCCGGTCAGGGCATCACGGGTGTTCTAGCAACTTCCGAGACCTATCCCAGGGATACCATGCTGAAAATCATTCGCAAGATGGCTCGTCTTACCAAGGAACGGTGCAAGGGTGCAACTATTTGGGGCATCCACCTGGAAGGACCGTTTATTTCCTCCGGTAAATCCGGTGCCATGCCCGGCTCATCCGATGACGCATCCACTGTTGCACTATTTGAGGAATTTGTCGCAGCTGGTGACGGTCTTGTCAAAGTAATGACTCTTGCACCGGAACGGGAAAACGCCTTGGATATCATCCGCAGAGGTGCTGAAATGGGCATCCGTATGTCCTTTGCCCATACTCTTGCCACCTATGAGGAAACCATGACAGGCATCGCAGCTGGTGCAACAGGAGCGACCCACACCTTTAACGCCATGCCGCCCTTGGTACACCGCGCTCCCGGAGTATTGGGTGCAGTTTTGACAGAACCCACTGTTACCTGCGAAGCAATCTGCGACTTTGTTCACCTTGCCCCTGCCACGGTAAAACTGATCTATGCAGCCAAGGGCGTAGATGGAATGATCATGGTCAGCGATGCCGGGCCTCAGACGGGCCTTTCAAATGGAGATTACCTTTTCGGCACAAATCTGTATGTTACAGTCAAGACAACAGATAACAAACGACTTTGCACCGTCACAGGTAAAGACACCATCGCCGGAAGCATGTATAATTTGGCTGACGGTGCAAGAAACATGATCATGCTGGGGATACCCATGACCCATGTTTCCAAAATGGCATCCTATAATCCCGCTAAAGCGGCAGGAATTGACCATATTGTGGGCAATCTTGACATTGGCAAGCAAGCCGATCTGATTTTTGTGGATGAAGCTTTTAACGTGAAACGTATCTTTATTAACGGCAACGAGTTTATTGGAAAAGGATGATCGCATGTACCGTACATTTGATCCCGTAAAATTTGGTAAACGTATTCGCCAATACCGCCTTCTGGCAGGATTAACCCAATCCGCCCTGGCTGAAAGGCTGGGTGTGAGTTCACAGGCTATTTCCAGTTGGGAAAACAGTTTGACCATGCCTGATATTGAGAACCTGTACAACCTTGCCCGTTTGTTGCATGTTCCTGTGGACGATCTCCTGCGCAGTGAGGAATCCCGCACCACTTGGATGATCGGTGTAGATGGCGGCGGCACAAAAACAGAATTTGCCCTTTTTAATTCCGATGGTGAAGTTCTGAAAACATTTCGTCTGGGCGGCTCTAACTCATACTGGGTCAGCACTGAGAAGACATTGGAGATTCTCAAAGAAGGTATTGATCAATGTTTGAAGCTCGTACCGGAAGCCAGAGGAGTTTTTGCAGGCATTGCAGGAGATATGACGGAGCATATTCAAGGCGCGCTGCAAGAAAAATACCCACAGATCAAGCTGTGGGTAGGTTCTGATAGTATTAATGCATTTCATAGTGCAAATGGCGATTATGCAATGATTTGTGGAACCGGATCCATTCTGATCACTGCTGACGGAGACGGATATCGACGAATCGGTGGATGGGGCGCACTGCTGGGCGATTTCGGAAGTGCTTTCAACATTGGCCGTGAAGCCGTGCGGTATGCCTTATCCTACCTGCAGGGAATATACGATTCTCCCTATATGCACGATGCCATCGCGCGAAAAATAAAATCCGACAATTTGTGCCGCAGCGCACGGGATTGGACAGCGCCGGACATCGCGGAGTTTTCCACATTGGTATTTGAAGGCTATCACGCCGGGATAAAAGAAGCTGCAGATATTTTGCAAAAGGAAATGCGAAATCTGGCAACATTTCTGGATCATGCCTTTCCCCTGGGCGGAAAATTGCTGCTCTGCGGTGGGGTTATGGAACATAACCACGCAATACTGATACCAATGCTGGAGGAATACTGCACAACCAAATTCGAATACATCTTGCCGGAACTCCCCCCGATTTACGGTGCTTGTGTGGCTTGCTGCAGATATATGCAATTGCCTTGTGGAGATAACTTCTCAGAAACCTTCAAGGCAGATTATCGCAAGCTGAATTAGGGTGCGTTTGTAAACCAGTCATCCACAATGTCGCTGTGGGTGACAACAATGGAAATATCGCCCAGCTCATCCCGGGAGAACCATCGCAGCTCCCGAGATTCTTTACTGATACGCAGTTGCACATTTTCCGGCAACTCCAAACTGAAAACAACGATCACCATCCGCCAGATACTGCCGTCCCGATAGGCGGCAATGCGCCCCGGCTGACCGTAGACTGCCAATTTTTGAAAACGGTCTTTCGGAATACGAAGCCCGAGTTCTTCCCATGTTTCTCTTGCTATGGCCTCCACCGGTTCTTCGTACTTCTTCACGCCACCGCCCACGAGGCCCCATGTATCGGAATCCCGGCGGCGTTCCAAAAGCAGTTTATCGCCACAGGTAATGATGGCGTTTGCCCCCAGGTGCGCCCGCATGGTAGTCTTGGGCGCATTGGGATCGTTTCGGTAAAACTTTACAATGGACACGTAGGTACACTTCCTTTCGCATTAAAGAACAGTCCCGCATCGTTGACCTGGGTCATTGGCTCGCAATGACATTTTATATGAAATACTGCAAAAAGTCCATCTAAAATTCCTCCGGTATTGGCTTGGTCACACCGGTTCGTCGGGCCTTGTCCAGTCCGCCGGTCATGTGTCCTTCCGGGTTTTGCGCAAACTTCGCCCGGCGGATCACATCTTCCCCAAAGCGATCCCGGAGGGCATCCACCGTTTCATCCAGCTTCAGCTTTTTCTCATACTGCTCCGGGCTGACCCCGGAAAAAAGGTCAAATTGCTGATACGCTTGCCCCGTGATCCTGGTAATCTGCACACCCAACTGCCGCAGAGGGGTTACTCCATCCCAGGCCTCGTCAAAAATCCGGCAGGCTTCCCGAAAGATCTGACCGGTGCTGTTGGTCGTTCCGTTCAACTGAGACTGGTGGGAAAAATGGACGAAATCATTAGTACGCAAATGCACAGCAATACAGCCGCCGCATTTTCCGTCCTTGCGCAGGCGCATACCGATGGTTTCGCACAGACCCAAAATCACCTGATGGGCCTGCCCATGGGTCACCACATCCGTGGAAGTGGTGACAGAATTGCCGTATCCCTTGTTTTCTGCCGGCTCAGGGGTCACTGCGTCCGCGTTGCGGCCATTGGCGAAATGCCAGATGGTTTCCCCATGCTTACCCAATTTGCGGCGGATGAGAGCCATATCCGCCCGGGCAAGGTCTCCGATGGTGTAAATGCCCATCAGCTTCAATTTTCGTTCCGTGGCCGCGCCTACCAAAAACAGATCCCGTACCAGTAACGGAAAGAATTTTTCTTCCATTTCTTCAGGAAACAGGGTGTGGACTTTATTGGGCTTTTCAAAATCCCCTGCCATTTTCGCCAGCAGTTTATTGCTGGAAATGCCGATGTTCACCGTAAAGCCCAGCTCCTCATTGATACGCCGGCGCATCTGCTCCGCGGCGGTCAGAGGACTGCCCCACAATCTTTGCGTGCCACTCATGTCCACCCAGGCTTCATCAATGGAGTATTGCTCCACCTTGGGACTGAACTGGCGAAGCATATCGACAAAATGTCGGGACGCCTCCACGTACAAGCCGTAATCCGGCGGGATGACCACCAGCTCCGGGCATTTCTCCAGCGCCTGAAACAGTGGCTCACCGGTCTGGATGCCGTACTTCTTTGCCGGGCCGCTTTTGGCCAGAATAATGCCATGACGGGATTCCTTTTCCCCTGCAACTACCGACGGCACGTCCCGCAGGTCAGTTGTTTCTCCCAGCACTTTTACACGGTAAGCCGCCGACCAGCTTAAAAATGCCGAGTTGGCATCCACATGAAAAATCACACGCTCTGCCATCAGCACACCTTCCTCATCAGGCACCAGCTATGGGTGCGAATGGTATATTTCAGTTCAAACAAGGTCTTCTTGCCGTGGACGGTGGCACGGCACAAAAATATCTTCGCCTCTATCCCCACATACTGCACATTTTTGACACTGATCACTTCATCGATATCAATCCGCAGAAGCTGATGAGTTTCTTCCAGCCGCAGTCGCAAGGGCCGGATTTCTCCCCCGGCGCTGCACATGGATATGACATCCACCGGACACATTTTCGCTTCCAAACCCATCACCTCCTTTTGTTTTATTGTAGCACATTTGTTCGCTATAAGCAAGAGGATTTTCTTGACATTCTTTTTAGAGGTGCTATACTGAGCCTATAAGGAATCGGAGGTATAAAAATGGACTTCTCCCCTATTATGTCCTACATAGAGAACACATTGCGCAAAGAAAAGAATCTACCCGGCTGTGACATCAAAATCATGCGTGGTCACGAGACTTTGCTGCGCTACAATAGTGGTGTGCGGGACTATGACGGTACACAGGCCATCCGCAATGATGATATTTATCTCATGTACTCCTGCACAAAACCCATGACCTGTGCTGCAGCTATGCAGTTGATTGAACAAGGGTTGATCGGTCTTGACGATCCCGTGAGCAAATACCTTCCGGACTTCAAAAATGCCTTTCTCATTGAGAACGGAAAAACCATCCCTCCCAAAAACACCATGACAATCCGCCATCTGTTTACCATGAGCGCAGGATTGAATTATAGGCGCGACACACAGCCAATCCGGGATGTGATCGACGCCAATCCCCATGCCGGAACATTGGAAATTATCAATGCATTAGTGCGTTCTCCGCTGGAATTTGAGCCGGGCACTCGTTTCCTTTACAGTATGTGCCATGACGTCCTGGCCGCTGTGGTAGAGGTGGCAACCGGGATGCGTTTTTCCGAGTATCTGCGTCAAAACATTTGGGATCCGCTGGGTATGAAAGACATCGGCTTCCGGCTTCCTGAAAAGCAAAAGCACCGGCTGGTTGCGCTCTATGAATGTGACGGCACACCACATTATGATCCCTTTTCCAGTCCACGGGAATTCAATTTAACCGATTGTTACGAAAGTGGAGGTGCAGGACTTTACTCCACTGTGGATGACTACAGTCTCTTCGCCGATGCCATGGCTTGTGGTGGCGTGGGTATTACCGGCAAGCAGATTCTAAAACCAGAAACCATTGACCTTATGCGCTCTGAGCAACTTAAAAATTATACCATGGATTCCCGGTTTAGCTGTGCCGCAGGCCCCGGTTATGGCTACGGTTTGGGTGTGCGCACCCTCATCGACAAATCCGAAGGACAGCGCAGCTCCCTCGGCGAATTTGGCTGGGACGGAGCGGCAGGCTCTTATGTAATGATAGACCCCAAATATAACCTCTCCATTTTCTTTGCGATGCATGTTCGCCGCTGGCATCATCTTATCGGATTTGGTCATGTCCCTCTGCGTGATTTAACCTACGAAATTCTCGGTTTATAACCAAAACTCCCGTGCTCTTACAAAGAGCTCGGGAGTTTCTTGTTGGAAAGCTTAAGGATTCCATAGTAAGCACCGTAAATCACCAGGCACACGCTGAATACGCTGGCTACCACCATGACCGGCATGATCTCATCGCTAAGGAACGGGAAAATACTGGTCTCGATGAAGAACCAATTATGACCACCGTCGTAAACGGTATTACCGAACCAGGCCCACACCAGAATCATGAGAATACCCACAAATTCCTTCCAGATCTTGCGGATATCCAGCTTCACTTCTCCGTAGGAAAGATTCAAAACGCCCCAGCAGAACAGAAATCCGTGATACATGAAGGTCTGGAAAATCAGATAGCAGAACGGCGGCTGACCGCCCAGTGCAGAGCCTGGATAGCACATCCACATCAGCGAGGATGCGACGGACAGAACGACCACGGGCGTCTTGATTCCCTTGAACTTGGGATTAAACTGCACGAAGGGCACCATCAATGCCATGATCGTACAAATATTAAAGGGCAACTTGTATGCGCTGATGCCGCTGTAACTGTCCGAAAGGGGCATAATAAAGAAGTCTCCCACATAGAAGCCGATAACAAGATAGGCAAAAGTGCGCAAGGTCTTCTCCTTTGCGCCAGCGGACTTATTCCGCAGAAGCAGTGACAACAGTATGGCTCCGCCAAAGATCACAAAAAGATATGTAAAATGCCAAATATCAAATAGGCCTATCTGCAAATCGGATGTGTTTTCACTGAATAACCAAGCAAATAATTCTTTCATAGCATCCTCCATTGTTGGATATATAAAATTACTATACCACAATACAACAAAATTTGACATTAAGGTTTCCTTAAAATTCCGTTGTCAAATCCTCCGCCATCTGCTATGATAATAAAAAAGCGAAAGGAAGTTCTTATGAGACCTGCTAAAAAAGTATCTGCCTCAATGACAGAGCAGCAATATATCCTCCGCCCTGCCCATATCAATCCCTATGGCCGCCTGTTCGGCGCGCAGCTTTTGAAATGGATCGATGAGGTTGCCGGGATCGTGGCGGTACGCCATTGCAACGCCATTGTTACCACGGCCGCCATTGACCATCTGGAATTCAAGGACCCGGCCTATTCCGGTCAGATGGTCGTTCTTCTGGGACAGATCACTTATGTAGGCCGCACCTCCATGGAAGTGCGTGTGGACACCTACACTGAAGCTCTGGACGGCACACGAAAAATGATCAACCGG
Source organism: Oscillospiraceae bacterium (assembly GCA_015067845.1). Taxonomy (GTDB): domain Bacteria; phylum Bacillota; class Clostridia; order Oscillospirales; family Oscillospiraceae; genus Faecousia. Next base: position 153,250 of record SVLT01000001.1, read on the forward strand.
GCATATCTGACCATGGTCGCCATTGACGAACAAGGTCAGGCCATTGAAGTCCCAACCTTGATTCTGGAAACCGACGAACAGCGCGCCGAACACGAAGCCGCCATCAAGCGGAAAGAACTACGCAAGCAGCGCCGTTTGGAGCATTTTTAACGTCTCCGTTCACACTTATTTCATTTGACATTCGACAAATTCTGACTTATCATGACTGTATTACAAAAATTGGAGTGATCGTTTATGACTGCCAAGGAAGCCCATCAGGCACAATGGCAAAAGCTGAAAGATGAGCCGTTACAGGCAAAGCTGAAATATATCTTTACCTATTACTGGGCCGCCATTTTTGGCATAGTGTTTGCCATTATCTTTGTTGTGAGCTGGCTCGTTTTTGCGCTGACACAAAAAGAAGCCGTCTTGGCCGGATACCTGCTGAACAGCACCACGCAGAGTTCCTACCAAGGCTCCATAGCGGAGGAATTCCTGCAAGATCAGGAAATCGATACCGATAAATACACATTTGACCTGACATCGGATTCCTACTATCTGGATGCAGAGACCTATGTTCTTGAGAACATAATAACCCGGATGGGCGCCCAAGATCTAGACTTTATCGTCACAGATATATATACATATACCATGTTCACTGCCCACCTTGCGGATTTGGAAACCATTTTAACAGCAGAACAACTGGAAAAGTACCGTCCGTATTTTGTTTATGTGGAACAAAGCGCGTTGGACGAACTGACCAACAGTGATGCCGCCGTCGGAATAAAATTGCCGGAGTATTATTTGGAAAGTACAGATTTGGAAGATCCCGTTGCGATGGGAATCCGTATTCCGGATTCCAGCCGCCTGCTGGATGCGTATTCCTTTCCCATGGAGAATGTGATATTCGGTATCCCCGTGAGCTGTCAGCGCCTGTCAATGACGCTGGAATTCCTGGATTTCATTTTACAAGAGTAACGAAAAACCACCCCAACGGGGTGGTTTTTGTCATGTAAAGCTGATCATGTCATCGATGTCCGCACGCTTGGGCAGGTCGATCATTTTCTTATTTTTCAGGATAATGACATTTATGGTTTTCAGCCGCTTGATGGATTTGATGTCCAGGATGTTCACCAACATCGTTTCTCCGTCCGTCAGTCGGGTAAATTGCAGCGTGCAGTCATCCACCTTTTCCAAAGTGAAATCGATTTTATTTTCCTCAGCAAGCTTGTCGAAATTCAGGGTGACTGCCTTTTTGGTCTTCACGTAAATAGTAATGTAGACAGCCAGCAAGACGGCAGCCATAGTCAGTGTCTGAAAACCCATTGTAATTGCTTCCGACGCATTATCCAGGATTCCTGCGATGAAGAAGTACGCACTAAACGGCAGAACGCAGATAGCAAACCAGACAAACAGCCGCCCGTTCATCCAGGACAATTCCTTAATCCGTTGCTTAATATCCGATTCAGTTTTAGAATACTCGATCATAAGAACACTTCTTTCTATAGTTTTTGGTTATTTTATCACGAAAACTAAGGAATTGCAAGGATATTCAACGCAAAAGAAAAAGCCGCCCGTAGGCAGCATTTTTTAGGGTGGACCCGAGGGGAATTGACTTGCATTTTTGCCTTCGGCAAAAATTATTGTTTGGCTCCGTCCAGCCGTCGCCAGTGGCGCTCATCCGCACCACATTTCTATGTTCAAATCCCTGTCACCATGCAAAAGACCACCCGTCAGGGGTGGTCTTTTGCATGGTGGACCCGACGGGATTTGAACCCGTGTCCGAAAGCAACTTGGAAGGAACTTCTCCGTGCGCAGTTTGTTATTTACATTCCCTCAACCCGTCGGAAACAAACACCCTACGGGAATCAGTAGCTTCATGATGCGTGGTATGGGCAAAGCTTACCATACGCACGGTCTCCACTCAAATCACACCCGAGCCCGGCTCGTGGACCTTCCGGGGCGGATGGGCGCCTAATTAGGCAGCCAGAGTAACAATATTATTGTCAGTTAAATTTAAAAGTTACCCATTTTATCGTGGTTAGGCGCCACGGCACGCTTATCCAGCCTCACTACCCCCGTCGAAACCAGTACGGGCCCGGATAGAAAGGTTGATTTGGGGGTGCAAGCACCCCCATATTTTAATTAGAATCTGCCGTAAGGATCGGGCAGCTTATTGGGTTCGGGATAGGTCTCACCCTTGGTGTCCACTGTGATGGAAGCGATCTTCTGCTCCTCCACGGGGCGGTCCTGCATACCGGTCTTGGTTGCAGCAATGGCATCCACCACTTCCATGCCGGAAGTGACCTTGCCGAATGCGGCATACTGGCCGTCCAGGTGACGGGCATCCTGGTGCATGATAAAGAACTGGCTGCCGGCTGAGTTGGGGCTCTGAGACCGAGCCATGCTCAGCACGCCGCGCTTATGCTTCAGGTCATTCTTGATGCCGTTGAAGAAAAACTCGCCCTTGATGCAGTAGCCGGGGCCACCCATGCCGGTGCCGTCGGGACAGCCGCCCTGGATCATAAAGCCGGGGATGACACGGTGGAAGATCAGGCCGTCATAGTAATTGTGATTTGCCAGATCGATGAAGTTGCGAACGCTCTGGGGCGCGATCTCGGGATACAGCTCGCCCTCGATGACACCGCCGTTTTCCATAGTGATTTTAAATGTAGGATTCATGTCAGTACCTCTCTTTCATAGCCCGGTCCATTTGACGCTTGGCGTCTTTTTCCGCCGCGGCTTGTCTTTTGTCGTACAGTTTTTTACCTTTGCACAGGCCAACCTTCACCTTCACGCGGCTGCCCTTGAAATAAACCGACAGAGGGATCAATGTCAAACCGTCCTGCTTCACCTTGCCGAACAATCGCATGATCTCTCGCCGGTGCATCAGCAGACGGCGGGGACGCCGGGGATCCACATTGAAGCGGTTGCCGTGGTCATAGGGTGAGATGTGCATCTGGTTCAGGAGCAGCTCTCCGTCCTTAATGCCGCACCAGGCATCTTTCAGGTTCAAAGTGCCCTGGCGGATGGATTTCACTTCCGTACCCACCAATTCAATACCTGCTTCCATTTCCTCCTCCACGAAATATTCGTGATAGGCTTCCCGGTTGCGGGCCATGACCTTGATGCTCTCCTTTTCCAAACGCTCACCTCCTTAACTGTTTGTAGTTTCATTATAGCACAACTGTCAAGCAGGTCATACATATACATGATTGAGCAAATTCCAGAAGTTACTATATTTTTTAAGATTATCTTAAAACATTTTTTGTCACTTGAAAGGATTTGTCGAAATATGTATAATCAAGGCATGTTTAACACACAACACATTTTATACATGGTCATTTCTGGCATACTGACAGCCGGACTTTTGTGCCTTGCCAATGCTTACGCAAAGGACGACCAAACCAAAAACCGAATATTGAAATTTTCTGCAATCATCACAGTTGCGATACATTACAGCAATCTTTGGGTGGACTATTTTACAACAGGAGGAACTGCAACCCTAGAGAATAACCAACTTCTGCCCGTGTATCCCTGTAATGTGGTCATGTGGATGCTCCTTGTCGCAGCTTTTTTGCGGAACAGGAAGCGTCTGCTGTTTCAGATGCTCAGCGAGTTCTGCTTCTACGGCGGCATCATCTGCGGTGTGCTGGGAATCGTGCTGAACACCAATTTTGACAACAATCCCACTTTGGCTGACTACGATGTTTTGAAGGGCCTGCTCAGCCACTCCACCATGCTGTTCGGGTGCATCTACATGCTCGTGGGTCGTTTTATAAAAATCCGTGTCTTTAACGCCGTGAGCGTAGCAGCAGGCGTGCTTACGTTCGTGATCTGCGGAATGGGCGTCAATGCCCTCTATGAGTCCTTTGGTATGGAAGCACCGGACGGAATGTGGTTGCGTGCAAATCCCTATCTTCCCATCCCGCCCCTTGTCCTTGGGCTGTTGTTTGCAGTAATTCTGTTCTTTGCTCTGCACCTCTGGGACCTGCGCCTGCCCGTGGAAGAACGCTGGTATAAAAAATTACAACGGAGGAAACATCATGAGAGAATTGTTCTTTAAGCTGTTTGAGATGTCCCATTTTAATACGGGTATCTCTGTTACCGCCTTTTCTATCCCCCATTTTGTATATATGGTGCTGATTTTCGGCGGCATCATCTGGACATGGTTCGCTTACAAAAATAAGGGTACTGAAGCGAAGGAAAAGGTTTTGCGCTTCCTTGCCTACGCATTGGCACTTTCTTATCTCGGCGATTTCTTTGTCCATGAATTTGTTTACGGCGGACTGAATACAGATAAGCTCCCCTTCCATATCTGCACTGTTCTCTGCCCTCTGGTTGCCATTTCCCAGTTCAATCATAAGGGCGATAAGATCAAAGAGCCCGTGGCAGTTCTGGCCGTCCTGGCCCCCATGATGTACCTGTGCTACCCTGCCAGCATCGGCAGCGGTGAGCCCTGGTGCTATCAAGCGGTGCAGACCATGTTCTACCATGGCGTGCTGATGGCCTGGGGTATCCTGAACCTTGCTTTCGGCGTGGTAAAGCCGGATATGAAGCACATTTGGAAAAGTGCTATATTGCTGGTGGGCATCACTCTGTGGGCCAAGCTTGGTAACATTCTGATGGAGCACAATTGGTTCTTCCTGGAAGAGGATGCCTTCTACATTGGCCTTGTAGCCAACGGCATCATACCCAAGTGGGTGCTGATGATCGCCAATCCCATTATTTTCTTTCTGGCTGTCCTTGCCGTCTACGGTGTCTGCTATGCCGTCCGCGGCAAGGGCGCAAAACAGGCAGTGTCCTAACCTCATAAAAAACGCTGAGCCAAGGATGATCCTTGGCTCAGCTAATTTTTATTTCAGATTCAGCCTTACGGGAAGCTTGCCGGTTGGCTGGTACACACCTGCAAGGACATCCAATGCATTGCGCTGGGACTGCTCAATACCGCCTATTCCGAAAATCACTCTCGGAACATGGGGAATGGCCTCCATTGCGTAGGGGTTACCAATATGAACAACAGCAGAGATCTTCTTCTGCATGGAGCGCATCACATTGATGATATGCTCGGTCAGGGATTCGCTGGCCCGGTAAGATCTGGTGGAAACATAGGTCATGAAGATAACCTCGTCAACCTCACTTGCTGTGGAGCAGACCTGCTCCACCTGGGCGGCAGAGGGTAGCTGGTTGATGGGAATGACTGTTGCCGTGGGGTACTTCGCCAAAATATCCTCCTTCAACGCAAAGAACTGCTCAATATTGAACACGGTGCTGTCGCTGATCTCCATGCTCTCCCCACTCTCAAAGGAATAGGGATTTTCCACCAAAACAGCAAACATCTTCTTGCTGTTCGGATTCAACGCCGGAGATACACCATCATCAGTAACGGCGCAGATGCTCTCTCTTCCGATTCTTGTGATACATTCCTTATGGTAATCCGATAGTTCCGTGGCCGTCGCAGGCTTCAGGGTGCGGTTCTGGGCCTCGATAACACGGCGGACCGCCTCATTCAGACGCTCTTCGGAGAATGCACCCTCCTGATAGGCACGCAGAAGATACTCGTAGGACTGCTTGAAGGGTGTACGGTAGTTGGGAAGGATCATGTCATTGCCGGCCTTGATGGCAATGCCGTAGCACTTTTCCTCGCCAAACTTCTGCAAAACACCCATCATAGCGAAGGAATCGGTCATGATGATTCCGTCGAAGCCTTCCTCTCTAACGATGGAAATCAGCTTCTCGGAAAGTGTTCCGGGGTAGGTTTCATCGATGTTGATGAAGATCGTATGATTGGTCATAATACCGCACAGCTGACCCTGCTCCATAGCATAGCGGTAAGGGCCGAAGACGGTCATCCGCAGATCATCCTCGGTAAGCTTAGAGAAGGTAGCAAACATATGCTGATCATCGGTAATATCCATACCGGCAGGCCAGTGCTTTGCCGTGCTAACCATGCCGTTATCGTTATAGCCACGCATAATTGCCGCTGCTATTTTGCCAGCAAACTCGGGATTATCTCCAAAACTGCGGGGTACCTTGCACAGGCCATTACCGCCGACCAGGTCCACACAAGGACCCCACACAGTATTGAAGCCGCGATTCTTTGCCTCAATTGCTGTTACGGTGCCGAACTGATAGGCCAGTTCCTCGTTATCCGTGACGGCAAGGGCCATCATGGACGGTATCATATACTCGCTGCCGGGAAGCCCTTGCTCCATATCCGCGCAGATGAGGATCGGATAATCCGCCGCATCAAGGATCAGCGCCACCTCTTCATCGGCAGTTGCCGCGTTGGGACGAACCTGCACGCCACCAATGGCTCTTTTCCTGATCATATCCAGAACAAATTCCCGTTCCTCGGGCTCGGTGATGCTTCTTACAACAAAAAGCATACCGATTTTTTGTTCAACGGAAAGCTCGTTAATATCAATACATTTCATAGGTATACCCCCTTTTCGACTATACTAGCATATAGCAACCGGAAATGCAAGTATTTTCTAAATCAAGCTAAGTAAATGCTTTGTACGGCATTTAACGTATTGCCATTGGTAGATTTCATAGACACTACCGCCCTTTCATAACTCTATGCTATCAGTTACCACAATGGATTTCAACCCTGCTTCGGCACATACTTGCAAAAGTACAAGTTTTTTGTTATAATTATCAAATCAAACCATCGTATTCGGAGGTTTCTATGAATATTATCATTGCAGGAGCCGGTAAAACCGGCCTGACGCTGGCCCAGCAATTGATCGCTGAGGGTCACGATATCACATTGATAGATACCAATAACCGTGTTTTGGAGTCCGCTGTTGAACGCCATGATGCTATGTCTGTTTGCGGCAACTGTGCTTCCAAAGAGGTCCTTTTGCAGGCCGGTGTAGAAGGCGCAGATCTGGTGATCGCCACCTCTGATGCAGACGAAGTGAATCTTCTGTGCTGCATGACCGCCCACGGCATCAACAGCAAGGTGCATACCATTGCCCGTATTCGGTCTCCCCAGTACGCCGAGCAGGTTATGACCATGCCGGAGATCTTTCCCCTGTCGCTGACAGTCAATCCGGAAAAGAGTGCCGCGCTGGAAATCGAGCGTCTTTTGAAGTTCCCCGGATTTTTGCGCCGTGACACCTTCGCCAAGGGTCAGGTCGCCATTGTAGAGCTGCGCATTGAACAGGGAAACAAGCTGTGCAATGTACCGCTGAACGAGATGAGCGGTATCATCAAGTGCCATGTCCTGGTGTGCGCTGTTCTGCGTAACGGAGCTGCGATCGCTCCCAGCGGTAATTTCGTTTTGGAAGCCGGAGACCGCATCTTCGTCACCGCACCTACCGCCGATCTGGCCATCTTGCTGCGCAATCTGGGCATTGTCACACGCCGGGTGCGCAAGGTTCTGATCTGCGGTGCCAGCCGCATTAGCTACTATCTGGCGAAATTGCTGGAAGACGATAAGATTGATGTAAAACTGGTGGACAAGGATTACAATAAATGCGTGGAATTTGCCACTTTACTGCCGGAAACTACCGTCGTTCACGGCGATTGCAGTAACCAGCAGTTTTTGAACGATCAGGGCATTGAGAATGCGGATGCGCTGTGCAGCCTGACCGGCATGGATGAAACAAATATGCTGATCTCCATGTATGCTGGGTCCAACAATGTCCCTCAGGTGATCACCAAGCTGAGCCGACACGAAAACACCATCATGACTTCCCTGCCCCTTGGCAGCGTCATCAGCCCCAAGGAGCTGTGCTGTAATGATATTGTGCGCTATGTCCGCGCTATGCAGAACCAAACCGGTGCCGCGATCTCCGTTCACTCCATCGCGAACGGACAGGCTGAGGCTGTTGAATTTCTTGTGGACAGCTCCACGAAATACCGGGATATGCCTCTGAAAAAGCTGAAACTGAAAAACAATGTCCTGATCGCCAGCATTACCCACGGCGTGAAAACGCAGATCCCCAACGGTGACAGTATCTTTACCGAGGGCGATACCCTGGTGGCCGTCACCAGCGGCCGGGGCGTTTTGAAACAGATCAATGACATTTTTATCTGAACATAATGGGAGTACATTATGAACTTTAAGATGATGGGGCGTTTCATCGCCCAGATTATCACCATTGAGGCCGCTTTTATGCTGCCCGCGTTAGGAATCAGCCTGTTTTCCGGTGAATCCGCAGCTGCAAGCGGCTTTGTGTATACCATCGGCATCATTTTGGCATTGGCTGTGCTGTTATTCGCCCTTTGCCGTAGAGCCGGAAAGGTTTTCAGTGCCAGAGAAGGTTTGGTGTGCGTAGCTCTGGGCTGGGCAAGCCTGAGTATTTTAGGTTGTCTCCCCTTTTACTTTTCCGGCGCAATTCCCAATTTTATGGACGCCCTGTTTGAAGCTGTATCCGGCTTTACCACCACCGGCTCTTCCATTTTACGAGATGTCGAGGTGCTGCCGAAGGGTCTTCTGTACTGGCGCAGCTTCAGCCACTGGCTGGGCGGCATGGGTGTACTGGTGTTTCTGCTGGCCATTGCCCCCGCAGGCGACGGAGACAACGGCTTCACCATGCACCTGCTTCGCGCAGAAAGCCCCGGCCCGGATGTGGGTAAGCTGGTGCCGAAAATGCGGCAAACAACGCTGATCCTCTACCTCATCTATGTTGGAATGACCGTTCTTAATGTGATCTTCCTCCTGTGCGGCGGCATGGATTTCTTTGAATCTCTGTGTACCGCTTTTGGCACTGCCGGCACCGGTGGCTTTGGCATTAAGAACGACTCTCTTGCTTCTCACAGTCCCTATATTCAATGGGTCACAACCATCTTTATGTTCCTGTTCGGTGTGAATTTCAGCTGTTACTACTTGTTGCTGATGCGCCAGGTAAAAGCTGTGTTCCGGGACGATGAATTGCGACTGTATATTGGCCTGGCCCTTGCCTGTGTCGTGTTCATAACGCTGAATGTTTGGATTAGCATGCGCGATGCTTACAACACCTTGGAAGAAACCATTCGCCATGCCGCTTTTCAGGTCAGTTCCATTATGACGACCACCGGCTATGCCACCACGGATTTTGATCTCTGGCCCGCCCTGAGCAAAGGCCTTTTGATGATGCTGATGGTGGTTGGCGCCTGTGCCGGATCCACCGGCGGCGGAATCAAATGCGGCCGGGTACTGCTTCTTTTCAAGAGTCTGCGGCGAAACATTCGACAAGTGCTGAATCCCCGAACTGTACGGGTCGTGCGTAACAACGGCAAGGTTGTAGATGAAAAGATACTTGCCAACACCAATGCCTATCTTGCCGCCTATGTCATCGTAATTATCATCAGTTATCTGCTGATTTCTATGGACGGTTTCTCCGTTGGAACCAATCTGACCGCGGTGCTGGCGTGCTTTAACAATATCGGTCCGGGTCTGGAAGCTGTGGGTCCAACCTGCAATTTTGCGGATTACAGCACATTCAGCAAACTGGTTTTATCCGTTTGTATGCTGGCAGGCCGTCTGGAAATCTTCCCGATCTTGGTCCTGTTCTCACGCAGCACCTGGAAAAAGAGATAATATTACAAACAAGAACCCCTTGGTTTTCAAAAACCAAGGGGTTTTATATTACTGCAATTTGAGCTCTTCCATGATTTCTTCACACTCGGTCATATTCTTGACATGAGTGAAAATTTCAGCCAGTCTGTCCACGGAAAGCTTCAAATACGCTTCACCGATGGTGGCTGTACAACCAATGGGTGCGAAGCCACCGTATGCATTCGGATAGTTTGCAAGCCAGGTAGCATAGGTGGAAATTCCATACTCTGCGGGGAAAGCCAACTTATGGGCGCTGCTGCCATCCTCGGCATCAAATCTGTCCGGTGCGACAAGATGTGGATGCGTGCCGTAGGTAAGTGCAGTTTCCTTGAAATCTGCATGACCGCCGCCGGTGCCGGTTTCCGCAAACTTCGCCAGGGTTTTCTTGTCTTCCTCTGTGAGCATGGAGAAGTATTCCGGATCGGCCTTTGCCGCTTCCAGGACATTGCCGGGTTCGAGCTGCTTTGCAAAGTCATAGGCCTTGCAGAACATGGTCATGTAGTTCTTTTTCTTATAGAACTGGGAACGGGTAAAGAAGCCGGCCAGATTAGCATTGCCGCCGTGAGAGGTGCAAAGCAAGATCTTGGTAAATCCGTTTCTTGCAATCTCGTCACACAACTCTTCCAGAACAGTCAAGAGCGTGGTGGGATTCATTCCGATAAAGCCGTACTTGTGGGTTTTATCCGGATTTTCAAAGGAGTGGGCAGAGGACACATCTCCAAGCCACATGGTAGTGGGGAACATCATAACACCGGCCTTTTCAGAAGCCAGCTCCACCACCTTGTCCCCTTTCAGAGAGTCCGTACCAACGGGCAGGTGCTGACCGTGCTTTTCCAGGCAACCCAGGCACATAACGCAAAGTCCGCCGGACTCTTTTATGGCGCCCTTAAACTCTTCTTCTCTGAGATTTTCCCATTTCATAGTATACTCTCCTCTAAATCAAAAAACTGAATTGTATACCGTCACTCGGTGCTCTTTATTATACAACAAATACTTCTGTCTTTCAACGAATTTTCCGCCTTTTAGAAAAGAAAATGCCGTGAGCAAAAAAGTTTTGCTCACGGCAAAAAGGTTTTGTTGGTCTTTCGCTTATTTTGCGTTTCTCTTCCTAATTTTGACCAAAACGATCACCAGCGCTGCCGCGCCAACAATGGCCACAGCCACGATGACAATGATGATCCAGGAGTTATCTGCCTTCTCCTCTTCCACCAGCTTACCGTCGATGGTCACTTCCAGAACATTGCCATCCTTGTCGTACTTGGTCACACGGACGCTGCCGTCTTCCAGATGCTCTTCCAGAACAGAAGTACCATCTGCATGGACAGTCTGTACGGAGGTCAGCTTGTTGGCGGTGTAGACGGTGGTCACCACGCTGCCGTCAGCATTGTAGACCACTTCTTCACGGTTGCCGCCCTTGGTGCGAGTGATCTTGCTGAGCAGCTTGCCGTTTTCGTCGTAGGTCTCCTCAACACGTCTGCCATCGTTGTACATGGTAGTAACAGCAAGGACATTGCCGTTTACACCGTACTTGGTGGTAACAGTCTTGTCATCCAGATACTGAGCAACTGTCTTGGAGCCGTCGGGGTAATCCATGGTCATTTCCAGGTACTCGCCCCGCTTGTCGGTAACCAATGTGGAGATACTGCCGTCCAACTGATAGGTAACGGTGGTCAGATTCCCGTTGGGGTGTTCAATTTCGATCTTGCTGATGTTGCCGATCAGGTCGTGGGTGGTGATCTGCCAGGAGCCATCTTCCAGCAATTCCTCACGGATAAGAACCTTTGTCAACGGATCGAAATAGGCATCGAGCTTCAACTGGCCGTCCTCGTACAGATATGCTGTTCCGTCGACGCCTTCCCAAATCTTATAAATGATCTCGCCGTTTGCATCGTAAATGGTCTTGCCTTCGCCGCCTTCGTTACCCCAGAGGTATTCAACGGCATTCTTCACATACAGTACCACGGTGTGAGTGCCGGCAGGCACGGAAATTTTGGCCATCTTGCCATCCAGGCTGTACTCGACACTCTTGCCGTCCACAGTCGCGCCCAAGATCTTATAGGGAGCGTACAGAGAGATGGACTGCTCTTTGTCCGTAGTGACGGCATACTTTGCCTTGCCGCGGAAGTCCGCAGAGACGGTCGCCGCGCTGGATGCTTTCACCAATGTCTTACCGTCAAAGGTCAGGGATGTACCGGTGATCAAGGTAAAGCCTTCCATGTAGCCGTCTTCCATCACGCCAATGATCGCAGCCTGCTCGCCGTTTGTGGTCACGCCGCCGGCGGTGATCTTACCGGTTCCTCTGTTGTGGAGAACAATGTCGTAATTGTTCACGGTGTGGAAGATCTTTGCACCCAGAACCTTGTCGGTATCATAAACTTCCTGGGTGTAGATAGGAGCATCCGGCATCTCACGCTCTGTTGCAAAGGTCAGAGATGCCACGGAGATCAGTGCACCGATACTCTTGGGGTTGACACCCACCAGTTCCAGCCTCAGCATATGTTCACCGGCAGCAACCTCACGCTTGCCCAGGTTCAGTTCATGGGTATAGACCGATTCATCGTAACCGTCATAGGTGGTAATGAGTTCATCGTCAATGAAGATCTTATAAATACCGTAGTTATACGACTTTGCGATTTTCAACATCAGATCATACGTACCGCTTTCATCCAAAGTGAAGGGCAGTTCGATCCAATCTCCCACACTCTGTCCGCGGAAGAAGTACAGTGCGTTGCCGCTTGCCGTAACGGACTTGGTAATGACGGAGTCGTTAGAGGAAGTCTTATAGGCGACTAGATCAGGGGTATTCAGCAACTGCAGGAAGGAGAAGGACTCATCCAGCTCAATGCCGTAGGGCTTGGTAAGGATGGTCATGTACTGCTGGGACTTATTCTTGCCGCTGTCCGCCTGCAGCACGGGACCGCCGTCCTCATAGGTCACAGCCTCAATGTTCATCTTTTCCTTGCTGACAAATTCTGCGAAGATGTAGCCGTTGCTGCCGTAAACCGCAACCTTGTTACCCTTATTTACACCCTCGGCCATTGCATTGCCGTCGACAGTAATATCCTTCCATCCGCCGGTGTTCAGGTTGAAATCGTAAACACGCTCGGTATCGGAGGCCATTTCGTCAATGATGATGTAGTAGGGTCTGTCGCCGTGGTTGATCATGATGGTGTGACGGTCCCACTGGGTCAGCAGACCTTCGGCATAGGCGCCGGGAGCGCTGCCGGAGAACTGACCGTACAACTGCGCGTCCACCACAGATTCCAATGTGCCCTGGCCCTTTACAGTCTGCCATTGGCCGTCCACGAGGATGATGTTGTGGCCCTGCTGCTCGTCGAAGCCCTCAGACAGGTTGGAGTAACCCGGGTCAACAGCAGGCCACAGATCGTCCGTAAAGAGCTGGAACGACAACTGGTCGTACTGACCGTGACCGGAAGCGGAGTTATTACCGACGATGTAGAGCATCAGGTCGCCATCATCCCAACCGGTACGCAGGCCGCCATAGCCCACCCGTTCCACATAAGCAACATAGTCATTCTCCGTAGGCTCGGTGATCACCGGCTCATAGTCAGCATACAGCAGGACCTTGAAATAGTCGGTATCCAGGCCCATCTTCTGCAGGTAGTAACCTGCCTTGCCGTCGCCGTTATTCCGGTTCAGCATCAACATGGTGGTCTTAAAATACCGTCCGGTTGCGTGGCTGTCCGAATATACGGGGAACTGTTTGATTTCACCGGGGGACAGGAAATCTACGACCCAGTCAACCAAAATCTCGCTGAAATAAGGGTGTTCCAGCAAACCCGTCCGGCCGGTGACCCGCAGAAGACTGTCCATACCCATGGCCAGCTCTTCTAAGGACAGGCTGGTATAAGAGTAACCCTCGTTTTCAGACTCCGTATACCGCGCATCCAGGAAGGCATTTGCAAAGGCATAGCCCCGATCCAGATACTTGCTCAGTTCATCCTTGTTGTCTTCATTGATAACCGCCAGTGTACCCAGCAGTACGGCAGAACAGCGCATCAGGAATTTGTTGTGCCATGTCTGTCTTCTAGGACCGGTCATGTCCGCATACATGGGAGCAACGCCCTTGTAAATAATGTTCTGGGCGATCAGATCCCGTTCCTCCTGGGTCATCTGGTCATAGCACATATCGTAAATGGTTGCCATACCCATGGTGATACGGGGGTTATCCAAAGAAGCGTTCACCGGCTCGTTGCTGAGCCACCAGTTATACTTGGTTTCTGTCCAGTACTCCCACTCGCACATATCCAGCGCCCAGCTGATGGCCTGGTCGGAATACTTAGTATCACCGGTGATGGCATAAGCCATGGCCACGGTGGTGAAACGGTTATACAGGCCACTGGAAATACCCTCCAGATAAGGCCAGTTACGGCCGCCGGGCACATCGTCCAGCAGCGGGTCGGCACTGATATCCTGAATATGATCCAGATTGACCTTATAACGGGTCACACGGTCACCATTGGGGCTGGCATCCCAACCTTGATAGAAATATTCCTGGTCTACATAGGTGTCCGCAGTTTTGATCAGACTTCTGTATGCACTCGCACCAGAAACACCGAAGGCATTGACTGTATCGTCCATAGCGAATTCACGGATCTTTTTCAGTTCTTCCTCTGTAAAGTACAGGCGGTTGCCCTCATCATACTTGATGTCATAATCGTAGGCTTCGTCAATATACTGACCGTATTCTTCCACTATGGTCATGTCGTCCCAGTAGACGGTACCGGTGGCTTCCGCATTGTCGCCCACCAGCAGAACCAGCTTCGCGTAGGAGGCAGTTGCGGGGGCCTTGCTTGCCAATAGCAGGAACTGCCACTTGCCGGTTCCTGCGGAGGTCACAGAATCTCGGCTCAATTCCTTAAAGCCGTTGTCATAGTAGATAATGGCCAGCTGGCCCTTTACATTCTTGGTGTCCTTGACGCGGGCCGTGATGTAATACGTCAACTCATCTGTAGCATAACCGGAGATCTGATAGCCGCTCAGGTCTGTGATCTTGCTGATGGCGCCCTGCTGCACACTCTGGCTGTTGTCCTTGACCTGCAGGGAGATCTTGCCTGCGAAAGGACCCTTGGTGGAAGCGGCCAGCTTGCCGTCTTCGTAGGAATCCCAGCTTTCCACCGCGCCGGTCTTATCCAGGTCTTCGAAGTCCAGATTGTCATACTTGATGGAAACGCCTTTCACAACAGCCAGGTTGCCGAAATAGGCCGTACCTACAGAGGCATTGGAGGAAATCAGGTAAACACGGGCCTTAACCGCACCCTCAGGTGCCGTTGTGGACACGATACCACGGGTCCAGAAGTCGGGAGAGCAGGAAATGGTCACAGTTTTGTGCTGTTTGGAACCGATATTGGCAACTTCCTTGCAGTCCTCATCATAATAATAAGCAATACGAATACTGGGGTAGCTTTCTGTGTATTCGCCACGGACCATGGCGCTGTATGTATAGGTCTTTCCGGGCTCTACGTCCATGACATAGTACATATTCATGCCTGTGCCGGAATCCTGATCGTCCATCTTGATCATGTAGTTGCCCACAACAGACTTATCCAGTTCGGTCTCGGTGGGGACCAGAGAAATCTTGTCTGCACCGCTGCCAATGGTCCAGCCCTTCAGGGTGGATTCATTCTTGGAGGAAATCAGAATGTCCTCGAAGCCTTCCGGATACTCCTCAAAGGAGGCATTGGTAAGCATATTTCTTGTGTTCGCACCGGAGGTTGCAAAGAACTGTAAATCATCAAGATAGATATTGCAGGTTGCAGCTGCCGTACTTTCCAGGGACACGATGGCGTAAGAAGTATTCTCCGGCGCCACGAATGTCCGCCAACTGGTTCTCCAGTTGCTGAAACCGGCCTGGGCATTGGTGTATTCCTCCAGCAGCTTGCCCTCAGCATCGTAACAACGAACATATATACTGGGCGAACCCTTGCCTGTCCGGGCGTAGATATATTTGTACTCCTGACCGGGCTGAATGTTTTCTATCTTGGTAGACAACTTGAAGCTGCCCGACGCCGAAGCATCCACAGCCTGAATGGCCCATTCACCCTTATAGGCAGATGCGTTAGTCTTGAACAGTTGAACACCCGTGCCCATGGTTTCCAGTGTCCAGCCGTTGGGCAGTGCAGTTGCATTTATCGGTGTCGTGTAGGTGAAGAGGGTCAACTCGAAGAAGGGGTTGTCCAGCAGATTCTGTTCCGGGATCACGATGACATCTTCCGGATCAACCATTTCACCGCTGTCCTCACCGTCACCGCCGGAGATCTCCGTCTTTTCGAAAGAAATATTGTCGAAGTAAGCGGAATTTTGGGCGGCAAGGCCGGTGTTCAGCAGAATATTGATATTGGAATAATCCTCAACCACTTCAATGACGGCTTCATAGGTTTTCCATGCGCCGTTTGTTTTCGCAAAATTCTCCTTCAACAGCTCAATGCCGGAAGTGCCTGCGCTGTTGGCGCGCACAATGATCTGGGGTGCATCATCCGTCTTATAATCGATTTTCAGTTTATAGAAACCGGGCTCGGGCTGAATGGTAGGATAGACGTAACCACCGGCAGTCGTGCTGTCGTCTGCCAGTTGCAGAAGGAAATTGCCCGCCTTGTCCGGATCAGCCACAACAGTCCAGATACCGTCGCCGGCCTGACGGTTCCAACCGGAGAAGTCAGCCTCTGTGCTGCCGAAGGTGCCGTTGGGAACCTGGTTGCCGGTAACGGGCACGGTTTGCTCCTTTGCAAAGGAGACATTGTCAAAATAAGCGGAATTCATTACTGCCTGACCACTGTTGAGCAAAATGTAGACCGTGGAGACATCCGAAGTCACCTTGATTTCAGTCTCAAAGGTTGCCCATTCACCGTTTGTTTTGGCGCAGGTCTTTTTCAACAGCTCTATGCCCGCAGTGGTGGCAGCATTGCCACGAACGATGACCTGGGGCGCATTGTCCGTCTTATAATCAAATTTTAATGTATAGGTACCGGGTTGCGGCTGAACGGTCGCATAGACATAGCCGCCGATGCTTGCGCTGTCGTCATTCAGGTGCAGAACAAAATTGCCTGCCTTATCAGGGTCAGCCTCAACCTTCCAAATTCCAGAAGCGGACTGACGGGTCCAGCCGGACATGTCAGCCTCTGTGCTGCCAAAGGTGCTGTTGGCGATCAGGTTGCCTGCGGCAGGAGTCGTGCTGCCGCCTTCGTTACCACCCTCGTGGCCGCCCTCATTGTCGCCGGCAACGACCTTGGTAAAGGAGATATTGTCAAAGCAAGCAGTACCCACACCGGCGGTAGGAGAAGCAATCAGAATGAATGCCTTTGTCGTGTCTGCAGGAATCTCCACCTGTGCCTCATAGGTCTGCCAGGTGTCTGCAGAAAGCGCAGAAAAGCCCTTCATGTGCAGATTGGTGCCATTCTGGGCGCCCTTACGCACATAAATACCGGGATTGCTGGCAGTATACTTGCCCTTATAATCCACCTTAAGGGTATAGGTACAGCCGGGCTCCACAGTAAGGCCGCAATAAATATACCGGCCGCCTGTGGCGCTATCGTCCGCTACCTTGGCAACATAATTGCCCTCCTTGCCCTCTTCAGCCACAATAGACCAAATGCCGGATATATTAGACCAACCTGTTATGTCAGCCTCAACCGTACCGTTGGACTCTTTTTCAAAGGTACCGTTCTCGACCAGGTTCGTGGCAGTCGCCGCCTGGCTTTGCACCTCAGCCTGAGCCGCAGGCACATCCGGCAGGACAATATAGCCCACCAGGGTGCACAGGATCAAAAGTAAACTGATACTGCGTTTCCAAGTCTTGTTCATTCTGTGTATCCTCCTTGCATGCTATGATGAATGGCATAGGCACCCTTCTTCAAGGCACATTTAGTTAACTAAAATAATTATATCATTGTTGCAACCAGAATGCAATCGTTTTTTTGAGAAACAACAATATTTTCTATAAATCAAGTAATTATGTGCAAACGAAAACAATCCTGCCCTGGGATAGGGCAGGATTGTTTCAAGTAGATTATTTTGCATTTCTCTTCCTGATCTTCACCAGAACGATCACGAGAGCTGCTGCGCCGATCACTGCAACTGCGACGATGACAATGATGAGCCACAGGTTGTTGTTTTCTTCCGCAACCAGCTGGCCGTTAACG